>CAYSDH010000006.1:0-25414 GCA_964429805.1 uncultured Flavobacteriales bacterium
TTGAAAACCTTGCGCTGGTTTTCCCCGAACGCCCCGAACGCTCCCGCGCTGAGACGCAGGCGCAGGCGCATGGAACCATCAACCCCAACACCCTCAACCATAGACCTCAAACAAAAGCCTCTCACAACCATTTCATTCCTTATACTTGTAAGAGCCCAGCAACCCCACAAGCAAATAACATGAACATCAGACGTGCGCTATTACCGCTATTCATCTTTACTGCAAGCCTCCACACGCAGGCGCAAGACCTCACACAAGGCTTAGTCGTCAATGATTTAAGTCCGCACCCAATGCAGGAAATTGCCAAGCCCGCATATTTAGAGGTAATCACTGACCCTTCATTTGGCACGACAATCAGAAGGATTTCAGATGCTGGAGCTGGAGGAGTCATAGTGCCGATGTACAGCACTGTGCAGGCCTGGAATGCAGATGAGTCAATGATGATTCTCTACAACCAGTCTACAGGCAATCATGATTTGTTGGACGGCATGACCTACGAGTTCATCAGAATTTTGGATGATGTGAATCCAGCAGATTTATAGCAAATATTCTGGGACTTTAACGAGCCAGATATTTTCTATTACCTCGAAAATCAGTCAAGCGATTTCATCAGTTATACTGTGAGCACAAACCCGAAACCACCTAAAGCACCGAGACATTTTCTTTTTCACAAGAGTGCGCTAAGTAAATCGCGACTATTACTTTTTTTTTGGATGAGGTGATTGTATACTTGAGCACAGTGACTAAGCCTAAAAAGAAAGTTCTAATCATTACTTACTATTGGCCTCCAGGCAGCAGCTCAGGAGTACAGCGATGGCTCCGTATGTCTGCGCACTTGGTCGCCCTTGGAGTGGAGGTCACAGTGCTGACAGTCGAAAACGGTTCTTACCCAAGTCGTGATGAGAGTCTGCTCGCTGACGTGCACCCTGATATTGAGGTACACCGCACATCGACTTTAGAGCCTTTTCATCTTTTTAATAGACTACTGGGTAAGCGAAACAACGACATCTCCGTGGGGCTGAGTGGCTACAAAAATTCTCAGTCTCTGATTAAAAAGTTGGCCATCTGGATTAGAGCAAACCTCTTTATTCCTGATGCCCGAAAAGGGTGGAGGGGACCAGCCCTGCGCAAGGGGAAGCAACTACTTAAATCTGGAAGTTTTGACTTAATCGTGACTACAGGGACACCGCACAGTTGCCACTTGATAGGGCAGAAGTTGAGCGACACATTTAATGTGAAGTGGTTGGCTGATTTTCGTGATCCATGGTCCACCATCTATTACCATAAGCAGATGCCTATGTGGAACTCTACAAAAGCAAAACATCTCGCTCTTGAAACCAAGACTTTAAAAAGAGCCGATTTTGTTAGTGTGGTTAGCTTGGGTATGAAAAGAGAATTTGAAGACCGCGCATCGCGTATCGAAGTAATCTATAATGGGTTTGATTCCAACGATTTTGAACGAGCAACGCAAGAGCATGTAGCGCATCAAAAAAGTAGATTTTGCCTGAGTTATGTCGGTAACCTGTTACCAAGCCAAAACGTGGTTCAGCTCTGGCGAGCCATCGGAGAGTTAATCCAAACTAATTCTGATTTTTCAGATGCGTTTGAACTGAGACTTATCGGTCATCAAGACCCCGTTGCTCTTGAGGCAATTCGGACTCACATTCCAAGTAAAAATTTGAGTCTGTCGGGTTTCGTGGCGCATCAAGCAGCTATCACAGAGATGTCTTCAGCAGATGTGCTTCTGCTGGTTATTCCAGATCTCGAAGACAATGAGCTTATACTCACAGGCAAACTCTTTGAATACTTGGCTACGTCTAAACCTGTGCTATCAGTCGGGCCAAAGACAGGAGACGCGAGTACTATTTTAATTCAATGCGGTCATGCTCCAATGCTTGATTACCTGGAGTTCCAATTAATGAAGACTCAACTATTAAGTCACTTCCAAGACTATGCAAAGGGCAAGACTGAAAGCGTAGAAAATGAAGCTGTGCTGAGCTATTCTCGCCAAGCACAAGCAAAAAAAATGCTCTCGTTTACGGGCCTTCTAGAGTTATAAAAAAAAATGCTTGGATGAGAATTCTGAGTTGTCCATGACCTTCTCACATCATGTTCACATTAACATCCGCCTTATACATTATGATGCGCGGTAGGCAAGTTTTTAATCTGTATCTTTAGTAAATACTGGAGCAAACCAATTTTCCCGAAAAATCTCCTCTCCATGCGCATACTCTCCTTTTTTATCTTGTTGATAGCCGTTCCGTTTTGTCTAGTCGCTCAATCAGGTGATGCAGTGGACTGGCAAAGTAGCAACCTAAATGTTGACAATAGCGCTCAAATCAAAAACGCAATTTCAGAGTGTATAAGTCTCGTGCCCAGTAAAGACAAAGGTGGAGATACCTTTGTACATGGCCTTGCGAGCCATCAAAGTGTCAACTACGGGAGTAATCCTCAAATGCCCTCCATGGCCTAGACTTTTTCGGGCTCTCCCGGAACGTTGCGGAGTTTACTGAGTTTTGACTTGAGCAGCATTCCAGTCAATGCCATTATTGACAGTGCAAGCATTGACCTGTATGCCTATGACACAAGTGCGGGATTAGGTCAGCACTCTTCCTTGTCTGGCGCAAACACTTCTTATTTGAGCAGAGTAACATCAACTTGGGACGTAGATTCAGTCACTTGGCTCAATCAGCCAACTGTGACGGAGTTGAATAGGGTAACGGTCAGTGCCACTTCTAATCCAGTTATGGATTATGTCGGTATTGATGTCACTACGCTAGTTCAAGATATGGTTGACGACCCTATGGGCAGTTTTGGTTTTCAACTAGCACTTGCAAATGAGACATTATATAGAAGGATGAACTTTGCATCGAGTGATCATGCCAACAGTGATTTACATCCTACGCTTCATGTTTGTTACACGCCAATGTTTGTTTCGGTTGAAGAGCACGGTCAAGAGTTCTCGTTTAGGTTGATTCCCAATCCTGCGCAGAATATTGTGACAGTGAACATTGAGCACAGTATGGCAGTAGATGCTCAATTGCGAGTCTTGGACTACTCAGGGAAGCTCATCGAATTGATTGAGAAGCCTAAAGCGACAACTCGTTTAGATATCTCCAATTGGCCGGCAGGAGTCTATTTCATTACGCTGAATGACTCTAAGAATAGTAGAACAGAAAAATTAATCGTCTACTAGATAATTTACTTATTCCCTTCGTAGAGGCGTTCCTGTCTTATTCTTTTTTACCCTGCAGCTCTCCAAACAGCGACCCTTATAAAATCGTTGTCTTTATTGTGTATTGAAACGCATTGAATTGATAGAAAGAGAGAAAGACCGCATCATCGAGATGGCCTGGGAAGACCGCACGCCCTTTGAGGCAATAAAATTTCAATTTGGGCTCGCAGAGTCAGAAGTAATCAAATTGATGCGTAGAGAATTGAAGCGGAGTAGTTTCAACTTGTGGCGCAAACGAGTCAACTCTGGAGTCAGTTCGAAGCATGTTAAAAAACGGAACCCAGACATAAACCGTTTCAAATGCTCTAGACAGCGGAGCATCTCCAACAACAAGATTTCTAAACGATGAGTTTTAGCACTGACTATCAGGAAATCTTAGAGCAGGTCAATCGGTTTGACCCTAAGAATTACGCGCGTACACGAAATCACATTCGTGGAGCAGTGTCGCGCCTGTCACCATATATTTCTC
Source organism: uncultured Flavobacteriales bacterium (assembly GCA_964429805.1). Taxonomy (GTDB): domain Bacteria; phylum Bacteroidota; class Bacteroidia; order Flavobacteriales_D; family JABDKJ01; genus CAYSDH01. The sequence goes on from CAYSDH010000006.1 coordinate 3,705, forward strand.
GTGGGGTTATATCAACCAAGATGTTACGTGACAATCTTTTGGAGCGCAGTTACGATCTCTCGAAGATTGAAAAGTTTGTCCAAGAACTCGCATGGCGAGATTATTGGCAGCAGATCTGGATTGCCAAAAGCGAGGCCATAGATAAAGACTTGAAGCGCGCTCAAACCATGGTCGATCATCATGAGGTACCGCAAGCCATTATCAAGGCATCCACAGGTATTGAGGCCATAGACAAGGCGATAAGCGAAATGTATGACACAGGTTACATGCACAATCACGTGCGGATGTACCTGGCTGCCATCACTTGCAATTTTGGACATTCACATTGGCATGCACCAGCGCTCTGGCACTATTATCATCTACTCGATGGCGACTGGGCGAGCAACGCACTGAGCTGGCAATGGGTGGCTGGTAGCAATGCGGGCAAAAAATACATTGCCGATCAGCAGAACGTAAATCGTTACATGGACTCTGCCCAGCAAAACACTTTTTTAGATGGGGCTTATGACCGCTTTCCAAACATGGAAGTGCCCGCGCAACTAAAAGAAACGACTGCTCTTGAGCTCCGCACACCTTTGCCTGCGCGCTTAAGCATTCAGTTAAACAAGGACCTGCCCACTTACATCTATAACTGGTACAACCTCGACCCATTATGGGACAAAGCTGTTGATGCCAATCGTCTGCTCTTGCTCGAGCCATCTGTCTTTGAAAAATACCCGATATCTCAAATGAGCCTTGACTTCATGCTCGATCTGTCCAAGAATATCGAAGACATTCAGATTGCCATTTGTGAATTTGATGAGATTGCTAAGGAAAATGAACTGATGACGTTTCACTTCAAAGAGCATCCGCTCAATGGTCATTATAAGGGCATGGAGCATCCACGAGATTGGCTGAGCAATGTAACTGGATATCATTCTTCTTTCTTCGCATTTTGGAAGAAAGCCAAAAAAGAAATCTTGACACCCCAGCTAGAAAAGGCAGCGTCTGCATGAAGCGTCCCTTGCCTCAAAAAATCTGTCTAGTCTGTGAGCTTCCATTTAATTGGAGAAAGAAGTGGGAGCGCAATTGGGATGAAGTCAAATATTGCAGCGAGCGTTGCCGCAGAAATAAAAAGACTTCATGAAAGAAATTGACCTTCTGTTTCCTCATCAACTTTTTCAGTCGACTGAGCATTTGAGCACTAATCGTGACCTCATTTTGGTGGAGGAGTTTTTATTCTTCAATCAATACGACTTCCACAAGCAGAAGATTCTTTTTCATCGTGCAAGCATGAAGGCCTATGCCGATGCGTTGAGAGACAAAGGACATACGGTGACCTATATTGATGCGATAGAGTCGCATTCCGACATTAGGGTGCTGCTGCCGTGGTTGGCCGACAAGGGGTGCAAGGCGATTCATTATTACGACCCAACGGATTATTGGTTGAGTTTGAGAATGGAGAAAGCCGCAGAAGAATCTGGAATTGACCTCGTTCGTTCTGAAAACAAACTCTTCTTGAATTCAGTAAAAGATAACGAGGACTTCTTCCGGTCAGATAAAAAGAAATTCTATCAAACTTCATTCTACAAAGGGCAGCGTGAAAGACTAGGCATCTTGTTGTCTTCAGATGGCGGCCCTCAGGGTGGCAAGTGGAGTTATGATGCCGACAATCGAAAGAAGTATCCAGCTAAAAAAACGCCACCGCCAATCCACATGCCCATTTGGACGGAGTACCACAGTGAAGCAGAGTCTTATGTGAACGCACATTTCTCTCATCACTTGGGTGCCATTGACAAGAGCATGGTGTATCCCATCGAGCGAGAGTCGGCCAAAGCATGGTTTGAGCAGTTTTTAGAACAGCGGTTTCATGAATTTGGAGCGTACGAAGATGCCATCGTCAAGGAAGAGTTCATTCTGCATCACGGTGTGCTTTCTCCGCTCATGAATGTGGGTTTACTGACGCCTCAAGAGCTGATAAACCAGGCGCTAGACTATGCCAAAAAGGAAGCTGTACCCATCAATACTACCGAAGGATTTGTGCGACAGATTATCGGTTGGCGCGAGTTCATTCGCGGAGTCTATGAAGCGGTGGGGCGAAAAGAACGCACGAGTAACTTCTGGGGATTTGACCGTAAAATTCCTCCTTCATTTTATGATGGAACGACAGGTATAGTTCCAGTAGATTCAGTCATCAAAAAGGTGCTGAAGACTGGTTACTGTCACCACATCGAGCGCTTAATGGTGCTGGGCAATTTCATGCTACTCTGCGAATTTGACCCAGATGAGGTGTATCGTTGGTTCATGGAGCTATTCATAGATGCTTACGACTGGGTGATGGTGACCAATGTATATGGCATGAGTCAATTTGCAGATGGTGGCCTCATGTCTACAAAGCCCTACATCAGTGGTAGCAACTATGTGATGAAAATGAGCAATTATAAAAAAGGGCAGTGGCAAGAGACTTGGGATGCCCTGTTTTGGAGATTCATGCATGTCAATCGAGACTTCTTTTTAAAGAATCCGCGTCTGGGTATGCTCGTCAGAACTTTTGATAAAATGAGCCCTGAAAAAAGACAAGACATGATTCAGAGAGCAGATGAATACATTCTCTTATTGGATTCAAATGATTAAGAATCAAGCATCAAGCGTGTTCAAGAACAACAGTCTTTGTCTGAAATTACGGGTTCATGCGTATGAGCCACTCTTTTACTAACAGTAGATCACAGCCCTTAAAAAAGTATTATTCCACCTATATTTACCTCCCATCTCAAAGTCCAATAACATACCTCGCGATATTGATCAAAAAGAACTGATTAAACTTCTCAAGTCAAAAGAGAAGGAAGGTTTTGACATATTGTATGCTAATTATTCTGCGGCCCTTACAGGTGTTGCGCTCAGAATTGTTGGTCAAAAAAACATTGCCGAAGAAGTGGTGCATGATGCCTTTGTGAAGATCTGGGTTGGTATAGACGGCTTTGACGAAAGTAAAGGGAGACTCTTTACATGGATGGCAAAAATTTGTAAAAATTGCGCCTTAGACAGAGTGAAGTCAAAGACGTCTAAGAACTCTGAGAAAACTGATTCACTGTCAGACATCGTATCTGAAAGAGAGCCAGTGTTGTCTGGCTCTATGAATACAGATGTTATTGGAGTAAAAGAGTGGTTAAAGAACCTAACTCCCGATCAGAAGCGTGTATTTGAGGCCCTTTACTATAAGGGAATGACTCAATCTCAAGCCGCTGAAGCACTTGGTATCCCGCTGGGGACAGTAAAAACGAGACTTCGATTGGGGCTCATTGAAATAAGAAAAAAATTAGGGTTGAAATGACCACCAAGGAGTACATATCGTCAGGGGTGCTGGAGTTGTACGTAATGGGTGGACTCACGGAGCAAGAAATGCGCAAAGTTGAGTGCATGGCCTTGGTTCATGATGATATTTCAGAAGAACTCAAGCGCATCGAATTGGCCTATGAAAAGTTGGCCTTGGAAACTCAAGTTGAGCCATCTGAGTCGCTCAAGGCTGATATATGGGCCAGTATTGAGGCAGGGGGAAACAATCAGAACGAAGAGATACCGGTAGTCAAACTTGACAATGACTCACAAGCTCCAAAGCGCTTTAATTGGGCGAGAGCAGCGTCTATAGTTGCCATTGTAGGGCTTGGTGTAGCGCTGTGGTCTAATGTGGACCGGAATAACAAAATGGCCTCGGACATTGAGTCTCAAGAAATTAGACAAGACGACCTCAACGCAAGACTTAACGCCTCTGAAGAGAAGCTTGACCTCCTGTCAAGAGATATGGCTGTGGTGTGCGATTATCGTTATTTGGGCATTAGACTAAAAGGTACTGAAAACGCTCCTGATGCGAGCGTGCAAGTATTCTGGAACACCCAAAGTAGTGAGGTCTATCTGGCTGTTCAAGAAATGGCAGAGCTTGAGAAGAACAAGGTCTACCAACTATGGGTCCTTGATGAAGGGCAGCCTATTGATGTGGGGACATTTACACCAACTAAGGGTAACAGATTGGTGAAAATGAAAGATGTGGTCAAAGGGCAAACCTTTGCCGTGACCATACAACAAGTTGGTGGCAGTGAGTCGCCCGCGCTTGAAACGCTCCAAGTTATTGGAGACGTGCCGGAAGACACCTAATAAAAAACCCTTTTCGTCAGAAGAAGAAAAGGGTCTGGAACACAATCACACGGTCGTTAATGTAATCCTGTATTCGCAATTTTAAATGCTATTTAGTCGGTCTCGAATGTCGCGAGTAGCGTTTGGGCCAAGCTCATATGAAGCAGCTAAGGCCTCTTTTAGGAGACTTCCTGCTTGGTCGACTTGCTGTGCGTCATGAAATATTGTGCCAGCAATAAAGTATGCATCAGGCTCTTCAGTAAAACCGAGCACATGTTTATTTAAAATCTCTATCGCCTCATCAGTGCGGCCTGCTTGATGCAGTGCTTCAGCGTAGTGACAAAAAGTCATCGGGTGACTGCGTTGCTCTAAGTCAGCCTTGGCCAGTGCCAGTCCCTCGTCTTGTTTATCCCCATCCATAAGGCCGATGAGGTAGCTGCCGTACATATTTCCATATTCCTTTTTTCCAACTCTGGAGATAAAGGTGTCTGTGTATTTCTGTCGCTCACTCTCTTCATTTTTCATTTCAGCGAGATCGGCAAGAAGAAGGTCCAACTCAGGGTCATTTGTTTGCGCTCTGAGTTCTTTCCATATTGATTCTGCCTTTCCGAAATCATTGTCATGACTAAAAGCAATCCAGCCAATGCCTTTTTTCGAATGACTGTCTGTTGGGTCTATTTCAAGGGCGCGCAGATAACTTTCATACGACTTCTTAACTTCGCCTTGGTGCCCATACATGTCACCGAGATTAGACAATGACCAGACTATGAGACTCGTCTTATTCATGTCTATAGCATTTTGAAGGGCAAGCTCCATGGTTTCGACTGCCGTGTCTAAATCTCCCTCTGCGTCATATAACTTTACCCATCTGATTTGCTCGTCAAAACCTCTGCGCGGGCCGAGGTTTTCAAGTACATAGCGGGCTTCGGCAAACTCTCCATTTTCCAAGAGCACGTCAACCAGCATCAGACGACTACTGTATTCTTTTTCTCCTAGATCTATCGCCTGTTCTACATAGTCTGATGCCTCACTAAATGCATGTCGCGTAATGCTGTTTTTTGTAAGTGCATGTAGCACAGCCACATCATCAGGAAATCTTTTGTTTAAGTCTCGCAGTATCTCAGTGCTCTCGAGTAGCGAACCTATGTTGTTGGTTTTTCTAAATTCTTGAGACAGAATAGCGGCCTTTTTTTTAAGGAACACACTATTTTCAGGTGAGCTGTCTAGTTTTTTTTGCCAGAAATCAAGTTCTGACTGGACAGTGCTGTCGGTAGATTTTTTGATAAACGTTGCATAACGATTATCCACTATTTGTTCGTTCTGTTGACTGCATGAGCACAATACAACTAGCGCGCCCAGTGCCAAGGAAAGTAATCTCATTGTAATTTGAATTTGGTAAAAGAAAAAAGAGGGTCGATTTTAAATCAACTAAAAGTATCCGACCGTGTGTCATCGACCCTCTTTATCTACCTCATCTGTAATTTATTTCCTCTATCAGTGCGGTGTTGCTAGATATGGGAAGTCACCCAGAAAGTTCTTGTCATTTGAGCTGACATTGTCATCTGTTAGTCCAGGGTTAGCTGTTGCATCTGGGCCACCAAATATGAGGATAAGCTCTACTGTAATCACGTCATCAGTAAGTGCTCTTCCAGTCAACACGTTAGTGCCGTCATAAAAAGTAGTTGGTCCAGAAGTAGCTACTGTCAACACGTCAGAAGCAAGAGCACCTGTAAATGTAGGTGCATCAAAACCTAATAGGTTAGTTGTATAACCTGCATTAAGCGCCAACAACTGAGTCTCAAATTTTGACTGATATTCTGCTCCCATTTCAGAAGGAATAGTCATGTTGAAATCATCTTTATCTGCACTCGTTACAAATACAGTGTTGATGGCAGGACGTCCCATTTGATCCTCTTGACTATATGTGTCAGGAGTAGGTGTTGGGGCAGGAGTCTCTTCCTCATCTTTTTTACAACTGCTTAAGACCATGGTACCAGCGAGTAGTAATACTGCCAGTAAATTGAAGTTTCTTTTATTAATCATGTCTGAATTATTTTCAAATTTTGTTTCGATTTCATGTTACAAGAACCTTAGTTCTTGCGCTTTGATTCTACCCAAGTATTAAGTGTGGCAGCTGAACCTAGCATAGACTTAGGCACTTCAACCACGATAGACATGACATTTGTACCTGCAAAAGTGTCAGAGCCAGGGTTGTTGAAACTTGTAGCATTACCTGCGATTATTTCACCATACTGAGCAAAGTCCATGAAAAACGGATCATCACGTGGGCCAGCAAAGACTTGTACATTATTTGCGTTACCTATGATGGCGCTTTCACCATAAGCAGTGACATCGGCATCGACCATAAATCCAGACTCTTCCTTAATACTAGACATGCCAGTAGAAGTAGGAGCAACAGGACCGTATATTTTAACTACTCCATTCTCAACGAATGCTTGAATAACTAAATCCTCAACGAGGTCACCTGAGTTATCAATGTTGAATTCGACCATTACTTGCTCATCAAATGCAGCTGTTGCGCTGGCACTTGGAGAAAGTAGTCCTTGTACATTAGCAACAAAGACCATTCTGTCATTGTCAGACGGGCTTTGAAATGCGTAGTAGTCAGTTATATCAGAAGTTGTGGATGCCACATCAGGTGCGTCAATGTGATCAGCAGCCCAGACAATCCCTATAGCCAAAGCGCAAAGTGTACACGCTGCAACTATTTTTTTCTTTGTAATCATTGTTCTTGATTTGAGTTTATAAATTGTGTTCGTCCGTATCTACGATGAATTCAGACTAATCGGTTTTCTATAAGTGAGACTTATTTGTAAAGTTTTCTGGCGCTGCTTTAAAGCGACTTAAAAGCCCGATTTGTAGACTTTGATTAGCCTCTTGAGAAGGAAAAGCAGAGAGCGGTGTTTTATTTTATTTCAGCGTAAAAATCAAAGCCTTGAGGATTGTGCTTATTTTTCAGATGCGGTTAAAAATTGAGTTGAATCACTCAAATCATAAAGTGAAGACGAAGCCAGAATAGTCTGAAGTGATGCTCTCTGCTTTGGCGATTCTAAAACGCGAAAAATGATAATAGAAGATTACAAACCTTTCTTGGGGCAGCACTGTGAAACTACTGCAACCGGAAATCTGCTTAGTCAGATTGGAATCGAGCTGTCAGAGCCCATGATTTTTGGCTTAGGTGAAGGTCTAGGATTTATATTCTGGAAAATGAAAACCATGGACTTCCCGTTTCTAGGTGGTCGTGTGAAAACAGATTTATTGACTGAGAACGTGTGCCGCAATCTGAATTTGAGATTAGATGTGACCGAAACAACCTCAAAGGCGAAGGCGTGGAAACGTGTTGCTGAGAAAATTGAAGAGGGTGTCGCTGTTGGACTCAAGTTGGACTGTTACTATCTGGAGTACTTCACCAGCAAAATCCACTTTGCGGGTCACTATGTGGCCATGTATGGATTTGACGAAAAGTTCGCCTATCTAGTAGACACTGCTCAGCAAGGTGGCCTAGTAAAAACATCACTAGATAATCTGCAGCTGGCCCGAAGTGAGAAAGGCCCGATGTCTTCTAACAATCTGTCATTTACTATTGAGCAACAGGGTACGCCTATTGACCTTGAGCAGGCGGTGAGAGTAGCTATTAGAAATAACGCTGAGACCTTTCTCAATCCGCCAATAAAGAATCTGACGTACAAAGGAATTCTGAAAACAAGCACAGAAATCAAAAAGTGGTTTAATAGCACAGCCAACATCAAGAGTGATTTTCAGACTTCGGCCATGCTTATGGAGCGCGCTGGTACCGGAGGGTCAATGTTTAGAAATCTATATCGTGATTTTCTTAAGGAGAGTGCTGGCCTCTTGAGTTCAGACTTGCTTGCTGACGCCCATGAGGAGTATGCCAAAATAGCGCTGAAATGGAAACAGGTAGCTGATGCTTTTCACCAGGCAGGAGAAACCGAAGATATTTCGCATATACACTATGCTTCCGATTTGCTAATAGACATCGCGGAAGCAGAAAGACTCACAATGTCTAAACTAAGTGCGTTGTCTAGTGGATAGTTTTCGAGCAGTTTCATTCATTTACTCAGATGCGTAGTGACAAGATGTTAATTTCTAGAATTGGGTAGCACTGAGGAGTGATTTAAATGCGTGAACAAGTCAATCGAATTTTTGTCCTCTTCTTTCTTTTACTGCTTAAAATCTAGTCTGAGAGTTCGAGGTCTAATTTCATCCGTATATCTGTTTATTTTAGCCCTCTCTGAGATCTTTTCCAAAAGGAGTGCCCAGACTACGCGGTGCAGTCAACGTTTTTTAAACAATACAATAACGCACGGGCTGGAAAAGGGGAGGGCTGTTAGATAAGTAATGAGTAAAAAGAGTCTAGTGAATATTAAAACTGTTCTTGAACAAGTCTTTGAAAAAGTAGCTGCGATAGAGGATAGGGGAGAACTAGCTTCTTATATCCCTGAGTTAGCGGCCGTTGATGCAAGTAAATTTGGGGTCTTTATCTCCACACTTGATGAATTGGAGTATGGTTTAGGCCATTGTAATGAGAAATTCTCAATTCAAAGTATCGCCAAAGTGCTGGCTTTGACTTTGGCTTATCGCAGTGTAGGTGAGGTGATTTGGAAGAGAGTTGGAGTTGAGCCCTCTGGTACACCTTTTAATTCCTTGGTTCAACTTGAAGCGGATAATGGCATTCCGAGAAATCCCTTTATCAACGCGGGAGCCATGGTGATATCAGACATCCTCTTGAGCGCACTAGAAAATCCGAAAGAAGACTTTTTAGCTTTCGTTAGAGATATTTCAGGCAATGAGACCATTTCCTATTCAGCCAGAATAGCCCAGTCTGAAAAAGAGTCGGGATACAGAAATGTGGCGCTATGCAATTTCATCAAGTCCTTAGGAAATATTGAAAACCCTCCTGCAGCGGTCTTAGACTTCTACTTTGATTTGTGCTCTATTGAGATGAGTTGCAGAGAGCTGGCCCACTTGTTTTTATTTCTGGCTCATAACGGTTCTGCTTGGCCCAGTGAAAAGACTGTGCTCAACGAGGCGCAGTCCAAGAGAATAAACGCGTTGATGCAAACCTGTGGATTTTATGACGAGTCTGGAGAGTTTGCCTTTAAGGTCGGCCTGCCGGGTAAGAGTGGAGTAGGGGGAGGCATTATCGCCATACACCCTGATAAGTATGCTATTGCTGTGTGGAGTCCGAAACTCAATGCAAAAGGAAACTCCTACAAAGGCATGAGGCTGCTCGAAGAGTTTACCACACAGTCAAACCTGTCGATTTTTTAGTCGACTGATTACTAATTATCTCGCGCCATACTTTGTGCGAATAGAAATCAAGTCGATATACAATCGCCTACTTGCACACTTCGCAATAGGTCGATTTTACTTTGGAATTGTTAAGTAGCGACAGTCCGATGCCTCCTTCACTTATGGGTTCAAACAAGTCGCAAAATCGTTCATTGTTTTTGTTAAACGCGTTGATGAGTGTGCTGCGGTAGGATGATTTATTTACCGTTTTTTCATCAATAATGGTCAGATTTAAATAGTAAAACAAGAGGTCTTCATGCACATCTAACTTTGTTGTTTTGCTTTTGATTACACGCTGAGCCCAGTCATATCGGGCATAGCTAGAAAAGTACTTTGAGAGACTGACTAGGTCTATGTCATTCAGCTTTAGCGAACGATACTTTTTATAGATGAACTCCAGGCTCTCATCCTTAGCCGCGTAGTTTCTGTTTAGCATGTGATATTCACTGGCTATGATGTAGTAATTTACTTTGAGCTTATTTACTATTCTCCGCTCTATACCTAGGTTGATGAGCGCAGAGATATCCTTCAGTAATTTCTCTGGGTCAACAGTTGACTGACCGACTAGCCAGGCCTTTGTTTCCAATACACAGATGTTGTACTTCAAGTGTTTGTCTTTCGGTATCAAGTAATCGAGTTCTTTGAAAGCGAGAAGAGATTGAAGTACGTTTTCTTTATCTAGACTATAGTCAAACACCGACTGGTTGTTTAGTAGCGCACCGTACTCTATTTGCTTTGGTATCTGCACCTCTGTAATCTCTGACGGATTCATGTTGCTCTCACTCACACGGGCAAATAACTCTTGTTGAATCTTGATGGCAGTCTCTATGTTTTTATCTGCCAGCGTCTCTTCATACAGAGACAAGATGGCCAGATTATCCATCTCAGTGTATTTCGTTTTTTTCTGAAGTTCGAGCACCAAAATGGCTTTTCTGTGGGCCTGAAGAAAAGGTTCGAGTTCCTTGCTTAGGCCGCCTTTGTTTAAGCGCGCTTTTATTTCTTCTTGGCTTAGTGAGGCCAAGTCTCTTCGTCCAGCTCGCTCCATGTCATTAATAAACTCCACCCAGTTTTCGGCACATGCTACTTTGGCCTCAAACTTTTTGTCTTGAAAAGAGTTGAGCGCATCTACAATGCTGGTGGCCCTGTTTTGCTGAAGTTCAATGTTGCGTGCTGTTGACCCTTCGACTGAAGAGTAGGCCATAACCTCTGCGCTTAAAATATGAAAGTCGGTGAGCCGCAGAGAATCATAGAGGGGTTGTATATCGGCAGGTGAGTATTCTGCTTTGCCCTTTTCAAATGGGAACTCAAATTTCATTCGTTTGCTTAATAGAATATTGGTCTCTTTTGGAAGGTCACTTAATTCTGCTTCAGGCGAGATACCTGCAATGGTGTCCATGTATAGACCCGTGTCTAGAAGCTCCCACCGTTGTACGTCAAGATTATAAAAGTGCTGATAGTAGCACATGACCGAGCCTCTCAAGAATTGTAGGCTGAGTTCGTATGCTTTGGCCATCATGTCAGCGCTCAGCTCACCTACACGTACCATCACTAATCCATCATTCTCAAATATTTTCTTTTTAAAATCTTTGAAATAAATCGGGGGGAGCAGCTCTCCCTTCCTCACCGTGCTTTTTGGAAAAATGTTCTCAGCATCACAGGGATATTGACTCTTGTCAATCACATCGACTCCGATACCGACATTGGATTTATTGAAAAAATTAACAAACCAATCTTTGTCTGTACAAACAAAATAAACCTCACCTGCCGCGTTTGATTGCAGTCCAAAAAGCACCTCTTGAGGCTTGTTGGCTATCGCTTCATTACACGCTTTGCACTTCGAGCTTGGTGGAGATGTGCCATTTGTGAGCCCTCTGTCACCTTGGCCGTTAAGCATGTTACAAAGCAGCAGAAGTAGCAGGCACAGTATTGGTTGTATTGATTTCATTAGGCAATTTAGTCTTTTTTAAACGGGCATGTAAGCCCTTCCAAGAATTCAGTTTTTTCTGCAGAGCAGCATGATGTCACTTAAATGGGTGTGAATCACCAGAGGAACAACGACTGCTGGCAAAAGGATAAACGGAAATTGTAACAGACCGATGTTTGGCTGCTCGAAGCCAAATTGCTGAATAGGAATTTCTGTTGAGAGTATGGCGATACTGAAAATGGTCAGTATGAGCACAGCTCCCAGCACATTCCAAGCGATAAGGCCGACCCTGCCAATGATGTCTTTCCAATAGAGAATGCCCACTATCGGGGCGCTTATACCTGCGATGATGTCAAAATTAAATCCATGATAAGTCATCTCGATTGGAATAAGTCCAAAAGCAAAAAGACTGGCTAGAAAAATTTCCATCGGTACTCTAATCGTATGGAGGAACGTGCTTTTTCGAACATCTCTGCGCTGCGCCAGTCCATTCATGCTTCCCTTTCTAAGTGTGAAGACGAGAATCAGTATTACTGGTATAAGCACTACAGCAAATCTAGGTGGAGTGCTCTGAGTGTCCTGATAAAATCCATTATAGGCCAGCACGCAGTGCAGTATGCCCCAGCAGATAAGGAAGACTGAAAATGACTTAGACACACGTGTTGACCAGAGAAGAAGCGCAATGCTTAGAAAAACCGTGACTAAAAAAAGACAGCTTATCCAGAGTGGCAAATCAGAAATTAAAGTGCTGTCCATATGAGTTGGTCTAAGGAGTGTGTGGTTTAAAATGAACCGTCATGCCGATTTAAATAGTTGTCTCTGCAAAGACTCGTGCTTCATTAGCTGTTTTTTTGCGCCTCAGACTCCATCAGTCTCATTTTCTTGAAGCAATAGTGCAAGGCTCGCCAAGGATTCACAGCTCATATCTGCGGCTGTGTTATGTTCTCCTGACTCAGAAATCTTAATGCAGAACATGCCGAGGTTTTTTCCAAACTCGATGTCTGATTCAGAATCTCCCACCATGATAGAAGTCTTAAAATCAATTTCAGGAAATTGTACTTGGGCGGCTAGGCCCATGCCCGGGCCTGGTTTTCTCATCGGTGATTTCATGTCTGCCAATTGGGGCGCGTGATATATGGCGTCCACATGTGTATCACTTTTCTCAAGCTCCTGCTTAAAATACTGATGGACGTTGGCTAAGTCTTCTTCAGACATGATCCCTTTACCGATGCCCTGTTGATTTGTCACTACGATGAGTCGATTAAAGTGCCTCCGAAAGTTGGCGATGGCTTCTTTAGATCCTTCCAAAAAGTGAAATTCTTCTACCGCAGAAACGTAGCCACCGATAATGCGCTTATTTATGACCCCATCTCTATCTAAAAAGAGGGTCCACGATTTATCTATTTTCGGCAGAGTCACGCTACGCTGGGAATATCATGTCTTCTACAAGCTGACATATAGTGTGCCCTAGTAACATGTGGCATTCTTGTATTCGTGGAGTGTCAGTAGAAGGAATAGCGATAAGAATGTCGCAAAGCTCGCGCATGTCGCCACCTGACTTACCTGTCATACCAATAACAATCATATTTTGCGCCTTGGCAGCATGGATTGCTCTCAGCACATTGGGCGAATTTCCAGACGTGCTCATGCAGATAAGTATGTCATCTTTACGACCCATGGCCCGCACAGCGCGCGCATAAATCTCATCATAGGAATAATCATTAGCCACGGCCGTCACGTAAGAGCTATTTACGTGCAGCGCTTCAGCATACAAGGGTGGGCGATCCTTATAGTATCTTCCTGAAAACTCTGCGGCCAGATGCTGCGCATCAGCTGCGCTACCTCCGTTTCCGCATAAAAGTACTTTTCCGTCACTGCGAAAACAGTCCGCTAGTTTGTCTGCGACATTGCCTACCGTGTTGAGTAGCGTCTCGTCTGTCAGCAGCTTGGTCTTGAGGTCTGCCGCAGACTGAATGTTTTTGATGATGATTTCTTTGTTGTCCATCTATTCTTTCAAAATTCGAATTCTGATGTGGTGAAAATACGCATTGTCAACATCTACTCAGTCTGAGCAATTCACTCAGGGCCCCGTAATCTCATGTCGCCCATTTGATAGGAAATTGACCTCTGCCAATTGACCTGACTCTTCAAAATAGTCATAAGCCTTTTCGAGGTCGAGCCACAGCCCTTTTGTCACCGACTCAGGCAAAGGTCTGTCAAGTACATCTGTTTGTTTTAACGGAAATCGACCAGGAAAAATGGTTACTGGTATGGTCTCCTGTCCGCGGTCCTTTGCCTCGATACACCAGAGGTATAGCTCCTCGATTTTTTCGTCTGTAATCGGGATGCAACCCACAGTGACTTCATTGCCATGTATAAATATATCGCCTCCTGGTCTCGACTGATTGCTCAAAATCTTGTCTGACGGATTTGGGTAATTGATCCCCATACTCAAGTGAAAATTGCTGAGCGGATTGTATCTGTCAATTTGATAAAACCCTTCAGGCACTTGGAGGTCGCCTTGTTTTCTCTTGGGGCCTGGACCGCCTGATCGTCCAGCTATCTTGAAAGATTCAAGTAATGCGTAGCGCTGATTTTCTGCGCTTCTTATCCAAACCTCAAGTGTGTCTTCCGCTTTAAAGGCTCGAACGAAGAGATGAAAGGACCCTTCACCAATGCCTAAGGTGTTAAGTTTTTCTGTAATCTGAGGGCCGAGTCGATTATCGGCTTGTTTTACGCGCTGATATTGGAGCTGTCTTTTTTTAAAGCTACCCTGGTCGCTACTGTGCATGATGCAAAGTAATGCAACGAAGTACAAAGTCTTCATGAAACTGATATTAATGAAGGAGGGAGGTGTCGGCTGGTTGAGCCAATGACAGATTAACTGTCACGACTATTTTTTGTTGTGCCTAGCGGAATACAGATACTAAAACCAACGGTATGACAAAAAAGGGAGCGAGTAGTCGCTCCCTTTTTATTATAGTTGGTGGGTTAGGATACCCAAGTTGGTTACTGTGTTTGGTTGCTCATCAAGTACACGGATACTTGCGAAACATTGATTGGTTAATAGTGGGGTAAATACTCTGACTTGCTCTTACACAAGTGACACTACGTCAATCTATTTTTATTGCAGCACATAATCGTTCTGCCCGCTGGGGTGTAAAGATGAAGAAGAATGAGGAGAATAAAAGTGCTTGCGTATGAAGTGAACTATTTATGTCACAAGTGACTCAAAGTAGCTTATGAACGGAATATACATCAGAATCGACTGAATATACAGCGAGCGAGTCATACTTTAGGGTGATAGGTGCCGAAAACACGGTGCTGAATAGCAAGTTTTTGGATGGCTTGGTCTATTTTTTAATCAAGACCAATTCCACACGCTGATTTAGTGCAGCTTTTAAGTTAAGGTCTTCTGCGCTGCTTGCGTTAGTTGCTAAGAGTGATTCAGAGAAAATGGGCTGCTCAGCTCCGTGCGGATGACATGTGAGTCGTTCAAGTGCTAGTCCAAATTCCGCGTGTAGTAGTTTTTTGATGTAGTGAGACATTCTGATTGACGCAGCCATGTTGTCTTCCGGGTTTTCTTGTGCGTCAACATAGCTATGCACTTCTATGCTGTATTCATGTGCAGACTCAAGAAGAGTACCGATTTCAATCAGTTGATTATAATCTAACGGGTAGCTGCGCAGGTGGGTCATTTTGATGAGGTCAGGCAGCAAAAGTCTGTCTCCGTTTTCAATTTCTGGTGTGTCCCATGAGGTGTACCAGTCTTCTGAGATTTGAGAAAAAGAGCTGGCTGTGCTGAGTAGAAATAGAAAAATGAATAATGTTCTCATCCTAGATGTTTTACAAGTAGTTCTTTAAAGTCATGATAATGCTGGGCACCGAGATGGTCTTCTGAGATAATATCAAAGAGTTCTCCATCTGTCCAGTGCAAGTAAGTGTCCGTCTCATTTTGATGATATACACCAAAAGCATCCCATTTGTAAAATGCGTCTACACTTTCTGACTCCCGGCCAACACCTGTATCGTCAAAGTTTAAGTAGTAGTGAGACTCGCTGTTGCCCATCCCTTCGCGTATGTCATTTAAGCCTTCCCTACACGCCATGTTGAGTTTAGAGTTTACCTTCCAACGATATAGTAGAACACCTACTATACTCAAGCCCGCTATGGTTTTTAAAAAGGAATGAGGAAAAAAGATGGCTAAAAAAACAATGGCAACTACAGCCATGTAGTACTTATTCCATGGATATGAGTCTAAGATGTTTTGTCTCTCAAATTCGAAATAGCGCGAGTAAAGACGCAGTTGTACGTCAAGTCGGTTTTCTACTTTAACTCTCATCTTTCTTTGCTGCAGTGGTTTTTCTCTTGTGAATTAACTGCACAATGTGGCACAGATAGAATAGGTCATTGGTATTTTATTACCGAGTTTTTCAATGCGATACTTATCCGTCTCGATCTCTACTGTTCCATTAAAACAATTGTACGGAGAGTAATCATACTCATTCATCTGATCTATGCGCATTCCTTTGTCAAGCAGTGCTGTGATTACCTCAGACAGTCCATGATTCCACATGACATATTCTGAAGATATGTTGGCACTGCGATCGGCATAGGTGCCTGTCTCTGTCTCGATAATCGGGTCTGAGTTAAAATATCGGTGACTCACCCCGTTAAAATCATCGTCATACATCCACACAACGGGATGGAATTCTACAAAGACAAGTTTCCCTTCGGGCTTTAAAAAATGAGCAATGACGGAGGCCCATTTGTCAATGTCAGGCAACCAGCCTATCACGCCATATGATGTGAACACCATGTCAAACTGCTCATCAAGCAAGGTGTGCAGCGAATAGACATCAGACTCAATAAAGCGACAGTTTACATCACATTGCTTGGCTAATTCATTGGCTCTGTCTATGGCCTCGTTTGACAAGTCCACTCCCGTGACCTCAGCACCCATGCGCGCCAGCGAGATACTGTCTTGACCAAAATGACATTGTAGATGAAGAATATTCTTTCCACTGATGTCGCCTAGCAATCCGAGTTCGATTTGCTTTAAAGAATTCTTTCCGGCAATAAATGCAGGGGTGTTATAAAATTCTGATTCGCTGTGGACAAGGGTTCTCTTGTTCCAAGACGCTCGATTTATTTCGAGATAATTATCAGACATAGTTTTTTGATTTAGTCAAATGTAGATTAAATAAAAAACCCCACCTGAAGAGTCAGGTGGGGTCAATTCTTCAGCAGAGTTGCTTATTCTTTTACCAATCTATGCACCGCGTTTACTTCATCATTTGAGATAAAGAGGAAGTACATTCCTTTAGCCATGTGATCGGTGTCTAGTTCAAATTTCGATTGTACTTGACTCATTTCGATTACTCGTTGACCCATTCCGTCAAAGACCACAACATCACACTCTTGGTGAGTTCCTAAATCTATAATCAGTCTGTTGCCAAACGGGTTAGGGTACGCACTCATACCCAACGCTTCAAATTCATCCACACCAACAGTGCAGTCGAGTGTAAGAAGTGGTGAAGTGATGATACAGTCAGTCAACGTTGATGACTCCACAGAGACAACTACTTCATCTAAATTGTCAAATGGACCTAAGTCTATCGACCCTACAAAGTTGAGGTCAATAACATCACTATCTACATTGTTAGACACAATGTATGGCGACCCATTACCAAGGTCAGAAATACTCACCTCTATGTAGAATTGATTCATCTCACCATCAGCACAGTAGGCCTCGTATTGTATCACCGGATAGTCACATTCGTAAATACATGAACCGTCATCTACCAAGGCATCAGGGTTATAGTTTAAGGCCGCAGGGTCTGTACATCCGTTGCAGTCAAATAGGCACGAGCCATCGTCAATGGTTGCAGTTTCGTCAAAGTTACAGGCGGCCGGGTCTGTACAACCAGCACAAGAGACAAATTCGCAAGTGCCATCATCAATGCTCGCATTAGGGTCATAGTTACATGCATTTGCATTCGTACATCCCGCACAACTCACATATTCGCAGCTTCCGTTGTCGTCAGTGGCGTTAGGGTCGTAGTTACACGCATTCGGGTCTGTACAACCGACAATTCCTCCGGTGCAATCTCCTGTTGTAAAGAAGAATGAAGAAGAGCTGCCATCAGTCGTTGTGAAGTAAATCTCGTAGGTTGAGTTGATGTCACTGTTGATGAGATTGAGCGTGTCTCCATCAAATATGTCGAGGGCATTGGCAGGAAGGTTTACGCACGAAGGTGCGGCACCGTTTATGCCCCAGCATACATCCTCAGCTTGACAGGTTCCATTGATGTCAAAGACCATTCCGATAACGGGTAGCAGACCATAGCCATCGTCTAGGCAACCAGCATCATACAAAGTGAGTCCAGCTGGCAAGCAGTCAACTCCTGCACAACCATTGTTAGGAGGGAGGTCACCACTGCATACGCCCCATGGGTCTGTAGATGGTGAGCCAGCAATGTCGCCACAGTCATAGGCCCACGTTTCACAGTCAAAGTTTACAAGTTGTCCTTCCCACTCATAGGTGTTTTGGTCGGCAAATCCGTCACCAATCCAGACTTGAACTCCCGCAGAATGCGATGTGCTGCTACAGTCGCAGATGTTGTAGTCATAAATACATGAGTTGTCATCTACATCGGCATTGGCATTATAGTTAGCGGCAAAAGGATTAGTACATCCAAATACTGATCCGCTGCAATCGCCCGTGGTGAAGAACGAAGAGCTTGAAGTACCGTCAGTCGTGGTGAAGTAAACTTCATACACGGCATTGATGTCAGAATTAATCAGGTTTAATGTGTCGCCATCAAACATGTCAAATCCACTGACAGGAAGGTTGACACATGTTGGGACAACTCCGTCAACACCCCAGCAGAGGTCTTCTACGTTGCAGATTCCGTCAATGTCAAAGACCATTCCGATAACGGGTAATATGTTACCATAGCCATCGTCTTGGCATCCGTTATCAAACAAAGTGATGGACGTTGGCGTGCATCCTCCGCCAGCGCAACCATTGTTAGGAGGAAGGTCTCCAGCGCAAACACCCCAAGGGTCTGTAGAGGGTGAGCCAGCGATATCGCCACAGTCATAGGCCCAAGTTTCACAGTCAAAGTCTACAAGTTGTCCTTCCCATTCATATGTGTTTTGATCGGCAAATCCGTCACCAATCCAGACTTGTACACCGGCTGAATGTGATGTGCTGTTGCAGTCGCAGATGTTGTAATCGTAGATACAAGAATCATCGTCAACTTCGGCAGTGGCATCATAGTTTACCGCAAATGGATTGGTACATCCGACCTGCGCGTTGTTGCAGTCACCTGTGGTGAAGAACGAGGAGCTTGACGTACCGTCAGCAGTAGTAAAGTATACTTCATACACTGCATTGATGTCAGAATTAATCAGGTTTAATGTGTCGCCATCAAACATGGTAAATCCACTGGCCGGCAGGTTGACACATGTTGGCACTGTTCCGTCAACACCCCAGCAAAGGTCTTCTGCGCTGCATGTGCCGTCAATGTCAAAGACCATTCCTATGACAGGGAGTATGTTACCATAGCCATCGTCTTGACATCCGTTGTCAAACAAGGTGATGGCCACTGGCGGGCAGCCTCCTCCAGAAGAGTTGTCAAGCGTCCACCCGATGTCTTCCAATACACCCAAGGTGATTGGTCCAGGGTTGTGAATCACTTCCGCTTGTCCTACAAATGGCGTCATCAGGCTATTCGCATTACCGGCAGTATACGTGTCTTCATTAAGGTGAGAATATGAAGAGCCACTATTCCATGAAGTTGGGGCGTAAAGCCTTGGCTGAGTGCCGTTACCTCCAGCTACACCACTAGTGCCAAACCAATAGAGGCTGTTGTCCGTTAAGGCGTTACCAAGTGTTGTAGTACCTGAACTGTAAGAGTCTATGTCAGTTCCTGCCCCAGTCTCTGCGAAACGGTCATAAATAATAGGATTACTTGGAAAACCTATGCCAATAAAGCCATCACCAGAGTCATAACTGCATGAACCCTGAATACCAAGACCGTGACCGAGTTCGTGTAACACCACAGTAACAAAATCAAATTGGTTAGAAGGGCAGTTTCCGTCTGTGCCATAGTACCAGTTTGCGGTGCTATTAAACGTGGCAACAATGTCAGGAATGCTGGAGTCCAGGTCGAATCCAGCTAATTTGTTTGCCAATGCGATAGGATAGTACGTGTTGCTTTGAGGTGCGCCAGAGAAGTTGGTCATGAATGTAAATGCTCCTGCTGCACCGAGCGTTCCTCCTGTCAGTGGTTCCCACGTGGCATCTACTTCTATAGTTACGCTTGAGGTCAATTGACTCGCCCATATATCTACTGCGTACTGAAAGGCAGTCTGCGCTTGCGCAGAAAATCCAGTGTAGTTCACCACAATGTTTGCGCTCCGCTGGCCATTAGGCACATAGTCTGCTGGAGGAGCTATGTGGGTGTTCATGGCCTCATAAATGGCTTGCACACCATTTTCAGAGTCAGAGTGAGTATGCATGCTGCACTGAGTCATTTCCTGCGCACTCAACATGTTAGACATGAGAATTGCGAATAGATAGAACGTTGCCTTGAGCGCCTTGGAGAATAGTTTCATGATTGAAAACAGTTAGTTTGTCTTAATTTTTAAAAGCCCACGAAGATAACCTGACTAGGCCTAACTAACAAGGTGCTGCCGCTTAAAAAATTAGAAGGAGAATCCGCAGAAATAAAGGGTCATGGAGATGAGGGTGAGCGTAATTAGGGCAGTGACGACATAGCTGATGATTGTTTTTCGTTGCTCATCGCTTTGCTCTTTTCTAATTCGCTTGTCAAAGGCTTTTTTACCGAGTTCTGTTCCTGAGGGAAGGTCGAGTGATTTGCTGAATGTAGTCTGAGAATAGTCTACGCGCTTTTTATGCGCATTTCTTTTAAGAAGGTTGCGGTTATTCTTGAAGGATACGTAGGTCTGAAAAGACATTCCCATTTTGTTGGTATTAATATAATTACCATAAAATAGTAAATAATTACCATAAAAACAAGTAAATGCACACGAATGTGTGCCTATTTAGGGTTCTACTTGTAGATCCAAAGTAAGACGGGTTGAGACACATCTTTGAGTCTGTTGTCAAGTCTAGTCATAAAGCGGTTAGATACTGCAGGGCATCCCCAACCTTCGGGAGTTCCAGTGGGGTGAGTTTCTGTTTCTGAGACCATGTCCCAGGAGTGTAAGACAATAAAGCGTTCGTAGGCATTGTCATTGCTTTGTTCCAAGCCATGAAGTTTGTAGTTGACATTGATGCCCCAATTACTGTAACCTCTTTTACCAATTTTATATTTTCCTATTGACGAGAGGTGGCTTTCAGGAGTATTACTAAAAATAGGAGCAGTGCGTGTGCCGTCAGTGCCCCAGGTGCTTTCGCCACAGCCGTGAGCACATAGTCCAGAATCTAAAAGAATGTTGTGCTCAAAATCCCAGACAAATATCCTATTGAGCCCAGAGTGTATGCTCATGTCTATGAGAATGCAGAATTCTTGATTGTAGCCTTTTAACTGGGCAAATGATAAGGCTTCTTGGGCTTTGAGATTGATGCTGTCTTGGGCTATGCTATCTGTTCGACCTGCGCTAAACGATAGTAAAAACAGGGTCAGAGATCCGAAGAGCAGGGTGCGTTTGATCATGATTTTAGAACGCGGGTGCTTTCGTTTTGGTATGGTCTACCCAGATGTCGAAGGTTTATTAGCAAAAGCGAATATTGCAGCTTATAAAAGCAAGTCTAGGTAGTTATACGAAGAGTTAGTCACGGGCTCTTGCCATTGCTCTTTAAATTGTGCCAATCAAATGACCTTGATTCTCGGTGGGATACAGTCGCCATTCTAGCGCCTATAGATATTAATTTAGGGCAAACTAAATACCTTCAATCCATGGCCTTGTCACCCCATATTCTAGTATTCTGATTGAGGTGCTCAAGCACTTTTTCTATGATGCGCACCTCCTTTACAAAGTCTTCAAATGCCTTGAGGTCTGGCACTCCTTCATAGAAACTACAGTCAAACAGGTCTTTTTCTTGAGGCAGACCTAAGAACATATAGCCTTCTCTAAAGGTGAGCAACAGCGGGCCAGGGCTCACCGCGTCAAGCTTCACGATTTGTTGAATTAGAAATGGCGATAAGATATAGCGGGCCAAAGTCTGATTTGTGGTGTAAACCGAATAGCGGTTATCAAAATCGACATCACCCATTTCGGCTTTTTCAAGATGGTCGGAGAGTATTTGTTTTACCCCTTGGTTTTTTGGTCGCAGTAAGACCGAGCCCTTGAACGACTTGTGAAAATCAGC
>CAYSDH010000006.1:25514-70295 GCA_964429805.1 uncultured Flavobacteriales bacterium
AATAAAACTCTGCTTTTTGTGGAATGAGCATCGCTTTATCAAAGAGCAATTTTTTAATGGCACCATCGGCTTTGTAAGTATAACCAGGATTCACATGTTTTATGGCCTGGGGCATGATCTCGGTCTTAAATCGGACATAAAACTCATCTCTTCGCTTATTGAGCCTGCCGCTGATAATAGTGTCTAAAATCACAAGTACACCCCAACCTATCAGAAAGGGCCAGGTTAATGCAAACAGGGGGGCAAAAATAATCGAGACAACTAGGGTGATTAGTCCCGTGGTCAAGACGAAGTTGATGAGCTTACGAAATTTGAAATAGAATTTTCGTGGGCCAGCATGCCGTTTTCTGAACTTTTCTAGCTCAGTAAGTAAAACCTCTAGTTCCTCCAAGTTTACTTTTTCAGTTGTCGCTAATGTGATTGATGAGTTCATGTTGATAGTGATGTGTACTGATGAAAATCAGCACTAACCTATGTTAACTGCCATTTGAATGTTGCAGCGCTCGTAAGGCGTGTCTACATTTTTGATTTCCTTGAAGCCTAGTTTATTGTAGAGAACCATGGCGCTTTCTAAGACTGTGTTGCTCTCCAGATAAACGCTTCGTGCGCCCAGACTTTTCGCTTTGTCGAGGCAGGCTAGACCTAGTTGGTAGCCATATCCTTTGCCACGGTGTGTGGGGGAGACGGCCATCTTTGCAAGTTCAAAATCATAGGATGGGTGGTCCATTTTAATCAGTGCGACCACGGCTATTACTTCTGTTTCAACTAGTCCAACCAGTATCTCTCCGCCTTTGTCTAAAATATAACCTTGTGGGTTGTCAAGAGAGTTGTGGTCCGTCTCCTCCATCACAAAATACTTCTCAATCCACTCTTTGTTCAGTGACTTAAAAGCGGCAGCATGTTTTTCTTGAAAGGGAACTATATGCATACGTGATTTTCCCACGGCTCATTTCTTAGTGCCAAAGAGCTTAGAAAAGATTTTCTTGAAGCTGAAGGACTCTTTTGATGAAGACTCTGCAGTTTTCTTTTTTGCAAATGGATTGTGTGGTGTGTAGTTGTATTGCTTCAGAATGTCGTTGACTCGCGCCTTGTACGGCTCACCAACACTGGGATTTATCTGAGTAACGAAACTGGCATATCCGTGTATGCTAGACAGCATCTTTTTTCCTTTTAAGCCCTTCCACTCTTTGTCTTCTATGCCGTCTCTTTCTATCTGATATATCAGGGCTCTAAATCGTTTGAACGTCTTCTTATCGACATTGGGCTTCTCGTTAACCAGCACGCCAGTCACATGCTGTCTGCGCCCTTTTCGCATCACTCGCAACTTCTCTGGATTGAGCTCTAGCCCCTCTGCTTCAATTACTTTTCTGGAGTACAGCAGAATTTTATTGAGGCTTTCTTTTGCCTGTCCCGAGGCAGAAAATGAAAGGTCGTCTACGTAGCGCGTGTAAGTGAAGTCATACTTTTTTGCCAAGCCAAACAGTCGCTTATCCAGATTGCGACAGAGAATGTTAGTCAGTGCCGGACTGCATGGCGACCCTTGAGGAAGGAAGCGTTCGCCATACTGAGCAAAGTACTCTTTCGAATAGACCTCAACTTCTTTAATCTTTGGTTCTGAGCAAAGCATGGCCATGATGGTCGCCACTTGTTTACTGTAGCCAAAGCTTGCGAAGACACCACGTATGCGCTTATAAGTGATGGAGGGAAAAAAGTTTTTTAAATCTTGATTAACCAAGAGGTCTTTCGCCAGATGTTTTTCGGCATTGGTCTTAATAGATCGACCTGTGACACAGCCTTGGGCAGATTCATGCACGGCTATCTTATCCAGAATGTTGTGCAGTATCCAGTGTTGTGCGGCTTTCAGGCGCGGCATTGGTGCAGAGATGGTACGCAGGCCACCGCTTCTTTTGGGAATGGTAAATCGCTTGTAGTGACTCACACTACTGTTCTTTCTAGAAAAAGCTAAGAACCTCAATTCGCCCACTGAAATACCCATGGCTTGTGCCAAGTCTCTCGCATCACTAAGCACCGGAAGTTGTTGTTGCTTGAGTAGGTCTTCATTAGAGCTGCCATCATTGAGCGTATTTGAATAACCGCTGCCGACAAAGACTATTTCTTCTTTTTTCTTACGATCCCAATCGGCCGCTTTTTGCTGTCGTTCAGCTTCTCTTCGCTCTTTGGTTTCCTTCTGTCTTTTCTTAGATTCTTCCTTTCTTTTCTTGTGAATCTCCTTTAAGAGTGCTTCAGGATCTTCAATGCGCTTTTTTTCAATGAGCAGTTTTCGGAGTTCGCCTTGAAGGTGTGCTTCTTTCTCAAACAGCTCTTCTACGATTTTGAAGTCAGGCATGCCACTGTCCCAAAAACCTAGCCTTTTCATCTCTGCATAGATGTACTTGGTTCTTGATCCGCTCGCCTTGATTCTATCTCGGACTTCTTGTCTTTTGGCTACGCTGTTGCTCATGGTGAGAAAAAAAATGGTGGCGAAGAGGACATACTTCTAACAATCTCGAGACCGAATCGTGCAACTCCTAGGAAATAGTGCTAGGTAACGCTATTTACTTCGCAGAAGTCCAACGGAAATAGCGTTACCTAGCACTATTTCCTGTTGTTAAGCACGCTTCGGTGATGCGTGTTATGTCTATGTTCTAGATTGGCGATCCGCCAATCGGAAAGCAAGATTTTAATCCTCTCTCGCCACCAGTTTCAAATTTAATTTTTTTGTTTGTTCATTTCTTTGTTTCCACATAATCTTAGGCCAATCATGTGCTCGCAAGGTCCTTTTTTGAGTTGGTTGTTCGTGTAGTATTCACAGGTGCAAAAGGCTGCAAATATGCGCTCATCCTTGTTAACCTTTATCTGTGTTCTGTAAGCTCCATCTATGATGCCGCTCAGCAAACTGTCTTTTTCGCTGTGATGTATTTTTAGTTCGCTAATCTTATTCTGCGCGTAATACTCGAAGCCCTTTTTTTCTACATCACTTGAAAAACGAAGTGACTCAATGTCCACTCCTTCTTTTTTTAACTCGCGCACACGGTAGACGTTGTTCGTCAAATCATAAATCACTTTACCCGCTTGCGTAAATTTCTGAAGGGCCAATCGCACTTCTTTTATGTCGATACTCAGCGAGTAACTGATTTCTTCTGCCGTGCCAAACCACTTTTCTTTGAGGTGCAGGTAGATGGACTGCATCACCTTGGCATCAACCATGCCGCCTGCTGATAGCAGGTCTAGTCGGCTAGACTCTGTCCAGTCATTGGCACTCCAACCCGAAAGGCCAAGCGTAAAGTCCATGTCGCCTAGGTCAGCAATGTAAAAGGAGGGAAGGCCAGTGCCAAGTAGTTTAACAGTAATCTTTTTTGAGATAGGAAGGAGTCTTTCTAATAGTGTCAGTCTTCTTCGTCCCCATACTCTAATCTCTCTTCGACTATCGCCTTTATAGATGGATCGTGGGCAGACTATTTTGTGGTTCCATGGCTCAAAGATTGCTTCGATGGGTTTACCGGGGGTAAGAATGTATCTGATGGATCTTGGGCCGTGCCGCTCTTTATTTCTTTTCAGCAATAATATGAAGTTGGCGATGTCGGCAGGGTGAAGGTCAAAACTTACTTGGTCCATGACCATGGCTGAGCTGACTTGCAAGAATCCTCTCATCCAACTATCTGGAAGGTCAATCTTTACTTCTTTGTAAGTCTCGTCTTTACCGGTTTGTACTTCAAAGCCTTTTGGGTCAATCACAAACTCGGTGTTTTTATATGACCTCAGTTTCTGAAACTCGTTGTACAGAGCTTGAGAATAGTCAATGTTGGTGGTGCCGCACTTAAACTCGTCCACGTCTTTAAATACATTATGACTGCAAGAGAGTTTGCCATATACAGACTCGTCTTTTGAAAAACACTCAAAAAACAACTGGTCTGGATGCACAGTAATGACAGGGTCTAACACATACCAAGCAGCAATGTCTCGCTTGTAGAGATACTGAAAGTACTTACGTTGGGCTTTGTAAAAAGGAGCAGTGATTGCTCTTTTTTCTTTTCTAATCTCTTCAAGTTCTTTTGTTGCGATGCCTATTTTTTGTTCTAGTCCATCGGCACCACTCATAGCTTCTGCTAGCCAGATGTCCTCTTGCGATTTGAGCCAAGCCTTGTAGTCATCTTTGTTGGATGGTCTAAACTTGAAGTCGGCCACCACCACATGATGAAGGGCGGAAATGGCCTCTCTAAAGTTGAGCGTGTCTCCTAGATTTCCAACAAAAAAAGTTGGCTCACGCAAAGAGTCAGGAGAGAAGGAGAGTCCCATGCCATTGGCTCTTGAACTAACCGTGCTGTTGCCTTTGTATTTGTGTTCAAACAGCATGCGTGTAGGTTTTGATAGGTTTGATTTTTAGCGGCATCTCTATGTCGCTGTGCTGATCATATATCTCCAGCAAAATATCTAAGCACTGAGACTTGTCCTTCAACGATTCTGTGGCTAGAATATCTGACAAGAGCTCAACAGTCATTTCTGATACCTTCCTATTCTTCATCGCTTCTTGCTTTAAAAAGGCAAAGACTCTGGCCTTGGAGGCCGCCCCAACATTGACACCAAAGAGGATGTTTTTGAAATACTGCTTCAACAAGAGTACCGTGTACTCACTGTCTTTGGCGTGTATGTCAAGGTAGTTAGAAGTAAAGAGCATCATGCTGCGCGAAGGGTGTTCACTCATGTGGAGCATGAGGTCTTTGCCACGCTCTTCATGAAATAGGCGAGAGATAAGCGCACGACCAAAGGCCTGCACATCTTCCTTCGGATTGTCAATAATCATGAGCACCAGTTCCAATGACCAGTGTTCACTGGTAGTCTGCTCCATGTAAAAGTCAAAGGACCTACCGCGCACATCTTCCCAGTCAGCGTCAAGCACTTTGAGGCTGAGTTCGAGTTGAGAGATAATGTCTGACTTATTCTCCAAGAAGTAGCTGATGAGTTCATCTCTCACCTTAATCGTGTCACAGTCCTTTAATGGTAGCCAGCCTTTGAGGTCCAGCTTTTTGTTGATGCCTTTACTGTAAAACATCTGCTCGCCAATTTTCTGAGACGCATCGACATCAGACAGCAGTAATTTGATGACAGTGCCTTCGTCAATTCCGTTTAACTCTTCGGCATAATGCGTGTTCAGAAAGGCCATGTTGTCATCATGCATGCCATCTGCCTCTTCCGCTTTCGTGATGGAGTTGATGAGTTTGTGAAACAGCGCTTCTTTATGTTCGTCATCTGCTTCAATCAGCCGCAGTACTGACGGTTCCACCGACTTTCGAGTGTCTGCGTGATGAGCAAACATGAAGCCGATTATCATTTCTGCCTTTTCAATCAGGTACTCTTCAGGAAACTCACCGAGCAGTCGAATACCTGCAGCACGCAGATTTTCATTATCCATGTTGAGGAACTTCTCTATGTAAGACGAAGCAAGTTCGTGTGAAGGCAACTTATTTACGCGCACCAAAGCGAGTCCAAGCTCGAGCAATGGAATACGCTCTTGCTCAATGAACTTATCTAAATCTAGCTTTGACAAAGAGTTGAACAGACAGCCACTTCGCTCATCATTCACAAACTGGTTGAAGTGTGTGTAAAACGCGGTGCTGTAAGCATCTGAATTATAGAGCAAATCAGCTATTTGAGAAAACTGAATGGCCGCATTCTTAGAAAAACCATGACCTGACTCAGAGAGAATGTCAAGCACCGATTCTTTACCAAGCAAGATTAACTGTGCGATGTGCGCAGTGTCACTCAAGTGCTGAGCACAATTTTCCATCAGCAACGTCCGACCAAGTGTGCTTGCTTCTTCATGCTCACTGGACAGAAGACTGAGAATAATATCAAAGCCAGGAGCCTTGTCCTTAAAACGGTCTTTCAGCAGATTGATTCCTAGTCTCAGAGTGGGTGCGTGAAAGGAACCTAAGAGGTCAGTAAGATGCTCATCTTTCAGGCTACGCTTAAAGTCCGGGTTATCATGAAACACTTTGAGGGCAAAGTTGCTCGTCATGGCTGACCGAGACTTACGTATCAGTCTCACTATATGCTCTGGCGCGGAGTTCCATAGCTCTGGACGCTTTTCTTCTCGGGGCAGCGTCAATTCATCTGCCTCATGTGCACCGTCCATAAATCCTGCAATGCGTCCTGCAGTATCTGTGCTCAGTCTCTGAGAATTAGTGTAAAGTAATGAGAGAAGCGCAGGAAACTTGCTGTACTTCGGAATCCAGAATGTCTGTAATGACCATCTGCCATCTATTCTTAGATAGTTGGTTTTTGAGGTCATTATTTCATTGTCTTTTTCGTCATTTAAAGACAACATCAATTCGGTAGCGAGCGGAATGAAGCTCGATGGTTTTTCTGCCTCTATGTGGCTGAGATGCCTGACACCTCGTCTACCGAGATAAGCATTGGTACTTGATGGAGTAAAGTACCATGCATTGTCGTTGTCATCTGCATTTTTAATGCCTTTCATCACCTTTACATAGCGGTCTTCTATACGCTCATAGCCGCTCTTGACCTTCAGCGGACGGCCAACGGCAATCTTTTTCGCACAGACTGCATAGATAGGATGGTCTTCATTAAGTTCAGCCAGCTTATATATGTAGCGCACTCCTCTAAAGAAGTTCAACTTCATAGGAATCTCTTCGACAACAGAATAAACCGCAGTTCGCAGTGTATCGTTATGCAGGCTCAAATAATATAGGTCGAGCAAAAGGGCAGAAGTGTCTTCATTTCCAGACCCTATAAATTCTAAAATCTTTTTGATAGTGGCCTCATGCTTGCTATCATAAAGTCCTTCGCGAATGAATGAAGGCAGCCTGCTCTCTATGGCTGACTTGACCTCAGTTTTCGCGATACCTTCCACGCGCAGCAGATAGTTCGTTGCCAGACGAGTGACCTTTGGGTCCTTATTCATCTTATATATGTCATGGACATATTGATAACCCTTGTCTGTGCCAATTTTACTCAGTGCCCACATGGCCGAGTAGACCTCCATGGGCTCTTCAGAAATCAAGAAGGGTACGATATGGTCAACCGCATCAGCTACTTCTAATACTCCCGCTCGCCATAACATGCGTGAGGTTTTCCAGTCACCAGTATAGGTGCCACTGCGCACATCTTTGAGGTTTCTGATTATGGCTTTGTCTCGGTCTGTATTGCGGTCTGTCTCTACCTGGGGCACTTCAATCACTGGGACCTCTTGCACGGGTTCTTCGCCAGACTCTGAGTAGCCTTTGCTCACCTTGCTGTCCACTAGTTTGTCAAAGATGACTTTGGCCTCATCATAGACCACAGGAAAGACAGTTTTAGTCCCCTCAATCATTCGGCTTCCTCTGCGACCATATCTAAAATTGACCACAAACTTGTCGTCACCTACTTGGCTCAATTCGGCCTCGTAGACTTTGTCAGAACGTTCGTTCTTCAGAAATAATCGTTTGCTTTCTATGGTTTTCAACTAGCGGTTGATTTTCGAGTAGGAGCCACAAAATAATTATTTAGACTCAACATTTTACCGTTCTGCGGCTGACACTTTTGCATGTGGCTGCAACGCCTTGTCTACTATGTCATTACAGTTTTATACTGCGAAACGTGAGGTTAATTCTGGGGCTGTGAATTTTTTTAGTTGGCGGAAGGCGATGCAACCAATGCTCTTGGGTCTCACCTTTCATGACGAGCAGGCTTCCACTTTCAAGTTCTATGTCTACACGTAATTTGCTCTCTTTGTGTTTGAACGAAAACTTCCGCTCTGCACCAAAACTGAGCGAGGCGATTGCCGCGCGATACTCCAGTGTTTTCTCTCCGTCACTGTGCCAAGACATGCCCTCAGCCCCGTCATGATAGAGGTTTGCCAAACAAGAGTTGTAACTGCAGTTGGAGATTTCTTCCACCATGGCTTTTAATTCTCGCAGCTCGGCTGTCCATATCAGTGCCTTTTTTGTGATGTTAGAATAAGTGTAGTCATACTCCTCATCACCATACCAGGCGGCCTTCCTTTTGGTTATAAAGTGCTTACCAAATATTTTCGCCTCGTCATGTTTCCAGTCTAAGTTGGCGAGTAAGTGCTGATAATACTCATGCGCCTGCGTGTCGTTCATAATCGGCCCGTGATATTTGGCAGAACCGTCATGCGGGAGTATGTCAATGGGGTCGTGCAGGAATAATTGCATTGAGGCTATTCTGAATTTCGGGAGTATGAATGTAAAATTCTGATTTCTAAATTTGACCTGTGACTGAGTCTATTCTTATCCAAATTGACTTTGTCAATACTGCTATAATCTGCAGACTTTCTTTTAACTTGAGCATCAAATGAATCTCCCCTCAATGAAAAACTCATTCTTTTCTTTTCGTTCGTTTGTTTTGACCTTCATAGTCGCGACTCTGCTGCTTGTGGTTTCTTGTAAGAAAGACGAAGCAGATGTTCCAATCTCAGACCCTGGACCTAGTAGCCCCGCGGGCACTTCGTCTATTCAGTCGTCAAACCAGCGTGATGGAGACCCCGCTGCAGGTTATGACTATCTGGTCAACGGTGATTATATCAGGAGCGGAATTCCGTATCAGTTGTTTCTCAATCTCTTTGGCGAAGACCCAAGTAATGAACTCGGGAGAACTGGAGATCAGGCGGTGTTAGACCATGAGTATAATGCGGCTGACGCCAATAATGGTGTGCGCATAGTCGGGCCAAATTGCTTGCAATGTCATGCGCAGCATATTAATGGTGAGTTGGTGGTCGGACTAGGAAACTCGGTAGGCGATTTTACTACGAGCAATGCTGGTTCAGGAGCAACCTTGACCACTGGAATACAGTTTTTTTATGGTGCAGGGTCGCCAGAAGATGAAGCTTCGCAAGCATTTATCAGAGCCGTAGAGGCGACAGGAGATGAGATAGTCTGTGAGGTAAGAGGAGTAAATCCAGCCGATAAACTGGCTGCTGTGTTGGCTTCTCATCGAGACCCCAATGATTTGACTTGGTTTGATGAGCCGCAGCTGGGATTGCCGACTGAGGTGATTCCTACAGACGTGCCGCCATGGTGGCACATGAGTAAAAAGAATGCCATGTTTTACAATGCGGCAGGCACCCACGACTTTGCCCGATTTATGATGAGTTCTAATTTGCTGACAGTCGAAAATTCAGAGGAGGCCGCTGAGGTCGACTCGCACTTTAATGATGTGTTGGCGTTTATACAGTCCATCGAGCCACCGGTGTATCCAGAGAGTATTGATGCTGTGCTTGCTGATGAAGGGAAGACCATTTTTGAGACAAAGTGTCAAGGCTGTCATGGCTCTTATGGCAGTGAAGAAAGCTACCCCAACTTATTGGTTGATTTAGAAACCATAGGTACAGACCCACTTCTAATCGAGTCTAATTTTGCCTACCCCGCCTTCGTTGATTGGTGGAATGAGTCGTGGTTTGCTCAAGGCGAATTTGCGGGAATACTGTCACCTTCACTAGGCTACGTGGCGCCACCACTGGACGGGATTTGGGCCACGGCTCCATATCTGCACAATGGTTCAGTTCCAACTCTCGAAGACTTGCTGAACAGTACTCAGCGTCCGACATACTGGAAAAGAACCTATGACACAGACGATGTGGACTATGAAAAGGTCGGATGGAACTATACTGAAGAGGCTGGAGGAAGCACCACTATATATGACACTACGCTTCCGGGTTACTCAAACAGTGGTCACACGTTTGGAGACTTATTGAGCAATACGCAACGCTCGGCTTTGATTGAGTACCTCAAGACATTGTAGTGACCCGCTAAGAGGTCGATTACTTTTTATTTGAGCCTTTTAAGAAGCGCTGAATGTTGCGAGCCATGGCGTTAGGGTCATCAGAGTCTCCGAAGCCTACCATCTTGTTGGTCTCGTTTAGCTGAGCATCGACCTGAACAAAAGTTGGTACGCTTCTGATGCCGTACCTTCCAGTAAACCCTTCGGCATCTGTATCGACATCAACCTTGATTAACATCACATCTGCAAAGGTCTTTTTCATAATTCCTTTGCTGAATGATTTATTCAAATGCTTGCATGGGCCGCACCATGTAGCCGTGAAATACAACACCGGAGTTTTTCCTTCTTCCTCTGCTTGCGCAACTAGTTCGGTCATTGACTTTGACTGCTCAAGCGAGTAGTAATGTATAGGCTCAATTTTTTGAGCGTGAACAGATGATGCTCCTACGAGCAGAAAACCTACGAACATAAGGGCTAAGGTGTACTTCATCTGTCAAAACTACAAAAGAACAATCAGCGTATGCGCGATATGAAATCAACTTGTTATCAGCTGAAATAGCTCATCGAGATAGTAGGATCTGTTCCCTTCACTCTATGCGCTAAAGCAACTGCCAGTGCCGCTGGCCATGATGCTCAGACAGAAACCGTTTGCGTTTTGAGACTCGTTGTGACCACGGTTTAAAATGCAGTGCCCGAGTTCATGAAACACCACAAATTCTCTGCTTAGATCAGAGGCATTGTTCCAAAATGGCGTGTCAATTGTCACCGTATTCGGATGCTGAGAGCTCCACGAGCATTGGCCAGCCACCCCCGTTTGGCTTATGTCTTCAAAGTGTGTGTCAAGGAGATTGATGGCCTGCGTGAACGACAGTCCTCTCAGGTTCGCCTCTTCTTCAAAAGCCTCAACGTAAGGTCTCATTGCTGCATGTATATTCTCAAAAGAGGATTCTGTTTCGGTAGTTGCTAGTGCTGCGGGTTGCTCAGAGAGTGTGTCTTTTTGACAAGCTGTGAGTAGCAGTGCACTGAAGAAAATTGCATGAATTCGTGTCATAGGTATCGAATGTTTCAAGGTTGAAAAAAGGAGAGTGGAGCACTCTTTGAACAGTACAATTCGATATCATAGACGGGGCTTTCATATACAACGAGCCCAGAGAAAAATTCATTGTCTACCTCTGACGAGTTTAGAATGGTGTTGGTCGAAAAGCTAGTGGCTAACTTAAATCAAGAAAACTTAAGGTGTCTGACTGAGCGTCCGTCATTCAAGATTTCGTGCAGGGCATCAATACCAATTTTGATGTGCTCGTCTACAAAGTTTTTGGTGACTAGTTCATCACTCTTTGTGGTTTTTACACCATCTGGAATCATAGGCTGATCAGAGACGAGGAGTAGTGCACCAGCGGGAATTTTATTTGCAAACCCGACAGTAAAAATCGTGGCCGTCTCCATGTCGATGCCCATGCTGCGCACCTTTCTCAGTTTCTTTTTAAACTTCTCGTCATGCTCCCAAACCCTGCGGTTGGTGGTGTACACAGTACCAGTCCAGTAGTCTTTGCCATGCTCTCTTATGGTAGTGCTCACGGCACGCTGAAGACTAAAGGCAGGCAGCGCAGGCACTTCTGCCGGCAAGTAGTCATTAGAAGTTCCTTCACCTCTTATTGCCGCGATGGGCAGAATCAAATCACCGAGTTTGTTCTTCTTTTTTAAGCCTCCGCACTTTCCTAAAAAGAGCACAGCCTTTGGCTTAATAGAGCTGAGTAGATCCATGCACGTAGCCGCATTCGGACTTCCCATTCCGAAATTAATCATGGTGATGTTGTCGGCCGTAGCATTGAGCATGGCCTTGTTTTCACCTTTTAATTCTGCGTCAGTCATCTCGGCAAATCGTCTGACATAGCCGTCAAAATTGGTGAGTAGTATACATCTGCCAAAATCCTCTAGAGCTACACCAGTATACCGTGGTAACCAATTAGCAACAATTTCTTTCTTGTCTTTCATGTCAGGTGAATGTCGAGAATTTTTAATGAATCTATTTTTGGTGGTGCGGAGTGCTCAGTCGGCCAAGCTCACTGAGGTCATTTCTCTTCTTCGATTTCCTCCATTTTAAGAAGCGGTCGGACTTCTATCTTCCAAGGGCCGAGTTCAAAACGGGGGTCAGCCTTGGCAATTTTGATTGCCTCGTCTAAGTCAAAGGCCTTGATGTGGTAGTAGCCGCTCACTATTTCGCGCTCCACGTCAATAGTCAGATGACTCATCTTATCATCGTTTTTCATCACTATGGCGCCTTGTGGCTTAAGTGGTTGCACGGCTATGAGCTTACCTTCTTCAGTGAGTTGGGCAACATATTCTGACACTTTTTCAATGTGTCTTGCCTGTTCATCTTTCGGACGTTTTGCCATGGGCTGTCCTTTCGCGCGTATGAGTAGTAAAAATTCTTTCATGTGTATCTGTGACTTATTTCTGTGTGATGAATCAGCAACCGTGAAGATCCACTTCTTCTGTGCCTTCGAGCGTGATCCATTTTCCCATTTTTTTCTGAATGACTTTAAAGTGATGTTGGTCTTCTGGACAAATTAGCGAAAATGCTTGGCCCGGGTTTTCCGCACGGCCAGTGCGGCCAATGCGGTGTATATAATCTTTTGGTGATCGAGGTAGCTCATAGTTGATAACCACAGGTAAAAAGTCAATGTCTATGCCTCGCGCAATCAAATCTGTGGCAACCAGCACTCTGAGGTCTCCATCTTTAAACTTGGTCAATGCTTGCTGCCTGGCAGAGTTGCTTTTTTTACTGTGAGTGGCTGATGCTTCTATGCCGTTTTTGGAAAGCTTCTCCGTCAGTTTATCTGCCGACTTGATGGAGGAGGTAAAGATGAGTACTTGCTCTAAAACGAGTGTGCGTATGAGGTAGCGAAGGAAGGGGCCTTTGCGCTCTGGCTGCACACGAAAAGCGCGCTGCTGTATCAGGTCGACATCCTTTTTCTCAGACTCAATTTTGACCAGCACAGGCTGATGAAGTAAGACCCGCTCTACGTCCTTGATTTTTTCGTTTAGCGTGGCAGAAAACAGAAGGTTCTGTCGCTTGACGGGCATCATAGAGAGTAGCTTGTCTAGCTCTTCTTGAAAACCTGGGTTGAGCATTTTGTCTGCTTCGTCAAGAACCAATATTTTAAGTTCTGACAGACTCAGTGCCTTTGAGTCTATGAGGTCTAGAAGTCTTCCAGTGGTGGCTATGAGAACCTGCACACCGTGCATGTTTTTCATCTGCGGATTGATGGACACGCCTCCATGAACGGCCATCGTTTTTACCCGAGTAGGTAATTCTTTAGACAGTGAGTCGGTCACTTGCAGCACTTGGGCAGCCAGCTCACGTGAAGGCACGAGCACAAGTGCCGGAATGTTTCTTCCAGAGTCCGTCCACTTTTCCTCTTCGATGCGTTGTAAGATTGGCAGTATGTAACTGGCCGTTTTTCCAGATCCAGTCTGCGCTAATCCTAAGATGTCTTTCTTGGCAATGGCCTGCGGTATAGTCTTCTGCTGAATGGGGTAAGGACGTGAAAACTTATTCTGCTTAACAGCATGAAGCAGGGCAGACGATAGTCCGAGTGACTCAAATGTGGGCGTAGATTCGCTCATTTTGTGCTAGAGGTTGAGATGTACCAAAGAAGAGGAATAATCTGAGACTGTGAGACAGGATTTGAAATTCTTCTCAGATTAGATTTATAATAGCTGCTCAAATCAAAAGAGCCTCTTCTGCTTCATTATCGAGTAGCTGAGCCACGGCATGTTCATAGTCATTCATGGTTTTTGCTTTTCTAATCTTCTTTATCATGCGGATGGGTGAGCGCATGGAGGCTGCGAAGTATTCCCAGTAACTCGACATTTTTTGAGTGACATGCTTTTCGCCACTTAGTGTGTCTTGAAATTCTGAAAGCAAAGTGTCGTGAAATTTGCTGAACATCTCAAGACGGTCTGCCGGATACTCGGTGTCTCCATTTTTAATCATCTGCGGCAACGAAGGGTCAGAGATGAGTCCACGACCAATCATCCAATGGTCAATCATCGGAAATTGCTCTTTTAAACGAGTATGACTCTCTACACTTGTGATGTCACCATTATAATAGAGCGGTATGCTCGTGTTGTCCACACAGCGCTGAAATGATTGAAGGTCCACACCTCCTTTGTAAAGTTGTTTTCCGATGCGCGCATGAATCGCCACATTTTTAATAGGGTACTTTTCGAGCACAGGAAAGACATCTAAGATTTCTCCACTGTGCTCATAACCCATTCTCATTTTCATGGAGACGACAATGTCAGTTTCATTGTGCACGCGCTCTAAGATGCGGTCTATGCGCTGCGGGTCGTTAATCAGTCCGCTGCCCATGCATCTGTTAATGACCATGGGGTATGGACATCCCAGGTTCCAGTTGAGCTCCGTGTAGCCCAGCTCACGCACATACTTTGATACAAATATGAACTCGTCAGCATCATTAGTCATCACTTGAGGAATTACGGTCAGGGTGCTGTTGTTCTTAAGTTGCAAGTCTCGTTGGTAGCCCGGTTTGATTACAAACTTTCCGTTGAGTCGGATATACGGAGCGTAAAAGGTGTCAATACCACCAAAGTATCGGTGAAGTGCATTTCGAAATCTGTAGTCCGTAAATCCCTGAAGCGGAGAGGAGAGTAAGGTGCACGACATGGTACTTAGCGATTGACAATTAAGAACTTGGTCTTCAGGGACTCTCTATAAGGTGCCGCCAAGATTGCGGAGCCATGCATACACTGTCCTTTGCTCATATGTTGTCGCCTACACAGCGTTGGCCTTAGAGCGGGCTCAAAGGCAGTTATACGTGCATGGCTATGAGTTTCTGCAATCATCTCTAAAGCAAATTACGGCATTCTCAACTCTTCAAGGAATCTGAATGAGAAAATTGATGTGCAAATTCTTGCCATGCTTCATAGACAGAGCGCAGGTCTTAGACCAAGTCAGACTGGTCCATACTTTCAATGTTTGCTATCTTCGCGGTTCATATATAGTCATTTGACACCCTTATTTCTACCGATATGAAAAAAGCTACTCTACTTCAGCACTGTTTAATGACGCTCACGCTCATCTGTGCCTCGCTATCTATGCAAGCGCAGTATAACTTGGTCATTTTTTCTGAAGACGGAATGCCCTTCACGGCCTCAGTAAATGCGGTGCAGCAAAATGAAGCCCCGTCTACGAACATTCTGATTACAGATTTGCGCAGTCCAAGTGCTATTGTGAAGGTTGTTTTTGCCAATGAAGCGGCACCAGATATTTCGCAAAACGTGTATTTCCAGAGTCCTAATACCGAAGTGACGTTGCGCATCAAAAACACGAAGAAGGGATATAAGTTGAGATACTTTGGCGAAGTGCCAATTGCCCAGTCTGTGGTGCAGGTAGAAGTAATAGACCGAGTCATTTTTACAGAAGTGCCGATAGTCACTGGCCAGGTGTCAGAAGTAGTTACCACTACTCAAACTGAGACTACTCACACGAGCAGCGACATGTCTGGTTCTGGAGAAAATGTAGACGTTGACATGAACATCAGCATAGGCGGAATGGATGTCAGTATGGATGTTGATATTAATGACAATACAGGTGGCACGTACACCAGCACGAGCACGACTACCACTACAACTACAACCTCTGGAAGTGGAACAGTTGGCGATGTGGTGGCGGTTGACCATGTGCTTACGCCTACAGCGTATGATGACTGTCCGCCAGTGCGATTAGGCTCTGTTAAAACGGCTATGTCAAACGAGGCCTTTGCTGATGACCAAATGAACGTGGCAAGACAGGCACTCAAGAATAGCTGTGTGACAGTCGACCAAGTGATTGACTTGGCGCAGATTTTCACTTTTGAGGATGATAGACTCGAGTTTGCAAAGTTTGCCTATGACAGGACTATTGATCCGCATAATTACTTTGAGGTGAACTCGGTCTTCACTTATTCAAGTACCAAAGATGAACTCAACGAGTTTTTAGAGACGAAGTAAGTTCTTGCAGACTCAACTTCTTTTGATTGACTTAAGAGGCCTCCGTCATTCAAGGCCTTGCAGTCATATACACCACATTTCTCAGTTCTAGACATAAGGGTTACCAAATTATGGTCTAATCCTTTAACTTCGTGTTACAGTAGAAAGTATGGAATCAAAAGAGAAACACATCTTGCTGCCGTTAGACTTCACAGGAGTCTCTCCTGTAGCTGCCGAGCACGCGTATCATGTCGCCCAAAAAGTGGGTGCAGTTTTACACCTCAGACATTGGGTTAAAAATGAGAAGGACTTGTCTTCCGCAGAGGAAAAGATGGCGTCTATAGTTGCGAAGGTGAAAGGAATAGAAGGGGCAGAGGTCAGCATTAATAGCATGGTAGCCAAAGGCAACTTTATGAAGGAGATTGCCTCAGAAGCTGAGAAAGTAAACGCCATGCTAATCGTCATCGGTACGCACGGTTTGCAAGGGGTGGAGCATGTGGTTGGTACACATGCCATTCGCATTATCGGTTCTACCATGGTCCCATTTTTAGTGGTGCAAGAAAAAGCAATTGGACCGCTGGGTTACGAGAATATTATAGTGCCCATGGAGCTGCAGAGTGAGTCTAAGCAAAAGCTAGATTTAGTGGCGCGAATGGCAGAGCTATTCAACTCAGAGATTCATCTTTTAATTCCAAAAGAAAAAGATGAATTCTTGCAAAATGCCCTTGATAGAAATCTGAATTACGCCAAGACGTACATGCAAAACAAGGGCATAGCATGCACCACCACGCTAAGTCAAGAGCGCGGCTCGGAGATGGATAAGGCCGTGTTTGAAGTAATGGAGGAAAAGAATGGCGACCTGATCGCCATCACTAACTGGCATGAAAATAAAGTGCTTGGTGTGATTGGTACGGACGATACACAAGACATAATCATCAACAAAGCGATGACTCCAGTCTTGGTTATCAACCCAAAGACGATCAGTGATTTTGACCTCTTTGGCACGACTGCTTGAGCCACTTAAGTGCACATTTTACCAAAGTTTTAGATTCAGACTTATTTTCATTTGTTGAGATGAAACTATAAGACTGAAGTCAGCGTTTCAATAATGGTACATAGCTCGTCACAGCTTATAGTATAAATTACCATATCTTTAGCTCATGGAACGAAATCAACAGCTTTTCTTGCGACTGACTTTTTTGATTGCTACACTTTGTGTGACCTCAATAATGACGGCACAATTCACTCCCATAGCGGATGATTTTGAAGGAAATGGAAGCATCACTTCTTGGGAAGGTGATGAGTGTAACGTAGCAACCAATTTTCCTAATCCGCTGATTGATGCTGATAATCCTTCGGCTACAGTCTTGGAGTATTATGATACGGGATCGCTGTACGCGAACGCCCGTTTTACCTTGCCTCAAAACATCAACATGACCACGGGAACGACATTCACCTTGTCAGTGTATGTGCCTTCAGCAGGTCTTACTGGAACTTCACCTAACCAAGTGTCACTCAAACTGCAGTCGGGTTACAAGCCTAATCCGTGGACCACTCAGACAGAAATTATTA
Organism: uncultured Flavobacteriales bacterium; assembly: GCA_964429805.1. Lineage (GTDB taxonomy): Bacteria > Bacteroidota > Bacteroidia > Flavobacteriales_D > JABDKJ01 > CAYSDH01. The sequence goes on from CAYSDH010000006.1 coordinate 42,822, forward strand.
AGCCAATAGTGTTGGACCAGTGGCAAACTTTGAGCTTTGACTTTAGTTCAGGTGAGCATGTCAATTTTGATCAGAGCTCGCCAGCGCCTGAGCAGCGCGTAGACCTCAACAGAGTATTGATTCAGATAAACGGAGAGAATAATAACGATCAGGTACTCGCATACATTGACAACTTGCAGTACAATGGTCAGTTAGGATATGACCCTGACAATACAAGCAGCGAATTTGACGAGCTAGTCTGGTCAGATGAGTTTGATGTCAATGGGCCAGTTGATGAGGAGAAGTGGTTTCATCAGACTCAGCTGCCTAACTCTTGGGGTTGGTTTAACGGAGAGCAGCAGCACTACACAGATGATGATGATAACTCATATGTAGAAGACGGCTCTTTGCACATTGTAGCAAGGCGTGAAGAATATTTTGATCAAGGATTGATGCGCCAATTTACTTCGGCCAGGTTAAACAGCAAGTTTGCGTTTACTTATGGTCGTGTTGAGGTACGTGCAAAGCTCCCGTTTGGAGGAGGTACGTGGCCAGCAATATGGATGCTCGGTAAAAATGTCAGTGAGACTGGTGGATACTGGTACCCCGAGTATGGTACTACCGGTTGGCCGAGTTGCGGAGAGATTGATATCATGGAGCATTGGGGCTTTAATCAGCATTATGTTTCTAGTGCACTGCACACACCTTCATCTTCTGGCGCAACCGAAAATTATGGAGGCTTATACGGAGCCAATGTGTCGGAAGAGTTTCACATTTACGGCATGGAGTGGACCGAAGATGAAATCAGGTTCATGATAGATGGACAAGTGCATTACATCTATGCTCCGGCAAATCAGAATGCCGCTACATGGCCATATTTCGAAGATCAGTACTTCCTTTTAAATATTGCTATTCAAGAAGGAACAGAAGATTCCTTTCAAGAAAGTGACATGGAGATAGACTACATACGAGTGTATCAAGAAGGTGCAAATTCAATTGAGGAAACAACTCAAAACCTTCAGACCGACATCACTTGGATTCAGGATGGCGATGTGTTGACGCTGACTAATCAGTCTGCTCAATCAGCAGCGCTAAATATCTATGACGTGAGGGGCCGAGCGTTGCTCACCAATCAACTAGTGACTGTCGGTACTACACAAGTTCAGCTACCTGTAGCTAAAGGAGTAATGATGCTCCAGTTTGATGTGGATGGTGTCACGTGGTCTGACAAACTTCTTAGATAAGAAGGATTCCTCTTCCGTAAATAGCACTTGCGAATCAATTGTGTTGAGCTTTGAGAAAATGCTTTGGCCAGTACTAGGATAAAAGGACACTTAATCTGACGCGTTGCAAAGTGATTAGCTTTCTTTACATATTCCACGCATCGTCCCAGCCATCTTTTCGCCACTCGTAGTACATAAATGAAAATAGAAATGTCAGTGCATAGATAACCTTGATGGAAAAGAGCTTATATTGATAGCCGTCATTGTAAAAGAGTCCCCAGAGCAGAAAAATGAACCAGCAAAGTGCGCAGATACAGTAAATGTTATTTACTCGGTCTTTGAAATGAAGTCTATAAAGCGCACTGACATTATACGCGGTTAGCACGGCCGAAGAAAAGATTAAAGCAAAGTGACAACCGGGCACCTTGGTGAACGAGCCTAAAGCGCATAGTCCAAGGATACTCGTCCAAGCAATAAGCACAGTGTTACTCATTTTATAACCCTTGTTGTCTGGAAGCAGATAGTCCTTAAGCCATGATTTGAGAGACATGCTTAAAGGTATCTTATTGTATGCAGTAGTTCTGTAAATCGAGCAAAGTGCCGTCAAAATCATTACCGTCTACGGTAGTCTCAATGCCTTTGACACGCACATGTTCTGTAAACTGATGAAAGTGCCAATCAGTGCCCCTGAGTCTCGATTTTCCAGAATAAGCTGCAATCCAAAGTAAACAGTCTTCTGGTATGTGCCCTTTAAGATGGTTGACGTAAAAGTCTCGGCCACTATATATCATGGGTTTGTGACCATATTTCTGCTCGGCCAAGTTGATCCAGTTTTTAACTCCCTGGCGAAGATTGTCTGGCCCGTGGATGCTCATTTTCTCTACATCTAAAATCACTTTGAAGTCGCCTTTTTCCAAGCGCACGGTCTTAGAGAAATTATTAAACTGCTCTGTTGAGTTTTCATTTGGCCTGTAGTAGTGGTATGCCCCTCTGATGTACCCGCGTTTTTTGGCTTTTTTCCAGTTTCTCGAAAACTCTGCATCTTTTCCATCTCGCCCCATTGTAGAGCGAATAAAAACATACTGTATAGGGTGGTGAGAAGTACGCACCTCAGACCAGTCTATGCGTCCTTGGTATTCTGATACGTCTAGTCCAAACGTATATTTATTGTCTGACAAGCCAATATTCTCAGCCCAGTCTTCACCCCGATGACCAATTAAAAGTGTGAGAATGACTCCAGCAATTAATCCACCCAAGGCGTTAATCCATCCGCGAACTTGTTTTCGTTCGGTCTTATTTAGTTTGATACTCAATGGGTAGGGCGTGTAGAAGTAGAAGTCTAAATTAAGACTCTGGTGCGCCACCTAATGGGCTCAACTCATTCTCTCTTCACAATTATACTGTGAATTGAAGGAGGAAAAGGAACACAACTGGGAACAGAAGTATGACACTTCAATAATCACTACTCTCCGCTACTTCGGTGATTAAATCACTCGCTGGCTTGATTGCGACTACACAATGACATCATATACATCACTGTTGTTTCGCTCTATTTCTTCGACATGAAAACCGTTAGGCTCAGGTATTTCTTCAAAAAGGTCAAAAGACACACAGTCTTTTGGCAGCGGTTCAAAAATCATCAAGAAGCGCTCATTCGCCTTAAGTAATTTCCATTGCGGATAGTAGCCTACGTTTTCTGCATGCATCAATTTGGATCTACGTCCTGTCTGTTTACACTGCAAAAATGTAGTCGGCCAAACCCTGACTCCCGCCTGGTGTGGCACCCTCGCCTTGACAGTAACTTGGCGCTCGGAACAGGGAAGAACCTCTCGCACGGTGAGCAGATCTTCGAGAGTTTTGGTCAACGGTTCTTTTATATCTATGTCCATGAAGGCTTAGTGTTCTCTTTATAATGCAGAAAGCGTTTTACCTCTTAATCTTTGGGAATTGCCCTTTGTCATTGGCAATTCTAAACATCAATACAGTGAGCAACAGGCCTACGGCCGTGCCAAAGATTGCTTCAAACGAAGGCAGGGCGGTCATGTTTCCAATGGCACTGAGCGCGAAGAGTGCTGTGAACAGCCAGAGTAAGACTTTGACCGTGGGTATTCTCATGCTGCGATTTAAAAAACCTACCCGCATGGATACCACAAGAAGAATAAAAAACAGGACTAGCATAGACATAAACATGGCAATCTTTATGTCTTGACTATCGCTCAGAGTGCCAGCCCAAATTGCATTTTTAGGAATTACTCCAACCATGCTAAACACATGATAGAGCATGACTATAAAAATGAGAATGTTCACTGCGCGTCCTGCGGTTTTGAGTTTTAATTTTTTCATCTGATTAAGTCTTGCTTACGGCAAGTTAATTAATCTGAGATGAATGGACCAGGGGCATTGTTTTTGATTTGGTAAGAAGTTGAGTGTCTAAAAGCTGCACAGTAAAGATTGATTAGGCCATTTACCTTGCCATTGTCACTCAAACAGCAACGAAGTCTATTTCATTGATGCTCAGAAAATCAAGTAAGTGCGGATGCTCTGGAAAAAAAATTCTAGAGCTCCGACTTAACATGATGTATTGGTGATAAGGAGTAATTGGTGAGCTATAAATATTGTAACGCTATGTAGAGCGATGTAAGTGGTGTTTAGTATGTAAGTTCGACCAGATTTGATTCGTTCTTCAAACACTCCAAGGGTCGAAAAAAAATAGCAATGTGAAACCACGGTCAGCTAATAATTCCGAATTGCAGCAAACCTCTATGAGTAAACACCCTATTACCTCTTTCATGACAATTCTAAGTACAAAGAAAAGGTCAGACAATGGTGCAAATGCACTATTTTGCACGTTGATTGATGTACTATTTTCGGGCAAAATATATGGTGATAATTTCATTTGCTATACTCTTCCTGGGGACGACTTTTGGGGCCGTAACTGAGACTGAATTACCAGATGATTTGGACTCTGGTTGGTGGGTGTCATTAGCTGAGCGTGCCGACAGTCTGAGGAGAGAACGAAACTATAGTGCGTCAATTTTACTGTATGATTCTCTTTTGTCAGTAGACAACGGGCCTGAGTCAACAGATAGATTAAAGTATATATTGAGGTCTGGCCTGAGTTACAAATGGTCAGGCGATGTGTCTGAAGCCCTAAAGAGATACAATTCAGTACTAGACCAAGCGAAAAAAATGGGGCTGAGTCGTACGGAATATTGCGGGCACGCATGGCTTAATTCTGGAGTGGTGTACAAGAATATGGGCAGTGTCAGTCAGGCCATAGACAGTTACACAAATGCCTGTAGTATCTATAACGACTTGGGTATAGAGGACATGGCCGACCGATGCTCTTTGAGCCACGGTATTCTGTTGATGGAAGATGAGCGTTATGACGATGCGCTGTCTATGATTACAGTAAGTGCTGAGGGATTTTTAAAGCGCGGAGATGACATGAGATTGGCGGAGGCCTATAATACAATGGGCAACATACAGCAAGAAATGAGTCATACGCTCAAAGCCTCAAGTCTATTCTCAAGAGCCGAAGCGTTGAGCAGAAAAATTGAAGATGACGCACTGCTCTCTTCAGTCATTCATAATCAAGGAGCCTTGTGGTTGTCACTGGGCGAGGTCGATTCGGCTGCTTCAGCGTTTAGAAATGCAATCATTTTGATGAAGCAATCAGATGACTCTAACCTTGCTACTGCATATAGAAATCTTGGTTTGTCCTATCAAGCGAGCGAAGATGATGAGCTTGCATTAGGTGAATTTGACAATGCACAAGAAATTTTTCAGTCACAAAATGATAGTTGCGCTTTAATTCAAATAGACATAGATCGCACTAAGTCTTTAGTGGCACTCAGTGAACTAAGTATGGCAAACGAGCACCTCATGCATGCGCGCAGGCTTCTTTCTGCGCATAATCACAAAGTGGACTTCAGGTCTTATTATGGCGCTAAAGCTCAGTTTCATATGTCAATAGAAGATTGGTCTACGGCCATAGCTTATAGAGATAGTCATGATGTGACAGATGTGCACATTCGCAAAGAGATCTCGCTTAAAGAGGTGGCCCGAGCTCAAGAAATGTTTGACTCGAATGTGAAAGACTTCAGAATCGACTCCTTGAGTAGTGACTACCTGCGAGTGGAAGGTGCCCTGTATGAGTCTGAAACGAAGAGAGATCGACTTTTCGCTACGACCATTGCGCTCAGCATTGTAATCAGCGTTTTAGCGCTGGCTTATTTGCTATACAGTCAGTACCGAAAAAGAAAAGTGGAACTGTCAATATTGAAAGTGGCTAGCGAAGTGGAAGAGCAAGAAAGACAGCGCATCGCCATGGACTTGCATGATGCGACCAGCGCTCGACTGTGGAATGCCAAACATGGTATAAAAAGTATTTTTGATGCAGACTCCAATAGCGAAATTGCAAGTAAACTTGAACAAATCTCGGATCAGATTAATCTCGCTGGAGAAGAGATTAGTCGACTATCAAATAGGCTGAGCAGACCAAAAATGCGTGATGGTAATTTTGGAAATACCTTGAAGGGACTGTTAATTGACACCTTTTTTGATTCCAATGTGCACATACATTTCGAATCAAATCAATCTACAGATTGGACTAATTTTAGCGAAGAAGAGCTCATCATAATCTACCGTATAGTGCAGGAGTCTCTGTCAAATGCGAGACGTCATGCAGAGGCCTCTGAAGTAACACTTCGTCTGGAGGAAAACAATAGACAGCTAGTCATAAGTGTTATTGATAATGGAAAAGGCTTTGATATAAGTGATAGACTTCCTTCAAGAAGATATGGAGGTCATGGCCTTGGAAATATGAAAAGTAGAGCGAAAGCTATTTTGGCAGACTACAAAATTACAAGTTCCAAGTCTGGCACAGGTACGAAAGCGGATTTAAGACTGAAGATTAAAAAATGAGTGAAGCGGAAATTTGCAGAATTATTATTATCGATGATGTCCAACTATACAGAGACTCGATAAGTCGGATGTTGTCTAAAGAAGCGGCCTTTAAAGTCGTAGCTGCAGTGGAGACTAGCAAAGACTTTTGGAGTGTTTTAAAAACCGAAGAGGTAGACATCGTGTTGCTCGATATTGAGCTGCCTTCCAGCGGAGGACAAGATGGTTTTGAAATAGCCCGTCAATTAAAAAGAGACTGTCCAGAAGTAAAAATCTTGTGCGTAAGCCGCAACACTCGCAGTGAAACTCTAGTCGAAATGCTTGATTCAATTAGCGTCAATGGATTTCTAGACAAGAATAATAGCTCTTTAGGTCAGCTTAAATTAGCCATTGAAATGGTCATGATGGACATGGTTTATACGAGTCCGTGGTTGAAGAATAAGATGTTTGCGTTAAAAGGAATTCAGGAACTGAGTAATACAGAGTATGAGATTATGAAAATGCTGGCCATGGGAAAGACTGCCAAAGAAATTGCAAACGAAACCTTCAGGTCAGAAAATACCATTAGGAACCATCGTCAAGTAGTGTTTTCAAAACTCAACTGCTCTAATATCGCTGAAGCGACATCAATGTTTATGAAGCACGTTTTTTTGCATAGTGAAGAGATGGACTCGCTTCCAAATTTTAAGAGAAAGCACATAGAATCCTTGCATGCTAGTTCAAAAAAATGAGGCCCGCTGGTTAGACGGGCCTGCATTTCAGTAACCAGTTTCAGCCACCTCCCTCTTGGGTGTGGTCGCTGTTGGTGGTACCGACCTTGGTTTTTTGAATGTCCACCGGTGGTTCCAGTTGGTCTTTGCTACATGAGCTTAGGGCAATACCCATTACGAAGGCCGCGAGAGCCAAAAACTTAATTTTCTTCATGATATGTCGGATTAGGCTCGGATCTGTATAACCCCCGGGAAATGCGCAGTCGCTCAGCTCCGAACAATTTGTATAGTCTAGTAAGTAAGTTATTACCTACCTATCGGTACAAATATGGAGGTGCGCTACTCTTGATGAGCATAAGTGTGATAAACAATAGGATAAAAAGGATGAAAACTCAATTTATTGCCTTCCAGTCTCAGCGAGATACGATTCTATATCTTGAGCATACCTTGCACCCAAACTGAATTTTTTACCACAAGCCATAATCGTTTTCGAATCAATAAAAGATTCGAAGTAGTTGAAATTCAACACCGTGTCCTTTTTTATCTTTCTATAACCATCACCAAGTATGTGAATCATGGCGCGTAAAGTAAGAGAGGTGTTATAGGCCATTCCGTTTTTGCAAATCACTCTTCTATAGTTTCGCTTATGGACATCCGTTTCTAGGTAGAAAATCTCGCGTTTGTCTATGATTAATTTTCGCTGAGTACGCGCATCTAGAGATTTTCCCGTCCCACCTACCTTATTTGTAAAGAGCGGAAGCACTTGTAGTTGGTCTTCTCTGGCAAGAGCCATCTGTCCTTTCATGAGTGAACACATATCAAGCTGAATAGACAGTTGCTGAAGATATCCGTCATCCAGTTTGGTGACAAACAAAGAAGAATATCGAGAGGCCTGCTTCAGAACCTCATATCGATATTGCATTGAGACGAAGATGATGGGTATTCGGTAATTATAGACCACATGCTCGGCCAAGTCTAAACCAGATTGCGCACTGGCAAGATCTATATCGAGCAGAATGAAGTTTGGTTGAACAATTTTTAAATTGAGAATGGCCGACTCGTAGTTGTCTATGAATGGCCCCACAGTGTATCCGTTGGCAATCAAGTGCGCTCTTGTGCGCTGGTAATCAGAGGCACTGTCCTCTACCATCATCACATACCCCTTAGTCATTAGGCTTTGCTGAATTGGACGTGATGACTCAAGCCTGATGTTTCACACAAAATGTCATGACTGGCATGTAATTCACTGATGCAAAGGTTGGCAATCCGCAATGAGCCCTCTTTAGTCAAAACTCCTAATTCTGCTCCTTCTCCATTATCAGAAATAATCAGTTGGCAGAGCATATTATTTTCATTGAGAATGATAGTCAATTCAAGCATGTCTGCTTGAACGGCATGTTTGAGGCTGTTCATTAAGATTTCATTTACAAGGCGACCTACTTTTATGGCTTGGGATGGGTTGAGAATTAATGATCCTCTAACAATGGTGTCGTGCTCTCTGTCAAAGACTCTTCCTAGGCTATCACTAAGATCTAGCAGATAGTCGTTCATATTTATGTGATACAAGTCTTGACCATTGTGAAGCAAAGCATAAAGTCTTGAAATGCTGCTTATACGCATGGTTAATTCCCTAGCCAAGTGCTTGCCAATGCGATGCGTCTCCACATACTTGCCGCTAATGAGTTCACTAATGTGCTGAGCTATGTTTAGTGATCTATGTTGCAAATCATAGTACTGAGCCAAGAGTTGTTTGTGGCTTGCAAAGAGAATTTCTCTTTCTCTGTGAATCTTCCATAACGACCAAGAGAGCAGCATCACAACGAGAGTCAAACTCAGACTAAGTGTAGATAAAAAGATGAGTTGACCAGTCTGTCGAGACCCGGTGTCTACACTCAAACTTGAGGAGTGATAATCGGAGGTTTTTTTTGAAAAAATAGTATGCATCCACTTAAAGTTTTGAAGTCGAATGGCGCTTGACCCATTGGTGAAGCTATCCAGCCCTTCTGATAACAAGACAGCAGGTGCATTGTCGTAATTGTAATTAGAAACGAAACTCCGCGCATTTGAAATATTAAAAACAACAAGTGAACATGTTATCGCACTAAAAATTTTGAGGTACTGCAACGCTAACCTCATTGCTATGGACGAATTGGTTATCATTAAAATAGTCTAGGCACTCTGCTTGAGTAAACCTAAGTTCTAAACTTTCTTTTGAAATACAGATAGTGCATTTGCACTAGTTGATCCATATTTTTTAGTAGGACTAAACTGACAATTAATGTCATTTTGGGATTAGAAAGGCGAACTGATAAGGAGAGATAAAAAGCGACTCTAGTTTAAAGTGGTTGGAGTAACTAGGCTTAGATATCTCTAATTAGGATTGGCTTTGCTCAGTATGGCAACGGGCAAAATGATTCACAATGAATGAGTCTACTCATAATATGGAGAAGAAGATAGGATTGGGGTTAAAAACGAAAGTCGCTAGACCTTTTTCAGTTCAATAGGCCACTAAAAGCTAGTTTGAGTAGTCTATTTTAACATTCTTACCCCGACCACCAGTCACGGTAAACTCTTGAGAATAAATCAGAAAACCATACTGATCTCTCACGGCCAAATTATAAGCGGCAGTGGTGCGCGAACCCAGATCAAAAGTCTTGGTGATATTGTTATTGCTATTACATGCTACCGCAGGCGTTAAGCTCAAATCTGCATCAAGAAGCCCAGCAAGTTCTCCGTCTACATATACGGCTAGTTGCGTGATGCCATCTTCTTCAAAGTCTTGTTTGCTACCGAAGTCATAATAGAAGTCAGCTTTGGCTTCGTATAGGCAGCTACCATCTTCTTCCTCGGCAGAGTTGCTATAGTTATAAGCTAATGTGTCTCTACAGCCCTGCTCTTTACTGCACGAAGTGGCACAGATGACAAGAGCGAACGTTATGAGAATAAGTGACGGAAATTTCATGGCATTGATTTTTATGAAAACAAAGTTAAGGAACCGCCAGAACTTTTAGCCTTTGAAAAGACATTGATTGAGGTTGGGAGCTGATCAACCTATCAGCTTGGACACTTTTGCTTGAAGGACTGAAACGGCATGATCTTCAAACCAAGGGTTCTTTTTTATCCAGATATTGTTTCTTGGAGAAGGGAGAGGCATAACAAAGTATCTCGGTAGGTATTCTTCAAAATGCATAACGGTTTCAGTCAGGTTCTTTTTTCTGGATTTGTTTAGATAATAGGCCTGCGCATAATTGCCGATGAGCAGTGTTAGTTTAATGTTAGGCATCTGTTTAAACAAAGGCTTATGCCACTCTGGTGCGCATTCTTTGCGAGGCGGCAAGTCGCCACTTTTACCAGTGCCTGGGTAGCAGAATCCCATCGGGACTAATGCAAAAATGGAAGGGTCATAAAAGCAATCCACATCAACACCCAACCAGCTGCGCAGTCGGTCGCCACTTTTATCATTCCACGGCACACCAGATTCGTGGACCACTCTGCCTGGGGCTTGACCTATAATCGCAATTTTGCTTTCGGCATGAGCCGCCAACACCGGGTTTGGTGCATTAGGAAGAGACTCTTTACAAAGCTGACATCGCTTTATTTTTTTGAGGAGCTTGTCCAAAATCCGGTTTATTGAAGTATGAATCTGTAGGGGAGATTGAATTGCACCTTGACTGCCTTATCCCTTTGAATACCGGGATTCCAGTCCGGCATCAATCTCAACACGCGCATTCCTTCTAGGCCAAAGAGTGTGTAATCAGAAAGTAGTACCCTAAGCCCGCTTAAACTTCCGTCTTTTTCTATGACAAATGTTAAGAATGAAGTACCTGAAATCCCATTCTCTTTTGCTATGGTCGGGAATATCGTATTCTCGCTAATGAACTTGAACATTTCGGCTTGTCCGCCAGGATATTCAGGCATTGACTCCACAATTGTATATGTTTCGTCACTTATTTCAATGTCTTCACTAATCTCTAATGAATCTTTAGCTGATTCAAAGCTGTACCAACTATAATCATCGTTATTAGAATACTTCCTTTTATCCAACGTGCCATTTTCCTTATATATACTTAGCACAGAGAGACTTGTTTTACCTCTTTCTTGACTGAAGCTACTTTCTGTCATGTTCCCGTTGTCGTCATATTCATATGACTTGCTATATTCCGTTTTACCTTCTTTGTAATTTTCAGTTTTTTCTTTGAGTACTCCATTCTCATGATACTTAAAAACCTCACCTTTAAAAAACTGGATAGCAAGGTTCAGAGCGTCAAGGTCAGAACTATCACATGACATGCTTTTAGGAAATCGGAGATGTTGGTCGTCAGTGATCCATGTTTCTTTACAGGTGGTGCCGCTTCTGTAAAAAGTGCTCACCTTTCTTCCAAGCTCTGAGACCTCTTTTTCTACTGTCAACATAGGGCTTCCGTTAGGCCACCACATTTTCGTTTCTCCCGTGCAAACACCATCATTAAAAAATATTTCCGATCGCTTCTGACCGTTTTCATACCATGATTGCCACGTGCCATGCCTCAATCTGTTTTTGAAATATTTATTCTGTCGTGCTGATCCATCGGTGAAAAAGGACAAGTAAATAGGGGAGATTATCGGCCCTTCAAAAGTGACATCAACAGTGTCATTCACCTCATTAAGAATCATTCTATACACATCTGTATCTCCAACCTTGTTAAATTTCCCAGAAACGGTGATGTCACCATTCTCCTTTCTTTCGAGAAACGAGCCCATTTTAACTCCTGTCTCATTGACATTCATTCTGACTAAGTCTGTCTTTCGCCTTTTCAGATCGTAAATAGTTCTGTGTTCTATTCCCCTGTTCCACATCTCGACCTTTTCGAGATAGACAGCCTTTCGTTTCAGTGTCATTTTCAAATTGGCGTCAAGGTGGTTGTAATAGCTTTCTTGGGCTATACCGTTTAAATGACAAATTGAAATGAAAATTATCAGCACTAATTTGTCTATTGAAGCACTAGGTTGAGTGAACATGATGATACGTTATTCGGTTACTGCAGATTCTAAATTGACCTCTAATCTACTTCATTTTGATAGCATCGCTCAAAGGGTTCTTTCGCTTAAACGCATAAAAGATGTTTATCCTAAATGTACAGAGTACTTGAGGTGAAGTGCCAAATTCGTAATACTCTGGAAAACTCTCCACATTCTCCAGTCCATGCCCGTGAATGAACCGCGCTCCAAAGCCCAAGTTTATATCCACTCCCACATGTGATTTGTACTTGGAGCTTGCTCGAATTCCAACACCTACGCCAAGATCTGAAAAAGAGGCGTCTTCCCTTATATTATCATCTTTTCTGAGGGGAAAGTCGTCAGGCGTTCTCAGTTGAGTCTTCCCTGTGCGACCAAAAAAGTTGAAGTAATACAGCCTTTCTGTAGGCCCATCATGCATCACATAATAGTGGCGTAACTCCAGATTATAGATCGTCTTTTTACTGAATTGTTTAAATCCAGTTTTGACATTTTCGGTGTTGTCGTTATTTCGCGCCTTCTGCAAGTGGGTATGTCTATAGTGTATGACGTCAGAGCCAATGGAGTGTCGTTTCCCAAGAAAGTACTCCGCTCCAAGTGTTGCGTTAAATGTGATGACATCTTCGACCTTGTTGATTAGACTTGGGCCGATAAAAGCCTTGCCTCTTAGTGAAATATTATGCGCTATACCTGGCATCTTTTTATACTGCCCCACGCACATGAAATGCACGATACAGAAGAAGACGATAAGGCTTGGTTTCATTGCAGAGTTATACTATTGGTTCAACTACGTTATTTACTAATTTCATCAAAAAAAATGACCCATGAGATTTTCTGTGACTATTTTTCTGCTTACCACTGTATTCTTTCTGAACGCTCAAGAAGGGCCTATCGACTTTGAGTCATCTGGACATGGACAGCAATGGACCTGGACTGTCTTTGAAAATGTGACTAATCCGCCATTAGAAATTATTGCAAATCCTGATGCAAACGGTGAGAATACGAGCGAGACTGTTGCTCAGTTTACAGCGCTTCAAGCGGGTAACCCTTGGGCTGGTTGCGAGACGATGCACGGTGCAGACATCGGGTCATTTATGCTTGATGAGACAAATAGTACGGTGACTATAAAAGTGTGGAAGTCCGTGATTTCTGATGTGGGAATCAAGTTGGTACGAGCCGATTCATGGTCGCTAGGCGAGACTAAAATTAGCAACACAGTTGTAGGTGAGTGGGAGACAATGACTTTTGACATGTCTTCAAATGAAGGACAGCTATATGACCAACTTGTCGTTTTTCTTGACTTTGATTTAAACGGTCGTACTCAAGACAACATCATATACTTTGACGACATCTCATTTGGAAATGGAGCCACTTCAGTAGAGGAGTTGGCGAATTTAAACGTAGAGTTGTTTCCTAACCCTGTGCAAGAATCACTGAATATCAGTGCCGAAGGAATGATTAAAGAGCTCGAGATTTATTCTATCCACGGTGACCGTGTCTTACTTGATAACCCTAATCAAAACAGCTTCCAGCTAGATCTGTCTGGCTTGGCAACTGGTTCTTACATTGTCAGAATACTGACTGTAGATGGAGAGGCCATCGAGCAGTTTATAAAAGAATAAAAAGCGCATTGCTGGCGGGAGGCACTGAATGCGCTGTTGACCTACACCAGCCAGTGAAGCGATTAACCTTTTGATATAGTCTGTGCGGTGTCAATCTTCCTGATTATGAGAAACATTCTTCTTTCCGTCTTGTTGCTATCATCCATCACTGCTGTTGGGCAAGAGTATATCTACGGTCTTCAGTTCGCATCTGGGCAATTAAAAATGGCCAAGGCTGAAATCGGCACTGGTGATGTGGAGGTGCTGAGCGCGGCTCCATTATCCGCTGATGGATTTTCTCAAGGTGTGGCTGATTTTGACCCTTTTGGAAAACGCTACTTCTATGTCAGAGGAGGGAGACTTTACTCGGTTGACGCACAGACAGGAGACTTACTTAGCAATCCACTCATTGAGAATCCGACCGATGCGGTTGAACCCATCACTAACTTGGCATACAACTGGTTAGATGGTGTGATGTATGGAGTTATGCACGAGTACATTTCTGGTGTCACCAAGCTCCGATTAGTCTCTGTAGATATGAATACGGGAGACTTAACCATACTCTCATCTGAGCCCATAATTAATGGAGGATTCCTCTCAGGTAACACAGACATTGATGTACTTGGAAGACGCTACTTTCTGGTCACTGGCTCAAGAAGATATGTAGTCGACTTAGATAGTGGAGAGTTACTTGACAGCGATATGTTGACCATGCCTTTTGCTAATGGAAACGAGTACCTCAATAACATTGCCTATGACTGGATTAATGATGAGTTATATGGCTTACACTTTTACACGCCAACACCCATTGACTCATACGGCCCAACTTGTCAAGGTCAGTTGCGATTAGCCAAAGTAGATAGCACTGGACTGGTCGAAGTCATCTCCACTGCGATGATTAGCCCAGACTGTTTTTCACAAGGCGATTCGGACATTGACCCCGTTGGCGGGCGTTACTTTTACATCAGGCAGGGTCGAGTATATGAAGTCAGCCTGAGTGATGGAAGTTTGATCTCTCAGAGTCTCTTGGCTAATCCTAACTCAGCGGTGGCGGCCATTATCAATATGACATTTGATGATTTGATAGTGCCTAACGCTGCGCCCGTAGACATGGACATGGGAGCAGCCGAAGAGATGCAAGGCACTAGTATGACGCTCGGTGCTTGGGTAGGAGATGATGAGGTGGAGTATCTGTGGAGCACTGGAGAGACAAGTGCGAGCATAGAAATCTCTCAAGCTGGAAGTTATTCTGTATCGATCACCAAAGGGAGTTTTACCGCATACGGAGAAAAACAAATACTGAGTCCAACGAGTCTTCCAGAGATAGATGAAGTGTCCGTATCGCTTTACCCTAATCCTGCTCAGGGAAGTTTTCGATTAAAAGGTCAATTGGCTGACATTAGACAAGTGCGTATCAGAGATGCCCAAGGAAGATTGGTGAGGTCATATACGCGAAGCGCAGAATATGATGTTAATCTGGCCAAGGGAATCTATTCCGTAGAAATAGTTCAGAACAATAGTTCTAGTATGCTGCAGCTAGTCATAGACTGACATTGTGCATGAAGAAGTAATATGGAGTTGAGGGCAGCGAAAGTATCAGCTATTCGACCTGATTTTTTTTGACCGCGACATCATCGTCTCATTGAGTTTTTCAAATCGTTTGAGCCAGTCATTTGCGGTGACTATCCGCTGGCACTTGCCCAGACTATCACTTATCACGATGATGTCTTGCAGCTCATTGGCATCTAACTTATCTCCATCTTCAACCCCGAAGAGGGTAAGCTCGGCCATGTTAAACCCGTTTTGATGATGCAGCTGCCTCAAGCGCTTAGGTGTACCAATTAATAAGTCTACACCCAAGTATATGTTGTCACGCTGACCTTGAATGTCATGCTGGTCAATGGCCAAAAACACGCGCAGGTCTGTGTGCCTTGTAAAGGGCAGAAATCGTTGCTCCAATTCCTCAGCGGCCGCCTTGTCTTTGACAAAAATCAAGGCGCGCGGATTGTCACCCACAGAGGCCACTTCCAAGTGCTTCATCACTGTCAATATCAAGGCCAGAGTCTTGCCTTCGTTTTCTGGAGCAATCACATAATGGTCGGCTCCACCGCGCAATGGGCCGAGTACTTTTTGCTGAAAGGGCAGAGGCTCAGTAATCTCTAACTTGCTGAGCGCATCATTGACTGCGGGGCTTAATTTCTTGAATGACATGGGCGGTGAAAGTACAGAAGAGTGAGTTAATGTGGGCGCAAGAGTCGGTCATTACATAGAATCGGTAATGCTGCCTCTTACAGACAGCTCTGAAACAATTGTGTCTAATTTAGTTTCAATTTGAATTCGGATTCAAAAACGAAACTTAATCTCAACTAATCTTCAATTTCAGGACCAGAGTCATTGATTTCGATGTCTTGACTGACAGAATGAATCGAGAAAAGAACAAAGAGTAAGACGGTTAGTTTTCGCAACATCTTATAAAAATGGAAATTCTGAGATGAGCCATATTCGGTGTGTAAATGGCCTTGGTCAATTTTTTTTCTGCCATAATGACATGTCATGGCCTCATTCAGTCCAAATTGTCACCCCAACTCCCAACGGCACGGCATTTGACATAGCCAACCCGCAAATCATTTAAGAATCAAGCAATGAGTACTACTACAGGAAGCATTAACGTCCAAACGGAAAACATCTTCCCGATAATCAAGAAATTCCTCTACAGTGACCACGAGATTTTCCTTCGCGAGCTCGTATCTAATGCTGTAGATGCCACACAAAAACTCAAAACCCTCAAAAACTTGGGGGAGATGAAAACCGACATCAGCAAACTGATGGTCGAGGTGTTGTTAGACAAAGAGGCCGGCACACTTACTATCCGCGACAACGGTATCGGTATGACAAGTGATGAGGTTGAGAAGTACATCAACCAGATAGCCTTCTCAGGTGCCGAAGAATTTGTCAATAAGTACAAAGATCAGTCAGAGGCTATTATCGGTCACTTCGGACTAGGTTTCTATTCCTCATTTATGGTGTCAGACCGTGTTGAGATTATCTCAAAATCTCAGAAGCCAAACAGTGTGCCTGTGCGCTGGGAGTGTGACGGTAGCCCCAACTTTACCATGGAGGAGACCAAAAAGAAGACAAAGGGAACGGACATCGTACTGCACATTAGCGAAGAGAGCAAAGAGTTTTTGGAGCAAGAAAGAGTGCAGGGTATTCTGTCAAAGTACTGCAAGTTCCTGCCGGTGCGCATCAAGTTTGGTATGACTACCAAGCAAGTAGAAGATGGTAAGAATGAGGAAGGGAACACAAAGTGGAAGACGATCGAGATAGAAAACATTGTCAATAACCCTGAGCCAGCGTGGACCAAGACTCCAAAAGACCTCAAGCAAGAGGACTACAATAGCTTCTACAAAGAGCTTTACCCAATGAACTTTGAAGACCCAATCTTCAACATTCATCTCAATGTAGATTACCCGTTTAACCTGACAGGAATACTCTACTTCCCAAAGCTGAAAAATCAGGTAGAGATTCAGAAAAACAAGATTAATCTATACAGCAATCAGGTCTTCATTACTGACAATGTAGAAGATATCGTGCCTGAGTTCTTGACTCTTCTGCACGGAGTGATTGACTCGCCAGACATACCGCTCAACGTTTCTAGAAGTTACCTTCAGAGCGATAGTAATGTCAAGAAAATCTCTAACCACATCCAGAAAAAAGTAGCCGACAAGCTGGTTAAAATGTTTAAGGATGACCGTGCCGACTTTGAGGCCAAGTGGGATGATATCAAGGTGTTTATCGAGTACGGTATGTTGACTCAAGACAAGTTCTTGGACAAAATGGCCGAGATATACTTGGTCAAAGACACAGACGGAAAGTACTACACGCTTGCAGAATATAAAGCGGCCGTTGAGACTTTACAGAAGGACAAAAACGACAAGGTAGTTGCACCATATACGTTTGACAAAGTGGAGCACCACTCGTTTATTGTCAAAGCAGATGCCCGTGGTTACAAGACCCTGATTATGGAGTCTCCGCTCACACCGCACATGGTGCAAAGGCTGGAGTCTAAGGATCCAGAGATGTTCTATACCAGAGTGGACAGCAACAGTATAGACAAGCTGATTGACAAGGGCGAAGAGATTCCTTCTAAGCTGAGCAAAAAGCAGGAAGAGAAGATGCAGCCGCTGATTGAAGGCCAAGTAGAGAAGGAGAAATTCATGGTTCAGTTTGAAAGCATGCCTGAAGACGATGCGCCAATGATGATTACTCAAAGTGAGTTCATGCGCAGAATGAAAGAGCAGCAAGCCATGGGAGGTGGCGGAGGAATGATGATGGGCCAGATGCCTGACATGTTTAACCTTGTGGTAAACAGTAACCATCCGCTGATTGTCAAAATTGCTGAAGAGAAAACGAAAAAGAATAGAGAAAAACTGCTCAAGCAAACTGTTGACCTCGCCCTCTTGTCTCAAGGAATGCTGAAAGGTGAAGACCTGACAACATTCATAAACAGGAGTCTAGAGCTAATTGACTAAGCCTGAGCAGCTCACTCCGCCAAGAGCTGAAGGAGCGCAACGACTAACCCAATTCAAAGATTAACTTTGTTACACACTTAATTAAGAAAGAAAATGAGAGGATTACTCATCACACTAGTTATTCTAGTCGTTATTGGAGTTTTAGGATATATGTTCGTTGGGCCGCAGTATAATAGGCTTGTAGATGAAGATGAGACCATTAATGGAAAATGGTCAGAGGTTGAAACTCAGTACCAGCGAAGGTTTGACTTGATAGACAATCTAGTGGCTACAGTGCAGGCTTCTGCAGACTTTGAGAGAGGAACACTTGAGGCCGTAACCAAGGCAAGAGCATCTGCTTTTAACGCCATGGCCAATGCAGACGGTGGTCGAAATCTTGGAGACGTAAACAAGGCAGAGAATCAACTCGCCATCGCGATGGGTGGACGCTCAGGCGGTGGTATGCGTGGCATGATGATGGGGTATCAAGAAAAGTACCCAGACCTTCAGACCACCAAACAGTTTCAAGACTTGATGGTGCAAATAGAAGGCACTGAAAACAGAGTAGGTAAGGCGCGAACGGATTTTAATGAGGTCGTTCAGATCTACAACAAAACCGTTAGAAGTTTCCCAATGAACATGTTGGCCGGAATATTCGGACACGGAGAGCGTGAGTACTTCGAAAGTGTTGATGGAGCAGAGACTGCACCAAGCGTTAGAGACGGATTTAGCAAAGAATGAGCGATTATCTCCACTTCTTCACTGAGGAAGAGGCGGGGCGTATCGTGCGATCCATAGAGGAAGCCGAGCAGCTCACCTCTGGTGAAATTCGTGTACATGTAGAAGCCAGTTGTAAAAAACTGCCCTATCAGCGTGCCGTGCATGTCTTCGAAAAGCTAGGCATGTGCGATACTCGTGAGCGTAACGGAATCCTTTTTTATCTCGGAACTGACGACCATGACTTTGCTGTCATTGGTGATGCAGGTATTCACGACAAAGTGGGCGAAGACTATTGGTTGTCCATGAAAGATGACTTGGAGAAGGAGTTTAGAGCAGGTGACTTTTGTCAAGGGCTATGCGCAGCAATTCAACGCGCTGGACAATCACTCAAGACCTATTTTCCGCGTAGTTCTCAAGACCAGAATGAAATAGATAATAGCATAAGCTCAGGACACATTTGAAAAATCTGCTCCTATATCTGCTTTTGCTTTTTCCACTGTGGGCTCTGGCCCAAGAAGATGAGTTTAATCTGGAGATGACCAAGGCTGAAGATGCGTATCACAACTACGCCATCGATCAGTGCTTTTTTGTGGATAAGCTCAACGAGACCCTCAGCGAAAAAAAAGACCGAGAGGCCATCAAGTCTGGTATAGGCGCCTTTGAAGACTTGGTCTTTGACTTTTCTGATGTGCTTAACCCGGGTGAGGAAAAAGCCATGAACGATAAGCTTAAGGCCTTTGCCCTTGAGACATCAAATCAGTTTGCTGTAGTACTCGTAGATGATCTCTGCGGCTGGTCTCCAAATCAGTATTCGTATAAGTTTGGAGGGTTTTGGGGTGTTGGTCAAGCTGACAATGACAACGGTTTGGTCTTGCTCTTTAAAAACAAGACCGCTGAGTCAAAAGGAGAAATATACATAGGCACCGGTCGTGGACTTGAAGGGCCGATTCCCGATCTGGCTTCTAGTAGAATAATAGAGGAGTACATGATCCCTTTGCTCAAGCAGGGGCAAAATACCAAGGCCATTAACGAAGGACTTGAGATTCTCATGGCGCTGGCCAAGGGCGAATACAACGAGAAGGTAGAACAAGTAAAGCGCTCAGAGTTTCCGTCTGAAGTGTTTTTGTTTATCGGACTGTTTTTACTCTTCGCCTTGTTGGTGATGTATCGTGTCAGAAAACAAATAAAGGACTATGCCGAACTCAACAACATCTCTTACGAGAAGGCGAAGGAGTTAATGAATCAAAAGTGGGCCGCTGAGGCTGCCACTGGCGGATTAGACGGTTCACAGCATGGCCGCAGCGGCCGTAACATCATCAGAGGTGGTGGCGGATATGGCCGAAGAGGAAGTGGAGGCGGAGGAAGTTCAGGTGGCGGAGGCTTTGGAGGCTTTGGTGGAGGAAGCTTTGGGGGCGGTGGCGCGGGAGGCTCATGGTAGTTCTCACTCCAGCACCGAATATGAATTGTATGGCTAATTGGTCGTCAAGAAATTAGAAATCGAAAAGAAAGAATGAGTCTAGGAATGTTAGGAGGGATGCTTGGTTGGTCTGTCGGAGGACCAATCGGTGGCGTGATCGGATTTCTTGTCGGCTCGCTTGTTGATGGTGGTTTCAGCGTCAAAGGTATGCAGCCGGGGCGCGACCCGCGTGCTGGCAGACCTGGCCGCAGACCTCAACAGACTTCACAAGGTGACTTTTATGTGTCGCTAGTCGTGCTTTCTGCCGCCATCATGAAGGCAGATGGCAAAGTCCTCAAGTCAGAGTTGGAGTATGTCAAGCGCTTCATGGAGCAGCAGACCAGCAAGAAAGAAGCGGCCGAATACATCAAGGTGCTTAAAGGAGTGCTTAAAAAAGACATACCACTGCAAGAGGTTGGTCAGCAGATTGGTCGTCAAATGCAGCTGGCCATGCGTCTGCAGTTGATTCATTATTTGTTTGGTATCGCACAGGCTGACGGTCATGTGCACTCAAGTGAGGTCAAGACCATTGAGCTCATCGCCTCGTACATGAGGATTCCACAGCGAGATTTCGTGTCGATTAAAAACATGTTCTTCAAAGAGGTCGACTCAGCTTACAAGATTTTGGAGATCACAAAGTCTGCGTCAGATAAGGAAGTTAAAAAAGCCTACAGAAGAATGGCGGTACGCTATCACCCAGACAAAGTCGCTCAACTAGGCGAGAATGTGAAGAAAGGGGCCAAAGAAAAATTTCAGCGGATTCAGGAGGCTTATGAGCAGATTAAAAAAGAAAGAGGGATGAACTAATTGCTCATTGGTCAGACAGGAGCTCGGTCTTACGTTTAGCTTGTTCAGGGTCTTTGACTGCAAATAGAAACAGTCCAAACGTTCGAAAACGATGAGTCGGTTTGACCTCCGCACAGTGTGACTCTTTCGCACTGTTGGCTTGAGACACTGATTGGTTTTGTGCTTGTACATGCACAGAGAGTGTGATTGTAAAAGCCAGTATGAGTAAAACCTTAAATCGATGCATGAGTCGTCTTTTTGATAAAAATAAGGGATACCAATCGAGCGAAAAAGGACTTAAGAAAAATTAACGCAATGGGAAAAGTTGAAATGAAGGTTGTTTTGTCGGCATTAAAAGTGCCGCTCATCTTCGTGCTTGTGATTGTGGGTATCCACTTCTTTCAGACCGAAGTGCTGATGGACTCATTCGCCACCAGCAGCTATAGCAGATTGCCTTGGAGCAAGTATGGTATGCAGCCCAAAAAGGTTGTTGGGCTGCGCGGCATTTTTACCATGCCCTTCCTGCATGGTTCGTGGAATCATGTCTACAACAACATCACCGCACTTCTCTTTTTAGGCTGGGCCATGATGTATTTCTACAAGCAACTTGTGGTGAAAACCACCCTCGCCATCATGATACTTGGTGGTATCTGGTTGTGGTTTGCAGGAGAGGCGGGCAGTACGCACATCGGTGCCAGTGGATTGGTGTATGGACTCGTCTCCTTTCTGTTTTTCAGCGGCCTGCTGAGGCGCTATAAACCGCTGATTGCCATATCACTCTTAGTAATCTTCTTATACGGCAGTTTGTTTTGGGGAATATTTCCAGTCAAAATCAATGTCTCTTGGGAAGGCCACTTATGGGGCGCAGTGGCCGGAGTGGTCATGGCCTTCTACTATCAGTATGCTGGGCCACAGCGACCTAAGTATCAATGGGAGATTGAAGATGACGAAGCAGGTAACGCACCTGACGCACCCTGGAGGTTGCCAGAAGACAGAGTGTCACCAGCAGAAAATATGGAAGAAGACCAGCCAAGAGTGGTCTATCATTGGAAGCGAAGAGGACGAGGAGACTAATTCAAGACTTCTTCTAGACGCTTTAAGTGTCCGTCACAGTTCGTGTCATCTTCTCTAAAGCAGTGATTACTCATTCCGTCATACAGGAGGTTAAACAAGAATTTTCTATCACGCGGATTTGGCGTGCCGTCCATCAGGGCAAACATTTCATCTTCATAGCACAAGTACATCTCTGCCAATGACTGACTGAGTAACTCGTCTTCAGCGTCACCCTCTAGGCAGTTAGTTTCAAAGAGTGTCAAGGCCAAGGCATCATCCCAGCGCAGGCAGAGGTAGTCTGCTGTAAACCCGATAATGGGCGCGTATCGTTGGGTGGTGTGAATGTCGCGCTGGCTGTGCAGTTCATATCCTATCAGTGAGTCTAGTTCATTGTCCCAGTAACCAGAGCTTTTGTTAAACCCACTTTCCCAGAGGGCGGTTGTCTTGTAGTTAAACTCTGATTGCTCGATTAAGATTTCTTCAATCAGGGCACGCTGCTCTTGGATGTCGAGATTGTTTAAGAAGTGCACTTGGTTCAGTTTTAGTGTTCCGCTTGGACTCATTCCGGGGCCCCTCATCGGGTAGGTGATGACTTCCACAGTCTGGTCATCAAGTACGCGGCACTTTATCAGCTCACCGGGTTCCATCATCCGCGAGCCAGTTTGCTGCCACTGTTCGCTAGGTCGCTCAAGGGCGACAGCTTCTAAGGCGCTCACTTGAGCAAGTTCAAAAGAGGAAGTTACTTCTTGGGCAAAGACAAAAGTCGATGCGCACATCATCAGGTACAGAGCGGTCAGTGATTTCTTCATGTAAGAAGAACGTGCGCTCCGAGCAGATATTTTAAGAAAAAAAGGAAACTATAATCAGCCGTTGAGCATCACAGGCATGACCAGCATCAGCACGTCTTCTGACTCGTTTTCGCTGTTACTTGGCACAAGGATTCCCGCACGGTTAGGCGCGCTCATTTCTAAGCAGACATTCTCACTGTCTAGGTTAGACAGCATGTCGACTACAAACTTTGAGTTAAAACCTATCTCCATATCCTCACCTTCGTAAGAGCAAGTCAAACGCTCGTTTGCCTCATTAGCAAAGTCAAGGTCTTCGGCTGAGATTGTAAGGTCTGAACCAGACATCTTCAAGCGCACCTGATGAGTCGTCTTGTTTGAGAAGATAGACACACGTCTGATTGAGCTAAGCAAATCGTGACGACCTATGGTCATCTTATTTGGGTTAGTCGCTGGTATCACTGCTTCGTAGTTCGGATACTTCCCATCAATCAGTCTTGAGACAACAGTCATTCCTGCCAAGGTAAATCTCACATTGGCCTCATTATACTCTACAGTCACATCAGCATTGGTGCTTGACAATATCCCTTTGAGCAAGTTGAGCGGTTTCTTAGGCACAATAAACGTAGCATTGCCAGATGCACCAGAGTCGTTTCTGCTGTATCGCACTAGTTTGTGCGCATCAGTGGCTACAAATCTGAGTTGGTCTTTACCAAACTCAAAGTAAACACCAGACATGACTGGTCTTAGGTCATCGCTACCTGTGGCAAAAAGTGTCTTATTAATTGCCTCGTAAAGTACTTCTGCGCTCACAGTAACTGTGGCAGGCGCATCGAGCGTTGGCAGCTTTGGGAACTCATCGCCATTAAATCCGGTCAATTTGTACTTCCCGTTATCGCTGGAGATTTCGACTCCAAATGTTTTTTCATCTACAGTAAAGGTCAGCGGCTGCTCAGCAAAACTCTTGAGCGTGTCTAGAAGAAGGCGCGCAGGAATAGCAATTTTGCCTTGTGCTTTAGACTCAATTTCTAGTTCGGTAACCATCGTAGACTCTAGGTCACTGGCAGATATGATGAGCTTCTTCTCATCAATCTCCATCAGAAAATTATCTAAAATAGGCAGGGTGTTGCTCGAGTTGAGTACTCCTCCAATTGTCTGGAGCTGCTTTAATAATGCCGAACTGGATACTATGAACTTCATCTTTCTATCTCTAAAATTGAACCACAAAGATGGGTAATTCCCGCACCTTTACCGCCTCAGGATATCAACGATCAATTAACATTCTGATTGCTTGACAATGCGGCATTGGGGGCCATTGTGGTGTTACTTTTTATTGATTCATCGTCCAAAAGAATGTAAATGAGGCTCAGGAGCCTGATTTTCAGCTTATTTAGCTGCCAAAGATTGTGATATTACTCAGGCCTGCCTTAATTTTGCACCATGATGAATCTGTATCGTTTTCTCGCTCTCAGCCTATTCTTCCTTCTTACTATCGGGTCAATGGCCCAAACTACTCAGGTAAGAGCCATTCATTGTGATCAGGTTCAGCCCTTCTTGATGGAAGACAACATTCTGGCCGACATCGTGCAGGGAGTAGATCAGTACCAGTTTGTGTTTTACGATGGCGTGTCAAACAAAGTGAAGACATCTAACAACTATTCTGTCTTACTCTATCTCGTTCCCGGATTGCAGTATGGAGTAGATTATAATGTCTTTGTCAGAACCAGAACAAATGGAGTCTGGTCTGCTTATGGCGATACCTGTCAGATTGAAATGGCCACTGAGATTCCGACAACGAAGCTCAGACCTCAGTACTGCTTTTCTGACAATCCCTTCTTTTTAGATGCCAATATTCTCACTGAATACATCTACGCGGCTGACTCCTATGAATTTGCCTTTCATGATGGTACAACAGAGTATATCTATCCCAGCAGCAATTACAGTTTCTTTCTTTATGAAGGGCCTGACTTAGTTTCTGGTGTGGCTTATGACGTATATGTTCGCAGTATTCTCTCAGGCGATACATCTGCCTGGGGAGACACGTGCACGGTGGTGGTCAGCTCCATGGTGCCTATCGTCAATGTGAGAGAGCAGTACTGCATGCAAGACACGCTCTACGAATTGGATAACACCCTATTGGCAGATTGGACGGCAGGCTATGACGCCTACCAATGGGAATTTGTCAATGATGATGATACCTTGACCTATGTGTCAGACAATTACAGCATTGACATTGACGAGGTGCAAGGTGTTGTCATGGGCCAAACCTATGAAGTAAGAGTTGCGGCCATTATTGGATCGAGTGTCGGTGATTATGGTGACCCTTGTTACATAACCACGGCTACGCTAGTACCGTCAAGTCAGTTGACGGTAGACTATTGTGATACTGATTCGCTCTACCAACTTACAGACGTGATTTATGCCGAGCCGGTAGACCCGCTCGTTGACGAGTGGGTGTTCTTTTTTGATGACGGTACAACGGTAATTGAGTACAGTTCTGACACGACCTTGCTTTCGCTCGCCACCGTGCCAGGACTCATGCCTGGCGTGACTTACTCAGTAACTGTAGAGGCTGGAGTGATAGGAAACTATAGCCTCAATGGAGTGGCCTGCTCATTGCAGATAGTCGGCACAGCGCCACCGCAACCTATGTCAAGTAGCTTGACAGATGATTTCTGTAATTCGAGTCAAGCACATTACCTCAACGACTCCATAGTCGCGGAAGAAGACAGTCTTGCTGGAGCATACATCTTTTATCTCTTTTATGGCGGAGACACTATCGTGTATCAATCTGCTTCGCATGTGGTGCTTCTCAATGACATTCCAGGCCTTATTTACGGAGTAGATTATTCGGTAAGAGTAGAGACGCAAATTGCGGGAGTAGAGTCAACCGGAGGATCACCTTGTGATATTCTCATGGCCGAGTTTCCTGAGAGTACATCATTGTTGAGCGCTAACTGTGACAGTGTCTATCACTTTCCTTCGGCTGAAATGTTGACTTGCAATACAGTCTATGCAGCCACTAATTACGAGTTTAGGTTCACGCAAGATTTCGGCACTCCGCTCATTGGTGAGAGTGAAGATGAACTCATCGGTTTGGATGAGGTGACGGGCTTAGACGATGGTTTTTATGACGTGGATGTGCGTGCCTATGCCGGTGCGACATGGAGTGAGTGGGGGAGTGTGTGCTCCATCGAGCTAAATGATTCTACGGTTTCATCTCTATCAGAATTATACTTGCCAAATCTTAATGTATATCCTAATCCATCGAGCGGAGAGTTGAGCGTGAGTGGCATAGATGGTCTCGGAGCAAATCCAAGGCTGAGCATCATCTCGCTGACTGGTCAACAACTCATGCAGACCGAGCGTGTGCAGAATGGTCAGGTCGTGATAGGCACGAATATTCCTGCCGGAGTGTACATGATTAGACTAGAAGGCGAGAAAGGAATGGTGCACCGCAGGTGGATACGTCAAGACTAAAGTCACCTCAATAAGTTAAGCCCATACGGTAATGATACGTGTCAAATAAATGCACGCCTTTGAAGTCAAAGGTGCGTGAAGTCATTGGGAATGAAGCTATTCCGATGAGGTCATCATCTCCCAGAAGAGTTCTTATAGTTTTACGGTTTTTAGTTTTATAGGCCTCAGTCAAGGCTTTCTGATTTAGCCGAATGACTGGCTCAAGTTGACTAGCCGTCTTATCTGTATCAACCTCCACAATGACAATGATGCCATGTTGGTCTTTACTTTGGGGAGCCATTATTTCCCAAGTTTCTGTTTGCGCATCCACTACGCTCAGGTACTTCATGAGCAGTGGTGCAGAATGCTGGTCTGCAGGAGAGTACAAGAGAAGCAAGATCTCGTCCTTCTTAGTTGACAGTGCCGTGTTTTCACTCAGGTCTAGACAGTCTAAACGAAGCGTCAGCGTCACATAATCCGCAGAATCCAGTTGGTTTACTGGGGTCTGATTCTCTATAATTGATGATGTTGACTCCGTTTTTTTTCGCGCACAGGAGGCGGAAAAAAGAACAAGTAGAAGAGCTGCTAGCAGGGCGTTTATGGGATTCCTAGTGTTCATATTTAGCACGTCAGGCGGTTCATTTGCACCTGTAGCTTTCCTTAACTTTAGCCTTGGAAAAGTACACATTGATGAGATACCTTGTTTTCGTTTATAGTCTGTTCTGTTTGTCGCCATTCTTTTTGGGTGCGCAAAACACGGTGCCTGATCCCGGTTTTGAGAATTGGAATGGTACCATAGGAATTAATCCGAATACACTCGGAGGCCTAAACCTGTGGAATGAAGTAAATGGCACGCCCGATCATCACCATCAGCTCAATCCTCCTGGTAGTAATCTGACCAGCCTTGAACCATGTCCGCTGGGCAATGGTCAAAACCAATGCGGAACTCCATTTGAGGGCGAGGCCGTGCTCGGTTCGTATAAAGGAAATAGTGTTGACGGAACTAAAGAGTGGTCAGCCATTCAGCTCACTGAGCCTATGACACCGGGTGTCTGCTACAGCGTGTCTTACTGGATTCAGAACAAGAAAGACAATCCAAATTTTATAATGGAAACAAACCAGTGGGGCATGTTCTTTTCCAATGATCCCGTTCCTGCTTTTGACCCCAATACCATAGATTTTAATACCGTAGCAAATCAGTTTGTGACTAGTGAGCAAATTGTGGATGATACAATCTGGCATCACCTTGAATGGACTTACGTGCCTGATGCGGCATATGATTACATCTATG
>CAYSDH010000006.1:70305-92692 GCA_964429805.1 uncultured Flavobacteriales bacterium
CGCTTGGTCTATGTCCGGTAGTGTCGGTTTTTATGTGTGGATCGACCAAGTAGAAGTAGAGGGCGCTTTCTTTCCCTTTATGCTTCCTTCACCAGACATTACAGCATGTGCCGGAGAGGAGTTTAATATTAGTGTAGAGACTAACCTTCCAGCTGTATGGAGCACTGGAGCGACTGGTGACACGCTGTATCACACAGAAATGCTTCCGGGTCTGTATACCTATGATGTTACTGTAGGGCAAGGGGCTATGTGCGAGTTGATGGAGACAATTACGGTTGAGGTGTTAGATTGCAACTGTCCGGGACCCATCACAGCAACAGTCGCTGTGGTTGACGATAGTACCTGTCCGGGAACTGCGGTCTGCGATGGTGAAGCCACGATGACGAATGTAGACGGTATGGCTCCATATAGTTTTGACTGGGGTGACCCTGCCAATACTAACGCTCCTGGGGTTACTGACTTGTGCGCTGGCGATTACACATTTGTAGTCATTGATGGAAATGGCTGTATAGACTCCGTAGATTATATGATAGTTGGCCCTGAGCCTGCAGCTATCTTTTTAACTGCGACTGACGTCTCGTGCGATGGGCTGATGGATGGTAGCATTGATACGAATATTCCTACTGGTCAAGATCCATATCAATTTGAGTGGGACGGCATGATATCTACTCAAAACATAGCCAACCTTGATACAGGCTGGCATTATCTGCTGCTGACAGACGCTGTGGGTTGTGAGTATTCTGATTCTGCTTACGTGGGGCTCGCGCCAGAGCAAGTGATAAACCTCATGGTGCCTGGAGAGATATGTGTAGATGCCGATCCGATTATACCAGACCCAACGTTGTTTAACGGTGCGTGGACAGGTGTGGGGGTTGTTGATGCCGCCACTGGTTTGTTTGACCCTGCTGTCGCTGGTCCTGGAGACTTTGTGCTCACCTATGTGGATGACAATGATTGCAACACAGTCTATGAGGTGGATGTCACGGTGAGAGCCTTGCCGGTTATTGCCATTTCTGCTTTTCCAAGTATTGGTTGTGCCGACCTCGAAGTAGAGCTTGATGTTGTAGGGGCCTTGTTGACTGGCGATTATGAGTGGAATCTGGGCGATAGTACTCTGGTGAATCAAACCCCGCCATTTTCGCATGTGTATACACAAGAAGGTGAGTATGATGTGAGTTTGAGCATTACTGATGCCTTTGGTTGTCAAAACGCGGATACGCTGATTTCGGCAGTGGAAGTAATATCACAACCAGTGGCGAATTTCTCTTTTAGCCCAAACACGCCAACCGACTATGATAATGAAGTTGAGTTTACAGATTTGTCGGTCGGCTCTACCTCTTGGATGTGGGATTTTGGAAACGGACAAGGCAGCAATGAGCAAAATCCATCTACAATTTATGATGGCCCGGGAGACTATCTAGTGAGCATGAGAATCGAGTCAGGGTCAGGATGCGCAGATTCGGTCAGCTATATCATAAGGTATAGAGGAGATGTGACACTGTACGTGCCTTCTTCATTTACTCCTGATGGAGACAACTTAAACGACTATTTCCAAGTGGTAACGAGCAGTGACATTGACCTGTTTACCATTACCATTTTTGATCGCTGGGGCACAGTGGTATTTCAGTCAAACGACATTGAAGAAAAATGGAACGGAGGAGTCTATGGCACCTATGCCACAGAAGATCATCTGTACTACTCACCTGATGGTACATACAGTTATGTGATTACCTACAACAGTCGATTCAATGGTTCTTCTGCATCGACCTCTGAGCGCATCTATGGGACGATTCAGATTTTGCGTTGACGCTTCCAGACTGATTTTCGGCCGTTTTGTAAGAGTTTCATTTTTGTCCTCGACTTGTTGAAATAGACTTTAAACCCGACCGAGCTATTGACAAATTCATTGAGCGCCAGATTGTCTATGGGGATGAACATCTGTCCTTTCATTTGAACGAAGAGTGCATCGTTTTCCGTGCGCACATCAATGTAGTTTTTCGCTTTTTTATTGATGTAACGTCCCTTGAATTTATCTAACTCACCATTCTCATACTCAAAGGCAGGAAATGAAGGAAAGGTGTATTCCTCATTCAGCACAATACGCATCACCACATTAAAGATTTCATCTATGTCTAGCCGTTCTGCGTTAGAAGCATAGGCAACGGTGAGATTTTCTGAGGGCACATGTGAGATGATAGCCCGATATCCGTCTATAGCGCCATTATGACCATACGTTTTTCTCCCGACAAAATTTCTATTGATTATTCCCAAGCCCATCTTACCGCGTGGTTTAATCATCATCTCAAGATGACTGTCATCAATAAGTTTTCCTGAGAAGAGTCCTTCCATAAAGATATTCATCTCCGTGGCTGTGGTGACTATACCGCCAGCACCAAGCGGAATACTATGATGCGTATTGTCCACAGCCAGCCAATTACCCCAATGCTTAAACGACCTGGCCTCTTGGTTAGCTGGGCTAAGCTCATTGCCATAGTAGGTGGAGATAAGTCCGAGCGGCTTGCATATACGATCGCTGACTATGCCGGCAAAAAACTTACCGTCTATTATCTCGGCAATCATACTGAGCAACATATAATTGGTATTGGAGTAATCATACACCGAGTCGGGCTCAAAGTCATAGCCTTTGGCAGCAAAGTGATCAAGTAACTCTACGCGTTGCCACTCACGATACATTCCTCTGCCATACTCTTCGTCTTCGGTGATGTTATGAAGTCCGCTGTGATGATTGAGCAGTTGCTTGATTGTTACTTGGTCCCCTTTTGGAAATGGCGGGTAAAACTCCGACAGCCGACTGTCTAACGTGAGTTTACCTTCTTGAATCATCTGTAAAATGATGACAGCAGTATAGGTTTTACTTACTGAGCCAATTCGGTATTTGGTCCACTTGCCGTTGGCCTGTCGAGTGCCGTTTTCTATGTCAGAAAATCCAGTGCTGTGTTGGTATACTTCTTCTCCATTTTGAAATATAGAGAGCGAGCCTGAGCCTTGGTCACTCAGTCTGATGTGCTCAAAAAATGCGTCAAGACGGTTGCTGTCTAACTCCTGTGAGTAGAGAGTTGCAGCGCACATGGCGAAGAGTAAAACGACTAGTTGTTTCAAGATATGTTTTTAGCGTTAAGTGGACATTTATCAATTCTCCTATTCAATATCTAAATCAAATAGGGGAGAGGATTAGCTCAAATACTTCAGCTTTCTCATCAGGCTAATAGCCAAAATTGATTTGATTAAATGTAGAAAAGAAAATAGGGAAGGGAGACTGGGTAGAGACACTTTTACTCCGTGACTTTATCACTTTCGATTTTCCAGAGACTTTCAGTAATACTCCGTTTGTTTTTGAAGTAGTAGGTACCAGATTTAGAGACCACTTTGCGATACTCTGTGGCTTTATTTCCTACCACAACTATTCTTCTGATGACCATGCTGCTACCTTCTTCATAGGTCTCTTCCGTTACACCAGCGGGGTACTTGTCAGCCAATTCAGATTTAGTGTAGTCTATTGGGCTCTTTCCAGCAGCAAATGTCTCCACGTTCATCAGGTTTGATTTGTCTGCCTCTCTGTTTTGTTTAGCGGTTTCAATCAGTGCTTTCTGGTAGTCTCCTTCTCTTTCTTTTTCACGCTCCAGCTCTTCACTTGTCCGCACTAATTGTTCTTTACTTGTGTCGGCACGTTCTTCAGCAATATTCGCTTTAGTCTCTTCGATTTCCTCTTGCTTTTCTTTCAAGCGGTCATTTGCATCACTCGTAAACTCGGCATAGGTGTCGCTAATATCTTTCTGTCTGTCTTCGGCAGATGATCGGCTTCGTTCTGTGACGCGGGCACCACGAGTAGCAATGTTCTCATTACTCTTCTCATAGTCTGAGACAGCTTCTACATACTTTTTCTGATATACTTCTTCGCTGTAGTTGTCTCTGAACTGTGACATGTTGTCCGCTTGCTCTTGCTTACTACGCACACTCTCTTGCACACGCTCGGCATGGTCTTCGGCATAAGACTGGTCTTGCTGCGTGAGGCCTTCTTTATACCCCTCCATGTTTCGGGCTTTATCTTCCAGTTCTATGCGTGCCTTTTCTTCAAGGTCTTGACGCATTTTTCTGACATCTTCTATATCGTCTACATTCTCATCAATTCGAGAGCCCTCTGCATCTGAAAGACTGGCTTGTATCTCTTTCCAACGTTCTTTGTCAGCCGCTACTGCATTCCACTTGTCTTGGAGTGCTTTTCTGCGCGCTTCGGCCATGTCAGCGTCTATGCGGTCTTCTTCACTCTGGTCAAGGTCATTTCCACGTGCAAAATCGCGCGATTCCTGCTCCTCTCTTTCTCTGGCCAAACGCTCTTGTCTGAGGGCTTCTTCATCTTCCAACTGAGCAAGTAGTTTTTCTATGCGCTCTAGTCTCGTTGCCGGATATGTCTCTCCAGGCTTAAGGTCTAGTGCTTCTTGATAATTTACCTTGGCAACATTGTAGTCCTTGTCGGCAAAGAATCCATCAGCCATTCGTATGAAGTTGTCATAGTCTTCATTGAGCTTTGCAAGGCGTGCTTTTTCAGAATCTGCTTGCTCCTGTAATTCTTGTTCGGCCGCTCTACGTGCATCTTCTTCTTCCTGCTCTTTGAGTCGGTCCTCTTCTTTAGCTAGCCTATCCTCTTCTTTTTTAAGCGCATCAATGGCTCTGTCAAGTTTTGACTTCGCTGATTTATCTCCTGGCATGACCAGTAGTGCTTGCTCGTAACTATCAATAGCGGGCTGGAATGTATTTGCTTTAAAGGCATTGTCTCCTTGCGTGATGTAGTCGTCAAACTGTCTTTTCTTTTCGCGCTCGTCAGCTAGTGCCGCGTTCTTGGCCTCCTCTTCGGCTTTCTGTTTGTCAGCAGCCTCCATGTCAGCCAGTTCCTTGGCTCTAGCATCTTGGGCCTTCTTTAACTTGTCTATGGCTTTGGCATTGTCGGCAAAAATTTCAAGCGCACCTTCAAACTTGACTATTGCTAGTTCATAGTCCTTGTCCGACATTCCGTCATCACCGGCTTTCATAAACTCATCAAACCTTCGCTGATTTTCTTTAGCCAACTCCTCCGCTTCCATTTCCGCTTCTTTCGCCAGACGGTCAGCTTCTTCTTTCGACTTAAGTTCTTCAATTATTTTACGAGCCTTCTCAATTTGACTTTGCGGATAGTCTTCCTTCTTTAAATCGAGGGCAGAGGTATATTGGTCGATACTGGCTTCGTAATCTTCTTTTTCAAAGAGTTTGTCTCCTTCTTTAATCAACTCATTGTATCGCTCCTCATTGGCCATCGCTTCTTGAGCGTCAGCCTTAGCCTTTCGAGCATCTTCCAGTTTCTTTTTAGCCGTGCTGTCGTCAGGAAAGACACCCAGCGCATTTTCATAACTACCAATGGCTGTATCATAGCTCTTCGCCTCCATGCCAGTATCACCAGCGGCCATGAACTTGTCAAAGTCAGCCTGCTTTCTGGCCATCTCCTCGGCCTTATCGGCTTCTTTCTTTTGCTTGGCTAGTAAGTCTTCACTTTCCTTGAGCCTCTTTTTAGCATACTCATCATCCGCGATGATGTCTAAGGCTGCACCATACTTCGTGATGGCGTTCTCATAATCTTCTCCAGAAAAATGCCCATCTGCTTCAGCTATCACAGCGTCAAAATTGGCCCGCTTTTCTTTGTTGGCTTCCCAGTCTGCCAGTTTTTTCTGAGCGTCAGCAAGTTTGTCAGTGGCCTCCTTATTGTCAGAGATAATATTCAGAGCCTCTTTAAACTTGTCTATTCCACCTTGATACTCTTCCTTACTTACCAGCCCATCACCTTCACTGATTAGTTTGGCAACTTCAGCCTCATTGGCCGCGTTTGCTTTCTCTTTCTCAAGTGCTTTCTCCGCAGCGGTAATCTGGTCTATAGGGTATTTCTCTCCCTTTTTAATGTCCAGCGCTGAGTTGTAATCATTGATTGCAGACTCCCAGTTCTTATCTCTAAACGCCCCATCGGCTTTATCAATAAGGTCATTATACTTCTTCTCCGCTTCGGCTGCGGCATTCTGTTCATCAAGTAATTTCTTGGCCTCGGCTAGACTAGACTTTGCTGTGCCATCATCAGGAATGAGGTCTAGGGCACCTTGGAAGTTAGTTACGGCCCCTTCGTATGACTTCTTGGTCATGTTGTCCTTCCCTTGCTTCATCAGCTTGTCGAAGTCCTCCTGGAGTTTTTTGGCGGCCTGAGCTTCTTTGTCCTCAGCCTTTTCTTCGTCTTTTTTCTTGTTTTCTAGTTCCCGAAGTATTTTATCTACTTCCGCCTGAATTCGATTCGTATAGCCAAAGTCAAATTCTACGTTTCCTCTTTCGGCCATAAACTTGGCCTTTCCAATGGGTTGTTCGAGAATTGAGAAATCTACACCCTCCATCACTTCAAACAAACTCATGTCTGTATTGTAGGAGAATCCTCCTCTTCGGTCTTCTTCTGGAATGTTTCGGGTGTCAATCTCCACATTCTTTGACACCATACCGTCTTTTTCATAGACTACTTTATATAAGTGATCTAAAGGCAAGAAGAATTCATACTTACCACTTGACGAAGAGGTCTGCGTGTCATAAATCTTACCATCTTGGATAACCTTGACGGTTACTCCATCTATTTTCTTTCGGGTAAAGTGGTCTTTGACATTGCCATAGATGTAAAAATCCTGGTCTTCCTGCGCCAAAAGCGATGCAGGAATAAACAAGAGGCTGATAATCAGCGTTGTAACTATATGGCGGATGCGTAAGCTCAAATCAAATCTGTTGGCATTTTGCATTGCTAAAGTCTCATGCAATATCAATACCAAAGTTAACTATTAAATAAGTACGAAAATTGTACTCAAATGTTCCTACACTTCCCGCTTAAAAAGGTTCAATGTGCTAAGAGAGGCTTATCTACTCTTTTCAGACCGCTTATTTATAGCATTGTCAACCGCATCAGCGTATTTCTGAGCCATTTCGGCATCAAAAGTTAGTTGGTTTTGCTCAGCATCAAAAGTGGCTATGCTGATTGGTTCTTCACAAATAGCTAAGTCGAGACCTTTTGTCTTTGGAATCATTGATATATCTACGTCAAACGTAAATCCGCCAAGTTGCTGTTCTTCAGTCATGCCAGAGGTGTCAATCACATAGTGCTTTGGGAAAAAACCATCTTTCTCAAAGTAAATGTGATACTTAAAACCCAGATCTAGCACGACTTCGTAGCGTCCTTGTCTTCCAGTTCTAAGTGAAGACAGTTTTTCACCGTCCTGTTTAATTAAGACATTGACTAAAGGCATTTGTGCACCGGTATGATACTCGGTGGTGCTACCATATAAAAAGAGCACATCTTCACTGCTTTGAGCGAAAGTGCCGAAATGTGCACTGCAAAGCAGGACAAGGGATATACGAATCAGTAGTTTTGACAACATAACAACGAAATAATTAATGGTTGGCCCAAAATTAGAGACAAAATGCTGAGTTTCTGGGAGAAGAAATACACTAGCGAACGTCAAGAACTGCTGATTGTCGGGTCGGGAATTGTCGGCTGTTCTGCGGCTATTTCATTCCTCGAAAAGCGACCTGGTTCGTCTGTACTACTGGTAGATAGAGGAGTTCTGCCAAACGGAGCAAGCACTAAAAACGCAGGTTTTGCGTGTTTTGGTTCGGTCACCGAACTCATGGACGATATGTCAACCATGCCAGAAAGTGAAGTGCTTAATCTCGTCTCTGAGCGATGGAAAGGCCTTCATATTCTCAAATCGAGACTCTCCGCGACTGACATGAGCTATAATGAATATGGGGGCTATGAAGTATTTCAAGGTGAGACTAGTTTTAAAAAGGCTGCCGAGCAAATAGATAGAGTCAATGATTTATTGAGGCCATTATTTTCAGAAGATGTCTTTACTATAGATGAGTCGGCAAACGAGCGCTGTGGCTTTCATACTCATGGAGCGATGATATATAATCGCTATGAAGGTCAGTTGGACCCTATGAAAATGATGGCTGCGCTCAAGCAAAAAGCCATCAGTCTGGGCGTAAAATTTCTCACCGGAGCCGAAGTAGACCAAGTGAGCACTGGTGAGGTGCGTCTTGTAAATGGTATGTGCTTAAACGCCTCGCGCGTGCTGGTCGCCACCAATGGTTTTGCATCTTCACTCATAGGTCTTGATGTCAAGCCTGCCCGTGCGCAAGTGCTTATCACGGAGCCTATCAAAAACTTGCCTTTTAAAGGGGTGTTTCACATGGACAGCGGGTATTATTACTTCAGAAACGTAGGAGATAGAGTACTCTTTGGGGGCGGAAGAAATCTTGACTTTGAGGCAGAGTTTACCACAGAGATGTCCTGCTCAGCGCGCATTCAAGAAGAACTTGACAGAATTTTAAACGAAGTCATTCTGCCCGGCAGAAAAGCGAAAATAGCTCATCGCTGGGCGGGAATAATGGGCTTGGGCGACACCCGAAAGCCTATTGTCAAAGAGGTGTCAAGAAACCTGTTTTGCGCAGTCAGATTAGGAGGGATGGGCGTGGCCTTAGGCAGTCTTGTAGGAGAGAAAGCCGCTATGCAGATTCACGAGTCACTCTGAGTTATTACAGAGGTCAATGACGGCTTTCATGTCATCATTATCGACCATAAGAGAGAGGTCATAATGAGCGATGTACAGTTGCTTGTCCTTTAGCTCAAGCACACCTGAGCCTCTGCAGGTTCCCATCCAGGTGTCTAGCAGTTCTTCAAACCAGATGGTCTGCGCATCATCCGAACGATAGAGTACCCGGTCATGCGCTGTAAATGCCCAAGCCGTATCTTTTTCAAAATGTGGCGCTGCCCATTCTTCAAACACTTCTTTGGTCCAACGCTCAGTCTTATCGGTACCAAGATATATGCCGCCTGCTTTGATGCTATTAAAAAATGTCTCTTCATCAGCCACGGCAGCAGCTTGATGCCAAGCATCCATAAAGGCGTGTATCTCTGTGTCACTAGCTGTATAAGGACTCGAGACAGGCTCAGTCTTCGAATTAGTGGAGCAGGCACAGAGAAAAAGTAAAAGTGAGACTGTGAATAGGCGCATCTTGTTTTTTGTCAAATGTATCGAATAGGATGTACCTTGCCATGGTTCACTTCACTATGAAAGACATTCACTTTTTCTATTTTCCTGACATTCCTGACCAAGGTGCTTTTGAGACTGATGGTCCAGAGTTGCATCACATGACAAGGGTGCTGCGGCATAAAGCCGGAGATCAAGTAAATCTATGCGATGGAAAAGGAAAGTACTTCACTGCCCGATTAGAGGCGGCAACAAAATCGCGCGGCACGTTTGAGATTCTTACGGCAGAAGTTTCTGAATCGACCAGAGTGCCGCTGACAGTGGCTATTGCGCCTACTAAGAATATGGTTCGCTTTGAGTGGTTTTTAGAAAAGGCGACAGAAATAGGCATTGGTCATGTTGTACCACTTTTGTGCGATCACTCCGAGCGAAAAGTGATTAAATTAGAGCGATGTGAAAAAATCATTCTGTCGGCCATGAAGCAGAGTGCACGGGCCTGGAAGCCTCAGTTAAGTGCGCAAGTATCGTTTTCAGATTATGTCAATAGTGAGTTAGAAAACCCATACATGGCGCATTGCTCAGAAGGGCAGAAGCAAGACATCAAGACACTGGATGGTAGCCAAGCGAGCACTATTTTAATAGGGCCAGAAGGAGATTTTTCAGAACAAGAAATTAACAAGGTCTTGGCGCTGGGAATTCCTTCATTAACTTTGGGGAAGAGCCGGCTAAGAACAGAAACAGCAGGCATCATGGCTTGCGCCACTTTAGAATTATCAAGAAGATGAGAACGATATTCACTTTATTAGGTCTGGTTTTGGCACTCAATGTCGCTGCTCAATCGAGTTACCAAGTGGCCGTCATAAAGTATAAAGGCGGTGGAGACTATTACTCCAACCCAACTTCGATGCCCAACATGGTGCAGTATTGTAATACTAACCTCAACATGAATATCAATGATGAGGTGCCATTTGTAGAGGTAGGAAGCATCGAGATCTTTGACTATCCATTAGTCCACCTCACTGGACACGGGAATGTGCTTTTTTCCATGAATGATGCCGATAACCTCAGGGATTACTTGACTGGAGGAGGATTCTTGCACATTGACGATAATTATGGTCTAGATCAATTCATTCGTCCACAGATGAAAAAGGTCTTTCCTGACTTAGATTTTATTGAGATCTCTTTTGACCACCCTATCTATCATCAGGCTTATGATTTTAATCAAGGTCTGCCCAAAGTCCATGAGCATGATGGCAACCCGCCACAAGGTTTTGGACTGTTTTATGAAGGGCGTATGGTCTGCTTTTATTCGTACGAAGCTGACTTAGGCGATGGCTGGGAAGATGCCGAAGTCCATAACGATTCTGACGAGACAAGACTCAAGGCACTCAGAATGGGGGCCAATATCTTTCAGTTTGCACTGATGGGAGACGATTGATAAAGACACTAAACAACGCTAAACAACGCTAAACAAACAACCATAACACACACACCGATGAATAAATTAACTGCTTACTGCCTCGCACTTCTTTTTATCACATCTTGCTCAAAAGACTCTGAAGTCTTAAGCCCAAGTGAATCAGTCCTCACAAAATCTGAACTCAACGACCTCATACTTGAGCAGATGGGAGAGCGCCAATTATTTCACTGGCAAGAACAGACGGACATGACTATACTTTCTGCCGCACTTTTGTCTGATTCTATTTTGGCAATCGGTTACACCGTTAATGGTCAAAAAGACTTAAGTAGCAGCATTCACACTATAGACACACGTGCCGAAGACTGGACCGCTGAGCGTGAGCGACTCCTAGAGTTGGTGCTTAGTGCTGAGCAGAAGTCAAGAGGAAATGATGCGTTGACATTAGCAGACATACAACCCGCACACATGGTTGACGATTGGCCAACATTGTTTGTGCAAATCACAGATGTACGCACCATTACTCAGTTGCGTGCAGATGCCAATGTACGCTACATCGAACCTACTGGATACTGGCTTGAAGAAGAAACGAACAGAAGCACATCAGGATGCTCAGGTGCTCCGTCATCATACATCAACCCATCTGACTACGAGACATTCAGTCCAAACACGAAGGTGCCTTGGAACTATTTCAGCCACAACATTCCGGCTGCATGGCAGGAGAGCACTGGAGATGGCGAGACAATTACCATCATAGATTCTGGAGCGAGTCAGAGTCAAGATAATCTTGGTTCATCGTTCTCATCTGGTAATTCTGGTGGGCGAAGCATTTCAAAGTATAGCACGCACTGGAGTGGCTCATGGTGGTGGGCAAGCCTAGATTCTCCGCACGATCAGTGTGGTCACGGTACGTCAATGGCTGGACTCGCAGCTGGGCCTCAAAGTACTGATGGCAATGCCTCAGGTGTCGCATACAGGTCTGACTTGATTTCGGTTAGAGCGGTGCAAGACGTCATCATCACAAGTAGCAATGAGAAGAGAGGCGTGCGTGATGCGCTCAAGATTGCCGCCAACTCTGACAGTAGAATTGCCAGTATGTCACTCGGTACTCCGTTTTACAGTTCTACGGTGGCTGATGGAGTGTATTATGCATACAATAGTGGAGTGATGGTGATGAGTGCAGCGGGTACTTCTATCTCATTCTTGTCATGGTATGGGGTCATTTTTCCAGCCACTATGTCGCAGACAGTAGCCGTTACTGGAGTGAAAGATGGCGAAGAGCTTGAAGCCTGTGAAGCCTGTCATGACGGGTCAGCAGTAGATTTTGTGATTGTGATGGAGCGTGCCTCAAATGATGAGCGTCATTCCTTATCACTCGCCACATACGGCAATCAGCCCAGTTATATCGGTGGTAGCTCATGTGCTACTGCAACCATGGCGGGTGTAACTGCA
Organism: uncultured Flavobacteriales bacterium; assembly: GCA_964429805.1. GTDB lineage: Bacteria > Bacteroidota > Bacteroidia > Flavobacteriales_D > JABDKJ01 > CAYSDH01. The sequence goes on from CAYSDH010000006.1 coordinate 82,234, forward strand.
ATGGTGTGGTCAGCCCACCCTAACTGGGGCAGAAACACGGTCATGCAGCGATTAAAGCAGTCCTCAGAGTTTTATCCTAATCCGCACGGGGCCTTTGGTTACGGGCGTATAGATGCCCTTCAGGCAGTGGAGTAAAATCGACATTCCATTCATCCACATTTGTTACCGTTGCCATGTTTCTATTGGCCCTCGGTGTTTTTGGCTGTGATTCAAGGAAAATTCTCAATATCCTTGTCCTCTCAATACACTTAGAAAATTCTACTTATGAAAAAGATAATTGGATTAATGGCACTGGCCTTGATTGCTTTTGCCTGTAACGAAACTCGAGAAATGTCGGAATCAGCTACAAGCATGGAGACAGTGACCCAAAAGAACCCAGGAATTACACTGGCATACATGGACAAGGATGTGCGTCCGCAAGATGACTTTTACAAGTTTGTCAACGGCACTTGGATGAAGAATAACGTCATTCCTGAAGACAGAACGAGATGGGGAAGTTTTGACGAGCTCTCCAAGAAGACAGATGAAGATGCCCTCAAGATTCTAAAGAAAGCAACCATGAGTGGTAATTATTCTAAAGGTACAGACCAGTGGAAGGCCATCGAAATCTACCGTTCGGTAATGGACTTAGACAGCAGAAATAAGAAAGGTCTTGAGCCATTGATGCCTTACTTAAACAAGATTGATGCAGTCACTGACATGGCTAGTTTGCAAGACCTTATAGTGGAAATGCAGCCACTTGGTGGAGTAGGGTTCTTCGGTATGTATGTATATGCTGACATGATGAATTCCAATCTGAATGTGGGTTACTTAGGTGGTGGTCAGCTTGGTCTTCCAGAGCGTGATTACTATATGGCCGAAGATGAGGAGTCTGAAGAAATCAGAAAGAAATATGTGGCCCACGTCACGCGCATGCTCCAGTATCTTGGAGATAGCGAAGCAGATGCTGCAGACCGTGCAGAGAGAGTGCTCGCTTTTGAAACAAGATTGGCCAAGCCATTGATGACAAAAGAAGAGCGAAGAGATGCACGAAAGCGATACAACCCACGCAACATGACTGAGCTTGGTGAGATGTGTCCATCTATCAAGTGGGCGTCTTACTTCACAGAAGTAGGAGCAGGAGTGCCAGAGCAAGTAATCGTGTCTAACCCAGCTTACTTTGAGACGCTGCAAGAGATTTTTAACGAAGGCAATGTGGCCGAGTGGAAAAACTACATGCGATGGGCTGCGCTTAACAGTGCTGCAGGTCTTCTCTCAGAAGAGTTGGACATGGCTAACTGGGAGTTTTACAGCAAAGAGCTAAGAGGAGCATTGGAGCAAAGACCATTAGAAGAGCGTGCCTTGTCAACGCTTAACGGCACAGCAGGAGAGGCACTTGGTAAGTTGTATGTGGATGAGATGTTCCCGCCTGAAGCCAAAGCCAAAGCGGAGAAGATGGTAGCCAATGTGCTTGATGCATATAAAGTGCGTATCAATAACCTCACATGGATGGCCGCTGAGACAAAAGCGAAGGCAATTGAGAAAATCGAAAAGCTCAATGTCAAGATTGCTTATCCTGATAAGTGGAAGGATTACTCCAAGATGGAAATTACAAGTGTAGAGGATGGTGGGTCGTACTTCCAAAACATGATTAATGTTGGGAAGTGGAATTACTATGAGCGAATGGGTAAGCTAAACAAAGCTGTAGACAAGACTGAGTGGTTTATGCCACCGCAGCAGGTTAATGCGTATTACAATCCGTCTTACAACGAGATCGTATTCCCAGCTGCTATCTTACAGCCACCGTTCTATAACCACAAGGCTGATATGGCCGTCAATTACGGAGGAATTGGAGCAGTAATAGGACACGAAGTGAGCCATGGATTTGACGACTCAGGTGCACGATTTGATGCAGACGGAAACCTCAACAACTGGTGGACTGATGATGACCTCACTGAGTTCACTGAGCTAGGAAAGGCTTTGATTGCGCAGTATGATGCATTGTCTCCAATAGAAGGATTTAATGTCAACGGAGAGTTCACTCTTGGAGAAAACATTGGTGACTTAGGTGGTGTGTTCTCAGCATATGATGGACTGCAGATGCACTTGAGTCAAGCCGGCAACCCGGGCGATATTGATGGATATTCTCAAGAGCAACGATTCTTCCTATCATGGGCTACAGTGTGGAGACAGCTGATTAGAGATGAAGCCTTGAAGACTCGCCTAAAGACAGATCCACACTCACCTGGACAGTACAGAGGCTATGTGCCAATCATCAACATGGATGAGTTTCACGCGGCATGGGACACTAAGCCGGGCGACCCGATGTACCTCTCAAAAGAAGAGCGCGTGCAAATCTGGTAAGCCGTTTTTTAAAGAACATTCGAAGCCCTTTCACACAGCGTGAAAGGGCTTTTTTATTTACGGCCTTTGATTTTGAACTGGTTTGGATACGTTGAGACAGTTTTGGCACAAGGCATATAGAGCATCACTGAATTCTGTGATGCATCTGACTGTGACTTCAACGAGCTTAGTCATAGTTAAAAATTGTATGTCATAAATACTTATACTCCACTGAAAGTAATCCTTGTCATGTTCCTGTTGCCCTTACTGACAAGCGGTCAAGGAATTGGCATCAATTCAGACGGAAGCATTCCAGATGCCTCGTCCATTTTAGATGTCAAATCCACGGATAAAGGAGTGCTGCTCCCTCGACTAACCTCTGCTCAGATGAACGCTATCGCCTTTCAACTACCGGGTTGTTAATCTACAATTCTAGCACCAATAGTTTTTGGTTTAGAGAGGGCGCAGGTTGGGTAGAAATTAGAGATGGTAACATCAATGAGCTTAGCGATGCAGATGGTGATACAAAGGTTCAAGTGGAAGAGAGTCCTGATGATGATGCTATTCGCTTTGATATCAATGGTGTACAGCGGCTGGCGCTCGAATTGTCTCCAGGTGGTACCCTTAGATTAAATACCTTGGGAAGCGCAAACAACCTCTTTATTGGGAGAGGTTCCGGACAGTCCAATACTAGCGCTCATAACACTTTTGTTGGACAATTTTCTGGATCTTCTAATACAACAGGAATTTCTAATACTTTTTTGGGAGACCAATCAGGTCGGTCAAATTCTACAGGTGACGACAATGTCTTTTTGGGTCGAGTGGCTGGAGATAGGAATGAGTCGGGGTCTTCTAATACTTATGTTGGACATGGAAGTGGTTTATTAAATATTTCGGGGTCTGGAAATGTGTTTATAGGTAAGAGCTCAGGAAATACTCAATTAGTAAGCAATACCTTATTTATTGAGAACTCATCTACTGCATCTCCTTTAATTTACGGTGAATTCGACAATGACATTCTTGGTTTCAATGGCGATGTTGCCATAGGACATCAAGCACCTGTGGCAGCGCTTCATATCAGAGATCAGGGTACAGTAGGCCAACAGACCATCGTGGCCATCCTCGAGTCCAATAATTCTGATCGTCCAACTTTACTTTTTAGCGAATTTCCAACTTCGACTGCTGCAAACGGTATGAGTATAGAGTATAATGGTTCAGGTACTGCAACGCAGGGTAAGTTTGTCTTTAATGGAATAAACGCACAACCTTTATTTGAAATGGGCAATGATGGCAGATTTAGAACCCTCTTAGGAGATATTGAAATTAGAGGATTAGGAGATCGCCACTTACGTATATCAGATAGTTCTGGAAATTCTGATCGCGTGATTATCAGGCAAAATAGTACGAATGACATGTACTTTGGAGATTGTGATGATAACTGAGGGAAAGTCATCTTTAGAGCAGCCGGTTCAAATACAATGGTCATACATGAGAATGGAAACGTAGGTGTAGGTACTGGTTTTACAGCGCCAAATGCCTTGTTGACAGTTGGCGGCTCTGCAAGTAAACCGGGCGGAGGGTCCTGGGCTAACTCATCTGATAGAAGATTAAAAAAAGATATCACTGCTTATGATTCTGGACTTGATGAGCTGCTTCAAATTTCACCTGTCAGATATCATTACAACGAAAAATCAGGACAGATATATCGCCAGAGTACGTAGGAGTTATCGCCCAAGAACTTCAGGAGATAGCTCCGTATATGGTCTCTGAGTTTAAGCTAGATAAAGAAAAATACCTGCAGGTTGACAACTCGGCCATGACATACATGCTTATCAATGCCGTAAAAGAGCAACAAGCAATGATTGCGACCCTGCGCACGGAGCTTGATGTGCTATAAGAAGGTCAAAAGTAAAGGGAATAATTCTGGCTCAGCAAAACCAAAACACCTCACTTGTTTCAGTCAAGAGCGAAGTGAGTGATTCTTGCTCACCGGGTGATGCGACAGCCATGATGTATTGACGGGTTATGGCATCACTGACGCAGGTCGCTCCACTAGTTATGATGACGCCATATATATTGACACCAATTTTTTTGGGGTTGTCTGTCAGCCAGTCAAAGGCTATGCCTTTGTCTAGTAGCCATGTGGCAATCGCTTTGCCTTTGTCCCCAGCCCCCCAGAGGCTCAATCTTTTTTCAGGATTTAAGTCCAGTAAGCTGAAGTAATGCAGCTTCAATTCCAAAAAACGATTGTCTGAGTAGTGCGGGTCATTGCGAGAGGCACGGTCACCATGGTCTCGCCAGTGGTGCAGTACTAAAGGGCTTGCGTTGACCTGCATGGCATGAGCATACATCCTAAACGTGAGGTCATAATCTTCAGGATAGTGCTCAGATGAAAATGCACCAATCTCATCAAAGTCTTCTCTGCGCATCATCCAGCAAGGGGAGGGGATGACACACTCTTTATACACATGACTCCAATGGTTGTCGTCATCAGCAAGTCCATTGAGCCAATCGGCATAGCGCGCATAGCCCTTGCCCACACCTGATTCTGAAAAATAGGCCACCTTGGCCGTTGCTACTGCACCCGCCTGAGATGAGCATATTTCTACAAGCGTTTCCAGTTTATTGTCAGGCATGAGGTCATCGGCATCCATGCGAGTGATATACTCGCCAGATGATTTTTGATAGGCTAGCTGCAGTGCAGGTATAATACCGTTGCCTTCATTTGAGAAGACTTGTATACGGGCATCTGTTGAGGCGTAATCTTGAAGTATAGTCAAGGAAAGGTCCGTGGAGTGGTCATTTACCACCAGTAGCTCCCAGTCTGTCATGCGCTGATTGAGCACAGAGTCAAGGCAATCTTTGAGGAAAGCCCCAGCGTTCTTCACAGGCATGACGATAGAAATCATGCCCAAAAGTCGTGATACATTTTGATTTATCTGAAGAGTGTGAAGTGTCCAAACACTTCATCAATCTTATTGTCAAAGACTGAGCGTACCTTAAGTCGGTAGGCATACACGCCATTGAGGGCGTAAAATTCAGAACCTTGCTCTCCGGCACCGACCCATCCTTCGTCAATGTCAGTCGTCTCCCACATGAGGTTGCCCCACTTGTCAAAGACCTCTAGCGAGTAAAAGTCTGCCTCGACAGCATGGCCTTCTACTTTAAACAAGTCGTTGATACCGTCTCCGTTTGGCGTAAATGCCGTTGGAATGTAGTAGCCATAAATCTCTTGCATGAAGGTCGCCACGATGGTGTCGTCATGCATCAATTCTACGGTCACTGTTTTCTCTTTTATGTCAGGCTCTATCTCATTGTGCAAGGATGTCCACTTTACGAAGTCATGAAATTCAGCTTCTAAGGCTGCGAGACTCAAGGTCAAGTCTGGCTCATAAAACTTCTCAGTGTGCGGGTATTCTGGCAGGGCATTACCATTGACTAAAATTTCTCCCGTTTGCGATGGCTCGACCATAAAGGTGACCACATAGTTTTCATCTTCTTCAAAATGTGCAGTCAATACTTCGTCAGCATTCAGCTCAAACGAATTGATCACGTCTTCATCAGCACCAGTTAATGGGTTGACATAGGTCCATCCTACAAAATGGTAATTCTCAATGGCAATAGCCTCAATGTTGACTGTTACTCCGCCAAGCATTTGTCCGCTATTCCATGGATAAGTTGCTGGCTGTACACCGTCTATAATGACATCTCCAGAGCCCGGAGGGTCTACCTGCACGGTGATGTTGTAGTTATCAAGTTCAATAAACACAGCTGTAAGTACGTCAGTCGTGTCAACAGTAATGTTTGTTGGGTTAGAAAGGTCATCAGGGTCTAAGGCATGGTTTTCAATTGTCCAGTGACTAAACACAAAGTAGGGGCCAGAAGAAGTCGCTTCCACTGCAAGTGGCGGACCTTCAGGTGCGTCTACGTTTACTGGAAATGAGTTGTAGTCCGTTCCTAAAAACTCGATAGTTCCAGCACCAGGAGGAAAAACATCAAGAGTGATTTCACTCGTCTCTGTCACAAACCATGCGGTTATTGTGTCTTGACTTGCAAAGGTGAAGTCAGTGGTGTCTGTATTAAAGCTAGAGAGCATGTGGTTGTTACTCGTCCAATGACTGAAGACGTTTACCCCATACGGATTGGCTTCCATCTCCACATCTAAGTTGCCGAAGTACTGTCCTTCCCACGGGAAATCTGTTACTTCTAGGGAGTTAAACTCTACCCAACCTGCACCTGGAGGCATCACTTCGATAGTGAGCGGGTAAGGCCCTTCCACATCATAGCAATCTACTATTCCGGCTGAGATGACAGCACAACGATCATCAATGAAGTCATGAATCTCTTGTACATTGGCCTCCCATGCCGGTACAGTTCCTCCCCAGCGGTCACACTGCATTTGCATCTCTGGGGCAATCATACCGGTTAGACTATCAAGTATTGAGTGCATGCTTTCGCAAGAGAACACTCCTAGTGACAGGTCGGCATAGCGCGACACGTAGTCATTGTAAAATTCTTCATTGCCAAGCAATGCATTGAGAATAGGGACGTGGCCCTCTCCACCGGGATTACCAAGAGTCTGCGGGTCGCATGGATCTGCTGTAGGCTGCTGAGTCGGTATACCTGTGTAATTAATGTACTGTCCAAAAGAGGCATCGTTATCCCAGAGGATGTAGCGCCACTTCTTCTTCGTGCCATTTGGATTTCTTCCTCTCCACCATCCCGTGTTCCAGTTTAGCCAGTCAGAAGTAACGACAAAGGAGTTGAGGATGAAGTAGTCTATCAGACTTCCAGTATTATAGACCGACTTGACATACTGATAGTTCGCAGGGTCAGTCATGTCTTGAGTGGTGACATAGGTAACGAGGTCATCCCACTCATTGGCCGTGCCACTATCAAACTCTGCCCACGTTCCTCCCCAAGTCTTCCAGAAATCAACTTCTCCAGCATCTTGGTTATAGTAGTAGTTTGTGAAATCTATGTCGTCTACCTTTTCTCTCACATCATACACACCCCAGTAATCACCGTTTACATACATGATGCATGGCTCATGACTACGCTCGTCCATTCTGAGATCACCTATTTGCGACAACGCGTGAACGTACCCGTCAATCACGTGCGCTCCACCACCGGCAGGAAGGGAGGCCGGGTAATTATCATTAGCCGCGGCCTTCAACATTAATCGCTGAAAAGAAGGTCTGTCTTTGGTTCTGAAAATAGGATAGTGAATAGCATTGTTATACCCATACTGATCTCGGGTGATGTAATCTATTCCTCTCTGATCATAAGCCCATGAGTCATTTCCGTGCTTATTAAATTCTCCACGGGCCTCATCACGCAGTACTCCGTCTTCTCCAAAATACTCGATAAATCCTTCGGGTTCTATTTGGTTTCCACCTAGTAGTACATCGACCTCTGGCCCTGCGATAGAGAAGATGGGCAATGTATGATTAGTGCCAATAAAGTAGGTGTTAAACTCCATGAAGCTCGGCAGCACCATTGGGTCAGAACTATAGGCCACGGCCGTAATCACTTCTGTGTCTGCTATGTTTATTGGTCCAGCGGCAACTGGAGAAGTATTGTCAGGCACATCTCCACCTAATTCGTAATAGATTGTCACATCAGGATTTGGGCTGGTAATATTTACGTCAACAGCCCCTGCATAGACACCTTGCACATTGTCAAACACCGGCAGTGGAGCATATCCCGTAAAACCGCCAACATTAGCTGCTCCGGGAGTTGGGTTGGTAAATACTCCCCAATCAGGACCACCGTCAACTAGTCGGCCAGTGGAGTGGTTTTTTTGATTTGAAGTTTGGAGCCACCACAAGTCGATAGTTACTCCAGCAGGATCAGAAAGCACCATGTACTCCTGATTTGCTTGCGTCACTTTAAAGCTTGCATGAATACTGTTTCCAGCAATCTCGTTTCTGTCAGACAGATACACCACTCGGTATCCATTAGCAGGGACCATCACTGAAGCTGTCACCTGATATTTCATAGGTTCAGCAACATCATCACTGAAGTAGTAGCCGTTGAGGTCAATATCGGCTCCAGTCGTGTTGTAGACTTCTAGCCAATCTTCATAGTCACCAAAGTTGTCTAGATGGTCGTCATAATTTGCGGCACAGACTTCGTTTATTACTAAGTCTTGAGCAGTGACAGTTACCGGTCCAAGAAAGAAACAGGCAAAAACGATAAGAAGAGATATCCTTGATTTCATTTGGTGTTCTGTGGTTTGGCGCATATGAGCTTGCAATATAAGGTGTACACCGTAAAGACAAGAGATAAGTAATTAACGATTCTTCCTATCCTGAGGCTACAGATTATATACAGTTTAGAATCAATAAACCCTATTTCAGTTCACTTCAAGTACCAGACCTTTAAGATATTCACCCTCTGGATGATAGATGTTTACTGGGTGGTCAGAAGGTTGGTGCAGCTGACGAACGATGCGCACGTCTCGACCTTCCTGTATGGCGGCTGATAGGATGGTAGACCTAAATATCTCAGTGGTAACAACTTGAGAACAAGAAAATGTGAAGATTATGCCACCTGACTTAATCTGTCTGATGGCATGCGCATTCAGCCTTTTATAGCCCTGAATGGCGTTGTGACGTGCATTTCTATGCTTTGCAAAGGCGGGAGGGTCAAGAATGATGATGTCATAATCCTCCTTCAGTTCTTTGAGGTACTGCACCGCATCTGCTTTGATGACGTCATGCTTCGGACCTTTAAAGTCATTAATCTCCACGTTTTCTTCTACCAAATCGAGCGCCTTTTGACTACTGTCAAGAGAGTGCACTAGGTTGGCTCCATGCTTTAAGGCCAGGAGGCTGAATCCTCCAGTATAACAAAACGTGTTGAGAACTTTTTTTCCTTCAGAGAGCTCTCCTAGATACTTTCTATTCTCTCGCTGATCGATGAAGAATCCTGTTTTTTGTCCATGCTTCCAGTCCACTTTCATTTTTAGACCGTGCTCAAGATAGTCGCCTGGTTCTGTCTCGTCACCAGCCAAAAATCCAGGCTCGATAGTGCTTGCATACTCTTTAGGAAGTGTCTCAGCACTTTTGTCATAGACCGCTTTTATTCTGCCATTACCACACTTCATGATGGCCGCTGCCAAAGCCTCTTTGCGATGATGAATGCCGATAGAATGGGCCTGAAAAATGGCCGTATCTCCATACACGTCAACCACCAGTCCGGGCAGTCCGTCTCCCTCAGCATGGATGAGTCTAAAGATGTCAGTGTCACCCGCTTTGGTCATGCCTAGAGACTCGCGTAAAGCCCAAGCGCGCTCTACTTTTAAATCAAAGTACTCTTGGTCAATCTCGTAGTCTTCAAAGGCGAGCACACGCACAGAAATAGAGCCTGTAGAAGAGTATATGCCTCTTCCCAAAAACCGGCCTTTATTGGCATGTACAGAGACAATGTCTCCTTCTTTTGGTTTGCCTTCCATCGACTTGATGGCACCTGAGAACACCCATGGATGCCTGCGCATCAGTGATTGATCTTTCTTTGATTTGAGGTATAGTTTTGCGCTGTCCATGAGGTCGGCAAAACTAAGCATTAAAGCCCTGTGACTTCCAGCTAAATAGACTGCCCTCGACTCAGCTCATTTACCGTCCATGCCTCAGGCTTTTGATCAAAGAGCACTTTGGTTTTTGCCCACACACCTTTAAATAATTCAGAATGCCGGTACGCATCTAAATGCGCGGTTGAGAGCCAGTGGCTGTAGGTAAAAAACTGTCGAGGATTAGAGTCATCATTCCATAGTTCGAGATGCTGACAGCCGTCAAAGGATCTGATGAGGTTTTTCTTCGCCTCAAAATTCTGCTTGAACTCATCGACATGTTCCGCTTTAAAAGACAACTTGACTATGCGAATGATCATCTGTACTCTATTCTGATGGTGTCTCCAGCATGAAGTCCGAGTAAGGAGTGAGCACCACCGCCAGAGCCACTTGTACCTTTGTTAATGGCTATCTCTAGAAAGCCTGAGCCGCCAAACAGAGCGACTTTCTCTCCCTGAGGTACTTCATTGTAGGAGCGCTGAATACTCGATACTCTATAAGCGCCAAAGTTTAACTCAAAATCTCTTCCACGGCCCGTGTCCAAGGGCATTTGCCTAGTCACAT
>CAYSDH010000007.1:0-92636 GCA_964429805.1 uncultured Flavobacteriales bacterium
TGGACTCTATCGGAAACATCGAGTGGGATGAAGTCATCGGGGCACCTTTTTACAATGATTCTTTTGTTTGGGCGAAACGCTTTGATAATGAATACTATGTTCATGGTGGTAGAGGGTTAATAGGGTCAGGTATAGACACTGAATTCAAAGCGTATCTAAGAAAAATTACAGCTGATGGCGATTTGATTTGGGATAGTACTATAGGTGATGTGACTAGTAGAAATGGATTTACATCTGCCATTAAAGATGGTAATGGCGACATTGTCTGTGTGGGAATCGCCATTAATGAATTCGGTTTCAATGCAGGTCATGCCGCCAAGTTTGACTCCCAGACTGGAGAGACCATCTGGTATCACACCTACAATCATGCCCCGGCTGATGAAGCCATCGCCAATGAAGAACTGTGGGACATTGTCCAAGCACCCGACTCGGGTTACGTCATGGCCGGGTGGTTGTCTCAAACTTTCCTTCAGGGTTTCAATTCCCAAGATGTCTGGATGCTGCGAGTTGATAATGACGGTTGTCTGGAACCTGGATGCCTGCTAGTGGGCATTGATGAGCAGGTAATTGGATTACAGGAGGTGATGAGCGTCTACCCAAACCCTGTTCGCTCAGATGGGCTAATAAATATTCACTTTGAACAAAAAGCGGGCATCGAAATGCCATATACAAATGAATCTTCTTCGCTAGTGCTACTAGACATGCAAGGAAAGGAAGTGTATCGAGAACAACTTAAGCCCCAAGGAAGTCAAGCATCTTTCACTCATGTGATTCAAACACACGGTTTAGCGACTGGATATTATACCCTTCATTGGACCAGTGGAAGTCAATGGTTTGATAGTATAAATGTGGTGGCCGAATGATTCGAAATCCACCTAGAGAATAATTCCTCATTCTACTTTCCACTTTTTCAACAAATGCCTACATTTGCAGGCCCATTTTGGGTGGAAAAACAATAAATAAACAAACGATGTACGCAATAGTAGACATAGCAGGGCATCAGTACAAAGTACAAAAAGACCAGCAGATCTTCGTGAATCGCTTGTCTGGTAAGGAAGGTGACAAAGTCCAGTTTGACAATGTCCTTCTTATCGACAATGCAGGGAAGGTAGCAGTTGGCGCCCCAGCTATAAGTGGTGCAGCAGTCACCGCTAAGATCGTAGAGCACCTCAAAGGTGACAAAGTGATCGTATTCAAGAAAAAACGTAGAAAAGGCTACCGTAAAAAGAATGGTCACCGTCAGTATCTGACTTCGATCAAGATTGATACGATTATGGAAAAGGGAGCGAAAGCTGCCTCACCAGCCAAAGCTGCTAAACCAAAAGCTGAAAAGAAAGAAGCCGCCCCAAAGGCCGCTCCTGTGGCTGAAGCGCCAAAAAAAGCAGCTCCTAAGGCAGACGGAAAGCCAGACGATTTGAAGAAAATCGAAGGTATCGGTCCAAAAATCGCAGAGACACTTGCAGCAGCAGGCATCAGCACATTTGCAGCGCTCGCGAAGGCAGCCCCAGAGAAAATTTCAGAAATCATCGCTGAAGTACGTGGCAATCACGTGACTGACACATGGCCAGCGCAAGCCCAAATGGCTGCTGACGGTAAGTGGGATGAGCTGAAGAAGTGGCAGGATGAACTCGATGGAGGGAAAGCCTGAGTAAAAACAGAACTTAAAGGATAAAAGCATGGCACATAAAAAAGCGGCAGCGAGTTCCAAAAACGGAAGAGAGTCACATAGTAAAAGACTCGGTGTGAAAAAATTCGGTGGTGAAGAAGTCATCGCAGGAAACATTATCATTCGTCAGCGTGGCACAAAGCACAATCCTGGCAACAATGTCGGAATGGGTAAAGACCACACTTTGTATGCACTTACTGATGGTACAGTAGAGTTCAAAAAGAAGAAGAATGACCGATCATACGTTTCAGTGATTCCTGCAAAGGCCTGAGCGTTGGTATATAAAAATGTTGACCCCTGGCCGTTAATCGTCCAGGGGTTTTTTATTTGATAAAAGAAGAGATGCACCTCTGGGTAATTAAATACACAGTTTAAATTTACCCTCATTAATAAGCCCCTATGCTGGAAGTAAGCAGAATAAGACAAGACAAAGATGCCATCATCACTGCACTCAAAAAGCGCAATGTGGAAAGTGGCGAGACGCTAGATAAAATCATCACACTAGATGATAAAAGAAAGGTGCTTCAGACAGAATCTGACTCCCTGCAGCATGAGGCCAATGACATAGCCAGGCAAATTGGTGACCTTTTTAAATCAGGTAAGCGTGATGAGGCTGAGGCCATGAAGGCGAGACCGACTGTGCTCAAAGAAGAGATACACGGACTCAAAGAGAAGATGCATAAGATAGAGGATGAGATAAAAAATCTACTCTACACACTGCCTAATGCGCCTCACGATAAAGTACCGGCTGGCGTTAGCGAAGAGGACAATGAAGTCACTTTTGAAGAAGGTGATGTGCCTAGTCTCCACGAAGGGGCTATGCCACACTGGGAATTGGCCGAGAAGTATGGCCTGATTGATTTTGAACTGGGTGTGAAAATCACCGGAGCAGGCTTTCCTGTCTACACCGGGAAAGGAGCTAAACTCCAACGCGCGCTCATTGCTTTTTTCCTTGACGAAGCGGAGAAGGCTGGATTTGAAGAGGTGATACCACCACACGTGGTCAACGAGGCTTCTGGATATGGCACTGGCCAGCTACCAGATAAAGAAGGACAGATGTATCACATGGCCGTAGATGACCTCTACATGATACCCACGGCAGAAGTGCCCATTACTAATCTCTTCAGAGATGAGATTGTCAAAGAAGAGCAGTTTCCAATCAAGCGAAGTGGATACACTCCTTGCTTTAGAAGAGAGGCGGGATCTTATGGAAAACACGTGCGTGGATTAAACAGGCTACACCAATTTGACAAGGTTGAAGTAGTGGTGGTTGAGCATCCGGACCGCTCGTATGCCATGTTAGACCAGATGGTAGAGCATGTGCAAGGGCTGCTCAGAAAACTCGAACTCCCGTATCGCATCCTCAAACTTTGTGGTGGAGACCTCGGTTTTACTGCCGCCCTGACCTACGACATGGAAGTATATTCTGTGGCTCAAGAACGCTGGTTAGAGGTAAGTTCTATCTCAAACTTTGAGACATTTCAGGCCAACAGACTCAAGTTGCGATTTAAAGGCGCGCATAAGAAAAAGCACTTAGCCCACACGCTCAACGGCAGTGCGCTGGCCCTTCCAAGAATTGTGGCAGCCTTGCTTGAAAATAATCAGACTCCTGAAGGCATTAAAATACCAGCTGCGCTCGTTCCATATACCAAATTTGACATGATCTCATGACCAGGCAACTGTCTCTCCTACTGTGCTTATTTCTACTTCTTAGTTCTTGCGGTGAGGACTTCAGCAACGAGCTGCAACAGATAGCCAATCTTGAAGAACGAACACGTGTGGTAGAAGAGTCTTTTAAATCGTGGAATCTCAGCGAAATGAACGCTGAAAACTCACGCATATCAGGCATGGTCGAAAAGGTCAATGCGCTTACAAAAGAAAAAGGACTAACGCTGAGCAAGGAGGAATACAACCTTTTGGCCGATTACAAATCAGCCACCAAGGCATACAAGAATCTACGAGAGATAGTCCCGCTGATTACGGCCGATATCGAAAAGTCTAAAAAGCAGCTCAAGGCGCTAAGAGCAGACATCGATAATAAAATTCTGAGTAAAGAACTTGCGGCAAAACATCTTGCCGATGAGTCAACAGCCACCGAAGTGCTTGAGCAGGAAATTGGCAAGGTGGAAAAGGGGTTTTCCAAGTCGCAAGATCGGGTAAAGAATCTCGAAGGAAAAGTGACTGCCATGATTGCTCGTCTGTCTCTGTGAGCAGAATAGTCTACATCGGACTTTGTGCTCTGCTGCTTTCATGTGGAGGCCAGCAAGAAGTCGCAGTCACCACCGCCCTCGGTGACATAATGACCGAAAAGGGAATAGAAGCAAAAGACTTACTCTTAGTCATAGACAAAAGCGAGTATACACTTGAAGTGCATGCCGGCACCGAAAAACTGAAGACCTACTCAGTAGTCTTTGGCGGCAATCCGGCTGACGATAAGCGCATGGAGGGTGACCAGTGTACCCCAGAAGGAAACTTTGGTGTCAGAGACATGTATCCGCATCGTAAGTGGTCAAAATTTATCTGGATAGATTACCCGACTAAACAGTCTTGGGCCAATCACAAACAAGCCAAGGCCAATGGAACCATACCCCAAGATGCAACCATCGGTGGCGAGATCGGGATACACGGTGTGCCTGATGGTCTAGACTATCTGATTACACAACGAACGAACTGGACATGGGGCTGTATCTCGCTGAAGAACAGGGATGTTGACGAGCTATATTCCTGCATTGACAGGCAAAGTCAAATCAGAATAGTGAAATGAATACACAGCATTCAGCGCAAAGCAAGGCATTTGACTACCTTTCGGAACGGAAATTGATAGCATAAGTCTGTGAAATACCTCATCCATATTTTTATTCTCGCCTTGGTGCTTTGCCTTGGTAATCAGGCTTCTGCGCAGACTACTGATGAAGAGCTGGCCACCTATTATTATCAAAATGGTGAGTATGAGAAAGCCCTGCTCTACTTTGAAGACATATACAAGAAGAAACCCTCAGAGGCCAATTTTAGGTTTTACCTAAACAGTCTCAAGGAGCTAGACCGACTAGAGGAAGCAGAGAAACTCTGCAAGCGCCACATGAAGAAGAATCAGAACGCGCTAGCCTTATACATCGAGCTTGGAGGTCTGCAAGAACTGCAGGGTCGACAAGATGAAGCAGATGATAACTACAACAAAGCGATAAAGTCAATCGGGCAAAACAGAAATCAAGTCATCGAATTGGCCAATGCTTTTTCTCAAGCCAACAAGCTAAACTTGGCACTGCGCGCATATGACGAGGGCAAAAAGAAGGTGGCAAATTATCCGTTTAGTTATGAAGTAGCCAGCCTCTATGGCAGCATGGGCCAACACGAGAAAATGATTGACGAGTACATGAACCTACTCTCATTTAACAAAGGCTACTTGCGCTCGGTGCAAAACAACCTAAACAGGACACTGGACTTCACAAGCGAAGACGATGAGCGCGTAGGCATACTCAAAACAGCATTGCTTAAAAACGTTCAAAAACACCCCGAGCAAAACGTGTTTTATGAGATGCTCATCTGGCTGTTTACTCAGCGCAAAGAGTTTAATGCGGCCTACATACAGACCAAAGCCATAGACAAGCGTCAAGGAGAAGACGGGCGCAGATTAATCTCGCTAGCGAGCCTCTGCACCAACAACGAGCAGTATGATGTAGCCGCTAAATGCTACGCCTACATAGTGGATGAGAAAGGCGCGGGAAGCCGATATTATGACACTGCAAAATCGCTGGAATTAGTCTCGGCTAAAAAAGCTTTGGTCTCCACCTTTGACCCGCCACGAGAAGAGGTGGTGGCTCTTGACAACCGATTTAAAACAGTAGTTGAAGAACTAGGGCCAGGTGGAGAAGCCGCCAGAATGATGCGCGAGCGCGCCATGCTCAACGCATTTTACCTTGGCGAAAGTGAAGCGGCCATCACGCTGCTAGACAATGCCATCAACTCACCCGGTGTAGATGAAAAACTCAAGGCCGCTTGCAAGCTCGACCTGGGTGACATCCTTTTAACTCAAGGCTACATTTGGGATGCTTCGCTCTATTATTCTCAAGTAGAAAAAGACTTTAAAGAAGATGTACTAGGATTTGATGCCAAGTATCGCAATGCGCGCATCTCCTATTTTGCTGGTGACTTTGACTGGGCACAGGCACAGTTAGATGTGCTCAAAGCATCAACGTCTAAGTTGATCTCTAATGATGCCATGGACCTCTCATTGCTCATCACTGACAACCTCAACTTAGACACCATTTACGAACCTATGGAGATGTTTGCACGGGCTGACTTGTTGACCTTTCAAAACAAATTTGACTTGGCCACGGCTTCTCTTGACTCCATTTCAGAAAACTATCCTGGACACACCTTGGAAGATGAGATTATCTATCAGAAAGCACAAATAGCCTATAAACAAGGGCAGTTTGACAGCACTGTGGTCTTGCTTGATGAAATCTTGACGTTTTATTTTGATGACATCCTCGCAGACAATGCCTTGTTTGAATTGGCCGAGATACATGAGAAGATCTTTAAGGACGAAGACAAGGCCAAAGACTATTATGAAAAGCTCATTGCTGAGTTTCCGGCCAGTCTCTATGTCATAGAGGCCCGCAAGCGATTTAGAAGACTGCGTGGCGATGTCCCTATTGAAGAGCAAGAGGAGTTTAAGCCTATCGACAAGGGTGAGGACAGTCTTGACAGTGAGCCAGAGGGTGGGTGATTAGGCTATCTTCTGAAGTCATTGCACTATAAGTTGCAGCTCATGAACATTTTCTGGCGAGAATAACCGAATCAGATAGACTCCGTCTTGGAGTTCATCTCTATCAATCTCTAGTATTTCTCCTCCATTGATTTGTGCTTCGCGAACAACACTGCCTCGCACATCAATAATCTCCATTCGTTCTAGGTCAGCTATTGCTCTGAGGTCGAGGTAGGCTCGACCTGACATCGGGTTAGGATATAAGAGTATTCGCCTATCATCAAACTCAATCAAGTCGGTGACAAATGCGCTCTCACTCACTCCACTGCACGGGAAATCGCTACTGACTTCAACCGTGTAATTACCACTTTCCAGCACCATGAAGGTTTGTTCTGCAGCTCCAGCAATGGCGATACCATCAAGATACCACTGGAAGGAATCTCCTTCACTAGCCGTGAGCACAAATCCGCTTTCTGAGAAAGAAACGTCAAAAAGTGAGCAATCATAAAGTGTGCTGAGGGTGGTGTTAGTCACGATTGCCGGATTATTGTCAAAGAAAATGTGGGCAGTGTTCTCCAGTTCTGTGAGTAAGGGGAGCCCTTCATCAGGCTTGATTCTATAGGAGATAAATCCATTACTGCCTTCTGGGTCACTCATGGAGTCAGGTAGGAGAATATTCTCAAAGAGAAATTGGAGCTCTCCTGATGTCGTATCGAGCATTGTAGTAAAAGAATGTGAACCGGAGATGACATCAAAACTGTTAAAATCCAGTCCTGAATCTAGGGTGTCAACAACCAACACATCAGTGGCTGGCGCGTTTCCAAGATTTTGAAATCGGATGAGGTAAGTCAAAGAAGTATCAGGTTTGACAAAGTGCTGATCTCCGTACCCTTGAGGTTGAACTTGCTTGTCGTTGGGGTCAAACGAGCAAAGTAGAAATAGGTCTCTTACTACTGTGTCAGCCAAGGTCTCATTACCCAAATAAGTCATATAGAGCGCTACATGATTGGTGAAGGTCAGCGGAATGAATGAGCCATCTGGAGTCTCAAGATTGAGGGTAAAACAATGAGTAGAGCCTGGTTCGAGGCCCATGAAGGACATACTCACTGTATTGGCTGTCACATTGTCAATGGGGTCTGGAAATTCGGAGTCTAGATAATTGAGGTCGAACGTGTAGTCAATTGATATGTCAATAGGCACATTACCTGAATTATAAACGCACACTTCATGTGGAACGGTTGATCCACAAATAACTCCGTTCCCCTCTCCAAACATCTCAAAAACGAACATACCTGCATCTGGAACTGGAGTGATGACATTCAGTCCAAAAGCGATATCTGGCAGGTTTTGGGTGCCTGCTGAGACGTCAAATTCCGAAACCGTGGTTATCACAGGGTAAATCGAGTCGGGTAAAATTGTCACAGTGTATTGCCCAGCACCGACAGAGGGAAACAAAAAACTTCCTTCATCATTTGTAAATCCTATGACACCGGCAGGCTGAAATAGTACTTGTTGACCCATGAGACCAAGTTCATTCGAATCTTGGATTCCATTCTCATTTTCGTCATGAAAAACTACTCCACCTATTCTGTATAGACATGAACCATCATCTTCCACCGCGCTGGCACTATAATTAGATGCTGACTGGTCAGTGCAGCCTTCTTCATAATCACAGGTACCATCATCGAGCACAGCAGCGGGGTCATAGTTTAATGCGGCTGTATCGGTACAGCCTGATTGATACATACATGAGGCATCATCGCACGTGGCCGCTGGGTCATAATTATCTGCTTGCGAATCGGTGCAACCGCAATCCGTGTAACAGCAAGAGCCGTCATCAGAAAGAACTCCGACTTCATAATTACAGGCTGCGGGATCATTACATCCCGAAGACAAATTTGGAAAAAAGGACACCAAAGGTGAGTATGGTGAGTAAGTCACCAGATCCTCTAGTCCATCATCATCCATATCTTCCATGGCCATGCCTGCTCGTAAATGCATTATTTCACTTGCTGCTTCTGGAGCTGCATATGTTCCTGTGCCGGAGTTTTCCAAATAGAACACTTGCACATGCTCTCCTGGATCCATGCCATTAGCCACGCTCGCAGGATTGAGTGCCATCACGAGAATATCGTCAACTCCATCTCCTGAAACATCATGCGTAATGACATCTTGTGGAACTTGAAATTCGACAATAGAATGACTCGTGGTGAAGTTTCCGTTGCCATCGTTTTCCCACCACAGAAGCTCGGGTATTGAGTTATCCATGACCAAATCAATGTCACCATCAGCATCAACATCACTTGGAGAAAAGAAGCTCCAGTTTTGGACAGATAGTTGACTAGCTGAAGTGAAACTGGTGTTATTGATATTCTCAAAGAAAAGGATGCTTTGTCCAACACTTATGAGTAGGTCCTCATCACCATCAGAATCGAAATCGATGACCTCTGTCCCAGAGTAGTAGTTCGCAGTGCTATAGAGAGAAATCGGAGCATCGAAATCTCCCGAAGAATTACCAAGGTAGATGGCTAGTTCATTTTCTGAGTAGAATAGATAGTAATCATCATTCCCCCATTTAATAATATCTAAAATGCCGTCAGCATTGACATCTTCATACAGCATCTGGTCAAACGAATTAGGCGAACTGAGTGAGCCTTGCGTCTCGTTATAGGTACCATCTCCATTACTCTGATATAGATAGTAAATCCAAAATGACTCTCCCATAACCAGGAAATCCAAGTCACTATTTGCATCAGAATCAGTAATCCATGCGTATCGCGAACCTATTTCTGGCTTCTGAATCACTCCAGCAGGGGCGAATGCTTGATCACTTTCTTTATTAAAAATACTCACATGTCCATCGTATAATGAACTAACTGCAACATCATTACTACCATCTGAGTCAATGTCGCCAAAGTCGACATGAGTGACACCGTGTGTCGATGAATGAGGGCATATGGTAAACTGAGAATAAAATGGAACTCCTTCCTCTTGAGACCTAACATCAACCAAGTCTGTCGCATATTGAGAAGTGATTACCTCTACTTGACCATTTAGAGAAAGATCTGCTGTCGATATGTCTGAGTAACGAATGCCATACGTATCTCCAATGAAACTATTTCCATAGGCCGCAGGTTGGTTGTTGATTTTGCAATTGACGATTGAGTTAAACGTCTGAATATAAAAGATGTCCAAATCGCCATCACCATCTCTGTCTGCAAGAGAAAATGGTCCTGAGGCATTTGTGGCTGCAGGGGGAGAGCTAAAGAAGCTTCCTCCAAAATTTGGAATAACGAATATCTGCTCTGTATCTGATGAACTGATAACGATATCCTTATCTCCGTTTCCGTCCATATCAGCCAATTCCAATTCGTCAACACCTTGGGTACTGTTATTGACAAGGCCACCGGATTGGAAAGAGCCACTGGCAGTATTGTGGAATATATCGATGCCATCTTGCTCGCTTGAACCAGAAGCAATATCATCAAACCCATCTCCATTCAAATCACCAATCGCCAAGCTATTCACACTCATTGCTTGGTCGCTTACTACTACTGGGGTATCAAAATTTCCAAAACCCAAATTGACAAAAAGCCAAATCGAATTGTCTGCAGTGTTGGCCGTAATGAGGTCTACATCGCCATCCTGATCAAAATCTACTGCCTGCAGATCGCTTATTCCCATCACTGTAGTTGAAATGAGTGTGCTCGCACCAAACACACCTTCACCATCATTGGGCACCCAAATAAGGCTATTGGCATCAGCAGAACCTATTATTAGATCTGTGTCATTATCACCATCAAGATCGGCAGCTGCAATAACACTTGGCGAATCCGTTGACTCATGTATCAGCCTAGATGGGTTAAACGCATTATTGCCAATATTCTCTGACCAAATGACTCGACCATCATTAGTGGAAGCAATCACCAAATCAGGCAGGTCGTCTGAGTCGATGTGTGTGGCCAACGTCTGAATCGGCCCGTCAGGAGCCGAGTTTATATCTTGTCTAGCTCCAAAAGTCTGGGCAGACAAGGCGGCAGAACATAATACGGTAAAGGTGAGTAGTATCGGGATTGTTCTCATGGCGTTAAAGGTTGTTATACTTTTAAATATAACATTTTCACCACGAAAGCAGAAAAGATAACGTGTAAAGCCATTAACAACCTTACTACCTCTACGTTGTCTTTTCCTCCCTCAACTGCTCGACCATTCCTGACACGATGAGCAACTGTGCTAGGCCATAGCTGGCGAGCACCAAGGCTTGGGAATGAGGCAGGTCGTCTATAAACTTGTTCCAAGCCAACAAGGAGTCTGACGCGACAAATAACAGCGCGCCAATAGCTACCCATAAAAAGCTCTTGTAGCCCACTTTCAGTTGTCTATTAAAGGCCAGAATGAGCATGAGCGTGATAGTCGCCATGTAAATCGTGAGAGGTAGTAAGATGTCTCTGGCTACGGGTTGAAGTTGCTTCCACATCCAAAAGGCAAAGAGCCCAGAGAGAAACATGAACCAGGGGTGTCTTCTAATAAAACTGATCTCAATCAACTCGATGCTCTGCTTCGTAAACAGCACACAGTACATTGCGTGAGCAAGCAAAAAAGCACCAAGGCCCAGCATAAACGTTTGGTCCGTTTCTACCATCATAAGCGCTATGTCACCGCACATGGAGAGGACAATAGCAAGCATCAGCATCCACTTCAACCATGTGCCAATGCCGCGAGTAAACGCCAGCACATAGACCAAAAGCGAAGCCATAATGGCCGGTTTGGCAGTAAGGTGAATCATCGGGATATCCCAACGGTAATAGCTACCGACTATCGCAGTGACTAGTATGAGTAAGAAAATGACTAGAAAAGATCGACTCCTCATTTCTACTTGATGATGAAGAATCCGTCAGTACCTTCTTTCTGATAGAGCGGCATAAAGATGCGGCCATCATGCTCAGACACGATTTCACCGTGAACGTCTTGAGCCAAGACCTCTCCCTTTTTGATGGTCTGAAAGTTTTCGAAACCTGGCTTCATGGCAAATTCTCGCTCCGGGCTCACCACTTCTCTGTGCACTACCTTAAACAGGTTCTCATCAAGGCCTTCGTCTAGCGCATTCCAGCTTATGGCCTGAGTCATGTCTAACTCTGCCAGCACCTGCTTCACAAAGCAACGATGGTTGCGCACCGCATTTGGACTACTATGCTGACCCGCCTCAAATGCCACAGACACATGCCCTTTGGCACTGGCGTAGTTTAGTAAAGGCCCTTCGATGTATTCTTCGATACCAAGCACTGCTGGTATGTTAAATTTCTTGACAAAACCACGGTTTGCCGCAGTGTCGCTGACACTCATAAAGGGCATGCTCTCGCCAGATGTTGTGTGCAGGTCTATGAAGTAGGTCTCTTGGTCGCCATTCATAAATTCCTTCATGTGCGAGAGGAGTTCGACTTGCTCTGCAGATTCTGCCCAGTTCATCTCTCCATTGAGCTCCTTGCGCGTTAGCTTACTTATGCGCTCTTCTGTCCATAGTCTATTGAGGTCTCGGTCCATAAACCTGCGGCCTGACTCAAGGGCGCTCATATTGCCTATCAGAGCAAGTATCTCACCTTTGATGTGTCTCGATTCTAGTCGAGCTAAGACTTCTTGGAGGGCTATTATTCCGGAAGGTTCGTTGCCGTGTATGGCTGCAATAAAGACTACCCGCGGACCCGGCAAGTCACCCTTGATGTGGGCGATGACACGCTCTGTCTCAATCCTCAACGGACCGTAAGAAAAACTGCAACTCTTGTTCAAACCTTTACCTTAAGGCTGCGAATATCACTTTTCGTGATGATCCCTACAAGTTGCTTGTCCGCTACCACAGGAAGGCTACTGAATCCGGTGGAGTCCATGGTTTCTCTGGCTTTTTCGAGCGAACACTCTGGCCCAATCCGCTCATTGTCTTTTTTCATGAATTCTTGCACCACCTGATCATCACGGTCACGCATGTCGCATTGCCCTAGTGAGATAATGCCGACTAACTCTCCGCGCAAGTCTTCTACAGGTAGTGTAGTGAAGTCATGCCACTTCATAAGTTTCTCTGCAAACAGTAACAAGTCATCTTCACGCACGGTGATTAGGCTTGATGTCATGACGCTATCTACGCGCTCATATCGTGCAGGAATTTGATGCAATACTTTACTCTCTGCCAAGTCCCACTCATGGACTGGCGACCCGCTTCGCTCCAGGTCATGCATGGCCTGCGTGATGATCAGTGTGCTCTCATCGACACTGTGGTCGTGACGCAGGTTTCTAAGACTATCAATAATCCAGTCTGCACCTGTTCGTTTTCTCAGCGTGCGCTCTTGTATGGTGTTTAGGTATGGCCCGTATTCTTCTGAAGGCACACCCATGCGCTTGAGCCCTTCTTCGCTCTGGGGTATGAGCACGTCAGTGATCAGTTTGTGGGTGTCATAGTTCTTGCCAAACCACTTAAACTCGTTAGACAGTCCATTTCGGGCAGCCTTCAAAAAATTGCTTCTTACATCTTGAAAAGAGAAGTGCTTTTCCCAATCACCGCGACTCGTTTCAGGCATATTGACCATCAGGCCTGCCCAAAATGCGGTGTTGGCCATTTCATCATGCGCAGTCGGTCCAGAAGGCACGTATCGATTCTCTATTCTGAGGTGCGGTATTCCTCCACCAACACCATAGCAGGCACGATTCCACTTGTAAATGGTCCCGTTATGCAGGTTCATGGCCATGAGGTCAGGCACACCTCCATTTTTCAGCACATCTAAAGAATTCTCTGAGATTGAAGCTGAAATAATGAGGTCGTACAACGACACATCGTCTTTAAATATTTGAGCAGCCGAGTCGTGCAGGTACTTGTGTCCAAAGGCCACGCGGGGCTGACGATCGCGTATGTAGTTGCCCGCGTGTCTGATGTCAATACTTTGTCTGAATAGTGCTATGCGAGTTTCGCTCCACAGCTCTTTGCCAAGCAGAATGGGTGAGTTGACAGAGGCCGCCAAGACTGGCGCGCTCACTATTTGCGACCAATTATACTTGTCGGTAAACTCGTCTGGATCACATTGAAGGTGAATCTGGAAACTGGTATTGCAGGCTTCAAAAAGGATGCTGTCATGACGCAGCGACACCTCATCCACTCCCTCAATGTTTAAGACAAAATCCTCTCCTCGATGTTCTTTCATCGTCTTGTCCAAGATCTTGTATCTCGGATTTGGCGACATATATTTGAAGTCAAGCTCACTCTTGCGGATGGTCGGTAAAATACCGGTCAAAATCACTTTATTATCTAATTCCTTCGCCTTCTGATTAGCCAAGTCTAGCAAGTGATTAAGTTGACCCTCCATCTTGCTGAAGCAACCTTTGGTAAACTCATATGGGTCTAGATTAATCTCAAGATTCCACTGCGCGAGCTCAGAGGTGAAGTGCTCGTCTGTGATTCCTTCAAGTATACTCGGGCCAGTCATGGCTGGTCTAAGGTCTGGACCAACTAAGCAGAATTCTTGCTCGGCACCGAGCCGTGTAATTCCTTTTTCAATCATCCCGTCATTGATCATCGTTTCTAATGACTCGATGTCGTCAAGCAGGTGTTTGAGAAATTCCTTCTTCTCTTCTGAGTTTAGTTGACTAATTCGTTGATCTCCCATCTGTCTGGTAATTAATGGTCTGACGTAAATATGAGCAAAATAGGCCATCTATCAAAGCGTGAAAGCCTGTTCTCAAAAGGATACCTTTGATCTAAATCTAAAGAAACATGATCCTCTATAATGTGACCATCAACATAGACCATGATGTGAAAGCTGAATGGCTGGAGTGGATGAATACCAAACATATACCTGATGTGATGGCCACAGGTAGTTTTAAAGAGTGTCGCTTGACCAAGGTTATCGCTGATGACCAGGGTGGCGAAACCTACTCGGTGCAGTATCTCTGTGAGAATATGGAGCTATACATGGCCTATCAGAAAGACCATGCCCCGGCCCTACAAAAAGAACATAGCGCCAAGTATGAGGGCAAGTTTGTGGCGTTTAGAACCATGCTTGAAGTGATGCAGATACATGGTCAGAGCTAAAAAACATCTTGGTCAACATTTTTTAGATGACAAGGGCATTGCCAAAGCGATAGTCGACTTGTTGTCTGATGAGTGCAGCACTGCGCTAGAGATTGGCCCAGGGGAAGGTGTACTCACCGAATTTCTGTTGGAAAGAGAGAACCTGCACACCCATGTAGTTGATGTAGATGATGAGTCCATCGAGTTTCTGCATGAGCGATTTCCCAACTTAAAGGGCCGTATACATCACGCTGACTTTTTAAAAATGGACCTCAGTCCCTTTGGTGAGCAGGTCGCTGTAATCGGGAATTTCCCCTACAACATTTCGTCTCAGATTCTATTTAAAGTCTATGAGGATCGAGACCGTGTGCCTGAGGTAGTGGGCATGTTTCAGAAAGAAGTAGCCGAGCGTATTGCCTCTGGTCCGGGTAAAAAAAGCTACGGTATACTCAGCGTGCTTCTTCAGGCTTTTTACGATATCAGTTATGAGCTAACTGTGCCCGAGCATGTGTTTAGGCCTCCGCCAAAAGTAAAGTCTGGCGTGATTAGGCTAAAGAGAAATACACGGACAAGCCTGCCCGTAGAACCCAAGTTTTTTAAAGCGGTGGTGAAAACGGCTTTCGGTATGCGCAGAAAGACTTTACGTAATTCGGTCAAAGGACTACTCAGAGGGCGAGAATTGCCCGAAGAGTTTTTAAACGAACGACCTGAGCAACTGGATGTAGACGCTTTTTTGAGGCTCGCAGTTTTTCTAGCTGAGGGGTGAGAAGGGGTTTTTGAAATGCCGCCTTTATTCCGGTCCCTTCGACTAGCTCAGGGTCCTAACTTTTGATGTCTGTTTGGGATGGAGGACGGTTCAATGAAAATTAAAGGTGAAGAACTCAAAGAGTCAGCCTTTATCGTCTATGACCTTTGGCACTTTGAAGTAATAAGAGTCGGCATTTGGCGCATTTTTAAGGGCCTCTTCGCGGCTTGTATCGCTTGTTACCACATCTGGACGCAGACGATTGACCTCGTCAGTCATGTAGATGAGTGGCTCAACCTGATCTGTATCTAGCTCGTTGAGTTTATCTATGAAGTCGAGCATGGCATTCATGTCCGCCTCAATCTGCTTTTTAGCCTCGCCACTAAATTCGAGCTTGGCCAAGGTGCTGATGCGGTCTATGATTTGTTCATCAATCTTCATGCTGCGAATTTAAGGGTTTAGAAAGTCCGCGCTTAACTAGGGGGCCATTAATCACATCATAGACCTTGTCTCTCAGTGGAGCAATATCCATTAGGTCCATGCCCTGAGTGATGATGGGCTCGTGAATCTGTATCTCGCACCTTCCGGGACTTGCGGCTGTGGTAAAAGGAAAAGGGTCTCCCAACCTGCGGTGATTATCAAAAAAGGTGATGGGTAAGATGGGCACCTGTTTGGTCAGCGCCATTTTGAAAGCACCGTTTTTTAAGCGACACATTTGAGGCGTGTCTTCTGGGATTTTTCCTTCTGGAAATATGCCAATAGATATGCCATTATCAATGGCCTCCATGGCTTCGTCAAGTGACCTGCGCGCCTCCATGCTATTGTTTCTATTGACTGAAATGTCCGCACCCATTTTGAAAAAGATGCCAATCATGGGCCACTTCCTCAACTCCTTCTTCCCAATGAATTTGAACCAGTCTTGCACCGCTACATACATGTACACGATGTCCACATAAGACTGATGGTTGATGCAAATGATATATGGACGGTCTCTGGGTATGTGCTCGCGGCCGTGAATCTTAAAGCGTGTAAATATCACAGCGCTCAATATCTTACACCATAGCACCTTAAACTTAAAGGCGCGCTCATGACGAGACTTGTCTTTGAGCAAATAATAAACATAAGGATAGAACAGCGCATAGAGCAAGAGGAACCAGGCCAGCATATAGAGCTTCCACAAATATCTGAATGGGGCAAGGATGTACTTCATAGAGCTGTGGGGCGAAAATACAATTCCGCCACTGATGAAGACTAAACAAATATGATGTGTCAATAGCACATCATGAGCAAGGTAGTAGGATTGTCTGCGCAGAATTATTCTTTTACCGCGTCTCGATGCTATGGCTTGAGTCCTCTTATATTTGACCTCAGAATAGACAACAAAATGGCACGAATCCTCACAGGCGTACAAAGTACAGGCACACCTCATCTTGGAAATATCTTAGGTGCCATCAGACCGGCTATCCAAATGGCTGAGACTGATGAGAATGAGTCCTTCTTGTTTATCGCAGATATGCACTCGCTGACGCAAATTAAAGATGGCGCGGTACTCCGACAAAACACCTATGAAGTGGCCGCCACCTGGTTGGCATGCGGACTTGATGTCAACAAGACTGTGTTCTACCGTCAGAGCGATGTACCTGAAACTGCCGAGTTGTCTTGGTACCTCAGTTGCTTTTATCCCTATCAGCGACTCACACTGGCCCACTCCTTTAAAGACAAAGCCGATAGGTTGGCAGATGTCAATGCGGGTCTATTTACTTACCCTATGCTCATGGCCGCAGACATACTCTTGTATGATGCGGAGTTTGTGCCAGTCGGAAAAGACCAGTTGCAACACTTGGAAATGACACGCGATGTGGCCTCAAGATTTAACCATGCCTTGGGTGAGACATTTGTGATCCCTCAAGACAAGGTTCAGTCAGACACCATGTTGGTGCCAGGAACAGATGGCAACAAGATGTCAAAATCGAGAGGGAACATCATCAATCTATTTTTACCAGAAAAGAAGCTGAGAAAGCAGATTATGGGAATTGAGACGGACAGTACTCCACTCGAAGACCCTAAAGATCCTGATACCTGTAACGCATTTGCACTCTATTCGCTCTTAGGTAGCGAAGCCCAGATTAATGAGATGAGGGCCAACTACACTGGAGGAAATTACGGCTATGGTCATGCAAAGCAGGCCTTGTTTGAGTTAATTATGGATGAGTTTGGCACTGTACGCTCAGAATTTGAACGATACATCAATGACAAAGCTGAACTGGATAGACTACTCGGAATTGGTGCAGATAAAGCAAGGAAAGTGGCTCGAGAGGTAATCGGACGAGTCAGAGAAAAAGCGGGTTACTAGCGCTCTTCGGCTTCGTACTTCTCTTTATACTTTTTGTAGTTGACTTCTTGATGGTTTTCAAGATCTACCAAGCGCCCATCAATGTATGCCCTCGTCACCTCATTGCTGCGCATGTCAAAGGCATCACCTGCTGAGATAAAGAGTGTCGCATCCTTTCCCACTTCTATAGATCCAAGGCGATCATCTATCCCCAAGATTTTGGCCGCGTTGAGCGTGATTGTTTTTACAGCCTTTTTCTTGTCTAGTCCATAGGCAATGGATGTGCCCACATAGAAGGGGAGATTTCTTGTTCCCATTTGTTCCATGTCACCAGAATTGTCTAGCGCAAACACTACACCTGCCTCTTCAAGAAGGGCGGGCAACTTAAAAGGAAGGTCAATGTCATCATCCTCGCGTTTTGGCATTTCGTGTACTCTTCGCAGCAAGACAGACACGTTGTTTTCTTTGAGTTTTTCAATTATCAACGGTGCATCATAGGCACCTACTATGCAGAGTTTGGCAATGCCGAGATCTCTGCACATGT
The DNA here is from genome assembly GCA_964429805.1 of uncultured Flavobacteriales bacterium. GTDB lineage: Bacteria > Bacteroidota > Bacteroidia > Flavobacteriales_D > JABDKJ01 > CAYSDH01. The sequence continues at coordinate 18,046 of CAYSDH010000007.1, forward strand.
TCATGGCTGACTCCATCTCCATGGCGCGATCGCTGTGCACATAGAGTGTTTTCGTCTTATCAAAAAGACCGCAAGAAGCTTCTTTTCGCAAGTCCGTTTTGTCATGGTCGCCTAGACAATAGGCCTTTGATGTTCTTAAGAAATCTTTAAGCTCTTCTACCTGCTTGTCGTAGTTTTCATTGGCCTTCATCTTGCGGCTACTCCAGTCCCATCGTTCTATACGCGGCCAGTTGAGGTGTATGCCTTCATCGGCTTTGATTACTGCATCTTCCCAGTTCCAGCCGTCAAAGTGCATGACCGAACTGCTACCTGATATACGTCCTCCGCGCGGTGTGATTTGTCCGAGCAAGACACCATTACTCCTCACTGTTGGGGTGACGCGTGAGTCCGTATTAAATGCAATTAGCGCTCGAATGTGCGGATTCATTGACCCGACTTCGCGCTGGTCTCGTGTGGCTCTTACGGCACCAATCTCTTGCAGTCCAAGAGTCGAGTTAACAGCAATAAATCCTGGATAAAGATGCTGACCCTTAGAGTCAACAATCTCATCATAGGCCAGTGGTTTTGCATTTGCTGCACTTCCCACATAGTCTATTTTACCCTCTTTAAAACCAACGGCCCCGTCTTGTATCTCATCTCCGTTTCCTTGATGGATAACGGCTCCTGTGATGAGAATTGACCCAGTCTGAGATGCCCCCGGAGACTTCACCTGAGCATTGCTCAACAGGCACGTCAAACAGAACAAGAGCGCTATGTACAATCGATTAATGACCATGCTCTTCTCCTTCCATGTCATCACAGTGATAGTACTTCTTTGGCGTCCACTGATGCTTTTTCCCTTCACTTCCAGCTCCCTCTTCAAGCATCTTTTGAATCAGTGCATTGCGCTCTGCCTCTATCTGCGCGCGCATCGCTTTATCTTCGTTGATGTCATAATATTTGATGCCATCTACATACGTCTGTTCGGCTTTGGCATAAATCGACAATGGGTTGTCTGACCAGATCACTATGTCAGCATCCTTACCTTCTTTGAGGCTTCCCATGCGCTCATCTAGGTGAAGCATTTTAGCTGGATTGAGGGTCACCATTTTCCAAGCTTCTTCTTCACTTACACCACCATACTTCACAGCCTTGGCCGCTTCTTGGTTGAGTCTTCTCGCCATTTCGGCATCATCAGAATTGATGCCCACTAGTACACCTTGCTGCGCCATCAGGGCCGCATTATAAGGTATCGCCTCATTGACCTCAAACTTATATGCCCACCAATCTGAAAAAGTAGAGCCCGCTGCTCCATGCTCTTTCATCTTATCGGCCAGCTTATATCCTTCGAGAATGTGTGTGAACGTGTTGATGGTAAAGTTCATAGAGTCGGCCACAGACATGAGCATGTTTATCTCTGACTGCACATAACTGTGGCAGGTGATAAATCGCTTTTTATCCATGATTTCAGCTATCGCGTCCAGCTCAAGGTCTCTTCGCTTATTACCAAGTGTACTCTTGTACTCTCTAGCACGGATGAAGTGATCGTAATAGGCCTGCTCTACACCCATTCTCGTCTGCGGGAAGCGGATCGTATTTTGATCCCCCCAGTTACTCTGCTTCACATTCTCACCAAGTGCAAATTTTATAAAGCCATCAGCCCCGCGAATTTTTAATTGGTCTGCTTTCAGACCCCATCTCAACTTTATGAGTGCGCTCTGACCACCTATCGGGTTGGCCGAGCCATGCAGCAATTGCGCCACAGTAACACCTCCTGCTAGTTGTCGGTATATGCTAATGTCATCAGGATTGACAGAGTCTCCGATTCGGACTTCTGCGCTGCTCACTTGAGTGCCTTCATTGACTCCGCGTGTGATGGCAATGTGTGAATGCTCATCTATCACTCCACTAGTCACGTGCTTACCATATGCCTCTATATTGACAAAATCTCCTTTGTCCTTCTTTTTAGGAAAGACCACATCGAGGTTTAGGTTGTGTCCTACTGCCACGATTTTCCCATCTCTGACCACAATGTCGGCATCTTGCATCACACCTTCTTCTTCATTTGTCCAGAGGGTGGCGTTGCGGATCACAAAGTCTTTAGGCATCGGTTTTTCGGACCAGCCGTAAGCCATGTTGGGGTAAGTCAGTCGTGAGACTCTTTTGTCTTTATGCTGTTCTGTTGGCTTTGGTGGCGTGTTGTCCGCTTGCTTGAGTATGGCGCTCCAGTTGACCCAGTTTCCGTTTGGGTCTTGGCCTTTTCCATCCCAGAGATTTCCGCGCGAGGCGATGGTGCCTGTCAGACGATAGACGCCTTTTTTGCTGTCGTCTCCAAAGTTCATGCTGAGCGTAATCAGCCGATCTACGAGCGTGATGTCCACCTTCACCTTTGAGGTGTCTGTACCTGATTTGCGAATGCTCCCTGAGTAGCTTCCTTTATCCTCTTTGACAAGAAGACTGTGTCGCTGACCATTTATATTGAGGTCATACGTGCCGGCCACATCCACACTTTGTCTGCTTGTGATGATGTTTCGGTTACCCTGAGTCCAGTTTTCATAGATGACTGAGCCCTTGTTAAAAATGGGGCCAGAGCTGATTAAAAAATTGGCCTGATATCCTTTTGCCAATCGGCCAAGATTAGATTGCTGACCAATCACACGGGCAGGATTCTCAGTGAGTGCTGCAAGTGCTACACTCTCGGTCAGTCCGTTTTCTATGACTTTTCTTACTTGAGCTATGAGACTGCCCGCATCCTTGAGGCCGTGAGCCGTAAATGAGAAGTCTACACCCAGCGAATAGAGGTAACTTGCATTGGCCGGAGCTTGCTCCCATCGTCTAAGTTTACTCAGCGGAATGTTAATGGCCTCAAAGGGATTGCTCACATCAAAGGCCTCGGGGAAATCAAGAGGCAGAATCAAGTGATTGCCAGAGACTGCAATGTCACTGGCCCGCTCATACTCATCTCCAGACCCTTTGATGATGTATTTGAATCCAAATTCTGAGGCAATATTATTTGCTCTAAAAATGTCGTTCTTCTCAGTACACTCCATGAACTGTGGCAAGGCCATGTTCTCAGCAAGCGCTTCTAATGAGAGGTTTGTTTCGGCAGACTGGCCACTTTTGTGCCACTGCATGTCATACATAGTCTGTCTCAACAAGGCCACCGAGCCCATGAGCGAACGAGGGTAATCTTGTTTAGACCTGCCTTTTGAGAAGGAATGAAACTGGGCAGCACGACTGCTGATTACCGTCTCGTTTTCTGTCTTGGTAGACAAGGAGGTCAAGACGCCAGTACCTCTAATGATACCGTCTTTATGATGACTCAGTACTACGCCAAAACCTGCTTTCTGAAGTGCCTCACGTTTTTTCTTGTCGTGCTTAAACTCTTCGACTGCATGATACTCTGGGCGCACAGCTTCATTCCACCCAAAAGCGCCTTTTTCGCTTCGCTCCATCTGCGGGCCACGCTTACGCTCTGCTTTTTTATTCTCTGAAATTCCGTAGTCTGAATAGAGGTCTATGAACGAAGGATAGATGTGGGCTCCGGCCAAGTCGATGGTCACTGCATCGACAGGTATGTACACACCTTCTCCTGCTTCGACTACCTTTCCTTCTTTGACAAGCATGGTTCCGTTTGCCACACTAGTTTTAGAGTCAATGTGTATGAATGCATTGATAAAGGCGATAGTCTCTTGATTATACGTAGCCGCACCATTTTCAGGAAAGGTCTCTTGAGCCAATCCATGAAGGCTGAATAGAACAATAAATGATATGGAGAGTAGGTAACGCATATAGATGCGGCCACAAAGCTATTAAATCAGAACTCTGTACGGCAAGAGAATAAGCCACAGGATTTTAGGATTTACTAACTTTAAGCTCAAATCAGACAACAATGGAAACTGGACTTCAGCACGCACACTCTGGACTACGATGGATACTTCTTTTACTTCTCGTTTTCTCTGTAATAAAGGCCTTTAGCGGACGAGGCGGCAACACGCGCTTTTTTGACAAAACCCGAAAGCTCGCCCTCTTCACCTTGATTTTTGCACATCTTCAGCTGTTGTTAGGTTTTGCATTGTACTTCATCAAAGGGTATTACAAACTTTTAAATGCCCAAGGCATGAGCGATAAGATGACGCGATTTCTTGGCGTAGAACATATGGTCGGCATGCTTATCGCCATCATACTTATCACGGTGGGTTACAAGAAAATTAAGGCTGGTGAGACTGACGGAAAGAAGTTTAAGTCAATGTTTTCTTATTACGGAATTGCCTTGCTACTTATTCTGGCCTCTATACCGTGGCCATTTCGATTTGCACAATATGGCTGGTTCTAACATCGGCTTATGCAGGCTCTAGTAGACTACTTCTCAAACATACCCACGAGCCATCGCACGGCTCTGCTTTTAGGTGGCATGGTTTTTTTCTGGATGATAGAAGGGCTTGTGCCGTTGATGCGCATGCGTTATCAGAAATTTACACACGCGCTTCCTAATCTGTTTTTCACTGTGACCACGGCCATAGTCAATCTTGGTTTTGCATTTTTAATCCTCTCTGCGGCTAACAATCCTTATGGCCTGCTCTCTCACGTAGACCTACACTGGGCTGTTGAGTTGATTATCGGACTGTTGATTTTAGACCTCATCGGGGCCTACTTGGTTCACTGGGTAGAACATCAAGTGCCATGGATGTGGAAGTTTCATGTCATTCATCATTCTGACACCAAGGTTGATGCAACCACTGCCTTGAGGCATCATCCTGGCGAGAGTATTTTTCGTGCTTTTTTTACCGTCATCGCGGTGGCACTAACGGGGGCACCTGTCTGGATGGTCTTGCTCTATCAGTCACTCTCCGCACTGATGTCTCAGTTTAATCATGCCAACCTCAATCTGGGCAAGAACGTGGACAGGCTGCTCAGTTATGTTATTTGCACGCCCGGCATGCACCGTGTGCATCATCATGCAGAGCAACCGCTGACTGATATGAATTATGGGAATCTTTTCTCCTTTTGGGACCGTGTCTTCGGTACATTTACCCGCGCATCTGCCGAGAGCTTAACGCTCGGACTAGATGTGTTTGACAAGCGCGAAGGGCATCTGGGTGACCTACTTAAACTGCCCTTTGATGGAAAAAGCTATACCACAAAAGACTAAATGGGCGACAAGCACAGTACACATTACGATCCCGAAGAGGCTGTATTAATTGGAATAATCACCCAAGAACAAACAGACGAAGAAGTTGACGAGTACTTGGATGAACTCGCCTTTCTAGCAGAAACTGCTGGTGCGAGATGCAAGAAAAGATTCATTCAGCGTCTAGCAAAACCCCATGTAAAAACATTTATAGGGTCTGGAAAACTCGATGAAGTGCAGGCCTACTGTGTAGAGCATGATATAGACATGGTCATATTTGATGATGACTTGAGTGCGACACAGTTGAGAAATGTAGAGCGCCAATTAGAACGTAAGATCCTTGACAGGAGTAATCTAATCCTTGACATATTTGCGGCACGTGCGCGCACTGCGCATGCCAAAACTCAAGTAGAGCTGGCGCAGTACCAATACTTGCTACCACGACTAACCCGCATGTGGACTCACCTAGAGAGACAGAAAGGTGGTATCGGAATGCGCGGGCCGGGTGAGACACAGATAGAAAGTGACCGAAGGGTGATTGGTCAAAAGATTGCCAAACTCAAAGAGCAGCTTGCCAAGATAGACCGTCAGATGGCCACGCAGCGAAGTAATCGTGGTGCGATGGTGCGTGTGGCACTGGTAGGATACACCAACGTGGGCAAGTCTACACTGATGAACATACTAAGTAAGAGTGATGTTTTTGCTGAAGACAAACTCTTTGCTACACTCGACACGACTGTCAGAAAAGTAGTGATACACAATGTGCCTTGTCTTCTTTCGGATACAGTTGGGTTCATTCGTAAACTGCCTACTCAGCTCATCGAGTCGTTTAAATCGACATTGGATGAGGTGCGTGAAGCTGATATATTGGTGCACGTGCTTGACATCTCTCACCCTACGTTTGAAAACCAATATGATGTGGTCAACGCCACGCTGTCAGACATCGGATGTGAAGACAAGCCGACCATTGTCCTCTTCAATAAAATTGATGCTTACGAAGCAGAACAGAGTGACATTATACCGCAAGAGCATCATGACTATCTGCTTAACGAGCTCAGAGAAACGTGGATGGCTAAGCTAGATGGTAAAGAGGTGATTTTTATCTCGGCCAAAGACAAGGTCAATATCGACAAGCTGCGCAACATGCTGTATGAGCGAGTTAAAGAGATACACGCTGTGCGTTTCCCTTATGATAGCTTCTTGTATTAAGTGAAGCCCTGAAGGTCACACAGCCTTTTGTACACTCCACCGCGCGCTATTAAGTCAGCGTGTGCACCGCGCTCTACAATTTTGCCTTTTTGCAACACCAAAATCTCATCGACATGCTGAATGGTGCTCAACCTGTGTGCGATTATTAATGAGGTTCTGTCTTTCATCAAATTGACCAAGGCGTCTTGAACCAATTTTTCTGACTCAGTGTCTAGTGCAGAAGTGGCTTCGTCAAGAATCAATATTGGAGGGTTCTTTAGCACGGCACGTGCGATACTTAATCGCTGTTTTTGTCCACCAGAAAGTTTGTTTCCTCCGTCACCAATATTAGTCTGATACCCTGCACTCATCTGCTCTATGAAGTCATGTGCGTTAGCCACTTTGGCTGCCGCTGTCACTTGCTCTAAGGTCACATTGTCCATGCCAAAAGCGATGTTGTTATACACCGTATCGTTAAACAAGATGGACTGCTGAGTGACAATGCCCATCAAGCCGCGCACATCATTGAGCTTGGCATCTTTTAGATCAATACCATCAATGCGTATGCTTCCAGAATTGACATCATAAAAGCGCGGCAGAAGGTCGGCAATGGTCGATTTTCCTCCGCCCGATTCTCCGACCAAAGCCAGTGATTGGCCTTTTTCAAGATTAAAGGAAATGTCTGTCAACACGGGCTCCTCTTCATAGGCAAAGCCCACCGAGTCGTACTCTATCTTGTTGTTAAACACCCCTATGGATTCAGGCCTGGCTTGCTCTTCAATCTTATTGTCTGCTTTAAGAATGGCGTTGACCCTGTCTACAGAAGCAGAGCCTCGACCTATGTCAGCCACCACTTTAGAAATATTCTGCACGGGTCGCAACAGGTTAGAGAACATGATGATAAAACCGATGAACTGTGAGCCTGTCAAGGAGTCAAAATCGCCTTCAGTCAAAATTAATCGCCCACCGTACCACACGATACCGACCATGACACAGGCGCCTAAAAACTCACTGACAGGTGAGGCCAATTCGCGCTTGATATTGACTTTGGTGATTAGGCGTTTTACTTGATCATTGATTTTGGCAAAGCCGCCTTTCATCTGACGCTCTGCATTAAATGCTTTGATGATACGCAGTCCGCCAAGGCTTTCTTCTAAAAAACTCAACAGATCGCCTTGCGCATCTTGACCCTTGAGTGATGTTCGTCTTAGACTTTTACTGATTCTAGAAATCACGAAGCCTGAAATGGGCAGAAGAACAAGAGAGAATAAAGTCAATTGTGGCGAAATCAGAAACATGGTGCCCAGACTGAGAATGACATTGAGCGGATCTCTGACGAGCATTTCTAATGAGCCGATAATCGAAATCTCTACGGCCAGCACATCGGCCGTGCTTCTGGACAGTACATCACCTTTGCGCTCGTCAGAAAAATAACTGAGCGGCAAGGCCAGAAGTTTGTCATAGACATCTTTACGTATGTCTCGCGCGATGCCCTGTCGCAAATGAGACACCGCCACCATGGCCAAAAAGCGAAACAGGTTTTTGAGTAAAAACAGCACAATGATGATGACACAGATGAAACCCAAAACTTGCAGTTTGTCCCCGCCATCGACATAGCCGCCCATTATTTCTGCGAATTTGACTTCAAGATAGTCCATGCTGAGCCCTTGGTCAGCGGCACTTTTTGGGGCTTTACTCAGCCCAAAAAGCAAGTTGAGAAAGGGTATAAAAAGCAGTAACGACAGGAGGTTGAAGAGCACAAAAAACAGGTTAAACACAAGGTTTAGGAATGCCTGTCTCTTGTAACCGGTGATATATCGCAGTATCTGTAGAAAATTCTTCAATCTGGTCAAATTGATAAGGGACAAATTAACGACTAATAGACTGAACTCATTGTCTTACCTTTGCGCGCTTATGGCCTCGATACGTCAAGAACGCATAGCGAGTCTTTTAAAAAAAGAGCTCGGATCCATCTTTCAAGAAGAACGGACATCCATTTTTGGTGGCTTGTTTATTTCGGTGACTCAAGTGCGGCCAAGTCCAGACATGTCTTCCTGCAAGGTGTTTTTAAGCATCATGGATAAGGTGAACAAAAAAGCAGTAGTCAAAGAGATTAACGAAAGGCGCGGACTGGTGCGTGGTAAACTCGGCCACCGCGTGGGTAAGCAACTGCGTATCACGCCAGACCTATTCTTTTATCTAGATGATTCTTTAGACTATTCTGAAAAAATAGACGAACTACTTAACTGACCACATGGAGTACGATCCGATAAAACGAAGTCTTGGAAATGTGTTTAATAAGACCCCTGGTCTTCGCATCCTCTTCTACAAATTACTAGACCTTCTTTTGTTGCGTGCATGGCATGTACACAAAGAGCTGAAGGCTTTTGCAGGCTGGGGCAAGAAAGACCTCAATGTGCTTGATGCTGGAGCAGGATTTGGGCAGTACACGCACTACATGGTGGCTAAGAATCCTTCTTGGACGATAACAAGTATTGATGTAAAGGAAGAGCAGGTGGCCGACTGCAATCAGTTTTTTGAAAAAATCGGGAAGAAAGACCGTGTAAATTTTGAAGTGGGTGACTTGCAGACTTATGTAAAACCTGAAGCCTATGACTTAGTAGTCTGTGTAGATGTGATGGAGCATGTACTTGAAGATGTGCAAGTCTTTAAGAACTATCATGCCAGCATGAAGAAGGATGCCATGCTGCTGATTAGCACCCCGTCTGACCAAGGTGGAAGTGGGCTAGAAGAGCACCATGACGGTGAAGTTTCAGGATTTATAGATGAGCACGTGCGTGATGGGTATCCTATCAAAGAAATTGAAGAGAAGCTTAACTCTGCCGGGTTTAATAAGGTAGAAGCGCGTTATCAATATGGTACTCCGGGGAGTATCGCATGGAAGATGTCCATGTACTTTCCGATGCGTATGCTCAACATCACCAAGCTCTTTTTTATCCTCCTGCCGTTTTACTACCTCATCTTTTACCCCATCGCATTTGTGCTCAATTGGCTGGATGTAAAAGGTAATCATGACACAGGTACAGGGTTGATAGTGAAGGCTTGGAAGTAGGCACTGTGTAGCTTCGTCTCCTTTTCACTAACTTCATGGTCATACCGAATGACCAATGAGAAACCTGATTGCCTTATTACTTCTTGTCTTTGGGTCTCAGACTTTGACTGCCCAGGACTGTTCTGTTGGAGATTGGAGTATGACATCAGGCTATTCTTTACCCCCTGATAGCGTAACTGGTTTGTGTCCTTATCAAGTACTTGGTTTTCACACTCAGAGTTTTTGGTCTGGCGATGAATTGTCATATGCCAACGGCAGTATTTATCCTGGTAACTATCTGATTATTTTCACCTCCCTTGCGGACAGCTCAGAGAGTTATGTGGTTGATTATTCTGACTATATCTCAGATACGTGGGCCGGCTCTTGGGACTCGTGGAACATGGGTGCAATGCTGTCTGACTTACTAGGATTTCCGAACCCTAACGATGAGTATGCTTCTGCAGGAGTCTATTCTGTAGAGTTTGGTTTTGATCACCCGGATAACGGGTCGCTTTGTCTTAGCGATGAAGTGCTGTATATCAAAATAGATGATGTTGATAGTGAAGGTTGTTACAACTGTAGCGCTGGGTTTCTTGACATAACTGATCAAACCGAATGTCCAAACGGCTACATTACTCTTTTTTGGAATAAACTCCTTCGTCACAGACACTCTTGAATCTCAGTTTCTAATTACCGCTCCAGATGGATCAGGGCCTTACGAGATTCAAGCGTTAATTGGCTCTAATTATGGCTTATCAATTTACTCTGCGTTCAACACCCTAGAATCCTTGTTTGTAGAAAACGGATACATCTTTCCCGGGCCGGGAGAATACTTAGTCCAAGGCGCTTCTGTGAACACGAATAGCAACTCTATATGTTCTATAACGGATGAAATAGCTGTAATCACTTCTCTTAGCCCGAGCGATCCAGCCTGTGTAACGTCAGTGTTAGAGCATTCAACTGTTGATTTTTCAATTCACCCAAACCCAGCATCATCCGTTGTCAATCTCGAATTTGAAGACCGCGGAGAGCCATTCAATATCCGATGCACCAACGCTTTTGGCAAGATTGTTTTGGAGGGAGTTCAAAAACAAATCGACATTCGCAATCTTGCTCCGGGTCTATATATTATTCAGCTTGAAGTTGGAGATGCAATTGGTCACAAACGACTTATCATACAGTGATTTATTGGCCTCTTTGGTAATCAACCAAGGAGAAGGGATACTCTTAAATCATCCTTATCTCCAACTCCGCAAGTAGGATTACCTTCGCCCAATCGGTTTCCCATTTTACATAGCCCGTAGATACCTTTTTGCGAAGAAGTCTAGGAATGTGATTAACATCATCACACTCATCTCGGTCATCGTCATTGCCTTTGTGACCATGGCCATGATTACTATTCTCTCTGTGTTTAATGGTATTGACGAGTTGGTCGATGACCTATACAGCTCCTTTGATGCAGACATCATCATCTCGCCTGCGCGAGGCAAGGTGATGGCCAATGACAGTATTTCCATCAAAGACATCGAAGGGCTAGCTACGGTCAAAAGTGTCAATGAAATAGTAGAAGAAAACGTACTCCTCACCTTTGGCGATCAGCAGCGCATCGCCACACTAAAGGGTGTGCCAACAGGCTATATGGCCCAAAAAAACATGCGCAAAAACATCATTGAGGGAAGTGATGTGCTGGCTGATGAAGAAAGTGAATGGGCTGTGCTGGGTTATGGTATCAAGCAAGATCTTGACGCTGAATTATTTTCGCAAGGCATGCGACCACTTGTGGTCTATGCGCCTCAACGAGGCAAGAAAATATCGCGTCATAAAGAGCGGGCATTTCGCTCAGAACCAATTATGGTGGGCGGCACATTTAGCATCAATGTGGAGTATGACTCCAAGTATGTCTTAAGCTCCTTGCTCTTTGCGCGCGACATGCTCGACTACAGAAACGAATACAATTACTTGGAAGTAGAGCTCAAGGACGGTTTGGAGCCCGAGCAAACCAAGCAGGCCATCATGGCACAGTTGGGAGACAAGTTTAAGGTTGTGACACGTGCCGACAAGAATGCCATGATCTACAAGGCCAATGAAAGCGAGCGACTTGTCACTATTCTCATTTTGAGCTTCATTATTGTTATCGCCATATTTAACATACTTGCTTCACTCACCATGCTTATTCTCGACAAGCGAAAAGACATCGGTACTTTACACAGCATGGGCGCCACTGAAGGTGTCATTAGAAAAATATTTTTCTTGGAGGGGGTCATGATTTCAGCTTCGGGAACAGTCATCGGACTGACGCTTGGTTTTATCTTTAGCTACATTCAGCAGCATTATGGCATCATTCGCCTGCAGGGCGGCATTGTAGATTACTATCCGGTAGTGATTAACCTCAAAGACTTCTTTTTGGTGGCGGGCATCGTGGTAGGAATCGCATTGATGTTCTCTTGGTTTCCGGTAAAACTGCTTACCAAGCGAGTGATGAATGCCTGAGAAATTAGACTAGAGGTTGAGCATCTTTATAGACCGTTCTCACCTCTTCTAGCACCTCATAAATCTCGTTAGGATCCATGGTTGTCACCATCTTCATTCTGTAAGGCTTTATGCCATGAAAACCTTTGAAGTAGTTAGAGTAATGTCTTCTCATCTCGACTATGCCAAGGCTCGGGCCTTTCCACTCCAATGACATTCTCAAGTGCTCTTTGCAGGCCTCTATACGCTCATCAACTGAGGGAGCAGCGAGGTGCTCACCAGTGCGCATGAAGTGCTTGACTTCATTAAAAAACCAAGGGTAACCTATGCTGGCTCTGCCTATCATGATGCCATCAACACCAAAACGGTTTTTATACTCAATCACTCGCTCTGGGGTGGTCGCATCTCCGTTGCCAAACACTGGAATATTCATTCTCGGATTGTTCTTCACATCTCCAATCAAAGTCCAATCTGCATCGCCCTTATACATCTGCTTGCGGGTGCGACCATGTATAGATATGGCTTTGATACCCACATCTTGCAAGCGCTCTGCCACCTCGACTATGTGCTTAGTCTGATCATCCCAGCCTAGTCTAGTCTTGACGGTGACTGGCAGTGACGTAGACTTCACTATTTCTGCCGTCATGGCCACCATCTTTGGAATGTCTTGCAAAATTCCAGCACCTGCCCCTTTGCAGGCCACCTTCTTCACTGGGCAACCATAGTTGATGTCAATTATATCAGGATTTGCCCGTGCAGTTACTTCTGTGGCCTCGCGCATGCTATTTATATCGCTTCCAAAAATCTGTATGCCTATAGGGCGCTCATATTCGAAAATATCGAGCTTTTGCAGACTTTTTGCTGCATCGCGAATCAACCCTTCGCTAGAAATAAACTCTGTGTACATGACATCAGCACCGTGCTTTTTGCACAATGCTCTAAAGGGAGGGTCGCTCACGTCTTCCATGGGCGCTAACAGAAGAGGAAACTCTCCAACTTCGATGTCACCGATTTTTACCATTTTATCAACCTTTCGACTCAGGGCCGACAGCATTTTTAGCTTTGTACAAAGAAACTCCCTTTTATGGCTGATTCCAACAAAAAGCTCTTCCTACTCGATGCCTTTGCATTAATCTACCGAGCCTACTTCGCGTTTATCAAAAGACCCATGATAAATTCGAAAGGGGTCAACACCTCTGCCATGATTGGTTTTACCAATACACTATGGGAACTTTTGAGAAATGAAAAGCCTACGCACTTGGCTGTAGTATTTGATGTAGCTGGGCCCACTACTCGTGCCGTTGAGTATGATTTTTACAAGGCCAATAGAGACGAAACTCCCGCTGACATCATCAACATGATTGAGCCAATAAGGCGGTTAGTTGAAGCATTTAATCTACCCTGCATCGGACTTGAAGGATATGAGGCTGATGACCTCATAGGCACCTTGGCCAAAATGGCCGAAAAGGAAGGCTACACTACATACATGGTCACTCCTGACAAGGATTTTGGACAGCTGGTGTCAGACAATATTTTCATGTACAAACCCGCGGTGGGGAGAAATCCGCATCAAATACTTGGCGTGCCAGAAGTGCTCGCAAAATGGGACATAGAGCGCGTAGACCAAGTCATTGATATGCTCGGACTAATGGGCGATGCGGTAGATAACATTCCTGGAATACGCGGTGTTGGTGAAAAAACAGCCTGCAAATTTTTGAAGCAATACGGCTCTGTGGAAGGGCTTTTGGAAAATGCTGATGAGATAAAGGGGAAGATTGGCGAGAAGGTTAGGGCTGGAAAAGAAGATGCGATTATCTCTAAGCACCTCGCAACAATCATACTTGATGCGCCCATAGAGTTTGATGAGAAAGCGCTACTCGTTGAAGAGCCTAATGTGGAGGCACTGACTGAAATATTTGACGAATTCGAGTTTCGTACGCTCGGAAAACGAATACTCGGAGAAGCCTACACTTTTGGCACCACAGAAGCGTCAAGTAGTGGTTCTCAAATGAGTCTGTTTGGTGGTGGAGATTCAGGTGGAGGTGACATGGAAACCAAGTCACTCAAGAAACTGGATGAAGTAGACCACGCTTATTCTCTGGTCTCAAGCAAAGACGATAGAGCCGCATTGATTGAAAAGTTGATGGCGCAAAAACTGGCCTGCTTTGACACTGAGACAACGGGGGTTGACCCTAATCTAGCAGAAATGGTAGGCCTCTCATTCTGCTTCAAAAAGGGTGAGGCTTATTATGTTCCAGTGCCTGCTGAGCACGAAGAAGCACAGAAAGTACTGGAGGAGTTTCGTCCATTTTTTGAAAGCACGAGTATCACCAAAGTGGGGCACAACTTGAAATATGACATGCTCATGCTCAAGTGGTATGGCATAGAAGTCAACGGCCCGATAGAAGACTCGATGATTGCCCATTACCTCATTGAGCCGGGCAAACGACACGGCATGGACTACTTGGCCGAGGCCTTTTTAGCTTATTCTCCAGTGTCTATTGAAACGCTGATTGGTAAAAAGGGGAAGAATCAAAAGAGCATGCGTGACCTTGCCCCAGAAGAGGTGAGTGACTACGCTTCTGAAGACGCAGACATTACGTTGCAGCTTCACGAGCTGTTTGAAGAAGGGCTGAAGAAACGTGAGGTGGATAAGCTTTACAAGAATATTGAGGCACCACTCATTCGGGTGCTGGCCGACATAGAGTTTGAAGGTATTAATCTTGATGTGGGCTTTTTAGAAGAGTTCTCTTCAGAGCTTGAGAAAGAAGTGCTCGTGGCCCGCGACAGCATCTATGAGCAGGCTGGACAAGAGTTTAACCTAAACTCACCAAAGCAACTGGGCGAGGTACTTTTTGAGCGATTAGAAATCCCTTATGTCGGGAAGAAGACAAAAACCGGACAGTTTTCTACCAACGAGGATGTGCTCAGCAAACTCGCCAAGGAACACCCTATTGCTGAGGTAATAATGGAGTACCGCGAGCTGAGTAAGCTCAAATCTACCTATGTAGATGCGTTGCCAAAATTGGTAAACCCAAAAACGGGAAGAATCCATACCTCGTTTCGTCAGGCCATAGTGCCGACAGGTAGACTGAGTTCAGACAATCCCAATATTCAGAATATTCCTATCCGAACAGAGCGCGGCAGAAAAATCAGAAAGGCCTTTATACCAGCCAATGATGATTATGTGCTCCTAGCATCAGATTACTCTCAAGTAGAGCTACGTATCATTGCCTCACTGGCTGATGATGAGGGCATGATTCAGGCCTTTTTAAACAATGAAGACATTCACAGCTCTACCGCATCAAAAGTGTTTGGCGTGCCGCTCGAAGAGGTAGATAGAGAAATGAGAAGACGAGCCAAGGCCGTTAATTTCGGATTGGCATATGGTCAAGGTGCATTTGGATTGGCCGAAAACTTGGGCATTAAGCGTGGAGAGGCCAAGCAGATTATTGACAATTACTTTGAAAAGTACCCGGGCATAAAGAACTACATGAGCACAGCTGTAGAACTAGCCAAGGAAAAGGGTTATTCTGAAACATTGATGGGCAGGAAGCGAGACTTACCGCTTATCAACTCTGGAAATCACACCGTACGCTCAGGCGCGGAGCGCAATGCAGTCAATACGCCTATACAAGGTTCGGCCGCTGACGTAATCAAGATGGCTATGATTGACATACAGCAGTGGATGAAGAGCTCAAAACTCAAATCAAAGATGCTACTGCAGGTGCATGATGAACTTGTGTTTGATGTG
Source organism: uncultured Flavobacteriales bacterium (assembly GCA_964429805.1). Classification (GTDB taxonomy): domain Bacteria; phylum Bacteroidota; class Bacteroidia; order Flavobacteriales_D; family JABDKJ01; genus CAYSDH01. The sequence goes on from CAYSDH010000007.1 coordinate 33,619, forward strand.
CATAAAGATGAGCTGGAGATGCTCAAACCTATTATCGAAGAAAAGATGTCTAATGCGGTGAAGATTAAAGTGCCGCTGGTAGTTGATACTGGTGTAGGTGCCAATTGGCTGGAGGCGCATTAATCTGCTGACTGACTAAACCATGACCAACTTATTATGACTTTTCAGTTCAACTACGCGCCACCCCAAAAGGCCATGCGTACCTTTTATTATCTGCTCGCTTTTGCTGGGCTTGGTCTACTTGTGTGCGCCTTTGCAGACATGGAGTTTAATAAAATGGTGATGCTCGCGGTGCTTTGCGTTGCCTTGCTTGGCATTATGGCTTGGCTCATTGCACTGTTTAAAGAGAAAGAAAACGGTTCAATCTTAATCATAGATAGGCAAGTCATCATACCTCATTCTTGGAAAAGTGGTGTGATGGATATTGACATTGACTCAATTACTGATGTCACCGCAGGTCATGCTGACCAGCATGGGCATATGAGTTTAAAGATTCATTACGACTTAAAGGTTGCGACACTGCCTTATACTTGGTTCGACTCCACGAGCGATCTGTCAGTCTTTGTGCTCTATTTAAATAAAATGATGGAAGGAGACCCGTTCGACCAATATGAGAAAGATGCGTATGTGACAGTGCGCGCCAGTGATATAGAGCCGCCAGAGGCTTAGTCTACCATCACCTCACCACATGTTTTGAGCTCAGCGTAGAGTTGTTTGGACTGGCGCCCTTCTAGATTCAAAACACATTTCTGTAACTATTATTCACAGCTTGCGTTTAACGCTGTAGAGACCCTTAGGTTAAGTGAAGTAAAGATTAAGAGTTATTGAGATGAAAACATTGAGTTTTGAAACCCTAAAGCGTGCAGCCGGTGCCGCATTCGTGATGACGGCATTACTATTCACATCTTGTTCGCAAGACAGTGGAGCTAATGCCATGAGACACACCAATACACCTCCAGAAGGTGAAGTGTCAGAAAAAGCGAATAAAGTCAAAGAGATATTTTACACCATTCCATCTCCGGTGGAAATGGTATCGCTAATTAAGAAGTCTGGTGCCAGATATGATCACACCATGCTTAATGATGTGAGAAACCTAGACCGCTATTCTACTGCTAGAAGAAAGGCAATCAACTTAGGTATCTACGGAGCTGATCTCAGCTACGCGTCAGTATTTAATCAAAATCAAGAGTCAATCATTTACCTCAGTGCAGCCAAACAGCTTGCTGATGAACTTGGTGTTTCATCTGCATTTGACGATGCGTTGATGGAGCGTGTAGAGATGAATATAGAGAACAGAGATTCTCTTCTGCACATCATTTCTGAAACGTTCTACGTGCTCGACTCGTATTTAAAAGAGAACAAGCGAAGTAACATCTCTGCACAAATCATCACAGGTGGATGGGTAGAGGGACTTTACCTTGCAAGTAAGATTATAGAAACGAAAGGAAAAGAAGAGGCCTTGGTTGACAGACTTATAGACCAGAAGTATGCCCTCAATGACCTGATCGAACTAAACAAGAGCTACAACAAAGATGGCTCGCTAGACAAACTACTCAGCGACCTAAAGAGTCTGAATGAGATATATGAACGAACAACTGAAATATCAATTACTGCTGACACTGGAACGCAGGATAAAGTGATACTCGGTGGTGGAACAAAATTAACACTGAACGATGCTGACGTAGATGAGATAGTCATGTTGGCCAAGGATATACGCAACAAGTATATCCAGTGATGGAAGGATTTAAATTGAAAAAAGAGGAGCTATGAGAGCGAAGAGTGTGATAGTGATGTTGGCGATACTGATACCAGTATTGGCTTCTTCACAGTGTAGAAAGTTCACCAAGAACAAGTGTATGCCGACTTTGGAGGATTATATCCCCAATGACAATTTTAATAGTGCCGTGCTGATTCCAGGAGATGAAGCCGACCTAATGATGACCTTTTATGCAGGCCAAGATTATAGAATCATGGTGTGTGCTGAAGACATCTTAGGTGATGTAAACTTCACTTTGAGTGATGAAAAAGGAAACGAGTTTTTTAACTCAGGAAATTCAGATTCAGATTACTTCGACTTTGGTGTGGCGAGCACACAGCAAGTCAAGGTACATATTACAGTACCCCTGAAGGAAAACGTGAATGAACTGGTACACGAAGGTTGTACTACCGTGCTTGTCGGCTATAAAGAAACCGACACGCCAGACAAATTATAAGGAAGAGAAGGCTTGCTCCATATCCTGGATCAAGTCCTCTATGTCTTCCACACCGATACTTAAACGAATAAGGGAATCGACCACACCGGTCTTTTCCCTTTCTTCTTTTGGTATAGACGCGTGCGTCATAGAAGCTGGATGACCTATTAGAGACTCCACACCACCAAGTGATTCGGCCAAAGCAAACAGCTTGGTAGACTCTGCCACTTTCTTGGCCTTATCATAGTCATTTCCAACCATGCTAAACGAGACCATGCCGCCATAGGCACGCATCTGTCTTTTAGCCACTTCATGATTAGGATGGTCTTCAAATCCTGGCCAGAATACTTTATCAACCGCTGGGTGAGCCTTTAGCCAATGTGCTATTTTCTCTCCATTTTCAGCATGTCTCTGCATTCTCAAGTGCAATGTCTTGATACCTCGCAGCACTAAGAAACAGTCTTGTGGACCAGCAACGGCTCCGCAGGTATTTTGAAGTCTTGCCATCTCAGAGGCCAAGTGGTCATCATTAGTCATGGTAGCTCCCATCACTACATCAGAATGCCCTCCTAAGTACTTAGTAACCGAGTGCATGATGATAGTTGCACCGTGATCTAAAGGGTTTTGCAAGTAAGGTGACGCAAACGTATTGTCCACTACCAAGATGACGCCAGCCTCTTTGGCGATATTGGCCATCAGCTCAATATCAATGATGTTAATCATCGGGTTGGTTGGTGTCTCTACCCATATCATTTTGGTATTCTCGTTGACCAGGCTTTTTACCTTCTCAGCATCCATAAGCGGGTCAAAGTGAAACTTGACTCCATACTGCTCATACACAGTAGTGAATATGCGGTACGTACCTCCGTACAAATCGCTCGTACTGATTACCTCATCTCCAGGCTGAAGCAGTTTGATAATCACATCTGTAGCCGCCATTCCGCTAGCAAAGACAAGGCCGTGCTTCGCGTTTTCTAGGGCCGCAAGGTTTTTCTGTAAGGCATCACGAGTTGGGTTTTGGGTACGTGAGTATTCGTATCCTTTGTGATTACCTATGCCGTCTTGCACATAAGTAGATGTCTGATAGATGGGAGTCATGATAGCCCCTGTTGTAGGGTCTGGCTCGACACCAGCATGAATGGCTTTTGTTCCGAACTTCATAATTATACAGATTAATTAGGGGCGCAAATGTACGTGAAAGTGGCTCACGATGCTGCCTTCTTGAGTGCTGTCCTTTTCAGCCATCGGGGCAAGACGAGCACTCCACCAATCAAGTATGGGAAGTAGGTCATGAGTCTCCAAAGTATAGCCAGCAGGCCAACTAATGCGAGGGGCACAATAGACTCACCAAAAAATTTGGAAAACGCGTACTCAGCCAAACCTGTGCCGCCTGGGGTTGGCGAGATGAGCATAATCATCCACATCATCAGCTGCTTGGCATATACGAAGACATGGTCTTCGATGTCTACCACCATCATAATCAGGCAGTTTAAGAGAATAAAACGTGCTGTCCATGAAGCAAATGTTGCGGCAAGCCCTTTGCCCCAATACGAAAACGGTTTTGTTCTCAACTCCTTGCTGGTCACCATCAGGTCATCTCCCCACTTGATGATGTGATAACGCCACTTTCTGAGCAGCGGCAAGCTAAATATCTTGAGTAGCACAAATCGAAACACGCGTGGTCTAATGAGCACCGCGAAAATGAGCGTGCAGAGTATGAAAAAGGTGAGTGTATAACCAAACCAGAAGACGCCTTCGGCATTGAGGGTCATGCCCATTATGTCTGTCGTCCAATCTGCTGGAAAGAGTCCGTCAGTATTGATTAGCAGCAAGGCCATGGGCACCATTGAGATGTAAAAGAACTCATCCATCATGGCGGTAATCATCACAATGGCTGTGCTCTTTCCTAGATTAAGCCCTTCTCGCTTCAAGAAGAAAATGGCCACGCCTGACCCGCCAACTACTGATGGTGTAAGTGCCGAGGCAAATTCCCAAAGCATGACCACGTCAAAACTTTCGCGCCAACTCAAAAACCTGTCAGTCAGCACGCGGAGTCTATACATGTAGCCACTCACACGTATAAGCAGGCAGCACACCGCGAGCAGAAAGAAGAAGAGGGCTCGCCCTGACCAATCTATTTCTGACAAGGTATCTGAGAAAGTGAGCATCTTGTAGGTGCCCTCGTCACTGAGCACGAATTCAGATTTGTCATGGGCATCCACTTTGCCATTGGCATTCTGATCGACCCACGCATAGGCTGCATCAACTGAAGACTCGACAAAACGCACCTCGGTGATGCTGTTGTACAACAAGTAACCCGCCACCACGAAAAAAATCAGGCTAGGTATCATCACCTTGCGCATGCTCAATTTCTCTCGTATCTCTTTTTCTTCGATGATGATTGCTTTCAGACGAAAGTAAGAAAGCAATCCTTGTCTTCTTGATGCTTGGCACGGACTTTAAGCGCCTTATCTTTGCGTTAGTCTCTATGCTTAACAAACTCACACTCATACTCGCGCTATTTCTGTCATTCACGAATGCGCGTGGTCAGCAGACTGTGGGTCTGTTGGAGTATAACGAAGGCTCTCAAACGGGATACACACTGCTTGCGCCAATGTATTCTCCCCGTGTTTTCTTGCTTGACAACTGTGGCGAAGTTGTCCATCACTGGACCTGCAGCACACGGCCTGGCTTGAGCACTTATCTGCAAGAAGATGGACTGTTGCTGCGCACAGGAGTCGTGTCAGGCACACCCTATGGCGGAGGGGGCATAGGTGGGCTCATTGAGCGATACAACTGGGATGGCTCTCTTAACTGGTCATACACACTAGCTAATGACAGCATGCACGCGCATCACGATGTCGCATTGATGCCCAATGGCAATATTCTTGTCTTGCTCTGGGGCTATATCTCAGAATCTGATGCGATTAGTCAGGGCAGAATAGGCAACATAGACGATGCTGGACTTTGGCCACCCATGGTGATGGAAATCGCACCCATCGGGGTAGATAGCGCAGAAGTGGTGTGGCAGTGGAACATGAAAGACCACCTCATACAGAATGTCAATCCAAATTTGCCCAACTATGGTGCGCTTTCTGATCACCCAGAGTTGATGGATATTAATTATTACTTCCCCTCAAACACATTTTCTGATTGGCTGCACTGCAACTCGATAGACTACAATGCCAATTTAGATCAGGTCTTGATCTCATCCAGAAATCTCAGTGAAGTGTTTGTCATAGACCACAGCACCACTACTGAAGAGGCTCAAGGACACAGCGGAGGTGCAAGCGGCCTAGGCGGAGACTTGCTATACAGATATGGCAATCCGCAAAATTATGGGCGAGGTGAGGCTGCCGACCAAGTGCTCTTCCTCCAACATGACGCCCAATGGATTAAAGATGGTCTGCCTGGCGCAGGGTCAATATTGCTTTTTAACAATGAAGGCAGTTCAGACTCCATGTCTTCTGTAGACACATACCTTCCGCCTCTCAATAATCTAGGTCAGTACGACATCATGGATGATGCACCCTATGGGCCGAGCAATGCCTCTTGGATCTATGACAACGAGGACTTTTTCTCGTCAAATATCTCAGGTGCGCAGCGCTTAGAAAATGGGAACACGCTCATCTGCTCTGGGCGAGAAGGACGTCTGTTTGAAGTAAGCGATACAGGTACTATACTTTGGGAATATGTGAACCCTGTGGTACTTCCAGACTTTGTGCTACCACAAGGCACCGAGCCAGAGCTCAATCATGTTTTTCAGGCGCTTCGCTACCCGCCTTCATATGCTGCTTTTGATGGCCAAGAACTTGTGTCTGAAGGTCCACTAGAGATGGAACCGATTACTTCAGAATGTGTGTCACTTAGCGCTTCAGGGGCCCAGGCTTTGGACTTTGAATGGCGTGTGTTTTCAGAACACCTTGAGATACACACGCCCATCTTTAATGGACAGTGGAGCGCAGAATTAATAGACCTGACAGGAAAACAGCTTACTGTGCAGACTGATGCCTCAGAAACAAAACGAATCTCTATGAGCGGGCGAGCCGCTGGCTTGTATGTGATCACTGTGTCAAATCAAGCACACAGGGTGTCTCACAAGATATTTTGGGCGGAATAAATTCCCATTTTTTGGCTGGGGCCTCGTATATTCAGCGGCCAATCAGACCGCTCCATTCCTTTAGCCATGTTGTTTAACACCATAGAGTATCTCTTCTTTTTGCCTTCTGTAGTTATACTGTACTACATGGTCTCCTATCAATACAGATGGATGCTGCTACTCTTGGCTAGCTATCTTTTTTATGCCAGTTGGAATCCCGCTTATCTTGCTCTAATCATAGGCTCAACGCTGGTAGATTATTTCTGCGGTTTAAGAATGGAGCAAGCAAAAACTAAAAAGCAGCGCTTTCCTTTTCTGATTCTCAGCCTCTGCATTAATCTAGGTTTACTCTTGACCTTCAAGTACCTTGACTTTTTCTTTGGTTCGGTGAACTCCCTGTTTGCAAGTGACTTTCCACTTTTTAATCTTCTCCTGCCTGTCGGCATCTCGTTCTATACCTTTCAGACTCTCAGCTACTCCATAGATGTATACAAAGGCAGGCTGCGTGCGGAGCGACACTTAGGATATTTTGCCCTCTATGTGTCATTCTTTCCGCAACTAGTTGCTGGACCTATTGAACGATTTTCATCACTTACACCTCAGTTTAAAAAGGACCATGCACTCAGTAAGACGAACCTAGCCAATGGACTGCGCCTAATTTTTTTGGGCTTTTCATCAAAATGGTCATCGCAGATAATCTGTCTGTCTTTGTAGACCAAGTATATGAGGCACCATCTGGATATAGCGGCTTAGAAATACTGCTTGGTATGGGCTTTTATTCATTTCAGATTTACGCTGATTTTTTTGGCTACTCCATCATTGCTATAGGCAGTGCGCGACTGCTTGGGGTTAAGTTGATGGACAATTTTAAAACCCCATACCTCTCTTTAGGTATCGGAGAGTTTTGGCAGCGATGGCACATCTCACTCTCGACTTGGTTTAGAGACTACCTCTACTTCCCGATGGGCGGCAATAGGGTTGCTATATGGCGATGGTTGTATAACATATTTACCGTGTTTTTACTTAGTGGTATTTGGCATGGTGCAAATTGGACCTTTGTCTTTTGGGGCGGGCTTTATGCCTTGGTCTATGTCATTGAGAACAGGCTAGATAGTGTATGTGACACATCGGCTAAACCATCGTTTTTAAAGCGACTAATCCTCACTGCAAAAACATTTATACTCGTCACACTAATTTGGGTCTTTTTCAGAAGTCCAAGTATTACTGTTGCCTTTGAGATGTTTGGCGCAGTCTGGTCCAACCTGAGCTTGCCGAGTTCATCTTTACAGGTGCTTGCAGTTATCTGGCTTACGTTAGGAGCTTTTATTCTCAGTGACTTCTTATGTACAATAAGAGGTTTGATACGGTCATTTCAGCATTGAGTATGCCCGTAAGGTGGTCTGTTTATGCCTTTCTCCTTTTCGCAGTTTGTTCTTTTTCAGGTGTTATCGATCATCCTTTCATCTACTTCCAATTCTGAATGAACAAGGACATTGCTACATATCTTGGTTCTCGCCTCATCCTGTTATTGATTCTGTTTGTCATTCTCAATCAGATTTATGTCGTCTTCTTTTTAGAGTCAGACTTGCAGAAACATTGCAAGGCGATTGGGAAAATTAGAGCAGTTGATTCAGACACTGACATTCTCTATTTAGGAGAGTCGTCAAACACAGCCTTTCGTCAGGATGATGTTGACACTAGACCAATCAGTGCTATGATTCATGATTTTTATCCTGAGCTAAAGGTGAAAAACGTGACGTATGAGGCTAGTCACGCAGGAATTTATCTCAGCTTGCTCGAAAACATTAGTCTTGAAAATGAAAACCCGGTGGTCATTGTGACCATGAATATGCGATCCTTTAACGCACGGTGGATACATTCCAAGCTAGAAAACGCGCTTCGAAAGAGCACACTGCTATTAGAAAATCGTCCGGCCATTGTTAATCGCTTATTGATGGGGCTTAGTGCGTATCAATCTGGAACCGAAGCCGAGATCCTTGAGGAGATACAAGAGCACTGGAAGAATGATGTGATCCGCTCTGAACTGGAGCTGAACTATGAGTCAATCTATGAGTGGAATCGAGCGATTGCCATCAACGGTGTTCTTGATTCATTGGGAAAGTGGGATGAAGCAAAAACCCAGTTAAGCGCTCATTATGTGAAGACGTATGCTTTTTCTATTGACACGCTGACTAACCCACGCATCAAGGATTTTGATGCAATTATTTCACTTTCCAAAAAGCGAGGATGGAAACTGGTGTTCAACCTTATGGCTGAAAACACCGAAAAAGCCGCAGCACTGCACGGCAATCAATTACTGTCTTTGATGGAGTCTAACAGAGATCTCCTGCATAGTTATTTCAGTCGCAAAGGAGTGTTGGTGGTTGACAATCTAGAGTTAGTGTCAGACGAGCAATTTATAGATCAGGATTGGACCACTGAGCACTACGCCCAGAAAGGTAGAATGAAGATTGCTCAGCACGTGTCCAGCTCCATGAGTCCATTTTTAGCTGCTTATTACCGAGAAGAGGGTCGCCTTGCTGAGCTGGCTCTAGCAGGTGAAAAATCGCACAGCTGGAATGCTCAAGATCACTTTGAAAAAGGTCACGAGTACAACAATATGACTGAGGTCTCTACAGGTGCAGGAGTCGAATTTGGCTGCACGTTTCAGCGCAAAGATGTGGACCTTGTTGCGCTTGGTGCGACTACAGTTCAAGTAAAAATCATGGCCTCCAGTAAGACCCTAAATGATCAGGCAAGCATGGTGCTGGAATTAGTTGGGACGGCACGTGGATATATTTTTGATTCTAAACCAATGAAGATTAGTGGGTCTGATTCTTGGGCTAATTATGAAATTGAATTTAATCTGCCCCCAGACATTGCCACCGCTGAGGCTCTAAAAGTGTATGTCGATAACCCCTCCGATATTCAAGTTAAGGTCAAAGACATTTCCCTCATTTTTAATTAATTCTGACGGTGACAAGAGAAGCACATCGTGCCTGAAAATTGTCCTGCTAGAGAGAGAAAAAATCACACAATGAATAAGATATACCACCTCGGCAACTGCGGCACATGCCAAAAGATAATCGCTCAGCTAAATGATATTGACTCTTTTGAGCAACAAGAAATAAAAACCGAAAGCATCAGCCCTGAGCAGTTAGACCAGATGAAGGCGATGGCCGGTTCGTACGAAGCACTGTTTAGCCGAAGAGCTATGAAATACAGAAGCATGGGGCTCAACGAGCAAGAGCTCAGCGAGAAGGATTATCGAAAATATATACTTGAAGAGTACACGTTTTTGAAGCGACCAGTCATCATTATTGACGAAGACATATTCGTGGGCAACGCCAAGAAAAATGTGGAAAGTGCTGTAAGGAGGTCTGCTCAAATAGCCAGCTAATCGCTGTACTTTCGGCCCATGGCGAAAAGCACGCTTACGGCTCATCTTGCGCTTTTTGGAGTCGCTCTAATATATGGGTCTAACTATGTGATTGCGAAAGGAATCATGCCCGACATAGTAGGCCCTTCTGGCTTCATTTTTTTGAGGGTATACGGAGCGAGTATTCTATTTCTATCCGTCATTTTCATCTTGAGAAAAAAGATGCCTGACAAAAAGGACTTAGGTCGTCTGGCACTCTGTGGACTGTTTGGTATCGCCATTAATCAGCTGATGTTTTTCAATGGCTTGAGTCGCACTACGGCCATTAACAGTGCCATTATCATGACCACCACGCCAATTATTGTCTTGATATTGAGTGCCATTATTCTCAAAGAGAGGGTAACCTCCAGGAAGATTATCGGCATCATTTTCGGAGCGGTAGGAGCAATCGGTCTTGTTGTTTTAAGTGCCAGAGGAAATCTACCTGGCGTTTCTGTCACGGGCGATTCTATGATCTTGATTAATGCCATCTCGTTTTCGCTGTATCTCGTCATCGTCAAACCGCTTATGTCAAAGTATGATCCGATAACCGTCATCTCTTGGGCCTTCTTTTTTGGCGCCATCTACATCTTGCCATTTAGTCTGGGTCAAGCCATGGAAATTGACTGGCCAGCATTGGAGCCGCAGCAACTTTTTAGCATCATTTATGTCGTAGTGGTAGCCACTTTTGTGGTGTATCTGCTCAACGTGTTTGCGCTGAGCATACTCAGCCCCAATATCGTGTCAAGCTATATCTACCTCCAGCCGGTAGTCACCCTTGGGTTTGGCTTTCTGTTTTTTTCGCTTGGCTTATTTGACGCCAAGAGGCCAGCGTTTAGTGTGGGCACTGCAGTGTGTACAGGGTTGATTTTCGTAGGCGTGTACTTGGTGGGGAGAAAGGCCAAGAAGGAAAACCTGCCATCAGCTGCGAGGTAATAAGGGACTGGATTAATCCGTTATACAGCGTCCCAATTACCATTCGATGAACGCTGTGCGCCTCCACCCCTATTTTTTCAGTTTTATTCTCTTCTCCATCAGTGTTGGCGCAATAGCCCAAGACGAAGGGGGAAATGCCATTCACCGATTCTCAGTGTACAGCAATTTTTCTACTGATTTTGACCCCGAGGTTTTTGATTCTGGTCAGTTTTCAGAAGAGCCTCTGTCATTCATAAAATCTGACTTTGAGCTTGGCTACATATCACTTGCATACACACGAATCATAGGTGACGGAAAGGCTCAGGGTATAGAATTATCAAGACTTAAAATTAGCAGAGAACTCAAAAGTGCACCCGTTGTGGTTGACAGTCTTGGCATACGAACGCGAACCATCCGTGAGGCAGATGTGAGACTCGCTTTTCGATACATCTATTCTGTTGAGGTTGTTAGTGGCTTTGGCAAAAATGATGATTGGAGGCTATCACTAGGTGCAGCGCTACGTCCATACCTGCACCAATTTTCCCTAAGCCCTAGTGCAACACAAGTCTTGAACACTGTTCGCACAGAGTTTGGAATTGGATGTCAACTAATACCTCATCTCGAACGAAGTTTAAAGGGACCATTTCACTTAGAGATTGATATCCCTATTAATTTAGTTCAGGTTGAATGGGATTCGGATTCTGAGGCCAATCCAAGAATACCGATACGGCATCGAAGAAGTACTGCTTTTAACTCCAGCCTTTTTCCTAAAAAGTTTGCTTTGAGGGCTGGTATAGGTTACTCATTTTGAAGACGGTTTATTGGCAACTAACCGACAACATCAAAGTCAAAAACATTGGCCAAGTTTAGCAAGAGTTCGCGCTTCACTTTTTCTAAATCGACTTTTCTGCCTAACTCCTTTTCTAGACTCGTGACTGCCTTGTCATCAATGCCACAGGGTACAATGTTGCCAAAGTAACTCAGGTCTGAGTTGACGTTAAATGCAAAGCCATGCATGGTAACCCAGCGACTACACTTCACCCCTAAGGCGGCAATTTTTCTGGACTTTACAGGGTCATCAGGGTCGAGCCACACGCCTGTCATGCCTTCTAGTCTGCCCGCTTCTATCTGATAATCTTGCAGTGTGAGAATGATGGCCTCCTCGAGTGAGCGCATGTATTTTCCTATGTCAGTAAAGAATTGCTCAAGGTCTAAAATGGGATAGCCGACTATCTGCCCGGGGCCGTGATAGGTGATGTCACCACCTCGATTAATCTCATAGTAGGTAGCCTCTTTTTCTTCCAGTCCTTTGTCGTCAATCAGCAAGTGATCTACACTCCCACTCTTACCCAGCGTATAGACGTGCGGGTGCTCCACAAACAGCAGATGATTTTCTGGCAACACAGGGTCAGTTGACCCTTTATTTGTTTTCTTGAGGTCAACAGCTTTTTTGAGCAAAGACTCTTGAAGGTCCCAGCACGCTTTGTAGTCCATCTGACCGAGGTCACGGAAGTGTACTTTAGGTGTCATGGTGCAAAGCTATGGAAGGAAAACAAAGGTTGGCCATTTTAAAGCACGGATGAGTATTTTCAATTTTATCTATCTTGATGGCAAACCAATCAACCATGAGAACCCTCATTAGTGTGCTTTTGATAGGCATTCCCTTTCTTTTTACTGCTCAAGATTGGCCATTACCTGATTCTCAATGGTTCTATTCCAAGTGGTCTATTGATACGGGAGGCACAGAGCTGGTCACTGTAACTGGTGACACCATCATTGCTGATAAGGCCTATAAAAAGTTAATGGTTCACCACACTTCAATTTGGGATACACCTAATGGTGTTGTCACCTCATCGTCAGATGAACTTCTCGGATTTATGCGCCAAAGTGGAGACTCGGTTTTTCATTTAGAAGCGAATAATGAAGAGTTCTTGTTGTATGATTTCAATGCTGAGCCAGGCGACAGTTGGTTGTGCGCTGCTAATTCTGGAATGGGTAGTGACGAATCCTGCTCAGACTCTGCCTATGTGCATGTGACCAATAGTGGTAGCATGCTTGTAAATGGTGTTGTTAGACGGTTTTTAGAGCTTGAACCTAATAGTGATTCTAGTTGGGGGATTCAAGGTCTTGTAATTGAAGGTATAGGGCCCACTGGGGGGTCAACGGCTTTGGGAAATAGAATGTTTCCATTCCAACGTTGCTGTGATTCGACCATAGTCTGCGATTTCGGAATGACTTCTTTCAACTGCTACACTGATTCGGAAATTGGTCTGTATCACCCTAATCCATTTACTGAATGTTTAGAAGCACTCAGCGCAAATGACTTGTCAGTAAATCCGTTTTTACTTCATCATAATCCAAGCCGCGACTTTTTCATACTTGCTGCGCCTGAGTCATTTGATTTTGGAAGTTTTCGTTCCGTCAGCCTTCTTGACTTAATGGGAAAGACCGTGATGTCTATTCCCGTAGCACATACTGATTTGAGAAGCGGTGCAGAAAGCCTCTCCTTGGACATACGCTCCATTCCGGTTGGCGTATATTTCATTTTGATAGAGACTAAGAGTAGACTTTATTCTCTAAAAGCAATGAAAAAATAAGTGGCGTGCTCACTCGCCAACTTGCACAGATTAGAGCTTAGCCAACTCCCCTTTTAGGTAGTCAATGATATTTACTTCAACGGCATCAACGCCATTGAGGTCAGAGAGATACCAGGAAATCCAGTCGCCTAGGTAGATGAGATAATACGACCGCTGAATGATTGAATCTCCCTTCGCATGCACTTGGATTACTTCCTTGGCCTTCTCGCCAAAGATTTTGGCGCAAAGATCCATTCGTACAGATGTTCTCGGGTGGTCTCCACTCGTGCGCATCAACAAGACACTTACGCGCTCATCTCCACCAGCCCAACCGACCAGCTCATTGTGATTCATCTCAGGAAAAACGTGATGCCAGCATAACTGCTTTGAGTTTTCGTTAATCTGTTGACGGATACGCACGCACACTCCGTTATACGAAGAGTCTGCATATAGAATTGGGATAGTTCCGTGCACCTTTTTCGCAATCTCTTCGCCTTCTGCACGGATGGCCGCGTCATTACTTTTAAGCAAGTCAATAGACTTTTGCAAGTCAGCCTTAAATCCATCACTAATAAGTCCATATCGGTGAAGATGAAAGAGCAGCATTGGACTGTTCAGACCAAAGCTACCGCGTGGAGGTATTCCTGCAGGAATCTGAATGTGATTAAGCCCTTTTGCTTTTGCCGTCTCGAGTACTTTTCCTCCAGATGTCACGCAGCAGACTTCTGCTCCTTTTGACAAGGCCACTTCCATGGCGCTCACAGTTTCTTCTGTATTACCAGAGTAAGAACTGAGTATGACCAATGTGTTAGAGTCAATATAACTCGGTAGCGAATAGTCTTTGCTCACATTGAGCGGAATAGGAAGTTCATCTTTCAGAAGCTGAGCCACTATCGTTCCTCCAATACCAGATCCACCAAGGCCTACAACCATAATGTTGGTAAACGTTCTATCCGTAGACTTAAACTCCGCAGCCCCACCAATCTCGAGAGCCTGCTCCATCTGCTGGGCGAACTCTTCGATGTACTCATTCATTTTCCTATACATACTCAAACTTAATTAAGTCGGTGAAGATACCAAACCATAGGTTAATTCAAGCGCCTTGGTATCTTTGTCAAAACGTTAAGAAATGGCTTTATCCGAGCAAGAACAGGTAAGACGAGATGCCTTGACCAAACTGCGTGACAAGGGAATAGAACCTTATCCGGCAGCACAAGTGCACACTGACCACAGCAGTGCAGACATTCGCGAACGATTTGAAGACGGGAAATCAGTCAAGATGGCTGGTCGTATCATGAGTAAACGGATCATGGGAAAAGCCTCGTTTGCCGAGATGATGGACGGTGAAGGTAGAGTACAGCTCTACTTCAACAGAGATGAAATGTGCCCTGGAGAAGATAAGTCTGCCTATAATGATGTCTTTAAAAAGCTTCTGGATTTTGGTGACTTCGTGTCCATCACAGGAACTCAATTTACTACGCAGGTAGGGGAGAAATCAGTGGCGGTTACAGACTTTGCCATTATTTCAAAATCACTGCGCCCGCTGCCCGTGGTCAAGACAGATGCAGATGGAAAAGTGCATGACGCGTTTACTGACCCCGAGGGTCGCTACCGTATGCGGTATGTAGATCTTTTGGTCAATGAGGGTGTCAAAGACATCTTTGTCAAGCGGAGCAAAGTGTTCTCATCTATGCGTTCATTTTTTGGTGAGCATGGATACATAGAGGTAGAGACACCAATACTTCAGCCCATACCTGGCGGTGCGGCCGCACGCCCATTTATCACGCATCACAATGCGCTAGACGTGCAGCAGTACATGCGTATCGCCTGCGAGTTGTATCTCAAAAAACTGATTGTTGGTGGTTTTGACGGTGTCTATGAGTTTGCCAAGACCTTTAGAAATGAAGGCTTAGACCGCACGCACAATCCAGAGTTTACCATGATGGAAATCTACGTGACCTACAAAGATTACAACTGGATGATGGACTTCACCGAAGCCATGCTCAAGCGTGTGTGCAAAGATGTGCTTGATGGATATACTGTAAAGAGTGGTGACAAGACCATTGACTTTGAGCAGCCATTTAAGCGAGTCACCATGACTGATGCCATCAAAGAGCATACAGGGTTTGACATTAAAGGAAAGACAGAAGAAGAGCTCAGCGCGTGGTGCAAGTCAAACGGTATTGAGGTGGATGACACCATGGGTCGCGGTAAATTGATTGACGAGATATTTGGAGAAAAGTGTGAGCCACATTACATCCAACCGACATTCATCACCGACTACCCTATCGAGATGTCACCACTCTGCAAAGTGCACCGCGATGACCCTACTTTGACTGAGCGATTTGAGCTGATGGTTAATGGTAAGGAACTTGCCAATGCCTATTCTGAGCTGAATGACCCAATAGATCAGCGCGCCCGATTTGAAGCCCAAATGAAACTGGCTGACCGTGGAGATGACGAAGCCATGTTTATCGATCACGACTTCCTCCGTGCCTTGGAGTATGGTATGCCTCCTACCTCTGGAATGGGAATAGGAATTGACAGATTAGTGATGCTACTCACAGAACAGAGCAGTATACAAGAGGTGCTCCTCTTTCCGCAAATGAGACCAGAAAAAGCGGAAACTGATCAGCCAAGTGTAGACCTAAATGAGAATGAGCAGTTGGTCTTTTCTATTCTAGAAAAAGAACGCAGCATGGAACTCAACACACTCAAAGCGCAATCTGCCCTATCAAACAAACAATGGGACAAGACCATCAAAGGACTGCGCGGACATGGCTTGGTGAACGTGGAGAAGACAGATGATGCGTTGCTGATTGAGGTGCTTTGAGTTGATATAATCGCCTCAGATTACAAGTCTCTTTGTTGTATTAATTAATAACTTGTTATGATGAAGAACCCGCTGCTACTGCTTTGTTTGTCTGCCATTCTAGTTTTCGCTTGCACGAGAAAGGATGATGCCGATACTTACGCATGCACCTGTCCACCGTTTTCTCAAGCATACGCTAGTGTGCCACCGACTGAAATGAGCTTTGTCAGTGGAGACTCCGTGATGTTGTTCAATCGCTCTTTTTTCAGACATGGAGAGACCGTCTATCTTGATGATCAGCACGGATTTGGAGGAATGGCCTGCGTGTCTGCTTGCTATGGAACAAAGTCTTGTGTAAAGTATAGATTCCATGCCAACTCTACGTCAATCGAAATAGCTGCTAGAGTCAATGAAGAGAAGGATGAAGGCTTTGATTTTTTCTTTTCACCAGGTCAAACGCATACTAGTTTTTATGACCATGAACATGTCTTGCTAAATTCAGTCACGCTAAACAATGTTCTTTACCACAACGTGCTGCTCTATACAAGCGAAGAACCGGCTGCGGTCGACAACATTTATTTCTCAAACTCTCACTACTTGATCCAATTTGACTTGATGCAAGACTCCACGTTGATGACCTATCATCGAGTCTTTTAGATAAGCGCTATTCTGAGAAACAAAAAGCCCTAAACTCTCGTAGACAAAGCCAAAGTAGAGCCTTTGACAATCAAGGTTTTGCGAGCTATTGAGAGTATTGAACACGCATAAATGCCGCCACCTGGCTTCAGGATGGCTCATTTTCATGGTATGTGCCGTGATGATGGGGCTTCCTGCTACGTCTTATTCTCAGTGCGACACATTGTCTTTCACCAACCCAAGTGCCGAAGGTCCTGGGTATCCCGCTGGCTGGCACAATTGTCAAGGCACATCAAATCCTCAGCCTGGTTTATTTGGTTGCACCACAGTCGCATCACATGGCAACAATTTTCTAGGATTTCACTCCAGCGATGCTGGTGGCGAAATCATCCATCAAGAACTTAGTCAGGCGCTCACTGTCGGACAGACGTACAACATCATTTTTGACCTGGCTGTAACACCTAACTGGGCCAACCCTGTGACCTGGGGCGGTGGCGGATTCGGAAATCACAGCGGACATGTCGAAGTCTACGCCTCTACTGGTCCTTGCGGTCTTGAGCAATTGATTGGCAGTACTCAAATTATAGAGTCTAGCATGAGCTGGGTAAGTATTGATATCACGTTCATAGCTGAAAACGCGCATCAGTATATCTCATTTGTACCTTATGATGAACAGGGTCTCTGGACATACTTTGGCATAGACAACCTCCGCAATGGGCACAACTGTGACTGCTTTCCCGTAGCATCAAGTCAAGAAAATGTGAGCATCTGTGAGGGTGAGTCACATACCGTTGGCGCCCAGACTTATAGCACTGCTGGACAATACAGCAACACGCTAAATTCTGTGTTTAACTGTGATTCTACCGTGTTAACCTCCTTGACGGTCTACCCTACTTATTACTCAGAAGAGAGTATGGAAATCTGCACGGGGAGTGCGTATCAGGGCTTCAGTCAAACCGGAGTTCACAGTCTAAATCTGCAAAGTATGCATGGCTGCGATAGCATACGCACCATTGACCTTACAGTGAGCAACAGCCTCACTGCGCGCGATACACTTGTCATCTGCCAAGGCGAATCCGTGATGATTAATAATCAGGTAGTGTCAGAAGAGGGGGAATACTCCTCGGCACATCAGGCTGTGGCAGGTTGTGACTCGCTGCACATCACCACGCTCATCATTCAAGAACCGACAGTGAGTCAACAGCAGCTCTTGGTGTGTGACGAGGGGCCAGTACAAATCGGGGCGAGTGTCTATGACAGTGACGGGTATTATGCCGACACTTTACAAACGGTGCATGGTTGCGACTCTATCATCATTACCGAACTAAAGTTTATGCATGCCAATGACATTTTGCCTGACGATGAGGTGCTCTGCCAAGGTGATCAAGTATATATCGATCTGAGTGGATATGAAGTTGACTTCCTCTTTTGGAACGACAATTTCGCTAGCCCATTTATTAGCCTAGAGTCTAGTGGTACACATTACGTAGATCTGTTTTGGGGCGCATGCCATGTGAGCGATACCATCAGTCTGGAGTTTCACTCAGAGCCTCCATCAGATATTGACACCTTGCTTTGCTACGGTGACGAGTATCCTATTACGATAGACCATCTTGGCGGCACCATTGCTTGGGAGGATGGGTATCACGAAGAGGATTTTATAATCGAAGAGGTGGCTGACATGAGTGCTCAAATAGAAAATGTCTGTGGCTCTTTTGACTTTCACGTCCGTGTTGATTTTCAAGATTGTGAGTGCCCCATCTTTGTCCCCAACTCATTTAGCCCAAATGACGATGGCATAAACGACAGCTTTGGCGTTAACCATGACTGTGAGTTTTTGAAGTATGAGTTTTATGTCTACGACAGATTCGGTCAGATACTCTTTGAAAGCAATGACCCAAACGACAGGTGGAACGGCAACTTCCCACAAACACCTGTCGCGGTGGCCAACAGCTCATATACGTGGCTAATGAACTACGGGGCAATAACACCAGCCGGTAAGTTTGACTACCAGTTGATGCGTGGCACTGTTACGGTGATGAGGTGATTAAGGCTTTGACCCATTCTTTTTTCCAAACAGACCGAAGTCTACTCCTTTCAGATAGGCCATAGCCGATATGACTACATAAGCCGCCATACCTTCATCCAAATTTCCGATTACCGGTATGTTGTCTGGTATGAGCTCAAAAAACCCAGCGGTCGGATTGAGCAGGTATATACCACAGAGAATAGCGGCAATAATAATCAGTGGTTTGTTAGCGTCCTTTGCCTCAGCAGGAGTTCTGTCTAAAGGTTCTTGGTGAATATCCATACTTGAATAACGGCAATTATCGTGCTAATCGTCTCATTTCTCATAAAACATACATGGATGGACTTCAATTAATGCTTCATAATGAGCGAACTAGCCTATATTCTAGTTAATTTAGGTTTGAATTGAAAAACCGAAACCATGATGAAACCACTGATTCGCCTCGCTGTTCTATGCTCCTATCTGCTATGCGCAACCCTCACTTACGGACACCCGTATTCTTCGAATGTAGCACTCAGTGCTGACCTACCTGAGCCTATCGCCAATCTTTCGGTAAATCCTAGCCTGCCTCTTGACTCTTGCGCTGGGCCTGACAACAGTATCACCCTCTGTGTGAATGCCTCAGCTTTTGACTTACTAGACTTAATTGATGAAAGTGTCCAAGGAAACGGTATGTGGCAAGATGGCTCTGGTTCAGGGAGCAACATGTTTGAACCTTCTGCTGCGGGTATAGGCACGCATACATTCTTTTACGATGTAGATTGTGGTGGAGGATATATTGCCACTTCTACTATAACGGTCACAGTTACTAACCCTCCTTCTGCCGGACAGGACCTCTTGTTGAATCCTTGCCAAGAGCCAGGCATTAATCTGTTTTTAGACCTCGAAGCCCAGCTCATTGGGTTAGGGGCAAACTCTGGAGGACAGTTCCTCTACTCTGGCAATCCAAATGCTCTCGATGGAATGTTATTTCTAAATGGCTCAACGTTCAATTTTGGGCAATCTGGAATCGGACTTTTCGAGTTCTTATACATTGTTGATGGTAATGGATGCGAAGAAGATACTTCTGTTGTTGGGGTTGGTGTAGTACAAACCATATTTGTCAATGCCGGCAATGATACAGAGTCATGTGGTGGCCAACCGGTGATTATAAATGGTTCTGTGTCGCCTGATATGGTGCCGTTTCAATGGTCTAGCAGTGGTGATGGGTCTTTTATTAATGGCTCTTCTGCTAACCCTGAGTATGTGCCAGGTACCCAAGATTACCTCGATGGACAGGTCACTATATCAATCTCTTCAAGTGCCCAAGTGCCTCCGTCATGCTCAGCGAGCAATACGAACGACTCCATGGTTCTTACAATAATTGATAATCCAGATGCTGGCCCTGACACGAGTATAACCGTCTGCGGTTTGTCGGCAAATTTGATGAGTTATTTTGCACAACCAAACGGTACGTTTACCGGTCCTAATGGGTTCATCAGTGTTGATGGGTCAGTAAGTGCTTACCAATATGGAGACAACGTCTTCACGTATTCTGTAGGCAGCGGTCAATGCATTGACCAGGCTCAAATCACCGTTACTTTTTTGCCTGATGGCGATGCTGGAAATGACTATACTCTTACTTCTTGCACAGAACCCGGCACGGCTATTTCTATAGACATCGGTGATTTGCTCAATGGTAATGAAAACGGGGTGTTAAGTTATACCGGAAACCCCGATGCGATAGACGGTATGCCGTACGTAGACGGTACGTTTTTCTCGACATCTGTCTATGGCGCTTACGAGTTTTACTATGTAGTGAATACTCCAACTTGTGGTATTGATACTTCCCTTGTTCAGTTTACACTCATTCCAGCACCAGAAGTAGACATAGGGCCTGACATTGACATCTGCTGCGGTGATACTGTCTTTTTAGACGCATCGGTTTCTGCTGGTTATGACAGCTTACTGTGGAGCTCACTTGGTGACGGGGTATTTCTCGATAATGGCGATACTATCTCGGCCTATGTGCCTGGCGCTGTAGATTGCGCATCTGGTCAAATATATATTACACTCACGGCATTAGACTATGACTTGACATGCATCAATCCGGGCACTACTGACGCCTTGTTTGTGGATGTCATCGGGTTTGCTCTTGCGGGTAATGATGCGGTGATTTGCGGAGACACCTCATATGTGTTAGGAGGCTGGGAAAACCCCGATGGTTCAATTTCATGGTCAACTTCAGGAGATGGTCTTTTTTCTGACCCCAGCGACCCTGAGGCAACATACACGGCTGGAACAAATGACCTCAACGGTGGCCCTGTAGATCTCGTGTTGACTTCAATTACGAGCGGGTGTACTAACTTGACCGACACAGTCACTCTTGAGTTTTTCAATGCGAATGATCCTATCTGTCAATCTGATGTGTCGGGCATGGTTTTTCATGATGCTGATTTCAATAGTATTTTCAATGGCTTAGATGTTGGGCTTGCATTTCAAACCGTTGTCCTTGAGCCAGGTGGTTATGTGGGCATAACCAATGACTTCGGTCAATTCCTTTTCGAAGAGGTGCCTGTAGGTGAGTATACTATTTCTGTAAACTTCAATGTGCTATTTCCCTTTAATACAACAAGTGCTACAGTAGACTTGACTGTCGGTGCAGAAAATCCTGACCCAGTGCTTTTCGGCTTGTCTGAGCAAATGCTCGAGTATGGCATTTGCATTGACCTCTATCCACTTGGCAACGGCTATCCTTGCGATGAGTTGAGTAATCACAACATCTGTTTTCGCAATATGAGCAACTCTACAATAGATGGAGTTGTCGAGATAGAATATGACCCTTTATTTCAAGGGTTTGCCGAGGTTACTCCAATAGATTCTGCCTATGACAATAAGATATGGATGAGCTTTGAAAATCTACAACCAGGAATCATGTATTTCTACGATGTTGAGTTACACACCCCTACAGTTGACTATATAGGTGAATTCTTGACCAGCACAGCGCGCATTTGGGGTGTCAATCAAAATGATACCGTAGCCTATGGTGAACAAGTATTAGAATTGGAGGTTACATGCGCTTATGACCCTAATGACAAGCAAGTGTTTCCAATAGGGTACAGTGACTCTCATTATATTGAGAGTAACACAGAATTAGAGTACCTGATTAGGTTTCAGAATACAGGAAATGCACCCGCGACAGACGTACGGGTGATTGATACGCTCAGTGCAGACTTAGACATCAGCACATTCGAGCTTGTTGCAAATTCGCACTCTGTCTTCACCAGCATTGACCCCAATACTCGAGTTGTTGACTTCTATTTCCAAGACATCATGCTGCCAGACTCAATAAATAATGAGCCTGAAAGTCACGGATTAGTATCGTTTAAAATACGCCCTAACCTCGGTATTCCTTTGCTGACTGAGATTAACAACACGGCCTCCATTTTCTTTGATAACAATCCGCCCATCGTCACAAATACGACATGGAGCACCACATACGACTGCTCACTCTTTGAGGTTGACTTCACGGCCGATGGCGCGATTTTGACCGCTTCTGAAGGTGACCATTATCAGTGGTACTTAGATGGACAAGTTATCGCTGGCGCTAACGAGCAGCTCTATACTGCGCTAGAAACTGGTGACTACTCAGTTCAAGTAGACAGTGACTTTCCTTGTTCTGGCGCAAGCGCCTCGACTTTTGTCATTATTACTTCTCTAAGCGAATTAGCTGAAGAGGGCATCTACCTCTTTCCTAATCCGATGACCGAACAGGCCATTCTTCAACTTGACGGATTTGAAAGTGCTGTGCGCATCGAGATTTTTGACGTGCAGGGACGACTGATTCGCTCTGAACAAGAAATTGGGTCAGACACCAAAGTGGTTATTCAACGTGAAGGTCTTTCTGCTGGGCAGTACATGCTCAAAGTAAGTGATGCCAGTAAAAATCGAAACCTAATTTTTGTTGTTGACTAACCCTAAACCCACTGCACTTTATGCGATACCTGATTATACTTCTACTGATGCTATTGAGCGTCAGTGAAGCATCTGCTCAAAACCAAATTGACATTATACGTCCAGGCATATATGAGCAAAATGGACAACGTCTAAAACATCGAGACCTAAATATTAAGCTTGGCACAGGGCCCTCAAAGGGCTACTGGCTTCAGGCTAAAAACAACAAGGTAGGTTCTGACATATTTGGCGGAATAGGTGGTTTTGGACTGGGCTATGCTCTGAGCGGCTTGCTGTTTAAACCTACGAACCTTACTGAGGCGCAAGAATCATCGCGGAAGAAAACCAATCGGGCAATGCTGATTGGCGGAGGAGCGGGTGTGCTGCTGAGCATTCCTTTTACGGCTAATTATAACAAGTATTCCAGCCTTGCTGTTACCGAGTATAATGGCACCACTCCGCTCAGTAGTCAGCACACGACTTCTTGTGTGTTTGGTTTTGGGCCTAGTGGAGCGCGATTGACTATACTCTTCTAGGTGCGCGTTATTGCGCATCTAGCATTGAGAATAAAATGTGATTAGGTTCAGGGCAGTTTAGCTGAATTGTAGAGCTAGCCCTTGCATCTTACAGCACCACGTTTACAATCTTCTTTGGCACCACAATCACTTTTTTAGGTGTCTTGCCTTCAAGGTACTTAGCGCTTGCTTCTGCTGCCAGCACTGCTTCTTCTATTTCTTTTGGTGTGGCCGTAATAGGAAACTCCATCTTGAATCGCATTTTACCATTAAACGACACCGGATAATTATGGGCATCATCTTCCAGCATGCTTGGGTCAAACACTGGCCAGTCAGCTTTTGTGACTGAACCTTCCATACCCAGCTTTTCCCACAGTTCTTCGGCAAGGTGCGGGGCATATGGTGACAACAACACAACCAAAGGCTCTAACACACTGCGGCTAGCGCACTTCTGCTGTCCTAATTCATTGACGCAAATCATTAGCCCAGAGACTACGGTGTTAAATGAGAACCTCTCAATGTCTTCGGTGACTTTCTTTATGGTTTGATGAATAGTCTTGAGCGAAGCCTTTGACGGCTCATCACTTGACGGCTCGGCAAACAAACGAGACAGTTTTCTGAGGAAGTTATAGACTCCTGATATGCCGTTTGTGTCCCAAGGCTTGTGCTGTTCTATTGGCCCAAGGAACATCTCGTAGCAACGCAGCGTGTCGGCTCCGTATTCATCGCAAATAGTGGTGGGGTCAACCGTATTGTGATAGCGTTTTCCCATTTTTCCTTGCTCTGACTTGGTCAGAAGCCATGAGCTTTCGCCTCCACTTGAGCTAAACACTCCTTTCTGAAACACGCCTTGTCCACATTCAAAAATTGCATCTTCATATGCAGGCATCCACTTAGAAAACTCCATTAAGCCGTCTTGTGTCAAGTATGAATCCGGATTTCCATATTCCTTCACAAGGTCTGTTCTGACGGCAATAGGAATAAAATTCTCAAGACCGTATTTCGAAGCCGTGTCACGACACATGAAGTGAGGTACGCCATCGGTCTTTTCTTTTTTCATCATCAGGTATTCTATAACTCCGCCTATCATCCCCTGATTAATCATCTTCTTAAAGGGCTCATCAAATCCTATCAAGCCATGGTCAAAGAGCACTTTGCACCAAAAGCGTGAGTAGAGCAGGTGTCCAGTAGCGTGCTCCGCACCACCCATGTAGAGGTCTACTTGACCCCAGTAGTCGCTTTTTTCTCTGGCGCAGAATTCTCCACTATTGTTTGGGTCCATGTATCGGAGGTAGTACCAACTACTCCCCGCCCAGCCAGGCATGGTGGTTTTGTCCATGGGGGCTCCATGAAAGACTTTCCAGTCTTCCTTTTTGGCACGCGCCAGAGGTGGCTCACCTTCTTCGGTAGGCAAGTATTTGTCTACAGACGGGAGTTCTATGACCTCATCATCTGTGAGGTAGGGCACATCATTTTTGAAGTACACTGGGAATGGCTCTCCCCAATAGCGCTGTCTGCTAAACACCGCGTTTCGCAATCGAAAGTTTACTTTGCCTTGCCCCGCTCCTTTTTCTTCTAACTGGCTGATGGCAGCAGGAATGCCCTTTGACGCTGACATGCCATTTAGAAATGACGATGCTGTGAGCACGGCCGCTTTGTCACTACAGGCCTCTTCAGACGTATCGACTCCTTCAAAAATTGCTGGAATAGGCAATCCGAAATGCGTGGCAAAGGCATGGTCACGCTCATCACCTGCGGGCACTGCCATGACAGCCCCTGTGCCATAGCCGGCCAACACATAGTCAGCTATCCATATTGGAATAGGTTCATTGGTAAATGGGTGAAGTGCATATGCACCAGTATCTACTCCAGTAATGTCTTTCACATTGGCCTGACGATCACGTTCGCTTTTCAGAGAAGCCTCTTTCACATACTGAGCGACAGCTTCTTTTTGAGCATCTGAAGTGATCGATTGGACCAACGGATGTTCTGGTGCAAGGACCATAAAACTGACTCCGAAAATGGTATCTGGACGTGTTGTAAATACCTCAATTCCCTGGTCCGAATTTTCAATTTTAAACTCAACTGAGGCACCTTCTGATCGTCCAATCCAGTTTCTTTGTTGATCCTTAATCGCATCTGTCCAGTCGATTTTTTCCAGGCCATTTAGCAGTCGATCTCCGTAGGCTGTAATCCGCATTGACCATTGCATCATTTTCTTTTGAATCACAGGAAATCCACCTCGTTCTGAGAGGCCATCTTTGACCTCATCATTGGCCAATACAGTGCCTAATTCTGGGCACCAATTGACCATGGTTTCTTTGAGATAAGTCAGTCTATAATTGAGCAAGATAACCTGCTGCTGTTCCTCGGTCATGGAGGTCCAATCGGTGGCTGTAAACTCCCCAGAGAAGTGCTCACCGAAGTGAAATGCGTACTTTTCAATTGGTAACTCTTTCCACCAATCTACTTCTATTGAGGCATTTACACCATATGTTCCGTTCTTTTCAAATCTTTCAATCAACGAATCGATGCTTTCTGCCTTATCGCTGTCCAAATTGTACCAAGAGTTGTAAATCAACTTGAAAATCCACTGGGTCCATTGGTAATATTTCGGGTCAGAAGTACGCACCTCACGGTCCCAATCATAACAGAACCCAATGCGGTCTAATTGCTCTCTGTATCGGGCCACATTTTGCGCTGTAGTGATGGCTGGATGTTGACCCGTTTGAATGGCATATTGCTCGGCCGGAAGACCGAAAGAATCATAGCCCATAGGGTGCAACACATTGAACCCTTTGTGGGTCTTAAATCGTGCATAAATGTCAGAAGCGATATAGCCCAAAGGGTGACCCACATGAAGCCCTGCTCCTGAGGGATATGGGAACATGTCGAGCACGTAGTATTTTGGCTTTTCGTTTTCGGTGGTTCGATACGTTTTATCCGTTCGCCACTTTCCTTGCCACTTGTCTTCTATCGCTTTAAAATCGTATTCCATTTTTTCTCAAATCCTTAAGGCCAGCGAAGGTAAATAATCAAAAGAGGACATTCATCCACAACCGAACGTTAAGCATACTTCACATCCATTGACGTTTGCTCACACTTCTAATCTGTACTTTCGTTTCAATGTCAAAACCGGGAAGTAACATCGCGCGAAGAAGGCGCAAAGGTTCGTATCTCACCACCATCATTGGTATCTCTATGGTGCTCACTTTGCTTGGTGCTCTGGGTTTTACCTTGCTCAACGCCAAAACCCTTGACACCTACATCAGGGAGAAAATAGAGTTGAGGGTGTTTATCAAAGATTCTGCGAAAGAGGTGGACATCTCCAAGCTTCAAAAGTCTATCGACTCTGCGCCTAGCACACACATCACTGAGTTTGTGTCAAAAGAGCAGGCGGCAAAGATTCAAATTGACCAGAATGGTCAAAACTTCATGGAGTTTTTAGATGGCTACAATCCACTGCCGGCAACTATCGTACTGCGCCTAAAGGCCGACTACATGAGTCCAGACAGTGTGGCGTGGATCAGTCAAGAACTTGAAGAGGTGCCTATAGTCAGAGAGGTGGCCTCGCCACCTGACCTTATCGAGGCGGTGCATGGCAACATGAACAAGCTGGGCTTTATACTGCTGGGAATCAGTCTATTTCTGCTGCTCATCGCGTTTATGATGATTAATAACACCATACGTCTCGCCATGTACTCCAAGCGCTTCTTAATACGAAGCATGCAGCTAGTCGGGGCGACTAGAGGCTTTATACAGCGGCCTTTTTTATGGCAGGGAATCATTCAGGGCCTTGTAAGCGGCATCATTGCCATGGGCGCCATTTTGGGACTGGTTTATTTCTTAAAAGATTATGTTCCGGAGGGTATAGATCTGATGAACACCGCATTGCTTCTCAAGTTATTTGGAGCAACAGTGCTCACAGGTATATTAATCGCCTTCTTTTCTACTATGTTTGCAGTGAATAAGTACATTGGCATGGAGCTAGATGAACTGTATTAAAAAATCCAATGAAAGAATTTGACGACATCGTTGAGGCCAGCACTGAAGAGACTTTCAGTCAAGGGAAGAACAATTACCGCTTGATGATTATTGGGCTAGTAATCGTTGCAATCGGATTCGCACTGATGGCCGGAGGACGGAGTGATGATCCAAATGTCTTCAACCCAGAGATTTTCAATACTCAGCGCATTACAATCGCTCCACTGACTGTGCTCTTTGGGTACATGTTTATTATCTACGCCATTTTAGTTAAGCCAAAAGGCTGACATCATCTCCCCCGCTCTTCTGAGCAATACTCGAATCATGGGAATTCTAGAAGCAATTATACTCGGCATCATCCAAGGACTTACCGAGTTCCTGCCAGTAAGTAGTAGTGGACACATTGAGCTTGCCCAAGCATTGATGCCGGGCACACAAGTGGAGGAAGACATGCTCATGACTGTCGTGCTTCACGCGGCAACAGCGCTCAGCACCATTGTCATTTTCAGAAAAGACATCCTGGATATTCTCAAGGGTTTGTTTCAATTCAAGATGAACGAACAAACCTCGTTTAGTCTGAAGATTATTTTGTCTATGATTCCGGCTGCATTTGTTGGCCTGGTGTGGGAAGACGCCATAGAAAATCTGTTTTCAAGCAACATCCTTTTGGTGGGTTGCATGCTTCTAGTCACTGGGCTACTCCTCTTCTTAGCAGACCGAGCGAAAAACACGGACAAAAACGTGGGCTTTGGGGCTGCGCTCATTGTGGGTATTGCACAAGCTATTGCCATTCTGCCTGGTATATCGCGCTCGGGGGCCACCATCTCCACATCAGTATTGCTCGGAGTGGATAGAACTCGTGCAGCACGATTTTCGTTTTTGATGGTCGTGCCACTGATACTAGGCAAAATGGCCAAAGACATACTAGATGGCGCACTTACTGCACCTAATGTAGACGCAGTCTCCTTAAGTGCTGGTTTTATTGCCGCCTTTCTCACTGGACTGCTCGCCTGTACGTGGATGATCAAGCTCGTCAAGCGAAGTAAGCTGTCTTGGTTTGCTATCTATTGCTTTATTATTGGAGCTATCGCCATTACTTGGAGTCTCGCATGATCATTGGCAAAGAGCACATTGGCTCGCTCAAAGAAGTTGACTTTGCAGCAGGCACGGCCATCTTAGTCAACAAACCTCTGAACTGGACCTCCTTTCATGTGGTAAACAAGTTTCGCTGGGTCATACGCAGACACCTTGGTCTTAAGAAGTTTAAAATTGGTCATGCGGGCACCCTCGACCCGCTCGCCTCTGGACTACTCATACTCTGCACAGGTGCTTGGACTAAGAGAATGACCGATTTTCAAGGTTTGGGCAAGCGATATACTGGAGAGATGACACTCGGTGCTACAAGACCCTCTTATGACATGGAGACGGAAATAGATCAGACCTTTCCGACCGAACATATTACGCCAGAACTCATCGAGTCTATTCGCGAAAACTTCATTGGCGAATTCATGCAGATGCCTCCCATATTTTCTGCAAAACAGATAGGAGGGCAGCGGGCATATGACCTCGCCAGAGCTGGAAAAGAGGTAAAGGTTTTGCCAAATCCGGTGCATATTTCATCATTAACATTTGACGACAACAACCTGCCTGTGCTGGGCTTTGATGTGTCATGTGGTAAAGGCACCTACATCAGGTCCTTGGCTTATGATGTGGGTAAAGCCTTAGAATCAGGGGCTTACCTGTCACTGCTATGCCGAGAGTCAATTGGTGAGCATCTATTAGAAAATGCCTTAGAGATTGCCCAATTCGAAGAGGAATTGCTTGGCTCTACTTCTTTGTAAATCCTTTGCGGAGTCGTACTTTCGCGGGCCGAATCCTTAAAATTCCACTGCTTCGATGAAAATGAAATTGTCACAGTTCAAGCTGAAGATGCCTAAGACGCGTATTGCGGATTATCCAGTTGAGAACAGAGACGAGTCGCGTCTCATGGTGTTGCACCGCGACACTGGAAAAATTGAGCACAAACAGTTCAAAGACATCCTTGACTACTTTGATGAAGGTGATGTCATGGTGATGAACAACACGAAAGTATTCCCTGCACGACTCTACGGGAACAAAGAAAAAACTGGAGCCAAGATTGAGGTTTTCCTCCTGAGAGAGCTCAATCATGAGAGCCTTCTATGGGATGTACTTGTTGATCCAGCAAGAAAAATTCGTATCGGTAACAAGCTTTACTTCGGTGACGATGAAAATGAGTTGGTGGCTGAGGTGATAGACAACACCACTTCACGTGGGCGCACACTTCGCTTCTTGCATGATGGGCCTTATGAAGACTTCCGCACCCAGCTAGAAAGCATGGGCGAGATGCCGATTCCTAAGTACATCGGACGTCCAGCTGAAGAGCTTGACATAGACCGTTATCAAACGATCTACTCAAAGCATGAGGGCGCTGTTGCAGCACCGACTGCTGGTCTTCACTTTAGCCGTGAGTTGCTGAAGAAACTAGAGATAAAAGGAATTGACTTTGCTGAATTGACACTACACGTAGGACTTGGAACTTTCCGTCCGGTAGAGGTAGAAGACATCACAAAGCATAAGATGGATTCTGAGCAAATCATCGTCCCAGCTGAAACTGCTGAGCGTGTGACTAAGGCAAAGAAGAGCAAGCAGAAGGTGTGTGTTGTAGGAACAACATCAATGCGTGCTGTTGAGTCATCAGTGAGCACAGAGGGCACTCTAAAGCCTTTTGATGGATGGACGAATAAGTTTATCTACCCTCCTTATGACTTTTCAATTGCTGACGCCATGATTACGAACTTCCATATGCCAGAAAGCACATTGCTAATGATGGTGTGTGCCTTTGGTGGATATGATAAAGTGATGAAGGCGTATAAATCAGCACTTAAAGAAGGGTATCGCTTCTTGTCTTATGGAGACGCGATGCTTATCATCTGATTAGTCAAACTCGGTGGGCGCTGAGAAAGTAGATATACGGGCGCTGACTCAGGTTGAGCTTATTGACTTTTTTAAGTCGATTGGTGAGCCCAAATACAGGGCTGACCAAGTGTACAAGTGGTTGTGGCAGAAATCTGTGAAAGATTTTGACGCCATGACAAACCTCTCTCTTCCCGTTAGAACAAAACTGAAGGACACTTTTGTCATCAGAGAACTGCGCATCTCCGACCAACAGGTCAGTAATGACGGTACGGTAAAGTATGCCTTTGAAATGCATGATGGCCGTGTGGTTGAAGGGGTGTTGATACCCACTGAAAAACGCATGACTGCCTGCATCTCTTCGCAAGTTGGGTGCAGTCTCGCCTGCGCATTTTGTGCCACTGGCCAGCTCAAGCGGATGCGCAATCTGGCTTATTCTGAGATATATGACCAAGTGGTTGAAATCAACCGAGAGGCCCAGGAGCGTTATGGAAAGTCGTTGACTAACATAGTCTACATGGGTATGGGTGAGCCGCTGCTCAACTATAAGAACACCATGGAGTCTGTAGCCAAGATAACTGGAGAAGACAGTCTTAACATGGCCTCAAGACGCATCACAGTATCTACAGCGGGTATTGCAAAGCAAATCCGTCAACTTGGTGATGATGAGATAAAGTTTAACCTGGCACTTTCGCTGCACGCGGCTAATGATGAGAAGCGCAGCAAGATGATGGCTATTAATGACAGCAACAACCTAGATAGTCTGGCTGATGCGCTCAATTACTATTACCGCAAGACCAAGAACACGGTGACTTTTGAGTACATCATATTCAAGGACATAAACGACTCTATAGATGATGCGAAGGACCTGCTCGCTTTCTGTAAACGCGTGCCGAGTAAGGTCAACATTATAGAATACAACACCGTAGAAGGCACCGAGTTTAGAAAAGCCGATGAGACTAAAGTGGACCGTTTTCAGACCTACCTTGAGTCACACGGTGTCATCGCCAAAGTGAGGCGTAGTAGAGGAAAAGACATTGATGCCGCTTGCGGTCAGCTGGCAAACAAAACGTGATTAAAGCTTAATCTCGTTGTCTTCTTTGCCAATAAAGAACTTGAACTTAGTCAGTGGATAGTCGTCATGCGACCGTACGTCAATCTTAACTCCAAACTTTTTCTCCCAGTCTTTTTGCTTACTGCTTTTCCCTTTCCAAAAGGAGCCAGTAGTCTTTGTGATAAAGGAGTCTATGTATGGGTGTAGCTTGATACCAATCGTTTGACCTTTTCTAGTCTTAGCAACTATGCTGAGTTGATTCTGAATCTCATCATCAATAAGAATAGCTGCGCCAATCTCACCAGTACCTTTACACGAAGGGCACTTCTCTGCAGTCTTAATTTCAGTCTCTGGACGCACACGTTGACGTGTTATCTCAACTAATCCAAATCGACTTGGAGCGAGCACGTTGCTCTTTGCCTTATCGTCTTTGAGTAGCTTCTTTAGCAAATCATGGAGCTGCTTTCTGTTCTCCCTTTTTTGCATGTCAATGAAGTCGACTACGATGATACCTCCCATGTCTCTCAACTTGAGGACACGGGCTATTTCCTTGGCACACTCTAAGTTTGTTTCAAGGGCATTCTGCTCTTGGTTTGCCTCTCCGGCCTTGCGGTTTCCAGAGTTGACATCAATGACGTGCATGGCCTCTGTATGCTCTACGATGAGGTAACCACCAGATTTCAAGTTGACTTGTCTTCCAAAAGAAGATTTAATCTGCTTGTGAATACCAAACCTATCAAAGATGTCTACTTTCTCAGAGTAATGTTTGACTATGTTGGCTTTGTCTGGAGCCATGCTCGTGACAAACTCTTTTGTCTCAGCAGCGAGCTGCTCATCGTTGACGTGTATGCTCGTAAACTTACTGCTCAAGAGGTCTCTTAAGAGTGCTGAAGTCCTATTTAACTCACCAAGAATCTTCTTTGGTGCTTGAGCTCTATTTAGATTCTTGTGAATAGACTTCCACCTTGTAAGCAAGTTGTCTAGGTCTGTATGAAGGTCAGCCACTTTACGGCCATTAGCCACTGTGCGGATGATTACACCAAACCCTTTGGGAACGATACTCTTCATGAGTCGTCTCAATCGAGACTTCTCTTCGCTACTCTTTACTCTAGAAGAAATAGAAATCTTACTGGAGAAAGGCACCAAAATGATGTAACGACCAGCAAGAGTTAACTCTGTAGTCAGCCTTGGTCCTTTGGTTGAAATGGGCTCTTTGGCTACCTGAACCAGAATGTTCTGGTTGCTTGAGACTTGCTCATTAATCTTACCATCCTTATTGATGTCTGGCTCCATTTTAAAGCCTTCTAATAAAGGCTTAGTATTCTTGCCAGACATGGATCCTTTGACATATTTAGTCAAAGAAGAGAATTGAGGGCCTAGGTCGAGGTAATGCAAAAAGGCATCTTTCTCGTAGCCTACATTCACAAAACAGGCATTTAAACTGGGCACGACATTGCGCACTCTACCCAAATAGATATCTCCAACTGAAAAACTATCATCGCTTTTTTGCTTGTGGAGCTCAGTGAGCATTTTATCCTCAAGCACTGCGATGTCTACCTCTTCCTTACGGGAGTTAATCACTAGTTCTACATTCACGGAACTGTATGTATTTACACAGAACACGCTTCACGGCTATGTACGGTCATGCACACCACAATGCGTGGCGGCAAGACTCATTTAAATATGAGGGCAGCAGGGGGTATGAGAATGCCTAGATATGGTCCCATTTCCAAAAACAAGGAGTTAAGGAGATAAAGGCCCACCTGCTACTAGGGTTCAGATCACTTCTTCTTCTTGTGTCTGTTTTTCCTTAGTCTTTTCTTACGCTTGTGCGTAGACATCTTATGTCTTTTCCTCTTCTTACCGCTTGGCATATTCCGATAGGTTTTTATCTCGTTTTTTCTAACTCTGTGATAAGTCCTCTGACCTTGTTTGTCAGACTCGTATCACTTTCAAGTTCAATGTATTCATTGAACGATGCTATTGCTCTTTTACTGTCCCCTAGTGTGGCGTGCGTCTGTCCTAAATAGACATGCGCCTCATTGTACTTACCATTTTTGTCATGTTCCAGAACCTGTCCGAATCGTTTTATCGCATTCTCATACTGTCCGGACTGAATGGAAAACACACCTAAATACCATGCTGCATCAATGTTATCAGGATTCTTTTCGTGAATCTCTTTTAACTTTAAGATGCCCTGCATGGGTGGTCCACCACCGTTAATCATGTCAACAGCTTCTTGTACTTCAGCATCTACTGCTACAATCTCTGTGGCATTTTCTACTGACTCTTTAGGAAGCCTAGGGGCAATTAAAAAAAGAACTATTCCAATTAACGTAATGGCGATTAAGCCGACTTGAAGCTTATTTAAGCCTCCAATCATTTCACCTCTACGTTTCTCTTGACCTTCTCAATGAAAGTCTTTGACGGCTTAAAAGCCGGTATATTATGAGCTGGTATAACTATTGTCGTATTCTTTGAAATATTACGACCAGTCTTCTCAGCCCTTCTTTTAACAATAAAGCTGCCAAATCCTCTCAGATACACATTCTCTCCGCTGGCCAATGAGTTTTTCACCTCATTCATAAAGGCTTCTACCGTGGCTTGAATTTCCACCTTCTCGAGTCCTGTCTTCTCTGAAATCTCTGCAACAATCTCTGCTTTCGTCATCTTTATATCAAAATTTTCTGCTCTGTTTTCAACAAAGCCTTTCCTTAGGGGTCGCAAAGATATACTTCTTGTATATATGATGAAAGATAAGTACAAAAAAAAGATTATCAGGCGATTAGAAGGTCTATGGAAGATGATTTGAAAGAGGTTTCGCAGCGTCTCGCGGCATGGTATGTGGAAAACAAAAGGGCACTCCCATGGCGTGGTTCTAGAGACCCATATGTGATTTGGCTCTCTGAAGTCATTATGCAACAAACTCGTATAGAACAGGGTACGCCCTATTTCTTGAAGTTCTTGAAGCAGTTTCCAGATGTCCATCAACTCGCTAAAGCAGACCAAGACTCCGTGCTAAAAGCGTGGGAAGGACTGGGGTATTATAGCAGAGCGCGCAACATGCACAAGGCTGCCAAAATGGTGTCTGAAGAAATGAATGGCACTTTTCCCTCGGACCAAAAAGGTCTTTTGACCCTGCCGGGGGTAGGAAAATACATCGCCTCGGCCATTGCGTCTATTTGTTATGACGAGCCCACGCCAGTGGTAGACGGCAACGTGTATCGTTTTCTATCGAGACTACTCCTTATCGGCACTGAAATAAACTCGACTAAAGCGTACAACGAGTTTTCGGCCATAGGCTCGCAGCTCTTAAAAGGTCATGAGCCCGGTCTGATTAATCAAGCCATGATGGAATATGGAGCACGCGTCTGCACATATAAAAAGCCCAGCTGTGACACATGCATATATAGTGATGTCTGTGGTGCGTTAAAAACGAATCGCATAGACTCGCTTCCAGTCAAGAGAAAAAAGAAGGCTTCTGTAAATCGCTACATCAACTACCATGTCATACTTCATGAAGAGCATACTTATATAAACAAGCGAGGCGAAGGCGATGTGTGGCAAGGGCTTCATGAGTTTTACGGTGTAGAGCAAGCGCTGGCTGAAGAGCCGCTAATGGACATGAAAAAAAGAACGCTTCTAGCCGTCAGAGATGCGAAACACATATTGAGTCATCAAAATATCTATGCCCGCTTCTTTGTAATTGAGTCAACATCGGCACCTAAATCAGCAAAGGGCATGATGAAAGTGAAGACTGCAGATCTCGGTCAGTATGCATTTGCTCGATTAACGACTCGTTTTATGGAAGAAAATGAGGTCTTTTTTAAGTAGAAGGTCAAAAATCTGAATGCAGTCTCAATAATTGAATACTTTTATTCTTTCGTAAACAAAAAATTCAGTCATGGCAGGAGGAGTCAATAAAGTGATACTAGTAGGAAATCTCGGAAAAGATCCGGAGGTAAGGCATTTAGAGGGCGGCACTGCGGTGGCCAACTTTACGCTGGCCACTTCTGAGTCATATACCGACAGAAATACTGGTCAACGAGTCACTCAGACCGAATGGCACAACGTAGTTCTCTGGAGAAAAACGGCTGAGATTGCTGAGAAGTATCTACGAAAAGGAAGACAGGTGTATATAGAAGGAAAGCTTCGCACTCGAAACTGGACTGACCGCGATGGCAACACAAGATATACCACAGAGGTAGTTGGTGACACGCTGCAGTTACTCGGCTCTAGACCAGAAGGAACTTCAAACACTCCTGCTCCAGGTGCCAATGCATCAGAAACTCGCGCATCTCTTTCAAACTCAAATACTGGCACTGCAACAACTACCGCAAGCCCCGCTCTGCCAAGTTCAAGTAGTCCAGAAGACGACCTTCCGTTCTAATTATGGGTGATTTTTTAAAAAGAAATTTTCTGAAAGATGTTGATGGATTTGCGCTGGGCTTATTCAGGGCAATCTTCGGTGCCTTTATGGTGTATGAGATTTCTTTTTTTCAATCCGCCCAATTTGTTGAGATAGGTATTCTCGCGCCCTTCGGAACTTTCGAATACGATTTTTTTGAGTGGGTGCAACCACTGTCATTGAGCAGCATGAAGCTGGTCATGTTTTTGCTTTTTGTCTCTGCCGTGTGTATCACCTTAGGCCTGCTCTTCAGGCCCGCGGCTATTATTTTTACTATACTCTTTACCTACCTCCTCTTTCTCGGAAAAGGTCATTACAACAACCACTTCTATTTGTTCTGCCTTATACCGTTCTACTTAATTTTTACGAAAGCAGACAGGAACTTCTCTCTACGCTCGTTTAAAAAGAATCCTGATGTCAGTCGAGACATCCCTTACTGGAACTACCAGGTGCTCAGGCTGCAACTTTTTATAGCCTACTTCTATGGGGGTCTCTCTAAGTTAAACTCCGATTGGATGAACTGCAAGGAACCGATAAATACAATCGTTAGGCTAAACTTCCCAGACTCCATTTTGAGCAGTGATTTTATGGTGAACTTCCTCAACTACGGGGGAGTCTTTTTTGATCTTGGAATCGGGTTTCTCTTGTTGTTCAGAAAGACGAGATGGTTCGCCTTTTTTGGTGTCATCACATTTAACCTTCTCAACGGACTTGTACTGTTTGACGATATTGGAATCTTCCCTTTTGTCATGATTTTTGCCACTATCGTCTTCTTTGATCCTGAAGAAGAATGGATTCAGAAATTAAAGTCTGTCTTTATCTCTGGCACCTATAGAGATGAGAAAAAAGAGCGTCAGTTTTCTAAGATGGGAGCAGCACTTACCTTCCTCTCTGTGTTCTTGTTTTTGCAACTCCTTATCCCCTTGAGATTTATGGCCTTAGACGGTAACACTAATTGGACAGGGATAGGGCGAAAGTTTTCATGGCGCATGAAAATCCAGACTAGACAGCTTACACAGTTTAAGATGAAAGCGGTCAACAAAAAGACCGGACAACTCTCTGGTATGGATGAAGCGTCTTTACTTAAGTCGAAGTTTGTCAACACTCTACAGTATCGATACATGAGAGAGAACCCCGTCATGATATGGCAGTTTGCTCAATATTTGAATAAAAAAAACTTAGAAGATACCGGCACTGAATTAGAGCTCTACTTTAATGTCAAGGTTGAATATAATGGGCGTGAGGAGCAGCTCATCATAGACCCAGAAGTCGACCTAGTTGCGGCTAAATACGATCCACTTGGTACTAACGATTGGATTATGCCGCTTGAGGGTAGCTGCGACTGAAGCATAAATTTTCCTACCTTGTGATAAGCTCTGCATGTTAAACCAAATCCCGCATATTGGAACCTCCTTCCGTTGAATCGGTCGACACACTGTACACCATCCTTCTGTCCATTGACCCTGCGATGAGCGTCTCACTATTAGTGTTCCTCGTCCTCCTTATGTGCTCTGCCCTCATATCTGGTTCAGAAGTCGCCTACTTCTCACTTTCTCCTTCAGAAATGGAAGAGTTGAGAAATGAAGACTCCAAGCAGAATACGCGCGTTTTGTCGCAACTCAAAGACCCTGAAAGATTGCTTGCAACTATACTCATCACCAACAACCTGGTGAATGTGGCCATTGTCATTTTCTCTACTTATCTGTCTACCCAAATTTGGGATTTTGGCTCCTTGAAGGGATGGGAGAAAAACCTCATCGAGATTGGTGTGATTACTGGAATCATACTTCTAGTTGGAGAAGTATTGCCAAAGGTATACGCCACTTCTAATGGGCTTAGGTTGTCCAGATTAATGTCTGGGCCTATACGTTTGCTCACCATTTTGTTTAAGCCGCTTAGCTCCTTTTTGATTTCATTTTCAGGCATTACGAGTAGGCTTGTCAAAAACAAACAAGACATATCTGTCGACTCGTTGGAGCACGCACTAGAGTTGACCATGGACAGTGTAGATGTGGAAGAGCAGCGCATCTTAGAGGGGATAGTCAAGTTTGGTAACACAGACGTGAAGCAGGTGATGACTCCGCGTGTGTCCATTCACGCCATTGATATTGACATGGAGT
Organism: uncultured Flavobacteriales bacterium; assembly: GCA_964429805.1. Classification (GTDB taxonomy): domain Bacteria; phylum Bacteroidota; class Bacteroidia; order Flavobacteriales_D; family JABDKJ01; genus CAYSDH01. The sequence continues at coordinate 71,244 of CAYSDH010000007.1, forward strand.
TTCAAGAAATGCTGGACAAGGTGATAGATTATAATCACTCTCGTATTCCTGTATATGAAGGTTCGCTTGACACCATCAAGGGGCTTCTTTATCTCAAAGATTTACTGCCCTACATAGGCATCAATCAGATAGACTGGCAGACGATGGTGCGTGAACCGATGTTTGTGCCAGAGAGCAAAAAAATAGACGACCTCCTAATCGAGTTTAAGAAGGAGAAAATACACATGGCCATTGTGGTTGATGAGTATGGTGGCACATCTGGAATCATCACTTTAGAAGACGTGATTGAAGAAATAGTGGGAGACATCACTGATGAATTTGATGACGTAGATATTTCATACTCCAAGCTGGGAGAGAATCAATATCTGATAGAAGGCATGACCCCGTTGATGGATGTATATCGCATCATGGACATTGATGGTGAGGCGTTTGAGCAAGCCAAGGGCGAGTCAGACACCTTGGCCGGATTCATCATAGAGCAGGCGGGTAAAATTCCGTTGAAGAATGAACGCATTCAGTTTAAGAATTACAATTTCACTGTGGAGTCTGCTGATCGCAGAAAAGTGAGGCAGGTGAAAGTTCAAATTGAACCTATTAAAGAAGAGGATGAGTAGATATTTGAGTACACTCTGTCTCCTGGTCATGATGAGTGCGTGTGGACCAGAGCCCATTCCAAAGCCTCGAGGCGAACTGAGATTAGACTACGGTGAGAAGTCTTATAAACCGGTAAACACTGGTTGCCCTTACACATTTGAGTTAGCAGACAACACGGTAATGACTGATGCGCAGGCCCAAAAAGGAAGGTGTTGGAAGGACATCCACTTTCCAAAGCTGAATGCTACAGTGCACTTGACTTACCTCCCTGTGCAAGAAAACTTAGAACGACTTCTGAAAGACACGCGAGACATGACCTACGAGCATCACATCAAGGCAAGCAACATAGAGTCTGAGCTCATTGTAGAGAGTGACCGTAATGTCTATGGACTGATGTATAATGTAAGTGGTGATGTGGCCTCTACCAATCAGTTTTACCTCACTGACAGCACAAATCACTTTATCAGAGGAGCCTTATACTTTAACTGCAAACCAAACTGGGACTCGCTGGTGCCAGCGGTCAAGTATATTGAAGCGGATATCAAGCACCTTGTAGAAACGTTTAAGTGGCAAGGTCAAACTGACCCCTGACTACAAATCGAGCCGTTTGTCTGCTGCGCTGCTCCACAAGTACTTCTCTTCCTTTAAGGAGTTTGGCTAGCGTAGCCTCATCATAATGTCTGATGGTGAGTAAGCTCACATCTTCATTATAAAGCACTCTATACTCTTTTGACAAGGACTCAGTCAAGGCCTTGACCCGTTCCTCTTTGTGGTCTACGCAGAGTGAAAAGCTCAAGGCGGAGTTTTGCATCAGGTTTGCTCTCATCTTGTGCGCCCTCATGAGGGTAAAAACCCGAGTCATTCCTTCTTCCATGATGAAGGAAAAGTCTTCTGGACTAATGGATATCAGAACTTGGTCTGACTTAAAAATGTATGATGGTACCTGACCATCTTTTTCTGAATTAGACGAGATCAATGTACCTGTTGATTCATGGTCTATAAAAGACTTCACGCGCAACGGTATGCCTTTATTTTGAAGCGGCTTAATGGTCTTAGGGTGAATGACCGAAGCGCCAAAGTAACTCAGCTCAATGGCTTCGCGGTACGAAATACTATCTAGTTTGACCGCGTCTGGGTAATACTTGGGGTCGGCATTAAGCATGCCTGATACATCTTTCCATATCACCACCTCATCAGCATCTGTGCACCATGCCAGTATGCCTGCTGAAAAGTCAGAACCCTCTCGACCTAGGGTCGTGGTTGCCTTACCGTCTGAGCCAATGAACCCTTGTGTGATCATCCTTCTTGAAGCCATAATACTCCTTGACTTCAACTCGTTTTGCCATGTACGCTTTACTCTGCCCTTTGTATTTTCCCAGTCAACTGTCGCCTCTCTGTGCGATGCATCGGTCAAGATGATTTCTCGGGCATCAAGCCAGGTGTTATTCACCCCTCGGTCATCGAGATAAGCTGACACTATCTTCGTTGCTAACCATTCTCCAGTAGACACCACCTGGTCGTAAGTTTTGTCATAATCTGACTTGTCTAGTTGCAGTAGTTTTTTCTCTAGCTCTTTAAACTTGACATTAATCTCTTTGAGCACCAGCTCTTCTGAAAAAGGAAAAAGCTCATTGACTATCTCTTTGTGAAAGTCCATAAATCGCTTATAGTGGGCCTCTTTGCCCTCCGCATCTCGCCAGTAAGCAGACAATACTCGCTCTAGGTAGTTGGTGGTTTTGCCCATGGCAGAAATCACTATCCACAGATCATCATCCGCATGTTGGTTGATAATGGCGGCTACGTTTTTTACCGCTGCCGCATCCTTGACTGACGCTCCTCCAAATTTGAAAACCTTCACTCTCTAACTAAAATTCCATTTTACAATTAAGCCATTCTCCATCAATGTTGGCTTCCATTTTTTCATAAAAAGCAATGGCTGGCTCGTTCCAGTCCAACACCTGCCATTCGAGACGCGCACATTTTCTTTCCTTACTTATTCGCAAGAGTTCTTCAAACAGAGCGCATCCAATCCCTTTTCTGCGCTGCTCCTCTTTCACAATAAGGTCTTCGAGATACAATGTGTGCCCTTTCCATGTGCTGTATCGCGGATAGAAAAAAGCTATGCCCACCACTTCAGAGTCTGTCTCTGCAACTAGTATCTCAAAGCGCTTTTCGTCAAAGCCATCTGCCCTTAGTTGATCTTCAGTTAAGGTGACTTGATCGCTCGCATTCTCATACTCCGCAAGCTCTTTAATCATCGCCAATACAGCTGGAACATCCGCGACAGTTGCCCAGCGTATTTCAAAGGCTACATTCATTTTAAGTGCTTCTTGAGCGTAAGGTTGACCTTTCTAACTCCCTTTAGTTTCTCTTGACGCATGCCGTGTTCTATCTTAAACTGATAGTTGCCGGGAAGCGGCATCTTTCGGTTGTACTTATAGAGCAGCAGGTTTTCATAACCGCCACCTTCACTGCTGCCCAACTGGCGGCCAAGCCTGTCGGTAACATACATCTCTAGGGTGTCTCTGAGCCACCTGTCATTTGGAAATTTCATGTTCACGAAGAGATACATGTTGCTAAACTCGTAAGCATCCGTATTCGTAACGCTCATTTGAAAGTCAAAGTACTGACTGGTGTCAGGTATCTCAAAGTTAAACTCCAGTGGGTTAGAAAGCTCCCAGACATCTTGATCTGGAGCTATTGTTCCAGAGCCGTATGTCAGGTCATCTTCACAAGCTGTGAGCAGAAAAAAAGCGAGAGTACAACTGCCAAGAATGATTTTAATCTGAGACATATAGTCGGGCATTGTTCAGCGTGCTGTATTCTGACAAATCAATTTTCTGACACCGGATTTCTCAGGGCCTTGGTCACCTTAAATGAGAGGTCGGTGAATATGATTCGAGCATTTCCATTTCTGTCAATGTCTTGATAAGCTTTATCAAAAAACTCTAAGAGCTCAGTAGCATTAGCTTGATTGACAAAGGGAGAAAACTTTTGAGTGAATACCTCCAACATGTCATCACTTCTTACTGGCATGGTGACATAGTTTTTTCTAAACGCCATTCTGAATATTTCTAAAGCCGTGCTCAGCAACTGCTTTTGATACTCTTTACCCTCTTTGGCCACGGAGTCAATCCACTTCATAAACTCTATAACGCTGCGCTTATAGCAGAGTCTCATCCAGTCTTGAATCTGCACTTCCAAGCTGTTGTCCTTGCTGTCGCCTCGCGCTATGCTTAGGGCCTGAGACAAGTTGCCTTCTGCTCTTCTCACTGCAGTTTGAGCTACTTCATGGTCAAGTCCAGTTACTCTAGACTCAAGAAAACTGACCAGCTCAGAGTCTTTCACTGGCTTAAGTTTAACCAGCTGCACACGCGAGCGTATGGTAGGTAGCATGGCGTCAAAATCTGCCCCAACTAAGAGCAACACAGAGCCTGGAGGCGGCTCTTCGATGAGCTTGAGCAACTTGTTGGCGCAAGCTATATTCATCATCTCAGGCATCCATATTACCATGACTTTCTTACCGCCTTCATAGGCCTTAAGACTGAGCTTCTTGATGATGTTTTCGCTTTCGTGCTTTGAGATTAATGCTGATTTTCCAGAATCATTGACCAAGTCCATCCATGTCTCAAAGGTCATGAACGGGTCATTTTTGTAGGCCTCCCTAAACCGAGGGATGAGTGATTCTGAGGTCTTGTCCATGCTTTGTACCATGGGGAAAACCACATGAATGTCTGGATGCTCAAGTCTCGAGGCGCGGTCGTCTTTTCCTCCAAACATGTCTGCTTCGCCCGTCAACAGCTCATTGGCGTAGGCAATGGCCAAAGGCAAGTTTCCACTTCCGTCTTGACCAAGAAAGAATTGAGCGTGAGGCACACGTCCACTTTTTGCATTGTCAGTTAACGAAGTCTGTATGTCCCGATAGACGGGCAGATTTGAGAAGTCCATGGCTTAAATGTATGTCATTTGAAAGTGGGTGAACAGGAATTTAGGAATAACTTTACCCGATCGGATATCAACAAAATGGAAAACTTCAATCAGTACGATTTTTCGGGTAAGAAAGCCCTAGTCAGAGTAGACTTTAATGTGCCCCTCAAAGATGGTCTAGTCACTGACGACACCAGAATACGGGCCGCCATACCTACCATCAACCACATATTAGACAAGGGTGGAACCTGCATTTTAATGTCTCACCTTGGCAGGCCAGATGGTCGGGAAGAGAAGTATTCTCTTGCGCAAGTGCTTACTTGTCTCGAAGGTTTGCTGGGTCAGTCAGTCAGGTTTGTAAATGAATGTGTAGGGCCAGAGGTTAGCGAAATTGCCTCTTCATTAGACAGCGGAGAAGTGCTGCTGCTTGAAAATCTTCGTTTTCACAAGGCCGAGAAAGCGGGAGACAAAGAGTTTGCCCAACAACTCGCCTCACTCGGTGATGTGTATGTCAATGATGCCTTTGGGACAGCTCACAGGGCCCACGCTTCTACAGCAGTGATTGCAGACTATATGGACGTCAAATTTCCAGGTTTGATTATGCAAAATGAGGTGCAGAGTATTGAGAAGGTGCTGCGCTCTCCAGAACACCCATTTACTGCGATAGTAGGTGGGGCAAAAGTATCTAGTAAGATTGCCATTTTAGAAAACCTGATTGGTAAGGTTGACCACTTGGTGGTTGGAGGCGGTATGGCCTATACCTTCTTTAAAGCTGCTGGCGGATCAGTAGGAAACTCTCTGGTAGAAGATGATTTTCTTGATCAGGCGCGTGCATTGATGGAGAACTCAAAAGAAAAAGGAACAACTATTCATCTGCCAGAAGACTCTATTGCGGCTGATGCTTTTTCGAATGATGCCAATGTCAAGACCGTAGATTCTTCTGCCATTGATGATGGGTGGATGGGGCTTGACATCGGGCCAAAAGCCACGGCAGCGCTGTCAGACATTGTCAAAGGGAGTAAAACCATCTTGTGGAACGGGCCAATGGGTGTGTTTGAGATGGAGAAATTTTCACAAGGTACTGTTGTGATGGCCAAAGCTGTTGCGGAGGCTACTCAACATGGTGCATTCTCGTTAGTTGGAGGTGGAGATTCTGTAGCGGCCATCAACAAGTTTGGGTTGGCCGATAAGGTGAGTTACATCTCTACGGGCGGTGGAGCCATGCTCGAGTATCTAGAAGGAATTACCTTACCGGGCATTGCGGCAGTTATGAGCTGACCTCTTCTTTTAGCTCCTGGGCTTCTTTCATGATGCGCTTGGACCACTCGTTGTCTTGTATCATGGGCAGAATAGTTGGAGCAAGCGTGCTCACCGGAGCATAAAGCATGGACTTGTCATGCAGGTCGTCTGGAAGAATTCTCATCTTCTCATCTAAGGAGTTTAAACTGCCCAGAAGTAGGCTAACTATCAGCGCCACTTTAAGTCCGCGAAGAAGTCCGCCCCCAAGTTTATTGACAAAGGACAGGGAAGCCATGTCTACGACTTTTTCTACCATTTTGCCTATAAGGTTGACCAGCAACACAATTACAATAAAGGTGGTCACCCAGGCGATAATCGGCATGTACTCTGATGTGATGTTGAGTTGCTCTTCAAGTATGAGGCCCACCATTTCTGACAGCTTGATGGCTCCGTATATACCTATGACTAGTGCGATAAGTCCTGAGATCTCTACGATGAGTCCTTTTGTGAGCCCTTTATACACGGCCCACAATATTGGAACCCCTATAATGATGTCAATGAGATGCATGTCCGAATGTGATTCGGGCGAAGGTAATCAAAAGGGAAAGTGACAGATAAACGTTAGAAGTAGCGCGGATTCTTAGCTACTGAGTTAGCCCTAAATTCATACATGAGCATAACCTCATGCGACCCTCCGCTGTATTGTCCAAGCGTAAGGGTTGGCTTATCATATGCATAGCCTACTCTTAGTTGAGCATTAGCTTGATACTCGATTAGTCCATACACTGATTCAGCCAATCTGTATGATGCACCAATCCAAAATTTCTTTTGCAAAATGAGGTTGGCATTTAAGTCCACTTGCGCGGCAGTGTTTGGAATTGCTTTGAAGAGCATAGACGGTTTAAGCACCATGTTTCTTGATATCTCATGAGTGAATCCTGCAGTAATAAGATGATTCATCTCTAGCGGGCTAAACTTCACTTTAAAGGCGTCTGAACTCTTGTATCCATATCCCAAAATGGTGGGTATAGAATATCCTGCATACCAGTCTTTTGTGTAGTAAAACGCTCCAGCACTAAACTCTGGTCTAATCATGTTTCTACCATCAGCATTAAAGAGTTCATCTTCCATCTGATCGAGCTGCACATCGGTCCAGCCTGCTCTGCGCGTTTTTATTCCTGCGCCAACACCAATGTTCAAATGTGAACGGTGGAACTTCAATTTGTAGGATGTAATACCTGTAAACCCAATGTCGCGGCTTACTCCAATAGTCTCTTTGGTTATCATAGTACCAAAAGAGATATTCTGTCTCTTAATTGGCATGTGCGCACTCAATGTTTGCGTGGTCGGTGCACCCTCAAAACCAGCCCATTGGTTTCTATAATTTAGATTAGCAACAGGGTAGCCTTTTGACCCAGCAAACGCAGGATTAATAACAAGTCCATCAAACATGTATTGACTCATTAAACCCGAATGTTGTGCTGACAATAATGCCCCTGATAGCATCATCGAAACCATCAATATAATCTTACATCTCTTCACAATAGCTCCCTATCTCTTCAACTCTATATATGCTTTGTACGGATTTCTGTCCGGAAGGTTCAGAATAAAGTAATATGTATCTGCCGGCAGCGCATTTCCGTTGCGCGCAGTTCCATTCCAATCGTTCTGATAATCCTTGCTTTCATAGACTTTCACTCCCCATCTGTTATAGACCGTAAAGTCATTTGGGGCTAAGTTTTCAATGCCTCTTATCACAAACTCGTCATTTTGCCCGTCACCATTTGGTGAGAATCCTGATGGCACGGATAGATCATCTACGTACACTGTCACAGTGTCTGTGCCCTCGCCACAAGGTGTGTTCACGGTGATGAAAAACTCATTGATACCAAACTCAAGTTCTGATACGGTTGCGAAAGCTGTGTTTGCTCCTGTAATGACTGCAGGACCATTTGTAGACCAGCTGTAAGACGTGGCGTCATCCACTGCCAGGACACCTAGTTGCGCTTCAAACACAAAGGCTAGTGACGTGTCTCCTACACCATAGACTGGTATGTTGATGGCGTTAGTAGTGACCAGAACAGAATCCACAACTTGATTTCCAAAATCATCAGATGCGGTGTAAATCACGTGGTGTGCTCCAGGAGTGAAATTCCAGACTTGTAATTCCTCATTCCATTGTCCACCTTCTACTTGAGTATCTATAGTAAGATCTGAGTCACACAGATCAAAGAATTCTGATTGCGGCAAGTAAGCAACCGCGAGGCCACATGTATCAAGGTCTTCTCCATAACTGAGTATTACAGGGTCTGTGATGTCTTCAACCATCACTTCTGTGACAGCTGTGAAGTCACCCGAACTGGTCTCAACTTCCCAGAACACTTGGGTCACCCCAACTTCAAAACTCTGGTCAATCTGATGCCCAGTCTGCTCAAATCCATTGATGGTGTACTTCACTAGTGGTTCGCACAAGTTGATCACCTGGAGTTCAAAATTGACATGCGCATTACAGCTCACCCCTGTTTGAACGAGGTTAATAGTCTCCATCACATCAATGCCTGCGTTAAGAGCTGGTAGCACTTCTACAACTGTAGAGTCCAGCGACTCGTTACCCGAGTCATCTGTGACTTGCCAGTAGAAGCTGTGCGTACCTACTTCTAGTGTCGCGTCAAATCCACTAGTGACTTCGAGGCCAGTGCTTGGGTTCTCGAGAACTAGTTGACTACACGCATCATTATCTTCATATGCAGGAAGGTCTATAAAGACAGTGGCCTCACATTCGTTTCCAGTAAGATGCACGCTCGAGTTACCTAGCGAAGTAAACACTGGCGCCATGTTGTCTAGCACAGTCACTTGAGCTTCACACTGACCCGTTTCTCCATCAGTATTTGACACTGAAATAGTGATTGATGATGGACTTCCAGAGTGAATCAATAGTGAATCGCAACTCAGAGAGTTTTGTCCAGTATAGTCGTTCCAATAAACCGCTGTACCCATGTTGTCATCCGTAACCAGATCTTCTAAGAGGAATGCAGCGTTGCCTGATTCGTCTAGATAAACCGTCTCTTGCGCGCAGGTAATTTGCGGCAGATCACCATCATCCATGATTTGTTGATTTATAGTTCCTAAGCCACTTTGAAGTGTCGCATGCTCCACGTTTTGAATCAAGAACTCAAAGACTTCTATGTCTTCATCAAGGTTGTCGTTAGTAGTTGCAATCTTAATCACGCTCGTACTTTGCCCTTCAGTAATAAGAGTGGCCATTGGAGCAGATTGATGTTCAAAGTCGTTTTCGGTAATGCTCGCTGTTAACCCCGTTCTGTATTGGAACGTTGCGTCCACCTCACTACCAGTCGAAGTAACTGTGAAGTACGCTGTGTCACCTTCTATTACCACTGAATTAGAAACAGTTAACACTGGCAACTCCTCATCAGGGTCATCAACTATAGTCACCGTAGCTTCAGCATTTGCAACAGTGAAGAGGTCAACCAATGAGTTAGATGAAACGTTTACTTGCAGATACTCTTCAAGCTCATACACCTCATCAGGCAATGTCTGAACGTAAAGCACCACACTGTCTTGTCCAGCAGGTATGGTAACAGCTAAGTCTGACACGGTATTATAATCGCTACCCGACACGGCCGCTGTAGGGCCTGTCAATTGCTCGGTACTATAGAGCAAATCAATGTCAAATGCACTTACCGAATCCAGCCTCACTATAATTTCAGCTGTTGCTTCTTCTTGAGCTATGGCATCTTCTACGGTGATGACAGGCAGTCCCTCATCACTCTTAATTGTTAAGGTTCCTAAGGCAAGTATATCAGCTGACGACTCGGTGGTGCTGAGTATGAGGTTTACAGTTTCCTGTTCTTCAAAAATGAAGTCGTCTATTGTAATAATTTCAATATCTAATACACTCTGATTAGCAGGCAGTGTGACTGCCATGTTTAGTTCAGAATAGTCCAAAGAGGCAGAAGCTGGCGTGTTAACGGTAGGGGCCGTTCGAATCCAAAAAGTAGTGTCTGCATCTGAGACTTTGTCAAAGGCAATGCTCAGTGTTCCGGTTTCTCCTTCAAATACCTCATCAGAAGAAACGCTGTAACTAAACTCATCATTATCAATGATGCTCACCGTGATTAGATTGTTCGTTCCAACTAGGCTGTACTGTGCAGAATCTAGTCTCAACTCAAACTTCTCTACGCTCTCAACTATGTCATCATTGGTTACAGGTATGGACAGTGTTACTGTATTGGTACCTAAGGCGAAAACGGTCGTGCCGCTTATCGTTGGCCCCGTGTAATCACTGCTATTTGCAGTAATGTCGACTAGGCTGTAATAGATGATTTCATCTGCACATAAGTCTCCGGTAGAGGAAATTGTAATATCCACTGAGCCACTTTCTTCGGCAACCGTGGTCGCACTTTGACTTAGGTTAAACTCGTTTTCAAACTGATTAACCATGACCGTGAATCCACACGATGTGAGACTGTCTCCGCTTGTGTTATTTAGTTGATAAATCACTTCCGTTTCTCCAACTGGAAATTGACTTCCGCTGCTCGGTCCGCTTATCAACACAACCGAACTTGGACAACTCGGATTTGACGATGCAGGGACCAAATAGTTAACTGCCACTTGGCATTGACCTTCAGCCGTTACTGTTGTTATATCATCTGGACAAGTCAAGAAAGCTGGAGTAGCAGGCTGCTGAATTTCAATATCCGTCAAGACTGTGGTACAGGCATTCTGATCTCTAATTTCTACCGAATAAACACCCGCTAAGAGACTGTTTGCATCTTGCGTGTCATCAAAGTCGCCTGAGCCATCTGTGCTCCAGTCATAAGTATAGTTTGGTGTTCCGCCTGTCACGTCAATGTCAATTACTCCTGTTGACTCTCCAAAACAGTCCACATCAGAAGTACTAATCACACCAGCTACTAGAGCTGCCCCTGGTTGAGTGACGTCTATTGTCATACTGACCTCAGCTCCATTGGCATCGCGCAAGGTAACTGGATATGAACCAGCCGAAAGATTGTTCCAATTAGTTGAATTGGTGTAAGGAACGAAGGCTCCGTCATTACCCCAGTCTACTGTATATGGAGCGACTCCACCTGATACGTCAAGGGCTATAAATCCATTCGCGTCTCCGAAACATAGTAGAGATGTATTGCTCGTGCCGTCTTGGCTAACTGTTAATTCTGTAGGCTCGTTAATAGTTACCTCGGCTGATTTAACACATACTAACTGATCAGTTACAGTAACTGTATAGATTCCCGCTTGACCAGTTATCGTAGCTTGGTCCGAACCGTTAGACCATAGATATGTATATGGTGCGATTCCTCCTGAAACCACAACAGAAGCCTGGCCATCACTAGCTCCGTAGACAGATACAGATAAAGAATCTTTAGTCAAGACTAAGGGGTCTGATTCAGCAATATCTATTGATGCCTGAAGCACACAGAGGTTCGCATCTGTGATGTTGACTTGATATGCGCCAGCGGTGAGTCCACCTAAGTCTTCATCAGTAGTGGCGTTTGCTCCTAGATCTGCTGCGCTCCACATGTACTCATACGGGGCTTCTCCTCCAGTTAAGGTGATGTCTATGGCGCCAGTGGCCTCCCCGTTACAATCAACATGAGTTGTGTTATCAGAATACGCTAGTGGTTGCGGTTGAGTGATAACAAGTGTAGTATCATAAGTACATGAATTGCCGTCCTGAATAGACACGGTATAGTTTCCAGCACTGAGGTTAGTCAAGTCTTGAGTGTCTGTATAGACTCCAAGGCCATTATTACTCCAATCATAGCTGTAAGGCTCGGTGCCGCCAGCTGGGTTAATGTCAATTGACCCAGTGCTTGCTCCATTACAATCCACGTCTGTCACTGACGCGGCAAATATTACTGCTGCTGGCTCAGTGATAGTCACAGTAGTATCATAGAGGCAAGAGTTACTATCGGAAATTTGAAGATTATAGTTTCCTGCCGCTAATCCTGAAATGTCTTCGGTGATATATGCCGTGCTTGTTACGGTGTTCATCCACAAAAAGTCATAATCACCCGTGCCACCGGTTGGTGATATGTCAACAGCTCCTGTGCTTGCTCCATTACAATCCGCGTCTGTGAGTGTGGCATTAAAGATGACTGAGTTAGGTTCAACGATGACAACAGTCAACGTTTTAGTAGCCAGGTTTGCATCTTGAACTACAAGTGTATATGTCCCAGCAGTTAGTCCACTTCTAACTTGATTGTCATCTAAATCTCCAGTTCCGTCATCACTCCAGTCAAATTGATATGGACTTACTCCGCCTGTTACTGTTATGTCAATAGAGCCATCATTATAACTGATACAACTTGCATCGACATGAGTCTCGGTGATGACAATCTCGTCTGGCTCTGTCACCACAGCAGAGTCTAATCTTGAGCATCCGAGTGCGTCAGTTATGGTGACGAAATATGTTCCTGAACTGATATTAAAAATAGTGTCGTTTACTGATGAGGTAGACCATGAGAAGGTGTGCGGTCCTACCCCTCCGCTTGCTTCTACATCAGCTTGGCCATCTGCCCCACCATTAAATGAAGGGCTAGTATATGATGTGGTCGTTTGAAGTGCTGTATTCTCATTGACCACAACTGTTGTGTCATATGTGCATGATGCAGCGTCAGTGGCTGTGAGGGTATACGTTCCTGCTGCTAAACTGATCAAGTTCTGATCACTGTATGTGTCACCAGTTGTTGAGTTAGTCCAAGCAAAGCTCAATGTTCCGGTACCGCCCACAGGGTTTATTTCTATTGCTCCAGTACTCGCCCCATGACAATCTACATCTGTCACAGTTGCAGCAAATATTACTGCGTCTGGCTCAGTGATAGTCACAAGGGTGTCATTAATACACGAGTTGGCATCTGTGATTTGAAGTGTATAGCTTCCTGCTTCTAATCCTGAAATGTCTTGTGTATCAAAAGTGCTCCCTGATGCTGTGTGTGTCCATAAAAACTCAAAAGGAACCATGCCACCTGTTGGCGATATGTTTATAGACCCTGTGTTAGAACCACTACATTCTACATCAGTCACATTTGCATTAAACAAAAGCTCTTGCTGCTCGGTGATGACAATCGTTGTGTCATAGAGACATGAGTTATTATCGGTAGCAATCAGGGTATAGGTTCCTGCTGCCAATGCGCTAAGATCTTCTGAGTCATTAAAGTCTCCATTTCCATCAGTATCCCAATCAAAAAGGAAGGTTCCAGTGCCTCCGCTTGGGTTAATATCAATTGCTCCGGTTGACGATCCGTTACACGTCACATGTGTCACATCCGCATCAAAAATCACGGTTGCTGGTTCAGAGATAGTAACGTTTTCTTGCGCAACACACAGTCCGTCTGTTACGGTTAACCCATATATTCCTGGAGACAATCCTGAAATGTTTGAAGGGTTATCTGTTCCTGAAATATGGTCCCAGTCATATGTTACTGCGCCAATTTCTCCGGAAGTTGAAGCGTCAACAAACCCGTCAGCGGCACCATTACACGTGATTTGACCTGTGGTCTCTGAGATGCTTAAGTTGCCAATCTGAACGGTTACTCCAAGTAAAGTTGTGCTTTCACAACCACCCTCGGTGTTAGAGGCATAGTAGGTGTTTCCATCTACAAGGTTTTCACTACTCGATAGGCTCGCAGTACCCGCTGCGTCACTGTACCAGTTAATAAGCGCAGCACTGACACTTAAATCACTCACCCGAGGATTATCGCTTTGACAAAATGCTTGAGAAGCCATGCCTGTAGGTGGCGCAGGATCAATGATAGTAATGGTGATACTAGCTTGGTCAGTCGGACAAGTCAGCGGATTGTTCTCTACTGAATAAATGAACACGTAGTTACCTTGGGGATTTGACGATATGTCAAACTCTGTAGTCAGATGATCAAACCCGTTTGCTCCTGCTGGAGCTGTCCATATGCCGGAACTCTGGGCACTTGAATGCAAGTAATCAGACAATGTTATAACACCTTCACTTTTACACACATCAGCACTTTGGTCAGGCCCGGCATTATTTCCGTCAAGGAAGTTTATAGTCACAAAATCAGTCAATGGCGCGCATGCACCTGTCCCTGTAAATTCTACACTGAGTATTACAGAACCCGAAGCATACTCAGATGCTGTTGGGTAATAAGTAGTGTTAATATCAAATATATCATCAAAAGTTCCTGCTACTGAGGTCTGGTCCCACAATATACTTCCTGCCCCTGTATACGATGCTGCAGTTAATGCAACCGCTCCACCTGAGCACACATCAAAGTCTGCTCCCGCTGATAATGAGTTTGAAGAATTAGGAATAAGATTGACGTTAAAAGAGCATGGTGATGAGTTACCCCTTCCATCATGCAGGGTTAGGGTCACTGTAAAGTCAGAGGTCATAATGGTTCCCATAGGTGGTTCTTGTGTGATAAACTCACTGCCTAAACCGCAATTATCTGACTGGTCTGAGGCCAAGGCACTATAGTTTGGCACTTCGAATTGGCATGAAGAATTAAGGTTTTCTGATATGTCGCCTGAGCAAGAGAACGTTGGTGGAGTATTGTCTTGGAGTGTTAGTTCAAAATCACAGCTGCTTGTGTTTCCATTTCCATCATCAACCATCAACGTTACTGTATGAGTGGTATTATGTCCAGTTATAGCAGTGCCCTGTGATGGTGTCTGAAAAACTGACGGGGCCTCTGAATCACAAAGGTCACTGAAAGTTAACCCAAAGGCGAAGTCTTCCATGATGTACTGACAGTTCTCATCTAGTTCAACCGCAGAATCACTCGGGCAGTTTGTGATCGTAGGTGGTATGTTATCTTCTACGGTGACATTAAACACGCACTGTACGCTATTCCCATTTTCATCAATGGCTGTAAGTGTCACAGGTACGATAGTGCCATGCTGATCATACAATGTGTTTATACTTGGTGACTGAGTAATCAGCGGTGCTGATGTACAGTTGTCTGAGACCTCAAATAAGTTTGTGAAATCACCAAGGTAGTATTGGCACGAGTTATCAAGGTATACCACCGTATCTCCTTGACATGAAGTGCTCACTGGATCTGTCGTATCATTGACTGTGACAGAAATTGTGCATTGGGATTCGTTTTGAGAGTTGTCATAGGCCCAAAATGGGAAGTTGTGTACGCCTACTGGAAGAGCAAGGTTAGAGACGCCCTCCATATTAGACACATAGTCAAACTCAATAAGCCCTTGGATGGTTTCTAATTCACTCAACACTTGCCATGTAGCAAGGTTACCGCTATGATTATTAAACGCTACCGCATTAACGGTGCTTCCAGATATAGGGTGTCCATTTGCATTGTCCCAATTGCTGTAGCCCGATAAAGGGTCGCCATTTTGCCATACGAAGTTGCCTTCTGAGTCAATGTCGTTTAAGCCGATATAGGCTACTCTGCTCCCCAATTTATCTTGTACAAATTGGTTTTCAGTGGCGTCTTCAATTGTAACCAAATAGCCGCCCAGTGCACTTGCAGAATCCTTGAGCGCCTCCCGTGTACCTGAGTAAGTAGTAGTGTAATACGAATGCCCATTAAATGCGCCCGCGTATGCCAGGCCGTGTATGTCTGACACACCATGCATACCGCACTGGTCAGTCGCTGAGGGTGACATTAAGTCAAATAAGGCCTCACAGTCTGCGTTGGCAGAAAGCGTAGTTGGTGCAAGGCAATTAGAAAACAAAGGAGGGGTTAGGTCAATCAGGGTCAGTGTGAATGTACATTCTGATGTGAGCCCTTCGTCATCAATGGCTGTTATTGTAATGGTATGGCTTCCCGCACCGCTGAGCGTAGTGCCTAGCGATGGGTTTTGACTAAGTGTGAAAGTACCATCGTCTGTAACATCGACCATATCCATATAATCTTCCGTCAACTCATATTGACAGAACGTGTCAAGGTTTTCGGTTTGGTCTGGGGCACACACAGTGAAAATGGGTGGTCTGTCAGTACTTTCTATTGTACCATACGCACTGCCATCAGTAGTTGAAATGTTAGCACCCGTTGCACTCAGAATATCAATTTTATATTCCTCAATAGGCTCAATTTGACTATCATCTATGATAGGAACAGCTACCGTAGTCTCTGTGTCTCCAGCCGGTATGACATAGCTCACACTTAAAAGTGGTTCAAAATCTTGAGGTGATAGAGCAGTAGCATCTGCTGTACTTATGGTAACGATTACATCTTCACCACTGGCTGGAGAGAGGCTTAAAGTGTGCTCTGCTGCGCTTCCTTCAAGGGTATACGCATCAGAAATTGAAACGACTGGCTTTTGATCTGAACTCGTTATTCGTGCGTAAGCAATTCCTTCATCAATGATCACATATGAATCTGGTGAAGAAAAGTGCAGCTTCAAGTACTCATCTGCTTCATAGATTGAGTCATCTATGGTTGAGACAAATACAGAGGCTTGAGTGTCACCAATGTTGAATGTGAGTAAGCCAGAAGTACCTATGTAATCTTCACCTTCAACAGCAGAGCTATCTGAAGTAAAATAAGAGACGGACATCTCTTGACAGAGTGATTGCTCAATGGTGAACACGAACTCTATTAAATTACCCTCTTCAAATGTCACGTTACTGCATTGAAGGTTTACATCTCCTTGTTCTATTGTCACTATCTGACTGCATGACTGCATGTTTCCGCCAACGTCAGTTACGGTCCAGCCTACCACAGTAGAACCCAGAGGGTAATTACCTTGCGCATTGTCAGAAAAGGTGAAGTCATTTTCTAAGGTATAGTTCGCTGAGTTTTCGACAACAGTTGGGAGGCCGGGGTCAAGAAACTCTTCACACAACCCTGATGAAAGACTTGCGGTAAAATCAGCGGGGCAAGTGATACTTGGTGGAGTGACATCTTGCATGACAATATTAATTTCGCAATAGTCTTCGTTACCAAATGTATCAGTGGCAACAAAGCTACTGGTGTAGTTTCCAGCCGACAATTCTTCTGAATAATATGGGCCAGATAACCTTGTAATACTGAGTCCATATATATAGTCAAACTCAACAACTGCCAGAGACATAGTAGAGTTATACCAAGAGTCCCATTCACCATCTGGAAAAGTAATGGCCGCACCATCTTCTCCACCTGGACTCAAGCCCCCATTGTCATGATTGCTGGGTTCTGAGTATGGTAGGTTAGTATTCCAATTGGTGTACGCACTCGCATCTCCATTAGCCCAGACCCAGTCACCTTCATTCTCATAGTCATTGAACCCTATAAATGCATTGCTGGGAAGGTGTTCTATTAGCCAATCATTCTCAGCCGCACTGCCAATGGTAGTTAAATAACCACCCTGAGCAATAGCCCAATCACGATGTTGTTCCCATGAGCCTGACGTCTGTCTTAGATAATATGAATGACCGTTACGAACGCCTAAAAAAGCATGCTGTGGAATATTTTGGGAACCTGTCTCATCACAATTGTCTGTAGCACTCGGGTATGGGAAAAGAGCTTCTGCAAGTCCAGTGTTCGCATCTACATCAAAGTACTGAGTTGATGCGCAATCAATGACTGGCGCCATGTCATCTTCAATTGTTACTTCGAATGAGCAGGTGACAACATTTGTCAAGTCGCCATCAAAATATGCTTCATAAGTGTTGACGGTAGTGCCTAGTGGAAACGCTTCGTCTGAAGCAATTCCTTCGGTTTGATTTACCAAACATTCAAACTCGACAATAGACCTTCTTACGTTTATTCCTGATAGATCATCCCAGCCAGCATCATCACCATAATTTATGGTGACATAGTCTTGTGTACCAGAGAAATTGTCTGGCTGAAGCTGAGGTGTTTGAGACCAATTGGTGTAGCTGCCATAAGGCTCTCCAGTCACCCATTCAAACATTCCTTCTGCGTTAGTATCATGGAGACCTATCCAGCCGTTTTCTATGGTAAGTGACAAGAGGAATTCTTCTTCTTCGGGGCTCGTTAAAGTTGCAAGATGACCACCCAAATTCTCTGCTTCTACCTTAGCTTCATTCCATGAATAACCCACATCTGATATGAAGTATCTATGTCCTTGAAAATCTCCAAGTAAGGTGTAGTCTTGAAGCTCTTGGGGTGCGCATTGGTTGCCACAGACATCTTCTGCACGGACCACATACGCGACATTTTCTTGACATCCGCCAGAGGTGTTTAGCATCTCTATATTACTTGGACAGTCAGTAAATGACACCGCGTCACAAGAAGTGGGGGTAAACACTTGAAATGACCTGGAAGTAGTGTCTATACATGGTTGCTCGACAGCGTAGTCAAGTGTGACCAAACCGCTTTGTCCACTTGGGTCAAACAGGGTGTCATTAGCCACTCCAGGGCCAATCCACTTTCCTTTAGGTAAGCCTCCTCTGTATAATACTCTTAGTCCGTCTAGTTCAAAATCATTATTGCCACCTGGGTTTGAAAAGGCAATATATTTGAAGTCCATTGGAGCCGTAAACGGCTTTCTTGCTATGGCAACTGAATTGACTATTACAGGAGTTGACAGGGGAATAAAGTCTACTCCATCAATAGAACAGTAGATTCCAGGAGAAACGTCTCCTGCTGGAGAGCTAGAGGCAGTGCTTTTTCTTAAGAACAAGACTACCTGTTCGTTTGCCAACACTCCATGAGGCAACTCAACGACCACAGAGTCTGCGCTTTCGTGGAACTCGCCATAGCTATTGTCATTCTCACCTAGTGTGTTGAGCTCAGTGCCATTCATTCCATTGCTATAAGCTAAGGCAGAACCCGAGATGTACTCTATTGGATCTAAAAAATTTTTCAAATTGATGATTCCCGCATCTTGCTGAATGGTGGTGCTTGGTGTCCACAGCGAAAGGTCTCGCTGACAGTCTTCGATTAAAAACACCTCTTGTGAAAGTGTTTTAGAACAACCTGGCCCGTATGACATGGTCACAAAATACTCTGTGCTTACACTTGGTGTGGCTATTGGATTAGCAACGCTGGCTTGACTAAGAGATGCGGATGGTGACCACAAATAATTAGACGCACCTTGTGCACTAAGCTGAACACTTGTACCAGGAGCGATAGTCGTATCATTTCCAACAGCCAAATTGTGGGTATGTGTAGTAAATAATATTGAATCACTGGTTGTAGTGCAGCCCTGAGACTCTACAACTCTTCTGAAATACTTGTCCGAATTTATCGGGCCAGTGTTGTCTAAATCCTTTTCTGAAACCCCGATGTCTGTCCAGTTTAGTCCGTCATCTGACGAATACCAGCTGTAGTTGTATGGCTCGACTCCACCGTTGGGGTCTTGTCCTGTGACGCTACCCTCTTCTCCTTCGCACACCGTGTCAGAATCTGTGTAGACTAAATTTTCCATAATCTCACCGACCAAGGTGATTGTGATGGGGTCACTATAGACTGGTGGCGCAGAAGCACATGAGGTGGCTGAGGCCAAGGCAGAAATTTTTACTCTGTATTGCTCTGTTTGATTGCTAAACTCTATAAGCGTGTCACTATGCACTCCGAGATTAAGCCAGCTTGATGAGGCTGCGTCCCATCTTTGCCAGTCTATCTCACCAAAATATGTGTCGATAATGAGGGTGTCTGGAAAACCGTCACAAAAGCTATTTCTTATCGCTCTCACTGAACCTACTATGGGGTTGCAGTTTAGTCGAGCAATGAAAATATCGTCTTCTGGGTCTATTGCTGTTGGCAGAGCGTGTATACCAAAAGAAAGGTCTCCACTGTACTCTCCACTCACATATATGTTTTCAAATGAGTCACCTACTGACACTCCAAATGCATCGCCTCCATTTGTGGCTTGAGTAATATAGTTCTCGTTTAAATCCAAGTCTAGCGCTAACACAAATGGAGTAAAACTCGTGCTATTTACAACGCCTACAGAAGTAGCAAAGTCACCTTGAGTGTTACCGAGTAAATACACTTTTTCACTAGAAGTGGCGAGGTCAGCGACTAGATTGCGGCTTGCTCCGTTGTCGTAATCTGCAACCTGAAGGGTATTAAGGGTTGTCGGGTGAGCTTTCGCTATAAAAATATCATCAGGGCCATTGTCTGTAATAACTGAGATTGAACCAGGTAAAAGGACTTCTTTTTTACTGTGTGCCGCATAGTAAAGTGCGCCATTTTCATAGGCAATATTATTTGGTATCACATCTTTCGAACCAGCAATGTGCGCTACGCCCGCTATGGACCCATTTGCCCCGTCACTCGCTTCAAAACTGGCAAGAAAACCATCATACTCGTTGCCCAAATCGGCCGGGAGATCAAGAGAACTAACCTCCACATCAACAGCATTTAAAAAGCTCAGTGTCTCGCCAGATGAACCGTGGTCCGTAGAATACGTACCACTCACATATACTAGTGAGCCGTGAGCAGCAATGTCAGTAAACGCTGTCTTAAAATCATCACTGGTGGATGTTCTAGTGATCCACCTTATGTCTCCATCATGACTTAGCTTAAACAAGACAGCCTCATCTTGACAATCTCCTTCGACCTGATCTTGAACTTTGAACACGCTACCTCTGCACACTGAAGAGACAAATATCCCCTCATCAGATGAGGCTATTGAGAGCCGTCCTTCATCAGGAGAGTTTCCGTCAGAATCGTCATCACTGTAGCCGTATGTGTGCCATATATATTCACCCTCATGATTGTATTTTACAATTACAATGTCTTGATTGTCTGTAGGCGGTAAGTCAGTAAATGACGCTGTACCACTGAGACCCTTGAAGTTCACTTGTGAGAACCCTCCAAAAGAACAGGCCACGTATATATTTCCCTCTGCGTCTAAACAAATGTCACGGCCATAGTCATCTCCTTCTGACCCTATTTTAAAGGAGTACTTTCTTTCACCATCAGGGCCAATCTTTGCAATAAACACATCTGAATAACCATCAGAGTCTTCGATATAACCAGCGCCTGAGATTGACCCTTCACCCACTGTGCCTATAACATATAAGTTCTCATCAGGCCCAACGGTTGAGGCCCCGACTTTCATGAGGGCGGACCCGTTATACGAGTTGGCAAACTGCCAAGGTGGCGTTGGTAAAGCGGAGTCTACGTAGCCATAATCAGACTCAACAATGCTTAGCTCATCAAAAAATAGACCTTCTGGTGTACCACCGAAGTGCCCTCCAATTATCAATTTATCACCTGACACGATTGTGGTCCAAAAAGGGTCATAAATATCCATGCCCCCAACCACGATAGAGTTACCGTCTAACGCATAGTTTAGCTCTCCTGTTTCAGTATTTAGTTTAAATGCGTGATGATGAAAGCCCCCATCCCATGCTTCATGCGGCACATTTAAAGGAATATTCAAAAACTCTTTTGTTCCAGACTCATTGTGCATGATAAGCATGTGGTATGAATCTATGTTTCCAACATTCTCAAAGCCAAGTTTAATAGGGCCTGCCGTAAGAAAATAGGCAGATGGGCCAGACATAACGGTTAAGTTCTCGTTAAAGGCAAATGAAAATGATATTTCAATGTTTCTATTGACATCTAATATGAGTGGAGCCTGCATGTTGGAGACGTTTTCGCCTGTATGCATCCAGCCTCCGTCAAAGCCATTTTCAGTATTAAACAACACTGGTCCTGAGGCAGAAGCTGTAGCAAATGGAGAGATGTCTGC
>CAYSDH010000008.1:0-2796 GCA_964429805.1 uncultured Flavobacteriales bacterium
GGATAGACCTGAGTGATGAGGGAATGGACAGAAAAATCCTACAACGCTCAGACGTCACCTCTGTATACATGACCCAAGACATCGGTACGGCTATCATGCGCTTTGATGAAAACCCTGGCTTGACATCGCAGATATACACGGTCGGAAATGAGCAGGACTATCACTTTAAAGTACTTTTTAAGATACTAGACAAACTGGGTTATGACTGGGCAAAAGACTGTCATCACCTCAGTTATGGTATGGTCGAGTTGCCTGAAGGTAAGATGAAGTCGCGTGAAGGAACTGTGGTTGATGCAGATGACTTGATGGAAGAGATGGTGCGCACCGCTGAGGAGATAACTACCGAATTAGGGAAACTTGACGGTGTGGCTGATGATGAAAAAAAGGAACTCTATGAAGTCATTGGACTTGGGGCATTGAAGTACTTCTTACTCAAGGTCGATCCAAAAAAGAAAATGATGTTTGACCCGGCCGAGTCGATTGACTTTTCAGGAAATACTGGCCCGTTCATACAATACACGCATGCGCGCATCAAAAGTATTCTGCGCAAGTATGGCAAGCCAGCGCCAGACAGTATTAACTCGTCTGTGGAACTTCACCCAATGGAGCGCGAGGTGATTCACGCGCTCTATCAATTTCCCAAAGCGATGCACGAAGCGGCAGAGAACTACTCCCCTGCCCTGATTGCAAATTACATCTACGACTTGGTCAAAACGTTTAACAGCTACTATCAAGCTGTGCCAATTCTCAAAGAGGAAAATGCAGACACCTTAGAGATGCGCATTGCCCTCATCGCTCAAGTGGCTGAGGTTGTGAAAAAAGGAATGGGGCTGCTTGGCATCTCCGTGCCAGAGCGCATGTAGATCTTTGTGACTCGCTTACTGTGAGTTATACTCCAGTATAATTCTCAGGTCTGATGGCGTGCAACTCAGTTTTGACCTCATCAGAGACTTCTAAACTGTCTATGAATACTCCGATAGACTGCTCATTAATCACCGAGTTGGTGCGCGTAAGTCCTTTAAGCGCTTCATATGGCGAAGGATACCCCTCTCGCCTCAACACTGTCTGAATGGCCTCAGCCACCACGGCCCAATTAGCCTCCAAGTCAGCGGCAATTTTCACATCGTTTAAGAGCAGCTTATTCAGCCCTTTTTGGACACTGTTAAGCGCAATCATGCTGTGACCTATCGGCACACCAATTACTCTCAGCACAGTACTGTCAGTCAAGTCGCGTTGCAGTCTGGAGATAGGTAACTTGGAGGCCAAGTGACCAAAAATGGCATTGGCGATGCCCAGATTTCCTTCTGCATTTTCAAAGTCGATGGGGTTAACCTTGTGCGGCATGGCGCTTGAACCGACCTCTCCTTCCTTGATTTTCTGCTTGAAGTAATCCATGCTCACATAAGTCCAGATGTCTCTGCAGAGGTCTACAAGTATGACGTTGACTCTAGACATGGCGTCAAAGAGGGCAGCCATGTTGTCGTAATGTTCTATCTGCGTAGTGGTCTGCGAACGACTCACTCCGAGCTTATCACTCAAAAAACCGTTGGCAAAAGCCACCCAGTCTTGATTTGGATAAGCCACGTGGTGCGCATTAAAATTTCCTGTTGCCCCGCCAAATTTTGCAGAAAAAGGAATGGATTTCAATGTGTTGAGCTGGACATCAAGTCGCTCAATAAAGACGTCCATCTCTTTACCTAATCTGGTCGGAGAGGCTGGCTGACCATGAGTACGCGCCAGCATGGCAATGTCTTTCCAGTCATTGGCCTTCTCTCTGAGCAGCCCAATGATGGCCTCGATTTTTGGCAGATACACATCTGCCAGACCGTCTTTTAACGAGCGTGGAATGGCCGTGTTATTAATGTCTTGACTCGTCAAACCGAAGTGCACGAATTCGAGATATTGCTCCAGACCATTCTCTCTCAAAATGTCCTTCAAGTAATACTCCACCGCCTTGACATCATGATTGGTAATCTTCTCGGTGTCTTTAATCTTTTGCGCCCCTTCTTCATCAAAGAACTCAACGGCTTGCCTGAGCTTGGCAAACACAGCACGATCTACATCTTTGAGTTGAGGCAAAGGCATCTCGCACAAGGCGATAAAATACTCTACCTCCACAAGCAAACGATACTTGATTAAAGCAAATTCTGAGAAATAAGAACCGAGTTGATGCGTTGCCTTATGATAGCGACCATCAACGGGAGAAATGACTGTAAGCGGTGAGAATTCCATATTTTGTTGGAAATTGAAGGGGCAAATTTACTCTTTTGACTTCGCAGCTCCGCACCAATCCATAATTTTGAGCATCAGTACAACACAATGAGGATATTACAAGACTTCACAGTCGGAGTTAAGCACTTCTTTTCAGCCGCGCGATTTATGCTCCAGCATAAATTGATACTGTGGTTTATCTTTCCGCTCCTCATCTCTGGCATCATGTTTTACGGAGGCGCTACGCTCATAGGCTCTGCCGCAGACCAGGTTGAAGTCTGGACGAACGAGTACCTGCAACTCGAACCCGACCCTGTGGAAGAAGGACGCGCCAAGTCCTTTTGGAATTTTTGGGAGACCTGTAAAGAATGGATTAACGCAGGCTCTTCTTCCTTTCTTAAAATACTGAGCAGCATACTCTTGTGGTTGCTGATGGCCATTATGATGAAGTACGTGCTGCTGATTCTCATGTCGCCAGTTCTCGCTTTTTTGTCTGAAAAAGTAGAAGAAAAACTGACCGGAAATTCCTATCCCTTTCGCGTAGACCGATTTATCAAAGATGTGTTGCGCGGTGTGCTGGTCGCC
>CAYSDH010000008.1:2896-5965 GCA_964429805.1 uncultured Flavobacteriales bacterium
TTTGGTCACTTTCGCTCATCTTTCCAATTGTGGCACCGATAACCATCATCATCACCGTGGGTGTGTCGGCTTATTATTATGGTTTCTCCATGATAGATTATGTCAATGAGCGCAGGCGACTCAGCATGGGAGACAGTGCCCGCTTTGTGAGAGCATACAAAGGAATCGCGCTGGCAATCGGTATATTCATAGTGATTGGGATGAAAGTGCCTTTACTTGGCTTTATTTTTGCTTCGTTTGCATCAATGCTTGGTGCGGTGGCCGCTGTGACTGTGGTGCACGAGCGAATTGACTTAAGAAAAAACGAACATGCAGTCCGAGCGACTGAGCAAAACGATTCGAAGACTATAGATAAACTATGAAACGATTACTGCTTTTAATTCTCCTGTGTGCATGCATGACTGACTACTCTGCCCAAAACAAGGCCAAGGTGGCCCTCAAGATGACGCAGGCACGACAAGAATTTTTGAAAAATAACTTTTGGGGCGCGCTTGACTTATATAGACAGGCAGATAAAGCGAATCCGGGCAGTGCGACCATCGCATACCGAATAGGTGAAGTGCAGTATAATCTGAAGCACTACAAAATTGCAAGAGAATACTTTGAGAAGGCCAAGCAATTAGATCGCAATGTGGATGAGGAGCTTCCCCTTATGCTGGGTTATACCTATCACCGATTGGCTGAATTAGACCTCGCTGTTGAGGCCTATAGAGATTACAGACTCAGTGTCACTGATGAAAAAGCCGAGCGAGTCAATGTCAAAGACTTCATAGACCAGTGCCTATATGCCAAAGAAATGATGCAAGCGCCAGTAGATGTCGAAATCAATAACTTGACCTTGGATGTCAACTCCAGATTTGATGACTACGCTCCATCCATTACTGCAGATGGGAAGATGATGGTCTTCACGTCTAGGCGTCCGTCAACCAGTAATGTGGTTGATGAGGCGGGCGACTTCAAGTACTTTGAGGACATCTACTTCTGCGAATGGGATGAAGAGGAGAGCACCTGGTTTTCGGCCGAGCGATTTGATGCAAATGTCAACTCAGAGACCCATGATGCCGTGCTGAGTATCGCGCCTGATGGGAAGCAACTTTTTGTCTATAAGAACAACACGCGCATGGCTGGAGATATCTTTCAGTCTGACTTTAATGGGGCATCATGGAGTATTCCTCAAAAACTAAAAGGCAGAATAAACACGTCTTACTTTGAGTCATCTGTGAGCATCACTGCCGATGGTAACACCATGTACTTTATCTCAGAACGCCCCACCGGAATGAGGCATGGCGACATATATAGAAGTCAACGAAGCGGCACAGATTCTTGGGGAAAACCAGAAAACCTTGGCGATGTAATCAACACCTATGGCGATGAGAAATTTGTCTTCATTCATCCCAATGGAAACACCTTGTTTTTTGCCAGCGATGGGCATTTGACCATGGGCAGTTATGACATTTTTAGAAGTGAACTGAAGGATGGAAAGTGGACCACACCAGTCAACTTAGGGTACCCGATTAATACCGTAAATGAAGAGTCCACCTTTTCTATGACAGCCGATAATAAGAAGCTGCTTATCTCCGCAGAGTATGAAGATGGTATTGGCGAGCGAGACATTTATGAGATTGATGTCAGTAATGCCGACATCCTTCACTCGCTCAATATCGATTCTGAGTTGCTGAGCACGCATAGCAATGTCAGTGTGTTTGGCACCATTTTAACCAATGATGACAAGCCTCTGCCGTTTGAAGAGGTTAGAGTGCTAGACGGAAAGACAAGAGAGCATGTGTTTACTGGCCGCACAGACAAGGATGGTTATTATGAAATCTCTTTACAGAAAGGAAGAACCTATGATTTCTTCTTACGCGCCAAAAATGGTGAGACGGGTCAATTTAAAGTGAACTTGAAAAATGTAGAACCTACTGAGAATTCGCTTCAGCAGGATTATCAAATGTGATTTGTGAGATTCACGGAATAACAAATTCGACCTACACTTGAGGAATAAAATACAATGATGTTGGCTTGGATTTGATGAAGGAGTCGTGGACGGAATTTGATTTGTCTAGCTTATTGAATGATTTCATAGTCAATCAGGTTCCAGACCTGATTTTCATCGATTAGTTCCTTTTTAATAATGCCAAAATGTCTTCCTATAAAATAGACCACCTCTTGATCCCCTTCAGAATCATCCTCAGTGGCATGGTGCCTAAAAACATTTGTAAATATGTGATTATTTAATGTCAAAGAATCAAGTCTGTCGGTCACTGTAACTACAGCACCATCGTCAAGGGTTCCCCAATTCCCAACAAAAACTGGAGAGTGAAAAATATAATCTGCCCCTACAAAATCACCCGGTCTAGACTTGGATCGCTCCACTCTCTTACACTGACAGTTACCTATGGCACATGAACGACTGAAGGAATCATGAAAAATGTAGGTAAAATCGTAATCAAAATAAGAGCTATATGAATGCCAAATGAAACCTTCTTCACCATCTGGATCGGCTCCTCTCCATGCATCATACACAGTGACCGTATCAAGCGCGCCTGAGTTCTCTTCTTCATAAATCCAGTAGCTGCCTTCGTCATAGAAAAACCAATCATGAAGTTCCGCTATGCTCTCATCCTCTGCGCAGGTCTCTGGGCATTCCTCTTCTTTACACGTACTCATGAAGAGTAAGATTATAATGCCTGCTATGAAGTAACGTATGTTCACCTTCGTTTAAGATACGGTATTCTTCTATTTAGTTCAGAATCAAATGGCCGTGCTGTAATGATAGCCTTCTGGAGTCTGGTCACCAATATGATTAAAGCCCAGACCATTGGCACTCATGGGAATGCTCTCTCCGTCATCCGCACCTATTTTCATGAAATACTTTTTCATATGGTCACGGTAATCCAGTAGGTGCCTTGCATCTCTTAATCAGTCATTTGAGCATGCACGTCAACAGAGACCGTGAGGAAGAATAGAAAAGTAATGCTGAGAATAATTAGTTGTTTCATGGTTATTCGGAATTGGATTTGTCTAGCTTATTGAATGATTTCATAGTCAATCAGGTTCCAGACCTGATTT
>CAYSDH010000008.1:6065-11247 GCA_964429805.1 uncultured Flavobacteriales bacterium
CACGTACTCATGAAGAGTAAGATTATAATGCCTGCTATGAAGTAACGTATGTTCATGCAGACGAAAGTTACGCGATCCCTTCGAAATCAGCCAATTAGTAGTTCTCTTTAAGAACTCACATGACCATCATTGGTCTAGCCGCCCTTGTCTCAAACTCTATCTCAGCATTGGCCTGACCTCAACAACAAGAGAAGGGTTCTCGCAGTCCATTGCTATGTTAATCCGAAAACTCAACTCTCGTATTTATCTCCACTGCTGCCTATTAATTCCCGAAGGCACATACACTCCTATATGAGTGAATCAGAACATCTGTCGCAGAACCTCGAAATTTCACATCTCAAAATCCCAGAATCCCAGAATCCCAGAACCTCCACATACCCACAATGCAAAAAAAACGCCCCATCCCAAAAAGGAATGAAGCGCTTATATACTTGGTTAAAAAACCTCTTTATTTTCCTAAGACGTTCTTTAGTAGACCACCGAGGAGTCCACCTCCACCGCTGTTGCCACCTGCAAGACCTCCGACCATGTCAAAGATATCACCGATGTCTAGTCCATCGTCCTCTTGTTTTGAGCCTCCGGCCAATTGACCGAGAAGATCACCGATGCCGTCAGAACTAAAGCCACTGTTGCCAGCTGATCTCTTCTGCTTTCCGAGATAACCCATAATCATGGGAGCAAGAATAGGAAGCAACTTCCCGATAGCACCCGCATCAACACCTAGCTTTCCGGCCAGTCCGCTTGATACTGTTTCTGTCTTGTCTCCGAGTATGTGCTTCAATATGCCTGAACCGTTGGCCGCTCTTGAGCTGTTGTTTCCTCCGAGGAATCCTCCGATGTCATCAAGAATACTTCCATCATGGTCGCTATCGAGTGCTCCTAAGAGTCCCTCTGCACCACCTGACTTGGCATTGTTAGACATGGCTCCTAAAAGAACTGGCACCAAGGCACCCATGGCTGAGCTCGTTTTGTTCTCATCCATTCCTACAGAGCTGGCTATCTGACTGAGTCCTCCATTTCCAAGAGACTCTAATAAAACCTTTGTTAAATCCATTTCTACTTTTTTGATATTAAGGTGCCTAAATGTACGCAAATATCAAGCGCCACGGGCCATAAGGGCCTAATCGAAGACTATAGAAAACGAAAGGGATTTAAGTTAACCCTTCTTCTCTCCTTTGAAATGATCTTCCTTGTCGGCAAAGAGAACATTAAAGGTGGTCATGGATCCATAACAGCGACTGATGTACTGTTGCAGGCCTATTTTGTCTTGATCAGTCAAGACCTTGTGTGAGTTGATGTTTTGCTCTAAGACACGCAGTCGGTCTCTCATCATCACAATCTTGTGCCAGAAAGTGTCAAGCGGTATCTCTTTACTCTGATGCTTTTCGTCTGCGGGCTTGAGTTCTACTGTGCCTCCCTCCCATCGCTCACCGAGCTCTACTTCATAGGTAATGGCATTTGACTCTTCAAGCACTTCGCGCATGAGATCCATGACCTGATCGGTATCAAAAGAGGCTTCTTCAACCTCATCAGGCTCCCAGCCATAGGCCAGCACATTAAAACCATCAAAGGACTTGGAGATGGACTGATCTCCGCTTCTGAAAAATACTGTCCATGTGCTCCCTTCGTCAGCGGCAATGATTCCTTCTCCAAAAGATGGATGCTCTACGCGTGCTCCTAAGCTAATCATAAGTCAAGATTTTGATTGCTAATTTCTGCATACGCATGATGCCTCAGAGACAATTCCTAAGGGATTTTTAAGGCAGAATTGTTGAAGGAAATGCCCTTAATCTTTTTAGGCTTGGCGCGCAGCTTTCAGGGTATTCTTTAGCAAAGAGACAATGGTCATGGGACCTACACCGCCTGGCACTGGCGTGATAAAGGAGCATTTAGGCGCCACCTCATCAAAATCGACATCGCCTAGCAGTCGGTATCCATTCTTCTTAGACTCATCTTTGACACGAGTGATGCCCACATCAATAACCACCGCTCCTTCTTTGACCATGTCGGCTTTCACAAACTCGGCACGACCTAAGGCCACTACAAGTATGTCTGCCGACTGGGTCAATTCATGTAGGTTTTCTGTACGGCTGTGTGTCAACGTCACGGTACAATTACCCGGATAGGCATTGCGCGAAAGAAGAATGCTCATGGGAGAACCAACAATATGACTTCTCCCGATTACTACGCAGTGTTTTCCCAGAGTAGGCACATCATATCGCTCTAGGAGCTGAAGTATGCCATAAGGCGTGGCAGGTAGAAAACAGTCTAAGCCTAAGGCCATGCGCCCCACCGAACTGGGATGAAAACCATCAACGTCTTTCTCTGGCGCCACGGCCTCAATGACCAGTTGCTCGTCAATATGTTTTGGCAATGGCAGCTGAACGATAAAACCATCTATGTCTTCATTGGCATTGAGTGCATGCACCTCTTTGAGCAGTTGGTCTTCTGTACAATCTTCGGGTAACTCGACCAAGGTGCTCTTGAAACCCACACGCTCGCAGGCTTTCACTTTGGCGCCCACATAGGTCTTACTGGCCCCGTCTGTACCGACCAGAATGGCGGCAAGGTGAGGTCTCTTCTCTCCCACCTCAATCATGTGAGCTACCTCTCCGGCAATCTCATCTTTGATGTCATTTGATGTCTTCTTTCCGTCTAATAATTCCATGTCTAGCGAGTCTTCGACCATGATTACTTCGGCATGCGGCCACCCATCTTTTGCATGTTACGCATCATGTTGGCCATGTTTCTTTTGTTTGACATCATGGACATCATCTTCTTCATTTCCTCAAACTGCTTGACCAGCTTGTTGACCTCCTGCACAGAAGTCCCCGCTCCTTTAGCAATTCTCTTTCTTCTGCTCATGTCAAGCACGCGCGGATTAGATCGCTCAGTCGGAGTCATGGAGCGTATGATGGCTTCGACTCCTTTAAAGGCATCGTCATCCATATCGACACCTTTCATGGCTTTGCCCATGCCCGGTATCATACCCATGACATCTTTAAGGCTACCCATCTTTTTAATCTGCTGAATCTGCTTTAAGAAGTCCTCAAAGTCAAACTTGTTCTTGGCTATTTTCTTTTGAAGCTTCTTGGCCTCTTCGGCATCAAATTGCTCCTGCGCTTTTTCTACCAGCGAGACAACATCACCCATTCCCAGTATTCTGTCAGCCATACGCGCTGGGTAGAATATGTCAATGGCATCCATCTTTTCACCGGTACCGATAAACTTGATTGGCTTATTGACTACCGACTTAATAGACAGGGCTGCTCCACCTCGTGTATCACCATCTAACTTGGTGAGTATGACACCATCAAAATTGAGACGTTCGTTAAATGTTTTTGCCGTGTTGACCGCATCTTGTCCAGTCATGGCGTCTACCACAAACAGCGTTTCAGAAGGATTGATGGCCTTCTTGACATTCTCTATCTCGGTCATCATCTCTTCATCAACCGCCAGACGACCGGCCGTGTCAATGATGACTGCCGAGTATCCATTAGTCTTGGCATGGGCTATCGCCTTTTGAGAGATGTCTACAGGATCTTTATTATCACGATCTGAGAATACGTCAACATTGATGCTATCACCCACCACGTGCAGCTGATCGATGGCCGCAGGACGATAGATATCACAGGCCACCAAGAGTACTCTTCTTCCTTTTTTCTTGGTAAGCCAATTGGCCAGCTTACCAGAGAATGTCGTCTTACCTGATCCTTGCAGACCTGACATTAGCACCACCACAGGCTTGCCTTCCATGTTGATGTCTACCTGCTCACCACCCATGAGTTGCTTTAACTCATCGTGGCAAATTTTGGTCATCAACTGACCGGGAGACACTGATGTGAGTACATCTTCTCCCATGGCCTTATCCTTTACCCGAGAGGTAAACTCTTTGGCCGTTTTAAAGTCGACATCGGCATCAAGTAGTGCCCGTCTGACCTCTTTTAAGGTCTCCGCTACATTAATTTCGGTGATTTGACCTTGTCCCTTTAAAACCTTAAAGGCCCGGTCGAATTTGTCTGACAGATTCTCGAACATCGCTAAACTTCTTTGTGAAAGGCGTAAAAGTAGGAAAGAGAGTCCGAACTTATTCACAGAATAGCGCAGAATGGCAGATTTGTGCCAATTTTATAAACCACTGATAATGTGTGTCTTGCGGTTTTTACACGTCAATTGAGTTCTTTTTTCAGCAATAATGGCAGCGATCTGAACAAGGCAGGCTTTTTGCTCAAGTAGAATAAAGCATACTTTCGTATTAATAAATTTTGAAACAATGGCGCTGGAAATTACGGACGCAAATTATGAGGAGATGTTACAGACTGATAAGCCTGTAATGATTGACTTTTGGGCCACCTGGTGTGGACCATGTAGAATGATAGCCCCAATCGTAGATGAAATGTCTGCTGATTATGAGGGTAAAGCCATCATCGCTAAAGTCGATGTTGACTCGAATAAAGAACTTGCTGCAAAATATGGGGTGCGCAACATCCCAACGATTCTTTTCTTAAAGAATGGTGAGGTCGTGGACAAATCGGTGGGAGCCGTGCCTAAGGCCAAGCTAGTTGAGAAAATAGAAGCGCAGCTCTGATCTTCATCTGATTACTGTGAGACCCGCCTAGTGCGGGTCTTTTTTTTGTCTATAAATAGAAGTCAAAGCCTGCCCCACTCATGCCTGGACAATGTGTATCTTGTCCGCGCGTTTTAAGGATTACTATGCCAGTAAACATTGATAGAAATCAGCTTCAAGAGGTGTCTCACCTCGAGCTCTTTGCCCGACAAGTAGTCGAAGGCTTTATCGTGGGTATGCACAAGAGTCCTTTTCACGGCTTCTCAGTAGAGTTTGCCGAGCACCGTCAGTATAACGCTGGAGAGAGTACCAGACATATAGACTGGAAGCTCTATGCGCGCACTGAGAAGATGTATATCAAGAAGTATGAAGAAGAGACTAATCTGCGCTGCCGATTGGTGATTGACACTTCATCATCCATGTACTACCCAGAGGACTATAACACCAAAGAGGGTACGTATAACAAGATTAAATTTTCGGCTTATGCCGCTGCGGCCATGATTGAGCTGCTAAGGCGTCAGCGAGATGCTGTGGGTGTCAGCTTGTTTGACGAGGCACTTAGTCTCAATACTCAATGTAAAACCTCTCAGTCGCATCACCGTTATCTCTATGATG
>CAYSDH010000008.1:11257-26190 GCA_964429805.1 uncultured Flavobacteriales bacterium
GAGCAACTCGTCTCAGAAGAGGCCACCAAAGAAAATAAGCGCACAGCAACCATTGAGGCGCTGCATGAAATTGCTGAAAACACGCACCGTAGATCATTGGTCATGATTTTTTCTGACATGATGGACTCTGAAGCAGACCAAGAGCAAATGTTCTCTGCCATGCAGCACCTGAGGCACAATAAGCATGAGGTAATTCTCTTTCATGTGAGAGATGACAAAACGGAGATGGACTTTAAGTTTGAGAATCGTCCGCACACGTTTATTGACCCAGAAACTGGTACTGAGATTAAAGCACAGCCCAGTGAAATCAAAGCGGCTTACATCAAAGCAGCACGCGCCTATGAAGAAGAGCTCAAGATGCGCTGCGCCCAGTATCGTATAGACATGGTGCCTACCGACATTGGCCGTGGATTTGACCAAGTGCTGATAGAGTATCTCATAAAGCGTAAATCGCTGGTCTGAGCAAGC
Organism: uncultured Flavobacteriales bacterium; assembly: GCA_964429805.1. GTDB lineage: Bacteria > Bacteroidota > Bacteroidia > Flavobacteriales_D > JABDKJ01 > CAYSDH01. The sequence goes on from CAYSDH010000008.1 coordinate 11,726, forward strand.
GGTATTCAATCCTCAATTACTGTAACCTGGCCCCCTCCTTGTCGTAAGACATATGTAACACATCACCAATTTGTGTTTAATATGTTAAGAATGAAAGGACTTAAACAACAAGGCTACACAAGCTGTAGTCTAGACGAACTTCAGAATATTAGTAACGGACTTCGCTTTACACCAACGGTGTGCATGATTGCTGCGCTGTATGGGCTGTATACCATGAATCCATTTGTACACTATGTCTTAGCGGCATTAGGCATCATACCGTTTTGGTTTGAGAAAGTGCATCCAGTTGATGTGCTGTACAATAAGGTAGTGCGGCACATGGTCAAAGGAAACGCGCTGCCGCCAAATCCATTGCCACGCAGAATCGCTTGTCTAATAGGAGGTTTGACAAACCTGCTCATCGCTTTGTCAATGGTCTACATGACACAGACTACGGCCTACATTATTGGCGGTGTGCTCGTCTGTCTGCAACTGATTATGATTACGACTCACTACTGCTTGGCCTCAGCCATGTATGTAGGTTACCTCAGGTTGATTGGCAAGTATGAAGAAGTAATCTCTGTGGCCAAGGCAAAGACACTCTTAAAGAAAGATGCTGTGCTGCTTGATGTCAGAAGTGCGAGCGAGCATGCAGCTCAGCGTATTGACCAATCCATAAATGTGCCCTTAGAAAAGATTAAAACTGAGCTCGCCATCTATAACCTGAATAGGCCAATCATCTTATACTGCAACAGCGGCAATAAGTCCGCTCAAGGAAAACGAAGGCTTGAAAAAATAGGCTACAAAAACGTGCATGACCTTGGGGCCATGGAACGCTGGATAGCTTAAACTATTGAATCTTATTTTCCAGAATAATAGAACGGCACTTGCACTCCGTCTACCTCTACTGAGAACATTCCTTCTTCTGCAATCCATGTATTGCTGACACCTACAAACTTGAGGTCATCTTCAGTAATTGTCATGGTTACTACTTGTCCTTTTTCAGGGCCGAGTGCTATTTTTTGAAAAGCTCTCAACCTCTTTACAGGTGGGGTAATTGACGCAACCTGATCAGTTACATACATGAGTGCAGTCTCTTTGCACTCTCGCTGAGACATGTTCTGAATAACAAATTTTACATCCAATGACCCGCCCTTTTTAAGCGTATCGGCAGAGAGTTTTAGATCACTATACTTTACCTCTGAGTAAGATAATCCGGCACCAAACGCCCACTGCGGGTTAAAGGCATTCCAAGAAAAATCTTTGTGCAAATCCTCTGCACGTTTTCTGTCATAGGTCACCAAGTCATTGACATATCTAGGATAGGTAAATGGTAGTTTACCACTCGGATTAACCACACCTGAAATAATATCGGCAACGGCTCTTCCACCCTCTTGCCCGGGCTGATAAGCCATCAGCACAGCATCACATAGTCCTTCAATCTCAGAGATAATTTGCGGCCTGTTTTCTACCAAGACAGCAATGACTGGCTTGCCTGTGGCGTGCATGGCCTTCACCAGCTCAATCTGCGCTTTTGAAATGGTCAAGTCCACAATGTTACCTGGCGTTTCAGAACTTGGCAATTCTCCAAGGCACACCACGATAGCATCCGCTCGATTGGCTCGAATTTTTAGCTGACTGACATCCTTCATCTCATCTAAAGAGCATCCTTCGCTGTAAAACACCTTTTTGGCAAAGTTCTTTTTCAATGCCTGCGTGATGGTCAAATCATCTAAATCATCATACTGTGGATCTACACCTTGCCAGGTTCTTGACCATGCCCCATTAAGCATGATGCGCGAATCTGCTGCAGGACCTGTCACTATCAATTCCGAACCTGCTTTTAGCGGTAGAATGTTATTCTCATTTTTAAGTAAGGTGATGGACTCACAGGCTGTCACATAACTCAAGTCGGCATGCACATCACTACCCACATCTGGGTAATCCGTGTTTCTCGGAGTCATCGGATTTTCAAACAGGCCAAGTCGCTTTTTCATGAGCAGCACTCTCCGCACCGACTGATTGATACGCGAGATTGGCACCTCTCCTTCCTTTACCAGTTCGATTAACAAATCTGTAAATGTGTAGTCGTTAGGTGTCATGCTCATGTCAATCCCTGCAAGCACAGCCATCTTTACCGCTTCTTTTCTGTCTTTGGCCACACGGTGATGCACTTCTAGTTTCATGATGTCTTCCCAGTCTGTCACAGCTACACCGTCAAAGCCAAGCTCTGTGCGCAGCAGGTCAGTCAAGATGGCCTTGTCGGCATGGACCGCTATGCCGTTAAGCTCACCCGAATTTATCATCACGCTGAGTGCTCCTTCTTCTATGGCGGCTTCAAAAGTTGGCAGGTAGTACTCTCTCAATTGACGCTCGTGGATGTAGACTGGTGTTCTGTCTTTTCCAGAGAGCGGTGCGCTGTATCCGTAAAAGTGTTTCATGGTTGATGCAACTCTATAAGGGTCAGAGGCATCTTCACCTTGATACCCTTTAATCACTGCTCTACCCATTTCAGTGGCTAGGTGCACATCTTCTCCGTACGTCTCAAAAAATCTAGACCAAAGGGGTTGTCTTCCCATGTCTAACACAGGACTAAAATTCCAAGGCACACCGGTGGCACGTGTCTCATAAGCCGTCACTTTAGCGCCCATTTCAACTAAGGCAGGATTAAAAGTGGCGGCCTGCGCGAGCGGCTGCGGAAAGAGTGTTCCTTCTGTTAAGTAGTTGGCTCCGTGTATGGCATCTATACCGTAAATCACAGGCACTTTACTTCGCGTTTTCTTTGTGGCCACATCTTGAATCTGCCCCACAAAGTCTTGCCAGTGCGCGAGCGAATATGCGTGCCCACCTACATTGAGAATAGACCCAACATGCTTTTCTACAATGGCTTTTTCCAATTTCGCCTTGTCTAGTCGGTGTGGTTTTTCTAGGTTGTATAACTCACCCACAGAGATGACATCTATGTTGAGTTGAGTCATCTGCCCAACCTTTTCTTCCAAGCTCATGCCAGAAAGTATCTTTTCTATGTCTGCATCATTCATGGACTCCGCAGAGGAAGTTGTCTGAGCAGTAGAAGATGTAATAGGAGATTTGGTTTTGCAGGCTGCAAGCCCCACGCAGATGGCTGCGAGGAGAAGAGTAGTTCTAATGTTCATCGTAATTAGTTTGAAAATCCGGTGATTAATACTTCACCCCAGAGTGATGGGTTCTTGTGAAACCCTTCTCGATCAGGACTATTCCAGCGCATCTGCACTTCACGTCCATCAGTTGTGCCTTGGTCTATCGCGACTTCTAGGCCATAGACTTTGTCAAGTTCAAAAGACTCTACACCTAGCGATTTGAGTGGTATCTGAGCCTTGAGTATGTACCCTTTATCTGCGAGTTCGGTGAAGATGTAAGCATCTTCCATTTTCTTGTGGCTTCTCCAATCCCAGACATAGGGATTGTCAGTAGCCTTCAGACCAATCTGCCGATCAGACTTCAGGTAATATGCTCTGCGTGAAGGTGAGTCACTGTTGGTAGACAAGGCAATTTCTATACCGTCTCCATTCCAGATTTCGTCACCTTCTTGACTATTCTGCAGCGGACTGTCATCTGCTATGATGGCATGCACATAGAGGTTTTCATCGTCTATGGCCAGGTATATGTCATGATCACCGACCTCTACACATGGGGCCACAGAACTTGCAGGTACTAGTGTGCCAAGGTTAAGGTCCGCTTTCTGGTCATAAAACAACGTGGCTCGTCTTTTTAGTGAGCCTTGATGCTCCACTATTTTCACCTCATCAATGTAGATATCGCCAGCGGCTTCAAACTGAATCATGAACTGTTTAATGTTACTGACATCAGTGCCGTACTCTTCAAAATTAAACTCAAGAATCGGAATTGTCACTGTTGACCACTCTGTGGTAATCGTCTCCGTATCAAGCATTTTTCCACTAAATCCGGTCCAGGCTTGAAGTCCGCCATAATCCTCTAGGCACATAGCCACCGGAAGTGACTTCATGGTCTCAGAGGCTGAGCGAATTTTAAACTGCAAGGCCGAATGGTCATAGATTTTACCAAAGTTTTTTCCGGCCCAATTATTCCAGCCAAAGCCCATACCGAGCCATGGACATGGAGACGATATTTTGTCCCACACTACATGGATAGATCCCTCTCCGCTGTAGGTGATTTCCTTTTCATCAGAAATGTTGATACAGTCTACTTCTTTAGACACCCACACCTCATCAGACAAGTGGTCAGAAAAAATCTCGGTGGCATAAAATCCATCTACTGACGCAGAAGTTGTCGGGTCATAAGGTTGGCCCACATCAAAAAGTGCCAACTCATTGCTGCAAGAGCTAAATGCAAGCAGTGCTAGACTGGAGAGAAATAATCTGGTCATGGTTGTAATGGAGCGCCTTCTGTGAAGATGATGAAATCGATGTATACCTGCGTGTATCCTGTATCTGGATTGGCAAGGTCAAGCACTCTAACGTTGTGCAACTTGTTTGCTTCGCGCAGTCCATTTCCACTTGGATCACTTGGCTGTCCGTTAACAAGAGCAGCCATGTCGCTGTACTTCAAACTGATGTGCTGCCACCCAGCATCAAGATTACCTATCTCGATAGAGTACATGTCTTCTGAATTCTCATTAAACTGACCATCAAGATTGTCATCCTCCATAAACTGGAATAGGACAAGCTCATTTGTAATGGCCTCAGGGACATTTAAAAATACGTTGAAGTACACTTCAGTCGCGTTGTCAGACAAGTCAAATGTGTTAGACCCCGAGTCATTATACTGCGAACCTGGAATATCGAAATAGAGAATTAACCAATCCCAAGAGACTTCTCCTCCTACCTCAAGACAAGACTTGACCAGCCTGAACGTCAGACGTGGTTAGATAACTCATGTTTGCACCACTCTGTATGAAGTTACCCCAGCCAGTAGGAATGCCGTCTTCAAAGTCAGCAACTAACAGTCCGTCTACCAACTTTGGCGTGACCACTTGGATGGTGTCAAAGTATTGGTAAAGCAAGGAGTCGCTTGCATCAAACACTTCTGCTTTGATGGCGCAAGACTCTGCGGCAAACATTGGCAAGTGAGTGGTCGAACCATCCCAAGTAGACAAAGCCGCTCCGATGTTGTCAGACAATCCGGTGATGACTTTGTGCGCTCCTGTTTGCAGCCCGGTGATGTTTATCTCCCAGTCAACTTGTTTGCTAAACTGCGCATTAAAGTACGTGCTCTCATTTCCAGCAAAATCTACTGCCGAATTAGAAACCGTGAAATCTTCGATAACACTGAAGTCTCCAAAGACATTGTCTAATGATGGCCCTTCAAACTCGGCATCGCTTCTGTTACATCCGATAAGTACGCTGACGGATAAGAGTAAAAGTGTAATTCTTGTGATTTTCATATTCTTTAGAATTTGATTCTGTAAATAATAGACAAGTCATTTAAGGCATACGGCTGCTGTATACCTCTGTTATCGTTATATAAATAACGTGAATATTGGAAGTTAAGCATAGCGTTTTCGTTAAAATCGTATCTCAGTCCGAGTGCAGAGAGGTCTTCCTTAAACGAGACATCATAGGTGGTGAAGCCTATTAACTCACCGATTTGGTTTTCTCTACGCTCTAGTTCATTTCCTTCACTCTCAAGGGTTCTGTAGGCTGCAACAAACTTTAACCCGTCAACTATACCGATTTCTGTAGCGAGGTCAAGCACGGTGTTGCTCAGGTCAATACTCTCAAAATCAGAATCTCCACTACGTGTGGTGCTTTCTGAAGAATAACCAACAATGAGGTCAATTTGTCTTTCTGTTTCGAGCAACTGACCGATATGAATGTTAGTCTGACCGCTCATGACCATAAATTGCTTTAAATCAGCCGTACCCGAACCGATTACTTCTGAGGCAGAGATTAGATTAACGCCAACATCAATAAAATCGACTAACTCTTTAAAATCGGCAGTTACTGACATCGCACGTCTGTTAGGAGTCGCTTTGCCATAAGGTCTGAAGTTTCCATAACTCGGGTTGAAGGCCATGAGGCTATTGTTCAATCGAGTGTTGTAAAGCGAGGCATCTCTGATGATATCAAGCATGCCCAGTGATCTGAGTTCTTGCGTGTTTCCGATGCGAGAAAATGCTCTAGGCTGAGCGTTTACGTTGAGCCTGCGAGTTTGGGCGCCAATGCTTCTAAACTGCGGACCAACCTCGTTGTACCCAAGAGTAAACTGCATTTTCGAATCCTTGTTCTCTAGCTTGAATTCTATGTCAGAGAAATAGTCCTCTTTCGTCAACGTGTCTGTCTGAAGTATCTTCTCTTCATTTGAGATTCCAAATTCAGAATGGATGTGCCCTTTCCAATCGCTGATATCCTTGTGCACTCCAAACCCACCAGTGATGACTGAGTTGTCATAACGGTCAGTGTTTGCTGAAGTACCTATCAAGTCAAACGCGTGCACATAGTTACCGTGAAAATCAAACATGTCGCTCTGCTTTAGCGAGACTCTTGCTCCCGTATACAGCTGCTCAAAAGCGGCAGTTTCAAATGTATTGAGGCGCATGGTAAACATGTTAAAGTCCATGCTCTCTATGTTCTTCTTGAACTTGAGCCCAAACTCACCTGTCACGCCTTGCTGTCTCCAGGTATTATTCTCGTCATAAAACAAGTCATAACGGTTCATCTCTCTCATCCACATAAAGGCCAGTTGCTCATTTTGAGAAAGCTCCTCATCAGGATTAAAAAAGGTGTACTCTGTCAGCTTATAGTTGACATCACCTAACTGGTATCTAAAAGCGTTACCGATGACTCCTCTCAAATAGAGATTTCTAACATCAAAAGTCACTCCTGAATCCCAGAAACCTCCGTGGTCATTTCTAATCCTGATCTTTCCTTGAATGAAGATGTTTTCGGTCGGCTGAATGTTTGCCGCCAAGTCAAGCAAGGTATGACCACTCATCAGGGCATTAGCGGTCACTGTGTCGTTGAGTCCTCTCGCGTCATAGGTGTCGGTCAAGAGAATGCTACGCGCATGGCCAGAAACCCATGTTTTTTTCACGTCCAATTCCTGTGCTGTGCCTGATATTCCAAGTAAGCAGCATGCGATGATTATGTACTGTTTCATGTTCATTTTAGAAGAATACTTTGATTTCTGCTAAGGTCTCAGTGCCTTTCGCTTGGTCTAATGAACAGGTGAAGTCTTGAAAGGCGACCCAACGATGTCTCAGATTAAACACCGAGTTCTTGCCTAGCGATAATTCGAAGCCTGTACCAAATCCGACCCCCTCTTGATTTCTGGGTCTGTCAGTGACAAGGTCTAAGTCAGTTTGACGATTACCCTTGACTTGCTCATAGCCGAAATAGTTTGACAGAATGAATGACGGTGAGAGAGAATAATACAACTCAAACTCGGTAGACCATTGACGCAGATAGGCCGCATCTGTAGTCGGTAGCAAAATTTTAAAGTCTGGCTGCACTGTTCCGTATCGTCCTAAAAAGAAAAAGTACAGCTCTCTGTTTAGCAATGTAGTCTTGTACTTTGACTGCAGCTCCATGGTGGTGAAATGCTTGCGGTTAACGGCCACTCCATCTTCATCATCACTGAGATTTACTGTCTCATAGGCATCTCTATACACTACTGAGTAGCGGTCATAAGGCCCAACATTGGGCGTAAAGTTCCAGCGCCAAAAACGCGATCGCGTCAACTGATTGACTGTGTGCGAAAAGGTGATGCTATTACTAATCGCTTCAATTTCTGCCGACACTCCATATCCTCCACCAATCACTAATTTTTTACCAATTTTTTTCTCCAGGTTCATGTTGAGCCCCGTTCTGTTGTTGGTCATCAGACCTATCGGTGTCATGGAACTGGCAAATGGAACGAGCACTCCGCCACTTCCGGCCACTGTGTTTGTGGCATTGGCTTCTTGGATAGATGTGTTCCAGAACTGTGCATTGTTATTAATGACACGTGGCGAGATTCTGAAATAATGAAACTCAACTGGTGTATTGAGCGGTGTCTTCTTGAAGGTGAGCTTTGCATTGATGGCGCCTCCAAAACCTTCGTTTCTATCTTTTGCGTAGAATCGGCCTCCACCCCACTCAAGGTGCATGTAGAAGTCTCTGGTATTATGATCTACCTCCATAGTATGGACGTTATATCCGACAGAGTGTTTGTTTAAGCTGTCTTCATACTGGCGACTATTCCATGTGTTAAAAGCAACAAAACCCTTGTCTGTTTCATGCTTGATACGACCACCCATGGCCAGGTCAGGCGCAGTGCCTAGTCCACCATTCATTTGAGTTCTTCCGTATAAAAATGAAAAAGACATGTTGCCCGGCATGGACGAACCTTCAAGTATCAGTCCATGAAACGCCTGATTACCCCAACGCAAATCTTGCTGGATGGCACCCTCGGCAAAGAACTTGTTGTACCGGTCAGTAGGCCGCTTCTCGACTGGGTCCCACGGATTTCGCTCAAAAAGATTAAACCTGTTATACCCTCTAAATGAAGAGAACGTGAGGTCACTGAGGTAGTACCAATGCGTACCTCCCATATTTGCTGCGAATGAACCAATATCCGTAGCATACGTTCCTCTCAAATTAATTCCAAGATTGAGCCCTAATCGTCCGCCAAGTCTGGTGGCGCTTAATGGGTCATACACAGGAGGTGTGAGCGAATCAACCACTTGTGCACCGTAAGACTCTCCGACTTGACCGTTTAAAAACTGAAACATGAACACGTCCATATTAAAGCTTGTGTTCTTTGATGGTCTACCGGCAATGTTCATCCACAGGTTGGGCAACTGCGTATCATCAGCAATGAAGAGACTGCGGTCAGTGGTGAACGCTTGTCCTTGATCTACTAAAAGATAGGGGTCACGCATGTCAGTATAGGTTCCAAAAAACCTGTAAAAACCACTGACTCCAAACTCTTTGAGTTTGAGCGGCTCTTGCTTTGGAAACAATCCGAGCATGTACTCCTGCCCGGGAGTTTCAAGAACGGATGTCGTATCTGCTGGCTCTTGAGCTGAGCTGCTTACAAGACAAAGCAGCGAACAGAATATGGCTGTGACTAATCTTCTCATCTGAATACAATCCAAAGTATAATTACACAAACAACTAATAAGGCTGAAGCAATCTTTAAGGAAAGACTGCCTGCTTCTCCTTCAATCTGAACGGTAGAACCGCCAACGGTAATGGCGGATATTTTATCCAAATCTGGTTTTTCTGAAGCTCTGCTCACCGCAATCAAAACGAGTGAGCAGATAATGAACAATACAAGTGCGAAATACAAAAAGTTCATACCAACAAAGACTTGGAGCAATGACGGAAGACTCTCAGGGTTTACCCCTACTTCAAGCGCTAACCTCATGGCGCCAATGGCGGCACCTACAAGGAGTGCATATTTCGCTCCTTTCGCATTTAGTCTTCTGCTCATTATTCCAAAAAGGAAGACGGCAGCAATGGGTGGCGAGATATATGCCTGGATGGACTGGAGTTTTTGGAATAAACCTCCATCAATGTGCTTGAAAAGAGGAATCCATGCCATGCCTAAACCGATTAGCACAAGAGTAAATACTCGGCCGACAAATACGAGCTGACCTTCTCCAGCAGAAGGGTACCGTTTCTTATATATGTCGAGGGTAAAGAGTGTAGAACAAGAATTAAACACAGAGGACAAGGAACTCATCAAAGCCGCCATCACTGAGGCAACCATAATACCTTTTAAGCCATGAGGAAGCACATGCATGGTGAGTAATGGTAAGGCTGCATCATAGCCTCCTTCTTTGAAAGTAAACATGGGCTCAGGGCTTTGAGTTAAGGCAAAAGCCACGACACCGGGCACGATAAAAATAAATAGGGGTAATAACTTTAGATAGCCTGCCATGATTGACCCTTTTCTGGCATCATCTATTCCTTTGGCGGCAAGCACGCGTTGCACAATAACTTGATCAGTACACCAATACCAAATACCGAGAATGGGAGCACCGAGAAGAATACCTAACCAAGGGAAGTCTGGATCTGACAGCGGTCTCCATAAATCAAGATGATTGGTACTGACACGAGACACCATTTCACCCCAGCCTCCAACAGCATCAAGTCCAAACCATGTGACCGCAATACAACCGACAATCAGCACAATGGTCTGCATCAAATCTGTGTAGACTACTGCACGCAAACCACCGATAACTGTGTAGAGTCCAGTAAAAATTAATAGGGCGACTGCACTTGCCCAGAAATCAATTCCGATGAATGCTTCTAAAGCGATGCTTCCTGCAAAAATGATGAAGGACACCTTGGTTAAGATATACGCAGCAATAGACACCCAAGAGAGGTAACCTCTGGCCCACTTATCATACCTGCGCTCAAGAAACTCGGGCATGGTATGCACGCCAGACTTCATGTAAAAGGGAACAAAGAACCAAGCCAACAGGATGAGAATTAACGAAGCAAGAAGTTCAAACTGTCCCGCCACAAAATCGCCACTCGCGCCTTGACCGGCAAGACCAATTAAGTGCTCAGAACCAATATTACTCGCAAATAAAGATGCCCCAATGACAAACCAGCCCAGACTCTTTCCGCCCAGAAAATAATCTGAGGAATTTTCTCCATCCCTCTTTTTGTAGCTCCAATAGGTGATGGCAAAAATGATTAAGAAATATCCACCTATGACCGTGTAGTCTAGGTTATCTAGGATTTCATTCATTGGGTTAATCCAAGTCTAGTTCAATCAATTGGTAAGTCGAGCGTGCGTGTTTTAAACTCAACAGTTCTGGCTTGCTCTGCCTGCGCTGGTCGTGGTAATGCGTAAAACGGGATGTTGGCGGCCGCAAAGTGCTCCTTTCCGTCATACACAAATACGTAAAGCCTGTATGGCCCTTCTCTTTTTGGAACACGGAATTTGGCTCCCGTCTTTCCAGATTTTTTCAACCCACAGTTGACCATCGAAGGCTGACCTTCTGCATCACCTCCAGACTTTTTGTCTGTGCTCTCTGGTCTTACTGCCCATCTTATACTGAGGCGATCTCCGTCTTTGTCTGTGACCGCAACCTGAGCGCTCACCACATCTTGTGCTGTGAGGTAAATGTTTTCTGAGGCCTTTTTTCCATCGAGCGTGATAGACTCTAAAGTAGGTGCAGAATTAGAAGGCTCATTGCCCCAACATCGACTTATGGCATCTACTGCTTCACTCGACTCTCCATCTTTTGTAAAGAGTCCATACCACGTACTGGTGGTCTCTTGCTTTTGTCCCCACAAGAATGCGTACGAACCAATGCAAAACTCAGGGTCACCGGCAATGTGCTCCGTATACCTTGTGGTGAAGGATGCGGCCTTCTCCTTACTTGTCTGTTCTATTGGTATACCAAACTCTGTGTTGGGCGACTCCCAGTGTCCGTTGACACCCCACTCGGTAATCATGTACGGTCCGTTCCAACCAAACTTATTGATGTTGCCCTTCACTTTTCCGATGTCGCCATATGTATTGACACAGTATATATCAATGTCTGGCGCTTTCTCCAGAATTAACTCGACCTCTTTGGCATCAAGGCCTGCAGTCACTGTAGATGTTGGATGGTTAGGATCAATTTCGTGAATCATTTTAGCAATGTCTTGCACGGCATCCCACACGTTTGTGTTGCTGTAATTTAGATCCACCTCATTTCCGACACCCCACATCAACAAGGCCGGATGATCTTTAAATCTCTCTACTACTTTTCTAAATCCTTCAAGCTGTTTTCTAACGGCCAGCTTATTGTCATAATCAAAACCGTGGCGCTCATGCTGCACCCAAAGACCGAGCATTACCGTGATTCCTTTTGACTCTGCTTCATCAAGAATCTCTTGAGCGTTTTCGGCACCCCAAGTTCGAATAGAGTTCCCTCCTATTTCGAGTAATTTATCTAGGTACACATGACCACCTCCGCCTTTAACGAAGTATGGTTGGCCACCTCTATACATCTGCCATTTATCGGCCTCCTTTTTCACTTCCACTTTGACAACTTGAGTGTGGGCAGATAAAAAACTGATTAGAAAAGCGACTGTGAGTGCGGTTAATCTCATATTTCAAATGTTGTGTCTTGCGTCACTTCTTGATTTAACTTGTAGAGTTTTGCTGGTCTGTGCGACACATTAACTCTTGATTCTTCTAAAGGAATCAACGCTTTAGTGGACAGAATCTTCTTTCTGAAATTCCCTTTGTCAAACTTCTTGTCAAGCACTTGCTCATAAAGCACCTGTATGTCGTTGAGGGTAAATTTTGCTGGCAGCATCTCAAATCCAATTGGACGCATGCGCATACGCTCGCGAAACTTCTCAAGCGTGTTTTCCAAAATACTTTTGTGGTCAAAGGCCAACTCTGGAATGGCGGTCACATCGTGCCACTCCAGCTGATCAGCCCATGAGGAGGCCTGAGGATTATAATCCTGGATTTTGACTAAGGCATAATAAGATACCGTAATCACACGTCCGGTCGGGTGACGATTGACCCTACCAAAGGCATGCATTTGTTCTATAAACAGATTGTCTATACCTGTAAGGTCTTTAAGTACTCGAGACGAGGCATCATCGAGATTCTCATCGGGGTACATGAGGTCACCTGGCAGGGCCCACTTGCCGATAAAGGGCTCAGCTCCACGCTGAATAAGAAGTACCTTAAGAGACTCCCCGTCAAATCCGAAAATGGCGCAATCTACAGAGAGAGCACAGGTGAAGAAATCATCTATAGGTATGGAATAACCGTAGTCCCGCACTCCATTAACTTGGTTCTTGTCTGTTTTATGCATCCGTCAAATATTGGGTCTTTCAAGACAAATATAGTGTATTAATCAACTTATAGTAAGATGTACTATATTTAAAGAGAATACTATCTTTACAAAAAAATTGAATCCAATGAAAAAGTCAATACTTGCCCTCACAGCTTTATTTGCATGCACGCTAGCCTTTGCTCAAAACAATGTCACTTTCCAAGTAGATATGAGTGAATACACAGGTCCAGCATTCACGATGGTTAACCTCAATGGTGGTTTTAATGGATGGTGTGGAGAATGTGCCATTATGGAAGATTTGGATAATGACATGGTCTATGAGTTAACGGTAGAAGACCTACCAGAAGGACCGATAGAATACAAGTTTACTACTGACGGGTGGACGAATGAAGAGGTTTTTAACCCTGGTGGAACCTGCACGCAGACTACTGGTCAATTTACCAACCGTATTCATCAAGTAACAGGAGATGAGACGCTACCTGTGGTATGCTGGAATAGCTGTGACGCCTGTGGTGCACCTCCAACTTCAGCTAACGTTACGTTTCAAGTAGACATGTCAGAGTACGCTGGTGCTTACACCACTGTAAACCTTAACGGTACTTTTAATGGCTGGTGCGGTGAGTGCGCGCCTATGGCTGACGATAATGGAGATTTGATTTACTCAATAGTAGTGAACGTGCCAGTTGACACAATCGAGTATAAGTTTACTGTTGACGGATGGACAGATGAGGAGATGCTGACTCCAGGTTCAGACTGTACTGTTTCTGTAGATGTATTCACCAACAGATTTTTTGTTCCATCAGAAGATGTTGAGCTTGATGTGGTATGTTGGAATGACTGCGCTGCGTGCGGCACAGTGATAGACAACATAGACGAGTTAAGTCTTAATGATGTAATGACTGTTTCAAACAACGGAACATATATGACTTGTGCGCTCAAAGATGAAAGCCTTGTCAATGAGCAATTGATGATTTTTGATGCTCAGGGTAAAATCATTTTATCAGAGAATCTAGTCAACATGACTACAAATCTTGACATCTCCACGCTGAGCGAGGGAGTCTACATGCTAATGATGGCGACTGAGTCAGGAAGAATTTCCGACCGCATTGTCATCATGAGATAAGGAGGTGACCTTCTTTCTTCTAATTCTGCGTATTACTCTGTAGGTCACAAACAAGATGACCAACACGGCTAGAATGGCGAGCACTGGTATAAACACTGCCAATGCTGTCATTCCGACCGAGGCTCCGGTTTCTACTGTACTTATTATTGGATTAGCTATACCTCCGGTGGTGGCGGTCGATGCTACTCTGGTCACTGCCGAGGAGCCCTTGATAAGTCCTGCCACTCCTCCTCCTGCTATAAGGGCAATGGTCCACTGAAGAAGTGGCTCCATCTCAACCATGGTGCTAAAGGAAATAAGTGTACCCGCTGCGGCCGCAAGAGGCACGGCAATAGTATCAAGGAGATTGTCTACAAACGGAATGTAATAGGCAAATACTTCAATGACACTTGCTACTCCAAATGTGATTAGTGCAGGCAAGTCACCGAGCCAGGTAAAGCTGTCAGAAAAATTTTCAATGCCTATACCGAAGTAAGAAAGAAGACTTACGCCAAATAAAGGAATGAAGACTCTGAAACCGCAGGCCGCTGCCAATCCGATTCCAAGTGCGATAGATAATATTAGTTCAAAAGTCATTTCTCAATTTTAGTTTAGTACGAT
>CAYSDH010000008.1:26200-51322 GCA_964429805.1 uncultured Flavobacteriales bacterium
GCTACAATTTAGACAGTTTTCAGCCGCTTTGTCACAAAAAAGGCCCGAATCAATGATTCGGGCCTGACATAAAATCTAAAATCAGTTTAGTGCTTTATCAGCGTTTTTGAGACTCTTGACGCTCCATTATTAATCATCACCACATACATGCCAGCCTCTAAAGTTGACACATCAATGGTGCGTGTCACATTTGCATTAAGCAGCTGAACATCACTCACCTGACGCCCGGTCACATCAATTAAAACGATTGATACTGCAAGGTCACCGTGGTTATTGACCGTTAAGTCTTGCTCTGCAGGATTAGGATAAATGCTCACTGTCTGCAACAACATTTGCTCATCAAGTGAGACCACACATGGTGGGCCTTCAGTTACTCGAACTACCTCAATAGAATTTGAGATATCGAAGCATCCAGTAAAGCCACTCACATTAGCACCTAGTTCCAAACCACCAACTGTGCCATCAAAACTCATGTGATGCACCAAGCATGTTCCTGCTGGAGCATTGTCAAAATCAACATCCGTGTATGATGCCGGAAGACCTAATATCACTCCACTGTCATCAGTCACTATCCACTGAGAACTGCCCGTATTACCAGCTAGAGTAATTGCGCCAGCATCAATAAAGTCGGCAATACTGTCACCCACACAGAAACTGAATGGACCACCGCTCAATTGACCACCAAACACGGTACAGCTATCACAATTTTGTCTCACTACGGTGATAAAATCATCAGAAAGGTCGTAGCAACCTTCCAGGTCTTGAAGCGCATTCATGCCTGGCTCGAGGCCAACTAATCCATCTTGATAACTCAGGTGCCAGATTAAACAGGTCCCCGGAGCGGCTGCATTAAAGTCAACCTCATCTGGACTTAATGGCAATTCTAGAATCATTCCCGCATCATCAGTCAATAGCCACTGGTTTAACGGTCCGCTGTTACCACTAACTATTTCATTAGAAACGAAATCTGGAACAGAGTCCAAGCAGAATTCATACATGGCCGATCCTACAGACCCTCCGTCAACAACGCAGGAGTCGCAAAACTGGCGCGTGACCGTTACAAAATCGTCAGAGAAATCAAAGCATCCAGCCAGTCCAGAGACGTTCATTCCTGTTTCGAGACCTGTTAAGCCTTCCTCATATGCCAAGTGCCAGATAAGACATACTCCCGCTCCAGCTGCATTGAAATCAACCTCATCTGGGATAGTTGGTAGACCGAGTATCGATCCTGACTGGTCTGTCACCACCCATTGGGTCAAATCACCTTGAAAATCTTGCGCAGTTAAGCCATCAACAAAATCTGGAATACTGTCTATGCAAAATTCAAAGTCCTGAGCACCTATAACTCCACCTTGCACTAAACAAGGGTCACACTCTATTCTGTCGACAGTAATACTATTTGAAAAATCAAAACAGCCCATGAGATCAGTCAAGGCATTATTACCCACGGCAAGTCCCTGAATGGTGTCTTCATAACTCAGGTGCCAAATCAAACACGTACCAATACCAAAGGCATTAAAGTCCACATCTTCAGGCGCATTAGGAAGGTCCACTATGACACCCTGTCCAGTTGTAATAACATACTGGCTGCTACTGCCCGAGTTGGCAGCGAGAAAGATGTTTGCAACGAAGTCAGGCACTGAGTCTACACAAAACTCGAAAGGACCTCCATCAAGAATTCCTCCCTCAACCATACAGGCCGCGCCAGTTCCATTCTCCGCACAAATAGATGGATTTGCTTGGGCTACCCAACTAGCTGAACCATCACCTGCACCGGCATACTCCATAGATTGGCCTGCGCTTAGGGCAGGAAAGAAATCTCCAGCCGTCCATATTCCAGCATTCTGGGCTACGCCAGAACGTTGATGTCCACTAGACCCCCACTCTACATAATCTAACATGGATAGCGGGTTGGAGAAATCTCCGTTAATGTAGAGTCCGAGCTCTCCATCACCCATATTTAGATTATTAAAATTATCAACCACAAGGATATCTCCGGGCATCATCATCGTGTTACCGCAGATTACATTTCCTTGCGCAATCATCATGTAACTTGGGAAGTTACAGAGTTGGTACATGGATACATCAACTGTGGCACCTCCTACATTTTTTAACTCGACTGTACCGTTAGGCAAAATCTCGTTAATCACCACCGAGTCTTGAGCTGATAGGTTAATAGAACTAACTGTAAAGACAAAAGCCAGCAGCATATTAAAGTAATTTCTTCTTTCCATAGGATGTAGGTTTTAAATGAATTTTGATGCAAGAAAGGAAGGAAATGTCACAAGACCATCACAAATTCGACCAACAATTGAAATCAAGGCACGGGATCATAACCATCTCCTCCCCAAGGGTGACAGCTGGAAATTCGCTTGAGCCCTAACCAGAGACCCTTGAGCGGCCCGTGCTTTTGTAATGCCTCTATCATGTAATTGGAACACGAGGGTGAGTACCTACATGTGGCTGGAAAAATCGGTGAGATTACCCACTGATATACCTTCACCGGAAAAATCAAACAGGTGGCGAAAAACTTAGTCATGCTTTGAAACGAAGTGCGACAAGGCCAATCGGTAGCCGTCTAATCCAAAACCTGCGATGACACCAAGACAGTTGCCCGCCATTTTAGACTCTTTCCTGTATTCTTCTCGGGCGTGCACGTTGGAAATATGCACCTCAATCACTTCTGATTTTATAGCCGCTATGGCATCTGCAATGGCCACAGAGGTATGCGTATACCCGCCAGCATTCAGAATAATTCCGTCAACAGTAAAGCCAACTTTCTGCAAGTGATCTATTAATTCGCCTTCGACATTACTCTGAAAGTAGTCTATTTCTATATCAGCAAATGAGGCTCTTAATTCTGACAGATAGCTCTCAAAATTTTTGTCACCATATATCTCTGGCTCTCTTTGGCCTAGCAGATTTAAGTTAGGCCCGTTGATAATTGCAATGCGCATGTGGCAAAGGACGTTAAAATATGCATGACTTTAGAGGTATTGAGTTGGTCACCATATATACGCGGCTATCGGAGTTACCTCAAGCTAGAGCGCTCCTTGTCTAAAAACACCGTTGAGTCTTACACTGCGGATGTCACTAAACTGGCCAAATTTCTGGTAGAAGAAAGTGACACGCTTCCAAATAAAGTCAAGCATGACGACCTGACACAGTTTATTCGCATGCTCAACGACATCGGTTTTAATGCCCGAAGTCAAGCGCGAGTAATCTCTGGCATCAAAGGATTTTTCAAGTACATGCTTATTGAAAATGCAATAGACAATGACCCATCAGAATTACTCGAAGTACCTAAAATTGGTAGAAGGCTACCGGTCACGCTTAGTGTTGAAGAAGTGGAATCAATCATACATTCTGTAGACTTAAGCAAAGCGAGTGGCGCACGAGACCGTGCTATTTTGGAGACGCTTTATAGCTGTGGGCTCCGTGTCAGTGAGGTGGTGAATATGTTGATCTCCAACATTTATTTTAATGACGGATTTATACGCGTAGTCGGAAAAGGAGACAAAGACAGACTGGTGCCAATTGGTCAGTCTGCCTTAAAGCACCTTAAGATTTATATTACCGAAGTGAGAAACCATGCGCACATTGCCCAAGGTTTTGATGATGCTGTCTTCTTAAACAAATTGGGAAAGAACCTGAGTAGAGTGAGCATTTTCAAAATTGTAAAAAAGGCTTGTCTCGATGCAGGAATACAAAAAACAGTTAGTCCACATACGTTAAGACATAGCTTTGCGACTCACTTGGTAGAAGGTGGCGCGAACCTGCGCGCAGTGCAAGAGATGCTGGGGCATGAATCAATTACAACTACCGAAATCTACACACATCTAGACAGAGCGTATTTGCGCTCTTCTATCATCTCACATCATCCGCTGGAGAGCTGATTTTTAGACCTCAACTCGTACACAAAATAGATGAGCACCACCGCATATTCGAGTGCAATCATCCACGGGACTTCATACAAATCGTTGCCGTACATGAAGTAAGAGATGACGACCATCAGACTCCACACCACAGGAAACCTAAGCCTGGTAAACACGGAAATGGCTAGTAGGTTAATGACATACCACGGATGCACAGTAGACGAAAACAGCAAGTGAATGAACAGCACAAAGAGGATTGTCACCATAAAGTCTTGCCATGTATCGGCTTTTCGAATCAGTGACACTAGCACGATAACCGTCAATGATGTAATGGCTAGAATAGGCCCGACAAATTGAGCTGTGTAATGCGGTCGCCAGTGAGAAGCAAGCTCCATACTTAGTGCATAGATGGAGGCGTTAAATTCAAAATTTCGGAAATATAAATCGAGACTCGAAGAGAAGTTACTGATCAGCGCCTCTGATAAAAAAGGATAAAACGCGAGTGCCGTAAAACCGATGACCAGCATGTAATAGGCCAGCGCTTTTCCAAATCCGAGTCGTCTGAGTAAGGCAGGTAGAAAGAGTAAGTTAACCAGCTTGGTGAGCACTCCGGCAGAAAAACTGAGCGCAGAAATTGCCTGCTGTTTGTGCGTATTTGCTTTCATTAAAAGGTACAGCGCTAGTAGGCTAAAGAAAATCATGAGCCCTTCGAAATGGAGGTTGCCAGTCAGCTCAATGATGACTAATGGATTAAACGCATAAAGCGCCATGTCGGCTATGGGTCTTTTGAGCAATTTCAATATTTCAAATCCGACCAAGAGAATACCGATGTCGGCCAGAATTAAAATGAGCCTTAAAAAAATGATGGAATACCATGTATTGTTGCCGGGTATCATGGCTGCTGCATGAAAGACCCACTGCATGACAGGTGGATACACGGAGTAATAGTCACGGCTATTCATCTGCTCAAAGGCTGTCTCTAACTGCGCGTTTCGATCGGTCAGCTCACTGGGCAGCTCGGTATACGGATCATGGTCTTGCGTTTGAATTTCTCCATCCCAAACGAAGCGATGATAGTCATCACTTAACCTCGGAATGCATAAGATGAGCAACACCCGAATGATGATTGCATCAGTCAATATCCTCTTCCTACTGCGGTATTGCTTCTTGTCTATCCAGTGCAGATAGGCTGCAAACGCGATGGCAAATGCCAAGATTAAAGTCAGAAAGTCACTTCGATCACACTGGTAACCAAGAAAAATAATGGCCAAAGAAAAGGCCATGAAGACAAGTCGGTTTTGGTTTCTGAAACCGAAAAATGCCAGCATCACATTCGGGCGTGACGGATGCTATAAAAACTCACAATTCCAAATCCGAAGAATAACATGAGGTGAAAGGGCACTAATCCAAAATCTTTGAGATAGAAAGCGAGCCCCATACCAAACAGGAAGTACAGAGTGAGCAGGCCTTCGATAAAGGTCAGCGGGTGAATTTTCGTAATGCGATACTTGTTGCTAGAGAAGGAGTCATCCGCTTTTTGAATGTCAAACTTTGGCGTTCTCACAAAAGGCGTTTTCCTTCCAACATACCCTTCAATTACAGCGATAGCGTTATGCAAACTCAAGCCCATACTCACAGACAAAAACATAGGGAATAGCATCAGAAATTCTCCAAATGATTTTTGATTTGAGACTGGTCCGTGTCGAGAAGATGTCCAGTAGAAGTATGAGAGAATAACAAAACTCAACAGGAAAATAGAAGCTAGTTTAAACAGGATGTCAAATTGTGGATTTTGATCTTTAATCCACAGCATTGGCACGCTGAGTATGGCTGTGCTAATGATGCAAATGAAAATAAAACTGTTCATCAAATGGAACAAGGCCTGGAGCTTAGTTCCAAAACCAAGGCCTGATGCTTTTAACACCCGAGGCAAGTTTTTGACCGTGCACTCGGCTGCGCCTTTGGTCCATCTATACTGCTGATTTTTAAGTGCATTCATGGCTGCAGGTAGTTCTGCAGGTGAGCCAACTCGCTCTAAGTACTTAAACTTCCAACCCTTTAATTGTGCCCTGTAACTAAGGTCAAGGTCTTCTGTCAGCGTGTCAGACTGCCAGCCACCAGCGTCTTCAATACAGGTTTTTCTCCACACCCCAGCAGTGCCATTAAAGTTGATGAAGTGGTTTGCAGAATTTCTGCCGCGCTGCTCTACCGTAAAGTGCGCATCAAGACCAAATGCTTGAAGCCTAGTGAGCAAAGAGTAATCTTCATTTAGATGCTCCCAGCGTGTCTGAACCACACCTATGTTATCGTCTTTAAAATGAGGTATGGTCTTCTCCAAAAAGTCTGGGTCGGGAAGAAAATCTGCATCAAAAATGGCGGTATACTCTCCGAGCGACCTCTTAAGTCCGTAGGACAATGCACCTGCCTTAAACCCTGTTCTTTGGGGCCGTCTGACATGGACTATGTTTACGCCTTGATTATGCCAGTGCGCTACACTTTTGGCCGCAATATCAAAAGACTCGTCCGTACTATCATCAAGAAGCTGTATCTCCAATTTATCTTGCGGATAGCGGATAGAGACCACCGAGTCAATGAGACGTTCCACCACATAGAGCTCGTTAAACACAGGAAGTTGGATGGTGACCGTAGGATAATTCTCTTCGCTACCATACGCCTCTTCCATAGTGAGCGCCTGCACATCAGTGCGACCGAGGCTGCGCTTATACTTCACCACCAGACTAAGCTGAATCAAACTGTAACAGAAAATGAACAGTAGGAAGAAACCATATAAAACAAGCATAACTGTGCTCATATGTACTTAAATATGGTTGTAATAATTTTATAGCCTGCCATCAATGTTCCTTTGATGGTACCTGAAACTTTTGACACACCGATTCGTTTGCGATAGCTTACTGGTACTTCGGCAAAGGTAAGTTTTTTCTTTGCTGCCTTAATCTGCATTTCGATGGTCCAACCGTAGTCTTTATCTTCCATACCAAGCGACTCTAAGGCCTCAAATCGTATGGCTCTAAAGGGACCTAAATCAGTGTACTTCACACCATGAAAAAGTGCCATCAACCTTGTTGCCAGCCAGTTGCCAAAAAGTTGCTGAGGCATCATGCTGCCTTTCTCACGTTGCCCAGTGGCTCTGCTGCCAATAACCATGTCTGCCTGACCATCAATTATTGGCTGAATCAGCTGCATCAATTCTTCTGGATGGTCAGAGTAATCAGCATCAAGAAACACCAGAATGTCTGGCTGAACATCTTTTGCTCTAACATGACTTATCCCCTTTAGGCAGGCTGAACCATAACCCTGTCTCGTCTCTGAAAGAACAGTTGCGCCTGCGCGCTTGGCCGCCTCAACTGTATTGTCAGTAGAGTTGTTATTGACCACCACTACTTCCCTCACCATACTGGGGATGTCTGCAATAACTTTTGGAATGGACTCCTCCTCATTATAGGCCGGAATCACTACATCGACAATACTGTTCATTCGGAAATTTAATCTCTCAATTTGATTCCATCGTTGCCGATAATTAGAGGACTCTCAGTAATGCGACCTTCCTCAGGACCGTTTTCTAATTTGAGCACTCCTCGTGGACAAACCGCAGAGCACACACCGCATCCGACACATGATGCTCTGACAATGTTTTCACCTTTTTGAGCATATGCCCTCACGTCAATACCTTGCTCGCAGTAGGTCGAACAGTTTCCGCATGAGATGCACTGCCCACCATTTGTAGTAATTCTAAATCGGGATTTGAAGCGTTGTATGAGCCCCATGTATCCAGCCAATGGACATCCGAATCTGCACCAGACACGATTTCCAAGTAAGGGATAAAAACCAACTCCAATTACACCAGAGAACATGGCGCCAATCAAGAATCCGTATGGCTGCTTGAAGTACTTATATATGTCTAAGCCAAAAAACTCATTGGTACCTGCGAAATAACCGTATAAGGAAACTGCCGTCATTATAAATACGAGAACCATGACCGAGTGAATCATCCATCGTTCCAACTTCCAGGCGCTCAACTTCTTGCTTGACAAGTGTCTAAAGTTGTCTCCCGCTGTTTCGGCTAAGCCACCGCAACCACAAATCCAAGAGCAGTACCAACGCTTACCGACATAGTATGTGATGATGGGTGTGAACACTAAAAACATGAACAGACCAAGCACCAAGAAGAACATTCCATAAGAGCCTGAGCTCGTCATATTATCGAGGTGCCAAGAGTCAAAGAAGTCATAATTAAGTGGCCACATGTTCTTCATGTCTTTATCAAAGTAGGCGACTTCGGTATTGAGTCCTTGAAGAATCTCTGGAATAAAATAAGCAAGAAAGAGTTGTGAAATCATTACCACAATCGTGCGAATGAGCTGATAACGATTATGCCTGTACTTGAGAATGAACTTCACTCCAAGAGTGAGAATAGCTACGGTGTATAAAGTTCCGTAAACGAACCACTGGTCCGCCTCTTGGCCTTTGATAAGATGTGATAGGGGGGAAAAAAATGCGATCAGGCCCGAATTACTTTCTCCGTGTCCGAGTCCCAGATAGTGCGGAAACCAATACAACAGCACATAGAACCCAGTGAGGATAATTCCGAAAAACCAACCAATAACTCCTCGATTGGAGAGGCTATCGAACCAGATCGCATTATTCTTAATTCCTTCTGGTCGGTGCAAATATAAGTCAATTGCATATATCAATCCGCCAATAAACATGAGACTTAATGAGAAGCCTAAAAACAGACCTCCTTGGAGTGCGCTGCTTAGTGAAACGAATAACATCAAGACTCCGATGGCCGACATACTAAGTCCCGCCTTTTGCAGTAATGACGTGCCTTTCGGAAGCTCTTGAACTATTGACAGGTTATCAAATTGATTGTTATTCATTACAGCGAGAAGATTTCTTTGAGGCTTTTTCTAGCCGATTTTAGTTCTTTTTGAAAGGCATTATTGTAATGCTTAACTATAGAACCTTCGTATTTCCGATAAAATTCGGGGTCGAAGTTTGCATTTCGAAGATGGCTAACTACGTAGTCCATGCTTTGTCCTTCAGTCAACCATCGATCTATTACCTCATGTCTGATTCTAATGCCGAAGACATTCATACCTATAAAGAGACCTGAACCTTGATGGTAATTTATTCTAAGAGAAATTTTTCCTTCGGGGTGCTCCCAGTAGTAATGCGCTTCCTCTTCTCTTGGCTTGGCAAAAACCCAACCATATGTCTGATACTCTATATCCAGAAACTTTGCCGAGTTAAACCAATGCCCTGGCAGATAAGCCGTTCGTTTTCCGGTCAGAGTATGCGCAAGAGTCTCTCCCATCATGCGGCCTGTGTACCAGACTTGCTCTAAGGTTCTTCGACCATTGATAGACTCTTTAAACTGGGCACAGTCACCAAGCGCATAGACATCAGGCTGGCTAGTTTCTAAAAACTCATTGACCATAATGCCTCGTTCACAGGCAATACCGCTCTCTTTTAAAAAATCAATATTTGGGCTCACGCCTGCCGTTAGACCAACCAACTCACAGCTAATCTCTTCTCCTTCTTTAGTTACCACAGCCCTCGCTCGTCCATTTTCATCAGCTAAGACTTCTGCCATCTCCGTAGATGTCCGCAAATCGATGTGATGTTCACGCATGTGACGCATCACTAATTCTGACTCTTCTTTTGGCAGAACATTTCCCCAAAAGTGACTCTCTCTGACTAGAAATGTGACGGGGATGCCTCGGCTCATTAGCATTTCGGCCAACTCAATTCCTATTAATCCTCCGCCAACTATTACCGCTCGCTTTACTCGCTGCGGCTTGCCATAGGGGTCCGTGTTTTCTTCAAGAGTCTTTAAGTCTTGAGCGCTGTATAGGCCTTGTACCCCTTTGAGGTCTTGGCCAGGCCAGCCAAACTTGTTTGGTTTTGAGCCAACGGCAAGTACCAATTTGTCATAGGTGATTGACTTACCGCTTGAGGTCTTCAGCACCTTTGTCGCGTAGTCTATTTCCTTCACGTAAGCCTGTAAAAGGTCTATTCTGTTTTTAGCCCAGAACCAATCTTCATAAGGCTGAGTGTGCTCAAACTTCATGTGTCCCATGTACACATACATGAGTGCCGTCCGTGAAAAGAAGTAGGGAGTCTCTGCAGAGATGACTAATATCTCATCATCACTTTTCTTTCTGACATGACGCGCGGTGGTTATTCCCGACACACCATTTCCTATTATGACAATTTTTCCCATTAGTGAAACGAAGAAAGCCAATTAATAAGGATTTCGCGCATTATGTCACTTGTAAGTTTGGAAACTAAAAAATCCCCGACTGATGAAGTCGAGGATTCTCTATAAAGTGTTTAAGATTTAGAACTTAGTCTTTAAACAGTTGCTTCACGCCAACACCTTCATTGGTAAAGACAGAAACAGAATATAAACCTGAGCTTAATTCAAATGTGCTTAGATAGATCTTATTCATCGCGCCATTAAATCTCTCAGAAAACACGAGTCTACCGTGAACATCTCTTAGCTCTACTCGGTCAATCACTTCTGAACTTTCAACAGCCAATCTATCTACAACCGGATTAGGATAAAGTCCGACCTCAACAGCAGGTAGCTCATTCAGTGAGTTTGGTATAACTACAGTGATCACACCAAATTGTGTTGACGAATGATTTCCTTGAGTACAGTGAAATCCATACTCACCTGGCTCGTTAAACACATACTCAAACTCCCAAGGCGCAGGCGTAGGCACTCCACTTGAAAAGAACTCTGGGTTGTCTGGAAAGTCATCTTCTCCCCCATGGACATTGTGTGTTCCTTGAGTATTGATAAATCTAACTGTATCACCAACATTGATGGTCAACATGTTAGGCACGTACGAAGGAGCTGGATTACCAAAGCCTCCACCAGCGGCAATTATTTCATAAGAAGTCTGTGCCGTAGCGCTTAAGCTGATGACACATACAGTAAGGATAGTAAAAAGTATTTTCATAGGACTGATTTTAATTAGGCCACAAAGATGACGAATTTACTTGCGTTGCAGCAGTGGCATAACTACCATAATTGACATCCTATTATTAGTTGTTTGCTGGTTAGACACGAATGCAAATTTGTGTTGCGAACGATTAGTTTTACCATTGACTCGTGGATGAGCTGATTGAAAAAATAAAAGGCAGCATTGCGCTCAGTGCTGATGCTGAGCAACACCTCCGGTCTATCGCACAAGAGAAAATTGCTTCAAAAGGATCGGTGCTCATCCGTCAAGGGCAATCGGTAGACAAGGAATACCTGGTCACGAAGGGTTGCCTGCGATCATTCTGTGTCGACAAGAATGGCAAAGAACACACCTTGCAATTTGCCATTAAGAACTGGTGGATGAGTGATTACATAGCCATCCATACTGATGAATATGCAACACTGACGATCGAATGTCTTACTGATGCCACAGTAATTGAGTTCAGCACCGCAGCACTGGATGGAACACTCAAACTATTCCCAGAATTCGAGCCTTTTCAACGGTCTCTCTTGGAGCGACATGTGGTGAGCTTGCACAAAAGAATCTTGAATCAACTGCAATTGACTGCCACTGAGAGGTATGACCTATTCCTAGCAGAATACCCTGATATTGAACAGTATTGTCGCAATTATCATATCGCCTCATACTTAGGCGTTACCCAAGAGAGCTTGAGCCGCATAAGAGCTGAAAGGTCGAAGTGAACTATTTCTTACCATAGGTCATTTTTTAGTGCTACGGATGGATCGAGCTTTGTGTTCCACTAAAAGGAATACAATGAACTACATCGAGATGCTCACTAAGCGCTATGCTACCAAAGCTATGAATGGCCAAGTAGTACCGCAAGATAAAATTGACAACATTCTAGAAGCCATCAGGTTGGCTCCTACTTCAAGCGGATTGCAGCCTTTTGAAATTTTTGTCATCACCGACAAAGAGGTCAAAGCCAAGATCAGAGAGATTGCTTGGAATCAATCTCCTGTTACTGATTGCTCACATTTACTCGTCTTTGCTGCATGGGATAACTATACGGCAGATAGGATCAATCATATGTTCGATCTCACAAATGAGATCAGGGGATTCAAAAATGAAGGCTGGGAGAATTACCGTCAGATGTTACTAGATGGTTATCCAAAGCGTGATGCAGAAACAAACTTCGAGCATGCAGCTCGTCAAACCTATATCGCCTTCATGTCGGCCATTGCGCAAGCAGCATTTGAAGGCGTGGATTCCACACCAATGGAAGGCTTTGACCCAAGTGCTCTGAATGAGATACTAAAGCTAAGAAAGAAAGGCCTGCGCAGCACGCTCTTACTCCCCATCGGCTATAAGGATGAAGAAAACGATTGGTTAGCGAAGCTCGTCAAAGTGAGAAAACCCATGAAGGAATTAGTAAATCACATCTATTAGATAAAAACATGATTAAGAAAATCTTACTCGGACTAGCAGGCTTCATTCTACTTGTCTGCATTGCTCTATACGTCACGACCAGACCGACACAAGAAGCAGATGGCTCCTATAGTCCTTCAACTTTTGCATTGAAGGTCGGGACTGTTCAGAAGACCGATTATGAAAATGTGGAATACGCAAAATATCAAGGTGATCGATCAAAGATCCTTGTGATCTTCACCGAGCAAAAGAACCTCGAAATGCAGAATGGCACATTGTTTTCTACGGGAAATCATCCTGTGGAAGCCTTGCTGCCAATGCTTCATCTGAAGAATGCAGGTTTTGACTTTGAAATAGTCACTCCAACTGGAAAGCCGGTGGTGTTTGAAATGTGGGCTTTTCCAAATGAGGACGAGCATGTAAAGGCGATCTACAATGAACTGAAGCCAAAATTTGAGAAGCCTAGAAACCTTCAAGACTTCATTAATGCATCACCTTCCGAGACTAGCTCATATGCGGCCGTTTTTGTGCCGGGCGGACATGGAGCCATGATCGGAATTCCTGAAGATCGAAACGTTGGAAAGGCATTGAGTTGGGCGCATCAAAACGATCTCTTCACCATAAGCCTTTGTCACGGACCAGGCTCATTCTTGTCGACTGCCCTCGATGGTCAAAAGTTCCTGTACGAAGGCTACAAAATGGCGGTATTTCCTGATGCGGTGGATGCACAGACGCCCATGGTCGGCTATCTACCTGGCAATATGACCTCGGGTGTAAGTGAAAAGCTGAAGAGTCTAGGAGCCAATGTGGTCAACTCAGAGTCTGACGATACAGTTGTCCTAGATCGAAAACTGATCACTGGAGCAAGTCCTTTGGCTTCAAACAACTTAGGGAAGCTCGCTGCTGAAACCCTCTTGAAAGAGCTGAAATAGAAATTACTGTTTATCCTAATTACTGAAGAGCATGGCTCGTGGATTCACTGAATTTGCGAGCCATGCTTTTTTATGGTGGGTAGGGAAAGCTGAAAGCCATCAAAGAATCAGGATACAGCTTACCGAATAATTGACGTACTTGGTGGAGTCTCGTTTCTCGTGTGGCACGTGCCATACATTCGTTACGTTTAACTTTGCCCTATGCGCCTTGTGAAGCTGCCTTTCTTTATTGTCATCATACTCCTTCAGGCGCACTGCGCGCACATGCCCATGTCAGACCAAATCAAAATCAATGGAGTAAGCCTAGAAGCCCCGAGTAAAGAGATAGATGGGCAAGTGATGACCCAAGTGAAAGAGCAAGTTGCCGCAAACTGGGTGTGCTTGATGCCGTATGCGTATAGTAAAGAAGATGAAACCAACATCGGTTTTGACCTCCCTTGGCAGTGGTGGGGTGAGCGCGAAGAAGGCATCGCAGTATGCGCTGCACAGGCCAAAGCTCAACACTTGAAGATTATGCTCAAGCCTCATTTATGGATCGGTTGGGGAAGTTTCACTGGAGATCTCGACTTTGATAATGCAGCAGAATGGGACACTTGGAATGAGAGTTACCGTGCCTACATATTGAAGTATGCTCGCCTGGCAGAAGAACATCAGATCGACTTGTTTTGTATCGGCACTGAATTAAAAACACCTGTAAAAAGAAACCCAGAATTTTGGACTTCACTCATTGATGAAGTGCGCGCAGTCTATTCTGGATTAATCACCTACGCGGGAAATTGGGACAGCTACAAAGACTTTCCATTTTGGAATAAGCTCGATTACATTGGCGTGGATGCCTACTTCCCTGTATCAGAAGAACAGACTGCCTCTGTTGATTCATGTGCTGCCGGATGGGAAAAGTGGGCCGATGAACTGAGCCGCATTTCAGATGCGATGGGTAAAAAAATCTTGTTTACAGAATACGGATATCGCAGTGTAGACTTCTGCGCAAAAAAACCTTGGGACACTTCTGGAAGTGACAACTTAAACAATGCTTCCCAGGCCAATGCGCTTGAAGGACTCTATCAAAGAGTTTGGAAAAAGGATTGGTTAGCTGGTGGCTTCATCTGGAAATGGCATGATGACAGCCATCGAAATGAAGAGAGACAGGGTAGCCGATTTACACCTCAAGGAAAAGAGGCCGAAGCAGTGGTCAAGAAATATTATAAACAATAGGTCTTACTGAATGATCAGCGGGCTAGACCAGCTCCTTGCACCGTCACTCAGTATAAGTTGATAATGACCCGGTAACAGCGTGCCTATATGAAGGTTTGCTCCGTTTGAGTCTCTGTCAACGTCAATTTTCATGGTTCTTCCAGCCAGATCACACATGCTGATTTCTAGACCATTGAGGTCATCAGATTGCACTCTGACCATCTCCGTGGCTGGATTAGGAAACATCTGCACATCTACTCTTAAAAGATCTGAAAGTCCATCTGGCAAAACAGGATTATCAGCGCGATAACGGGCCGTGGTATTAAAGTCACCGATTGCGACCTCCAACACCGGCTGTACCTCCGCTGGGCTTAACCATTTATATGTTACTTGACCGACTTGCTCAAATGCAAAGCCTTGACCAAGCGCATCTGTATACACCGAGTCGTAAGAATCTATGGTGACTTTGAGTTTTAACACATCATAGGTAGCATCTGGCAGAATAAGAGTACCCCAGCCTTCTACCTCAGTTGTACGGTCTAACTCACTGCCGTAATAACCAATGGCAGGAAGTTGATTCTCGTTTGCTGAAATTCCTGAAAACACGTCTCCCATATTCAAGGGAAACTCATAAATCCAGTCAATAGGCATGTTACGCACGGATGAGGGTATACCACTAATATTTGCCCCATAACCGACTTCTCTATATCCGGCTTCATCTACCTTGTAATAGGTGTAAGAATCTGAAAAAGAGACAAAACCCAAGTTGACGTCAGGCTGAGTCAAGGCGCAGTCAGCGCTATAGTCTGGATATAAAAAGTCGTTATTAAAGAAAAACTGATAGGCAAAAGGTGTGGACTCCACACTGACAAAAGTGTCGGCATCAAAGGATTCAGCTTCAAGATACGAGTAGTCCCAAGTCATGTTAGCTCCGGTACTTGTGTGATCGTTGGTACCCGCATCAACAGAGGTCGCAAAGGGGAAAACATCGCCTTCTGCTGGCATGTGAGTCTCGTCAATTTGAACTTGAGCAGTGCAGATCACTGAGACCGCCAATGAAAGAGCGAGGCTTAAAATTCTCATAGCTTAGGATTTAAGAATTCTAAAGTTACCAGAATAAGTGCCATACTATACATAATATAGAGGCTCTATTTTAGTTTACTTTACAGCATGAATAAAAGGTTTTCCCTCCTGATATTGACTTGCCTGCTGATTTTCAGTGGGCTGCAGTCGCAGAATGTCATTCAGTTCTCTGGAATAGTAGTTACTGGAGACAGCCTAAACTCAGTACCGTACACCAATATTATAGTAGAGAATACCAACAGAGGTACAACCTCTGACTTTTTTGGCTACTTCTCTTTCGTGGCCCAAGAGAGTGATACTATCGTCTTTTCGGCCGTGGGTTTTAGACAGAGTCGGTTTATCATACCAGACAGTATGGCTGATAATCGCTACTCGCTCATTCAGGTGCTATTTAAAGATACAGTCGAACTGGGAGAAGTAGTCATTTACCCATGGCCTTCGAAAGAGGCGTTTAAGGAAGCATTTCTCAATGCCCGCCCCGCTGATGATGACTATCAGCGTGCGGCTAACAATCTTGAACCATCCAAGATGCTCGTTATGATGGAGACCATGAGTAATGACGGTTACTCCAATTATAAAACGGGTATGGAACAATATTACAGTCAACTTTACTATTCTGGTCAGGCCCCACCTATGAATCTCTTCAATCCGATTGCCTGGGCATCATTTATAGACGCACTGAAAACAGGAAAACTGAAGGACCCCAAGAAACAAGACGTGTCAGGTTATTGACGTAGTATGAACAAACCCTCCTCCCCTCTCTTAAGAAAGATCAGATGTCTTTTTGTGGCGCTGCTTTCTCTTGCTTCTCTTACGAACCTCTGCGCGCAGGATACGGCTGAAGTCTATGGTACTGTCAAAGACAACAATGGTATCACTCTGCCTCAAGCTACGGTGTATATCCAAAATCTTGGTCTGCAAACGACCACAGATGAAAACGGAAACTACTCGTTGCAAGTGCCTGCTGACACTGAAGTATTGCTCGAAGGTAGCTTTCAATCATACAGTAAGTTCAAGCAGCTTGTGACTGTTAGTGCTGGTGAGCGAAAGAAAATTAAGATGACACTCAAAGTGCCAGACTTACCCACATTTACCTACAAAGAAGATGCCGTCAGGGAAGATGGATTGGAAACCATACCCATGCGGATTCACTCCAAAATACCAGGGCCGCAAGTGGGTATAGAAAGTGTGATACACAGTTTTGTTGGGGTGAGTAGCAATAACGAGCTCAGCTCAGGCTACTCGGTGCGAGGCGGTAGTTTTGACGAGAACTTAATTTATGTCAATGACATTGAAGTATATCGTCCATTTTTAGCGCGAAGCGGACAGCAAGAGGGCTTGAGTTTCCCTAACCCTTCTATGGTCTCAAACATCAATTTTTCTGCAGGAGGATTTGACGCACGCTTTGGAGATAAAATGTCATCGGTGCTTGATATAAAGTACAAGCGGCCTGAAGAGTTTGAAGGTTCTTTTTCGGCAGGTCTGCTCGGTGGGTCTGCACACATAGGCAGTCGATTGGCCAAAGGTAAAATGACCCAAATCACTGGCGCACGATACCGTGTCAACCAAGGACTGCTTAGAGGGTTAGATGAGCAGGGCGACTATAGACCACGATTCTTTGACCTACAGTCATACTGGACCTATGCCATCAATGACGAATGGGATGTGGGCTTCTTAGGTAACATCTCTAACAACCGATACAACTTTGTGCCAAGTACTCGAACTACTCAACTCGGAAGTATCAATCAGGCACTTCAACTCACCGTATTCTTTGAAGGTCAAGAAATCACCCAATTTGAAACTTACTTCGGGGCGCTTAATCTGAATTACTCGCGTAAAGACATGATTCTCAAGTTTATCACTTCGAGATTTTCTACCTACGAAAGCGAGAACTTTGATATCGAAGGTCAGTATCTCTTAGGTGAATTGGAACGTGATGCGGGCTCAGACGATTTTGGGGAAGTAGTCAGAAATATTGGAGTAGGCGGTTACCTTAATCACGCTCGAAACAGTATTGATGCCAACGTATCAAACTTCTACCACAAGGGATTCTTAAACAAGGGAATCCACAACATACAGTGGGGAGCTAAATTTCAGCATGAAGAAATCAGAGACCGACTGAGCGAATGGACTTTCATAGACTCGTCTGGTTACTCCATACCACACAACCCAAATGGCCCAATCGTGCTTGATGATCTGATAAGCGCAAAAAACAGCGTGGTGTCAAACCGTGTTACAGGCTACGTGCAAAACAAAAATGTGTGGGAGCGCAGTGACACCACCAGCTTTAGATTGACTTATGGAGTCCGTGCGAACTACTGGGACTTTAACGAGCAATTGGTCATTAGCCCAAGAGCCCGCATTGCCTACGACCCACATTGGGACAACCGACTCGTGTTCAGATTTGCGACTGGGCTGTATTACCAACCGCCATTTTACAGAGAAATGCGTGGCCTATTTGGAGAAGTTAATCCAGATATACGCGCTCAAAAATCTACTCACTTCTTACTCGGTGCCGACATGCTTGTCAAGATATGGGAAAGAGATTTCAAGCTTATTACTGAGGCTTTTTACAAGAAGTATGACGACCTCATACCTTATGAAATAGAGAACGTACGCTTAAGGTATTACGGCACCAACAACTCTTCTGGATTTGCATATGGAGTTGACACCAAACTCAACGGAGAGTTTCTACCTGGTGTTCAGTCTTGGGCTAGCCTCTCATTTTTAAATACCCAAGAAGACCTCAGCGATGACAGTTTTGTGGTGAACTACAATTCAGATGGCGAAGAAATAATTAACGGATTCACATTCAATGACAGCATTGTATCAAGTGAAACGTTCTACCCAGGTTCTATTCCAAGACCGACAGACCAACGCATCAGTTTTAGCATGTTCTTTCAAGATGAAATGCCGCTAAACCCGAGCTACAAAGTACAGCTCAGCGTGCATTACGGCACAGGGCTTCCGTTTGGCCCACCCACATTTGAACGATATAAAGATGTGCAGCGCACACCTTCTTACAGACGATTTGATATTGGTTTCTCAAAGGTGTTTGTCGATCAAAACACAAAGTTTAAAAAGAGGCCAAATGGCTTTTGGAGCAACTTTGAGCAGGCCTGGATTTCATTAGAAGTCTTCAACCTTCTTCAGATTCCAAACGTGCAGTCTTACTTATGGGTCAAAGATGTAAGTGGTCGCCAATATGCGGTTCCTAATTTTCTCACCCCTCGTACACTTAACTTAAAAGTGCATTTCGAATTCTAGATGTTCGCCCCTCTGAGCATTAGCGCGTAATGACTACTTTTAAGCACTGATACACCGCCACATTTAACGATACAGATG
This sequence comes from uncultured Flavobacteriales bacterium, assembly GCA_964429805.1. Taxonomy (GTDB): domain Bacteria; phylum Bacteroidota; class Bacteroidia; order Flavobacteriales_D; family JABDKJ01; genus CAYSDH01. Next base: position 45,029 of record CAYSDH010000008.1, read on the forward strand.
GAAAAAAATAAAAACAACATTGTTGTACTGGCCCACAACGCCAAGAAAGACAGGCTTTCTGAATTCTTAAAAGACAAAGAACAATGGCTCACCGGACGCACCATTGTGGCAACCGGACGCACGGCAGAGCATCTTGAAAAGACTACTTTTTCACTGCCCATTCGCCACATGAGCCCAGGCCGTTCTGGCGGATACAATCAGATTACCGAAATGATTTTAGCCGGTGAAGTCAAGATGGTGTTCTTTTTCCAAGATCCAGAAGTGGACTACGCCTATCATGAAGACATCAAAAATTTGCTTGATGCATGTATCAATACAGACACTCCGCTGGCCGTCAATGAGTCAAGTGCAAAGCTGCTGACCGTAGGCCTTATCAAAATGGAGCTGGCTGGTAAGATATAACATGGCCACACTTGATGAGCATTACTGGACCGATCGTTATGATGCTAATCAGACCGGTTGGGATTTAGGTCAAGTCTCTCCTCCCCTGGCTCATTTCATTGATCAGATTGAAAACAAAGAGTTACGAATCCTTATTCCGGGTGCAGGTAATGCCTATGAATTTGATTACCTGTTGAGCAAAGGATTTAGCAATGTCTACGTCATTGATATTTCAAAAGCTCCAATCTCTGCGCTGCAAAAGAGGCACCCTCAGTTCCGCAGTCAGATAATTCACGGAGACTTTTTTACCCATGAGGGAAGCTACGACCTCATCATAGAACAAACTTTTTTCTGCGCACTTGACCCAAGTCTTCGCAGTCAATATGTCCAGCAAATGAGTCATCTCCTCGCTGCAGAAGGTCGTCTAGTTGGCCTCTTGTTTAACAGAGTATTTGACAAAGCGGGGCCGCCCTTTGGAGGAACAGAAGCAGAATATAGAGAACTATTTTCCTCTGCACTTGCACTTGATGTGATGGAGGCTTGTCGCAACTCAGTAAGTCCGCGTCAGGGTTATGAGTTGTTTTTCATGGCAGGCAAAATCTAAATTCGTTTACCTTAGAGCCATGGCTAAAGACAAGATCGTAGTATTAGAGGATGAACAAATAGGACACATCGTCAAGAGATTTGCGCACCGAATAGTCGAAGACCATCACAAGGAAAAGAAAATCATCTTAGTGGGCATACTTGATAACGGTTATGAGCTAGCCAAGCGCATTCAAGGGCACCTCGAAAAAATTTCAAGCTCAGCCACAGAATTGATGAGCATAGAGTTGGACAAGTCTGAGCCGTTGAAGACAGATGTAAACTTCAGTGGTCAGCCGTCAGACATGAAAGGAAAAGTGGTCATACTGGTCGATGATGTCCTAAATTCTGGACGAACATTGGTACATGCCTTGGCAGAAATTTTAAAGTATGATGCTCGGGTAGTGAACACGTTTGTGCTCGTTGACCGCATACACCGAGACTTTCCAGTAAAAGCAGATCATGTGGGAATGACTTTATCCACCACCATTCAAGAGCGCGTGGAGGTCAAGTTTGGTTCAAAAGAGGTCTATGCTTACCTCAAGTAACCTCGCTCTGGCGATCTAAGAACTCATTTTTTATTCCATCCAGCATTTGAGCATTCACTCTGTCCGCGTTGACCACTTGATGGGCCAATTCGTAGGTAGGTCTCCGTTGCTCGAAATGCTCTTCTACGTAAGATTTAAGCTCTTCATCAGACTTATTGATAATGAGCGGCCTGGTCTGATTACCCTGCTTTACTCTTTTAATCAACTTATGGACTGGCAGATTGAGATAGACCACAAGGCCGTGCTCAAGCATCTTAGGCATGTTTTCGCTATGGCAAGGCGTGCCGCCTCCAGTGGCAACAACTAACCCGTCCATTTGCAGGACTTTGTTTAACATATGATTTTCAAGGGAGCGAAAGCTCTCTTCGCCAGATTCATCAAAAATCTGGGTGATTGGGGCGTTAGCATAATCCTCGATCATTGTGTCTAGATCGGTGAATTTCATATCAAGGCGGTTGGCCAGCCTCTTACCAACCGAAGATTTACCGCTACCCATATATCCTACTAAGTAGAGATTCATGGTTTGAGAAGAATAAAAGTTAGTCAATAGTTAAGGCTAAATTAAAGTATAATTTTGCATGCCGCCAGCAATACACAGCATTATTCATACAAGCCTATGCGAATAGAAGAAGTAAACGACAAGCAATCTGAAAAACTCTTTCTCGAGCTGCCTTTTCGGATCTACAAGAACGACAAGGTCTGGATACCTCATATTAAGCAGGACATTCAAAAAATATTTGACCCAAAGAAAAATAGGCTCTTTGACGGTGGTGATGCCCAGCGGTGGATAATCAGAGATGGCAGTGGCGAAGTCGCTGGTCGTATCGCAGCCTTTGTGAACCCAGCTACGTCCTACACTTTTGACCAACCCACTGGAGGCGTTGGTTTTTTTGAGTGCCTAGACGATAAAAAAATGGCTACAGAGCTCTTTGACACCGCCAAAGATTGGCTGCACTCTAAAGGAATGGAAGCCATGGATGGCCCGATTAACTTTGGTGACAAGAATAACTATTGGGGCCTCATGGTCGAAAATTTTGAAGAGCCTCCGAGTTATGCGCTCAACTATAACCCGCCCTATTACAGAGCGCTTTTTGAAAACTATGGCTTTCAGACTTACTTTGAGCAGTACGTATACTCTCGTCCGCTGAGACAAGCTGTGGAGCCCGTGTTTGTTAGAAAATTTAACCTGGTAATGGCCAACTACAAAGTCCGTATTTCTGATGTGCGCGGTTACAGTATGGAGCGCATAGCCGAAGATTTTAGAGCGGTGTATAACGGTGCCTGGGGCGGACATGACAATTTCAAAGAGATGTCGCAGAAGAAGGCCTTGAAGGTGGCAAATGCGCTCAAGCCTATCATGGACCGAGAGATAATCGTGTTTGCCTATGACAGTGACAAACCAATAGGCTTTTACGTCAACATACCTGAGCTCAATCACATTTTTGACAAGGTCAACGGTAACCTCAACCTGATCGGGAAGTTGAAGTTTTTGTGGCATAAGTGGAGAAAGACACCTACCCGAATGGTGGGAATAGTCTTTGGAGTGGTCAAAGAGTGGCAAGGAAAAGGCATTGAGGGAGCCATGATTATGTGGTTTGGCCAAGAAAAGGTACCTGTGCTCAATTATGACGACACTATTCTGACGTGGATTGGAGATTTTAACCCAAAAATGATTAAGGTCGTCACCAACCTCGGAACCAAGGTAAATAGGACATTTATCACGTATAGATACCTATTTGATCGAGAGAAGGAGTTTAAGCGTTGCCCTATCATAGAATAAGGGCAATCGTTTTTTTGCAGCCATGCTTGGTTATAATTGGAGAGCACGTATATTTGCGCTCCCAAATCAGGGATTGATCCGATAGCTCAGTTGGTAGAGCATATCACTTTTAATGATAGGGTCCTGGGTTCGAGCCCCAGTCGGATCACATTTTTTTTTGAAGACGTCATCTTAATCAGATGACGTTTTTCTTTTTATAAGAATCTATGGCCAGTGTCCTGCCCCATTCTTCTTTCTTGACACTGAAACAGCCACCGATTAAGAGTCTCTATGGCCTTATAAGATTAACTCATCTGCACAGGAGCATTGAATTTGGAGGTGGGATAGACTTAGCGCACTATAAGCATACGCTGCACAGCTGAGTTCTCTTCTGTTGAGACCTTTATGAAGTAGAGTCCTGCGCTGAGACTCTCCGTGTCTATAATTACTCTATTAAGCCCTACAGGATAGAAGTCTGAGGAAATGCCCTTGACCAGTTTCCCATCACTGCCAAGAATAGTAATCTCCATGTCACACGACTCTAAGAGATTAAAAGACAAAATGGATGACGAAGACACAGGATTAGGAAAGAGACTTAAATCTCCAGACTCCACAGACTCTTCTAACCCAACAACATTAAATCCGATAAACGATACTTCTCCATTGCCATTAGGAATAGCCAGCGTATCAATTTCTAATGCATACTCAATATCTGCTGGGTTAGAGATGCCAGGAGCAGTGATGGTCTCAATCATAGAAAGGTCTGAACTAAACTTACTTATGCGCACAGGGCTCCATGAAGAGATGTATAGTTCTCCTTGGTTGTTTTCATCAATACCATCAATATTGCCAAGATTGGTCGTTTGGGCTGTGGATACAGCATAGGCATTTGCGATATCGACTTCTTTTATTGATGCATTTGCACCCCACAAGGTATATAGTAGTCTATTATTTTGGGCATCAAACCAGACACCATTTGGTGTGCCTTGAGTATTGGCCACTACGGTGTTGACCACTGGCGAGGCAAAATCACTAAAATCTATTTCGATTATCCTTCCTGCGCTAAAATCTGACACCCACACTCTATTCGTGGCCGGATCACTGCCTAGACCATTTAAAAACTGAGAACCTGGAACATTGGCTGCTGTGACTTCCATTTCTGTAATCAGATCATAGCCGTAAACCCTGCTACCACTGACCGCATAGAGCACTCCGTTCATGACTTCCATGCCGTAATCAGCATTCAGTCCTGACCCAAAGTAGCTCACCTCGCCATTGGCTGCTCGCTGCACGATACTAGTATTGTCAGAACCTGAAAAAAATCTGTTCCCATCAGGATCATACGTAACACTCTCACCCTCAAATGTTTGAGAAAATAAAAGAGAAGAAAAGAGACAAAAAAGTATCAATACTGAGTAAGGCTTCATATTCATGGTGTTCTTAGGCGTGAAACTAAGGAACATATTATAAATTTGCCGTCCATTTACCCAGGTGGTGAAATTGGTAGACACGCTACCTTGAGGGGGTAGTGCTCTTACGGGCGTGCTGGTTCGAGTCCAGTTCTGGGTACTAAAAGATGACCTTGTTGCGAGAGCAGCAAGGTCTTTTTTTTTTTTGCTCAATAGGCGACATCCTCGTAAGACACGATACTTTCTCCTACTATACTTAATTGATAAGGCTCAAAAAAGCCCCTGCAAAAAATTGCAAGGGCTGTACATCTCAATATTTGAGCAGTTTTATTTTATCGTCACCTGGTGCGAGAAGACCGAGTCACCGTCATTAAATCTCATCACATAGACGCCAGGAGTCAAGGCATTGACATCAATTTGCTCTACAAAATTAGCCAGTCTGCCAGCCATCACTTCTTTACCCAGCATATCAATTACTTGATACTGATAGTCAGAAGATAGGTCAACCTCTACAGTCAATATCCCTTCTGTGACTGGATTAGGGTATACTGCAAATGGTGACTCAATCTCGTTGTCGTCAAGATCCGTAACTAAGAAGTCTATATCAATTTCTAGCAGCACAATCACATTATCAGATTGATCAAAATCTTGAGGAGTTTCCGGAACCACAAAGCCTGGCTGATAGTCTCGCTGATAGGCCATTATTAGCTTATTATTGATAACAGTAGGGACCAGTGTGGCAAATAAACATTCAATTTCTGGTATCTCATCTTCCTCATCGAGGGGAGTAACATCTATCGGCTCTGACCAGGTAGCACCACCGTCTACAGACTTAACGACAAATACGTGGCGATAATTAAACTCTCCTGCCGGATCTATCACACCGTCAATGACGGCTGAATAAGACACATACAAATCTCCATTCGCATCAGCGGCCATATTTGGATACCCCGTCAGACTCACTCCGTAGTTCGCAAGGTCTGTTCCGAATGTAAATTCTCCATCACCATCCACATCTGCAGTATCTGCTATTAAAATAGGGCTCGCAGGAGCCATACTCTCATTCCAGTACATTAAGCCACTAGTACCTGGGAAGAAACTAAAGACATCATCATTTAAATCTGCATCCATGTATCTCATATTACCAAACGAGCAATGCAGACCACCAGCCTGATCAAAAAACACGGTTCCCGAACCATCTGAACTAAATAAGGTATCAGCCACTCCATCATAGTCAAGATCAATTATCTCAGAGTCTTGTACATACAAATCGACTGGGAAATCTATAAGGAGAGTTTTGCTCCAAGTCGAACCATTATCTTCTGAGACTAGAACAAACGAATCGGCAAGATCATTAAACACAGCAATAGCCACACGATCTCCAGAAGCTGAGATAGAATATGTATCTCCACTAAAACTCAAAAACTGACTAGAGTCAAAACTAGGGTCTTGAAAGTCCTGAATGTCCCAGGTAGCTCCTTGGTCTGTCGATCTCCAATAGAGGAGCGCTCCATCTTGGCCGAGTTCTTCAACTCCACCATTGCCCACTGGTGTTGTGACCCCTACTACATGAATAGAATTTCCATCAGCACCACCTGCAACGGCTCTTGGCCAT
>CAYSDH010000008.1:51332-75585 GCA_964429805.1 uncultured Flavobacteriales bacterium
GTATAACAGTTTCTGTCCATGAGTCAAGTGGCGAGTCGCGGTAGATGAAATTAAAACCAGCACCGGGATGATTGACAATGCACTCGCGTCCACCGCTTGTTTTAAATAGCGAGGCCCAACCTGTTCTAAAGGTTTCTATTCGCTCGTCATTAGACAACCATCCTACGCCTTCATTCCAAGAGTAGCCTGTGCCACGATCGGCTGATGCCGGAGCGCCTTCGTCACTATAAGTATATGCCGCGGCAATGTATGAACCATCATTGTATATTCTATTCTGAACTGATGCATTGGTCTGCAAGTCATAGGTAGTCTCGATTAATATCTCTGAGCATAAGTCTCCAGTCTTCATGTGAATAGGAGTGCTTGCAGGTCGGTCATTTGACTGCATCGTATTTGGCAGATTGACAAACTCCTGACCAGTTAAGACAGGCTGCATTTTCACTGACTTGTTAAGCAATATTGACCTTTCGAGGCTCTGCGAAGAGAATGATAGCGTGAAAAGCAGCACAAATAGTAGTGCGTATAGTTTTTTCATATCGTTTCGTTTTTTGTTAAAGTAAGCTTCACATTCAAATATAACATTCTGAATGAACCAGAACTCCCTCATATTGAGGTAAAAAGCGGAATATTGACGCAGTGAGTGCCAAGGATAAAAACCCATGACACATTCAGTGAACAGCTATGGAAGGAGCGACCAAATTATTAACTTCGGCCGCTCAAGAAATCAAATTATTTATGAAGTACGATGTCATTGTATTAGGAAGCGGACCTGGAGGGTACGTTGCGGCCATTAGAGCGTCTCAGCTCGGATTAAAAGTTGCTGTCGTAGAGCGCGAATCGCTCGGAGGTATCTGCCTCAACTGGGGATGCATCCCAACCAAGGCTCTTCTGAAAAGCGCCAATGTATTTGAATACGTGAATCATGCCTCTGATTACGGCATCAAGGTGTCATCAGGAAGTGTGGACTTTAAGTCTGTGGTAAAGCGCAGTAGATCTGTTGCTGATGGGATGAGCAGTGGTGTACAATTCTTGATGAAGAAGAACAAGATTGATGTCATAATGGGACATGGCACGCTCAAGCCAGGCAAGAAAATAGACGTTAAAGATGATAAAGGTGTGAACAAGACCTATGAGGCTGGCCACATCATTATTGCTACGGGTGCACGCTCAAGAGTCCTCCCTTCTATTCCACAAGATGGTAAAACGGTAATCGGTTATCGTGAAGCGATGACATTGCCAAAGCAGCCTAAGAAAATGGTTGTTGTTGGTTCTGGGGCCATTGGGTCAGAGTTTGCTTATTTCTATAATGCCATCGGTACGGAGGTAACGCTCATTGAGTACATGCCAGAGATAGTACCTGTTGAAGATGAAGACGTGAGCAAGCAGCTCGGTCGTTCGTTTAAGAAGCAGGGCATCAAAGTCATGACTAGTTCATCTGTTGAGTCTGTGAAGGTGAAAGCCAAAGGAGGCGCCACAGTGACTGTCAAGACTAAGAAAGGAGAAGAAAAGATAGACTGTGATATTGTACTGTCTGCTGTGGGTGTAATCTCTAACATTGAGAACATCGGACTAGAAGCTGTAGGCATCGTTCATGACAAAGGAAAAATCAAAGTAGATGATTTCTACAAGACAAACATTCCGGGTTACTATGCCATAGGTGATGTCGTGTCTGGACAAGCGCTGGCGCACGTAGCATCAGCAGAAGGAATTATTTGCGTAGAAAAGATTGCAGGTCATCATCCTGAGGCGTTGGACTATGGCAACATTCCTGGATGTACTTACTGCAGCCCAGAAGTGGCTTCTGTAGGTATGACTGAAAAGGCGGCCAAAGAAGCAGGCTTTGATGTGAAAATTGGAAAATTCCCGTTCTCAGCATCAGGTAAGGCAAGTGCGGCTGGTCACAAAGATGGATTTGTGAAGCTGATTTTTGATGCGAAGTACGGAGAACTACTTGGCGGACACATGGTTGGTGCGAACGTGACTGAGATGATTGCAGAAATAGTAGCCATCAGAAAACTGGAGACTACAGGCATGGAAATTATCAAAACTGTACACCCTCACCCAACTATGAGTGAAGCTGTAATGGAAGCGGCTGCGGCTGCTTATGATGAGGTGATACACCTCTAAAATCCTTCAGAGATTGAAAGAAAAAATCCCCGCTTTGAGCAAATTGCTCAAAGCGGGGATTTCGTTTTTTTTTAGACCTTAAGTGCTTACTCTGCATTGAGGATAACTGGCAGTCCGCCATCTCCACCACCGATAATGACCACTTTGCTGTTTTGAGAAAGTGACAATGCTTCGGTCGCCTCTACCCCTTTCCACTTCAAGAGTGCAGGCGTAATACTACGTGATACAATAGTCTGGAATTCTTGAATACCCTGGGCTTCAATCTTCTTTCGTTCAGCTTCCTTCTGGGCTTTCTGAATACGGAACTCATACTCCAAAGACTCCTGCTCTTGCTTCAGCTTATTCTCAATCGCCATCTTAATCTTGTCTGGAAGAGAAACATCTTTCACCAAGATACGCTCTACCACCACATATTGCCTTTCCAAAATCTTGGCTGACTCATCAAAAATCTCAGACTCGATGGCCTCTCTTTTTGTAGAGTAAAGTTCTTCTGGCGTGTAGCGCCCTATGACACTTCGCGTAGCAGACCTCAGCGCTGGTAACACCACTCTTCTGATGTAGTCTTTCCCTTTTTCCTGGTGCAGAAATCCTAGCTTATTAAACTCAGGGTGCACTTGACAAGACAAGTTCACTTTGATGTCTAGTCCGTTTGAAGAAAGCACTGGCATGTCTTCAGTCAATTCCTGCATACGGGTTTCATACTCTTCTACCTTATTCCAAGGCATTTTAAAGTGGAGACCTTCTCCATATGTTTTCTCTGTGTCTACACCGCCAGACAATGGCTCAAACAAGACTCCTCCATGTCCAGCGTCAATTGTGAAAAAACTGCGCGTTAAGGCAAGTAAAATAAGACCGATGATGATGATGGCTCCAAAAGGCAATTTCCCTTTAGGTATGAAATCTTCGAATTCTCTTCTTCCTGACATTTGTTCTGATTTTTAGTTGAGTCCAGCACCTCGCTGGAGTTAATATTTGATTTGAAGGTACGAATAAGACCCGATTTGCAGACCTCCTTAATAGGCTCCATTATACTTCCTCACAAACCACTCAATGCTGAGCAGCGCTAGGAATAAGAAGAAGATCCACTTCATGTTAATCAATTCGCTGAGCTGTTTTGTAGAATACATGATAGGCGTAATCTCTTTCTTAGATTTAATCATCTCAGCCAGCTTTGAAAGCTCTTGAGGATACACCAACTCACCACCCGTGCTTTGAGACATGGCATAAAGCAACTGATGATCGGCAGTGGTATTAATAGCCTCCATAAGAAGCGCAGTGACCACAAACTCTCCAGAAGCAGAAAAAGACTCTCCGTTTAAACTGGTTCTTGCCACATAGGTATAGTCACCGACAGGCAGTCTTCCTGCATCAAGAATATAACTGTTTTGGGCCTGAGAGAAAGTAAACGGGAACTCAGCGCCTTCACTATTCTTAATTAAGATGGACACTTCTGGTTCATTAATCAACTCCAAAGACTTGTTGTAAAACTCCGCTTCGATTAAGATGTTTTGGTCTTCATTATAGCGGTCTTTGGCATAGACTCTAAAGAGTCGTTTGTCTTCTTTAGTGGCCAAGTATTGCACCATTTTACCAATCAAACCATTAAACACTTCATGATTTCCATTTTCCAAATGGTCTATCAGTCGCCATCTCCAAATCCCCTCTCCGCAGATCACACCAGACTTGCGACCGTTGAGGTCATTAAACAAAATCAAAGGTTGATCAGTATCAACTGTTCCGATGCGCTGATTAAACAATGTCTCGGCAGAATTTGATGACGAGAATTCTCCAAAAGCAGTGGTCAACGGAGGAAGTTTTGAGAGCAGGTTGACCACCTCATCATCTACTGTAAAGAGGCTAAATGATTTGTTGTATCCCGGACTCGCATCAGTCGTATTATTCCCTTGTTTGACAGAGACCGAAGCACCAGAATTGAGTCCATTAAAAACGCCATAGTCCGTTTTCAATCCAGCAAAGTACAGAATGGGTTTTGACAGCCTATCGGCTTCTGAAAGCACCTTGGTCACTTTACTTCCGCCAGAAGGTAAGTGATGCAATATGACCAAATCATACTCGCTCAAGTCACCAACAAAGCGACTCGCCATGTGCACTTCAGCCTCGTAATTCTGATTACTCTCCACAGCCTTGCGAATAGCGGCTATGTCTGGATGCGGAGCCCGTGCCAGAATTAAAATTTTCTGCCGACTGTCTATCACGTCAATATAGATGCTCCGGTAATTATTAGATGTACTCAGCTCACCAGCCAATGGCGAAAGCGAAATATCATAGCGCTGTCGACCTACTTCTTTTGCATTGAGCTGAATGGGTGTTGACTTCAGAAAGCCATCTTTATCAATATCAACCGTGCGACTAAATAGTGTCTCACCATTATGTGTCACCTTCAACAGGGTCTGCTGTCCTTTAAAGCGATCTGCACGCATCAACACTTCGAGCGGAAAGTCATTTCCTAGATAGGCCAATCTGTTATGAGCGACATTCTCTAGTATCAAATCTTGCTTGACAGTAGTGTCACCCATGGCCACCGTAAAGATTGGCGCTTGCAGTTTTTGGGCCACGTAGTTCGGATTGGCACCAATGTTATAGACTCCATCTGTGGCCAATATCAGTGCGCCAAGATTTCTATTACTGTTGCGGTCATAGATTGACTCAAGCATACTCGACATGTTGGTCTGCTTTCCAGAGAAATCGACTTGATTGCCATTAGTCACCTCTTTGTCAAAAATGTAAGACTCGACCTCATAGTTCTCGCCAATGTCTTCCATTAATTTACTCAGGTCAGAGAGGTACTGGCCTTTATAAAAGACTGAATCTTTGTTGAGTAGCAATGAGTTAGAATTGTCTTGCGCGACTATAACAACTGGCTTCTCCACTCTACTATCAAGCGAAGACAACAATGGACCAAGCAACAGCATGGCAATCAATGTCACAACCAGTGCCCTCAAAAAAGCGAGCAGACCTTTGAGCCAAGAGGCAACTTCAGTGAGGCGACTATCTCGTCTATATAAGATAAACGCACAAAGTACCCCCAAGGCGATGCAAGCCATGGTCCACCAAAGTGAGTGTTCTGTTATCAGTTCCAATTCGTGATGATTATCAAGTCAGCATGCCGCCATCGACATTGACCACTTGGCCTGTGATGTATGCGCTCATGTCAGAAGCCAAGAATACTGTGAGGTCGGCTACATCTTTAGGTGTTCCTCCTCGTTTGAGCGGAATGGCGTTTCTCCATTCTTCCACTACTTTCTCGTCTAGCTGTCCGGTCATCTCCGTTTCTATAAATCCGGGTGCAATGGCATTGCATCTGATATTACGACTACCAAGCTCAAGCGCTATGGACTTTGTAAACCCAATTATTCCCGCCTTAGACGCAGCATAGTTTGACTGACCGGCATTTCCTTTTACTCCTACTACAGAGCTCATATTGATGATCGATCCGCTCCGTGCTTTGAGCATGGTGCGCTGCACTGCCTTAGTGAGGTTAAAGATTGACTTGAGGTTTATCTGTATGACTTCGTCCCAGTGCTCTTCGGTCATTCTCATGAGCAGATTATCTCTGGTGATTCCTGCATTGTTGACCACGATATCTATCGTTCCAAACGCCTCAACTACATCATCTACCAACTTTGTGGCATCATCATAAATGGCTGCATTACTCTTAAATCCCTTCGCTTCTCCACTTCCAGCAGTAAGCTCAGCCTCTAGGGCTTTTGCTTTTTCTTCTGACGATAAGTAGGTAAATGCGACACGGGCACCTTCATTGACAAATCGCTGTGCGATGGCTTTCCCTATTCCTCTTGATGCCCCCGTGACCAAGGCCACTTTTCCTTCCAATAATCCCATTCCAGACCTTGATTTATAAGTATATTGGTCAAATATAACCACTTAAAAAAGGAAAAAATGAAAACAAGCATTTGTATGATGGGGCTCATGCTAGCCAGCCTATTTGGATATAGCCAAACGATGGTTGGTCTGCGCGGAAATGTGTCAAGCACATGGTTTCTGAACAAAGAGGTATCAGACGCAGGAGATGAGTTAGATTATAAAGGAAGCTATGCTGGGGGAATAGGCATTGCGGCCATTCACATGTTTGGCGAAAAATCAGGAATAGAAGTCGGTATTGGCAGCAATACCATGGTGCAGCAGTATCAAGGAACATTTGGAGAGGAAACTTTTGTGAGCCAGACGAAGTTGAATTTCATTGACATTCCAATACTTTTTAAGAGCATTTCTGAAACTGGTTTTTACTTTGAGATTGGACCAAAAATTTCTCTTTTAGGTAGCGTTCAAGATAGTTTTGTGTCTCCAGAAGAAGAGGACAGGCCTACCACAGACAAAGACATTGCCGGAACCATGTTTTCTGGAGTACTCGGATTTGGATGGTTCTTTGACCTCAATGACAATTTGAAACTGGGTACTGGTCTGCGATTCAACTACGGGCTCAATGACTTGACTACTGAGGTGTCTTTGGAAGACTACGGATCTGCGGAGTTTGAAAACTCACTAAACGGATTAGCTCACACATACTTCCCTGAGCAGTTTGACCCAATGACACTTGAAACGACTAGAGAAGAGTCATTAGAGTATGGTGCCACTCATGGAGCCGCGCTAGATTTAAATATCGGACTATACTACGTGTTTGACTAAAGCCACTTGAAAAGCTGCGCAGAGTGCAACATCATTCTGTGCGACAATCGAGATTAGTTTGAGCGTGGATGTCCACGTATATATAAAGACATAAAAAAAGGCGACTCGTAAATAACGAGTCGCCTTTTTTGTGTTTTGATAACTTGATTAGGCAGTTACTCCTAGCGCTTCAGCCATCTTTGTTCCGATGTCTGCTGGCGAGTCAACCACGTGAATACCACAATCTCTCATGATGGCTTTCTTAGCCGCTGCAGACTCGTCTTCTCCTGAGACGATGGCACCAGCGTGCCCCATAGTACGACCAGCTGGAGCAGTCTCTCCTGCAATAAATCCTACTACAGGCTTCGTTCCGTTTTCTTTAATCCAACGAGCCGCTTTGGCTTCAAGGTCTCCACCTATCTCACCAATCATGACGATACCTCTGGTCTCATCATCAGCCATAAATAGTTTGATGGCATCAAGGGTTGTTGTACCAATGATAGGGTCACCTCCGATACCAATGGCCGTTGTGATTCCCATTCCAGCTTTCACTATTTGGTCTGTCGCTTCGTACGTGAGTGTACCAGATTTTGATACAACACCGACAGCTCCTTTCTTAAAGATGAAGCCTGGCATAATACCAATCTTAGCCTCATCGGCAGTCATGATTCCTGGACAGTTAGGTCCTATTAGCGTGCAGTCCTTATCTGAGATATAGTTTTTTGCTTTCACCATGTCCTTTACAGGTATTCCTTCTGTAATGGCTACGATGACTTTAATTCCAGCATCTGCAGCTTCCATAATGGCATCTGCAGCAAAGGCCGGAGGTACAAAAAGTATAGACACATCTGCGCCTGTATTTTTTACTGCTTCTTCTACTGTGTTAAACACTGGTTTGTCTAGATGCGTTTGTCCGCCTTTACCGGGCGTGACTCCACCTACAACCTGTGTTCCATATTCTATCATCTGGCCGGCATGGAAAGTTCCCTCTCCTCCAGTGAATCCCTGAACAATTACTTTCGAATCTTTATTGACAAGTACTGACATATCCTTTTCTTAGTTGTCTGCGAAATTACGTTTTACAAAGACTAATCAAAGCTGATGCTTGTTAAGGAAAAAGAGATTTTCAACAAGAAATTGGCATACATTTAAGCCGTATGCATTCTAACGACACCATTTGTGCAGTAAGCACCCCGCCTGGAGTGGGCGGCATTGCCATCATACGTGTCTCAGGACCAATGACTTTCGAGTACTGCGACCGTTATTTCTCTAAAAATATCGAAGCTCAAGATGCAAACACCATCATATTTGGTGAGTGGCGAGAAGGCAAGCGAGTGATTGATGAAGTGCTGATCAGCAAGTTTATCGGCCCGGCCTCTTTTACCGGAGAAGATGTGGTTGAAATATCTGTGCATGGCTCGCGGTACATTCAGGCCGAGACGCTGCGCACTCTGATTGAAGCTGGCTGCCGATCAGCTGGCCCTGGAGAATTTACTCAGCGTGCATTTCTGAATAATAAGATGGATTTGAGCCAAGCAGAGGCCGTGGCTGACCTAATTGCCACTGAGTCACTCACCGCACACAGGCTGGCCATGCAGCAGATGAAGGGTACTTTTTCGAGTGAGATTAATGACTTGAGGCAGCAACTCATAGACTTTGCTTCGCTGATAGAACTGGAGCTTGATTTTTCTGAAGAAGATGTGGAGTTTGCCGATAGAGATCAGTTTCGCACGCTAATCAACCTTATTCTCAAAAGAGTCAACGAACTGTCAGAGTCGTTTAAGCTCGGCAACGTGTTAAAAAACGGAGTCCCAGTGGCAATCATCGGTGCGCCTAACAGTGGCAAGTCGACTTTGCTCAACGCACTTTTAAAAGAACAAAGAGCCATCGTTTCAGATATACCGGGCACGACTAGAGATGCCATAGAAGACACGGTAAACTTAGGTGGTGTCACCTTCAGATTTATTGACACGGCCGGCCTGCGTGTGACCGAAGACATTATAGAAAACAAAGGGATTGATATTGCCAAAAAGAAGGCAGCTGATGCTAGTATTATTTTAAAAATAATGGACGCGAGCCAAGAGTTGATGGAGGCAGAAGGACGACTTTTTGGAAACTACTTTGACTCAGTAGACTGGGAAGATGACGAGCGCACAGTGACCATATATAATAAGATAGACCAAGTGCAGGAGCAGCAAATACCAGACGATGTAATCGGTATCTCAGCGCTCAAAGAAACTGGCCTCAGCAACCTGAAAGAAAAGCTGATTGATATGGTAGACCTGGGCACGCGGTCTAGCGGAGATGTCATCATCAGTAATGCCCGTCATTATGAAGTGCTGAGCAAAGTAGGCCAAGCCCTCAATGATGTAAACACGGGCTTAGACCAAGGCCTGAGTGGAGACCTGATGGCCATTGACATTAGAAAAGCGCTGCATTATCTTGGAGAACTCACAGGTGCCATTACGACTGAAGATTTGCTGGGAAATATCTTTTCGCGATTCTGTATCGGTAAGTAGGTGATTAGCTTTTATAGAGATGGTGTTTATTGACATGTAGAACCTTGTTCATTACGCTAATTCAAACTATTTTCATCTCCGATGAAATGGCGCATTGCTCTTCTTGTATCCCTCCTATTCTTTTTCTCTTGCGGGAAAGACGAAGAGACTCCCAACCCAGACCCAACACCTCCTGCCCCGCCTACCTCACCTGTGGTTTTTGATATTGATGCCGTGCCGTATGGCACCCTTTCTCAATACAACTTCTTTAGTGACGACATGCAAGACCAAGACCCTGTCTATGGAGTCTTGCCTTATGACGTCATTTCGCCACTATTTTCAGATTATGCCAAAAAGAAAAGATTTATCTGGATGCCAGAAGGCAAACAGGCTTCTTATGTGGCTGACCATGAAGTGCTGGCTTTTGAAGATGAGACGGTACTGCTTAAAACGTTTTACTACGACAATGTGCAGCCAAGTGGCAACCGCAAAATTATCGAGACCCGATTGGAGTACAAGAAGAATGGCGTGTGGCAGTTTGCCGATTACATTTGGAATGAAGACCAATCAGAAGCCTTTCTTGATGTGGATGGAAGCTTTACTCCTGTGACGTGGGTCAGCGACTTAGGCGAAGAACGAAGCATTAATTATAGAATCCCCTCAGATTCTGAATGTTTCACCTGTCATAAAAATGATGGTACGGGTGTGCCAATCGGCCCGAAGCCTCAGAATATTAATATGAATTACGATTACGCGGAGGGCAGCGTAAATCAGCTGGAGAAGTGGATAGAATTTGGATACTTGGAAGATGCACTTCCAAGCGACATTCTGACTACGGTGGCTTGGGACAACCCGAGTGAAGACATCTTAAAGAGAGTCAGGTCATACATAGATATGAACTGCGCCCATTGCCATCAGAATGGTTCGCACTGCGATTACAGACCCATGAGATTTGCCTATGATGAATCGCTCATAGATGAAAACCTAGGAATTTGTATAGAGCCTGATGAAGAGATTAGCCCAGTGCTCACTCACATTGTAGCTAGAGGAGTACCCGCGAGTTCAGTGTTGCTTTATAGACTGAATAGCGAAGATGAAGCCGTGCGAATGCCATTGCTCGGACGATCTATTGTCCATGAAGAGGGAGTTGCACTGATAGAAGAGTGGATTGAATCGCTTGGGCCACCATGCCAATGAACTATTTATAAAGAAGACCAAAATTTGAATTTATGAAACACAGCATACTTTTTATTGTAGCCCTCGCATTTAGCCTATGCACTAATGCACAAGACGATTGTTTCTCAGCGCTACCGATAGAAGCTGGACTATACACAGTAGATGCCATTGATGGTGCCAGTCCACCAAGCTTAGATTGCAACTCTGGCTCTGCGGCTACTCATGCAGAGTGGTATGTATACTCGTCACCTCAAGCACAGTTAGTCACGATTACCACTGACCTACTGATTAATTCTGGCTTGGACACGCGAGTCAACGTGTTTGTGTATGGCTGCGATTTTGACATTTGTGAAGGCGGTGATGATAACTCAGGATCAGGTGACCTGTGCGAGATGACTTTTAGCGCCATGCCTAACACAGTATATCACATTGTATTTGACGATTCGGGTTCAGATGTTGGCTTTGACTTTGAGCTCATTGAAGAAGAACTTGGTGGAGGTCTACTCTCATTCACTTCAGAAGCAAATAGTCCTAGTGTACTTGCCACTGTTGACATGAATGGCGATATGCTTGATGACCTTGTGAGTGCAACATCTACTTCTGTGACAGTTAAGTATCAGTTAAGCACAGGAGGATTTGAGACAGAGACCTTTTCTTTTCCTTCTGCTCAGAATAGTCCGTCATGGAGTTTAGCAGCCGCTGATTATGATGAAAATGGATACACAGACCTGCTATACGGTGGAGGATCTGGAGTGAGTATAATGAAGCGCACAGATGACGGAACTTCCTTCACTGAAGTGACCACTGGAGACTACGTGTTCTCACAGCGATCAAACTTTGTAGACATTGACAATGACGGAAATCTAGACGCGTTTGTCTGTCATGATGTGGAGCCAAATGTCTACTATATTAATGATGGTTCAGGTGGCGTGACATTCTACCAAGGAGGATTGGGAGACACACCTGACGGTGGTAACTACGGCTCTGTCTGGATAGACTATGATAATGACTGCGACATGGACCTCTTCTTGGCCAAATGCCGAGGAGGTGTAGGCCCAGCCAACATCAATCAACTGCACCGCAATAATGGTGATGGTACGTTTACAGAAGTTGGCCCTACGAGCGGACTCGAAGACAACGTGCAGACTTGGTCTTCTGCCTGGGGTGACTATGACAATGATGGTGATATGGACTGCTATGTTGGTGCCAGTAGCACGAGCAATGGCAGCCACAAGATGATGGAAAATAATGGTGACGGTACGTTTACTGACATCACTGAAGGTACAGGCTTTGACACGTTTGCACCAACCAGTACCGAAAACGCTTGTTCTGACTTTAACAATGATGGCTACATCGACATATTGGCTGCAGGAAATACGATTATGTTAAATAATGGCGACTGGACATTTACGCCAGTATTTACTGGTTTTTCAAATGCATCGCATGGTGACATTAACAATGATGGCTTTATGGACGTGGTTGGTTTTAGCATGAACATCAATAATGGAAATGACAACAACTACATCAAAGTGCACACGGAAGGGGTGGTGTCTAATCTAGAAGGAATAGGGTGCAGAATCACAATCTCTTCAGCGCTAGGGAATCAGATCAGAGAAATCAGAAGTGGAGAAGGATTCAGGTACATGAGCAGCCTCAATGCCCATTTTGGAATTGGTACTGATGAAGCTATTTCAGTGGTCAAAGTGCACTGGCCGTCAGGTATTATTGACGTGATAGAAAACCCTCCTATTAATACGACTATTAATGTGGTAGAAGGATCTACAGTTGTGGGAGTTGATGAGCTGGCAAGCGAACGCATGACACTAAGTCCTAATCCTGCTGTCAATGTTATCAGCGTGCAGAGTGATGATATTATCGGGACAACTAACGCTGCCATTTTTGACTTGAGCGGGAAGCGTGTCTATAATGACCCACTGACCAATGGAACGATTGATGTCAGTGCGCTGGCTTCAGGCAACTACATTCTGAGGATTGAGAGTAACGGAAAACTCTTTAAAAAGCAGTTTACCAAAGAGTAAAAACGGACCCCTGACAGGCGTTTAATCTACCGAGGAAAGTATCTTTTTTAGCATGGCGATTTGTCCGAGATGGTAATGACCGTGTTCTATGATGCCCAGCACATTGCGAAAGTAACTGCCGTACTTTTCATCCGTAAAGTGCTCATTTAGTATGTCATCATCCATGCGCTCCACGGCCTGTGCGAAGTCCTCCCCTTCTTGCCACATGAGTGTCTGCATGCGCTGCCAATCTGACTCTGACTCAATAGGCGGGTGAGCGAAACTAAACTTGTCTTTGATGTCGAGTGTCCCTCCTTTAAACACTTGGAGCGCGCCCTTCACATAGTAGTGAATGTGATACGTCAATGTGGCGATGGTATGAAGCGTCTCTACCTTAGTTGTCGCTTGCTCCCAGTTAATTCCATCCAGGGTCTTTTGCACAGAAGAAGCAGTCCAATTGCCTCCAAAGTAAAATTCTCTAAAATGCTTCGCTAAGTTTTTTGTGCTGTCCATTTGGGGAGATTTTGATGTCTAAATTAACTCTTGATTTGGGCCCCGGTGTCTTCGCACCCTAAATTGGTTAATCACCAGTGGGCTGCGGTGCGAACCTTACTCTACGACTTCACACCACACCGCCAACTCATTACCTGAAGGGTCTATAAATTGAAATCTACTGCCACCTGGAAATGAAAATATGTCTACGCTAATCCGGCAACCGAGCTCAATAATTTTTGCCTTGATATGCTCAAGATTATCATGATGAATGACAACCAATGCGCCATTGACCACCTCTTGATCAGTCAACTCAAAACCGCCAGCCACACCGCTCTCTGAAAAGGACACATAGTTGGGACCATAATCAGTGAACACCCATGAAAAAGCGGATGAGTAAAACGTTTTTATCTCTTCAAGATTCTTTGCCTTGAGCTCGATGTAGTTTATGTGACAGTCTTTTGTTTTCATAGTTTTCTTCTTCTCAAATAGCGAGTGGTGGTCGCAACGAAGCGCTAGCTCTATGCCTTTCGGACAAATTCTGACTTGAGCCCCATGGCACCAAAGCCATCAATTTTACATGAGATATCATGGTCACCATCTACCAATCGTATGTTCTTTACTTTGGTCCCAGCTTTAACTGGTTTAGGCGCTCCTTTTACGGGTAAGTCTTTTATAACGATCACCGTATCGCCATCCTGAAGTGGGTTACCATTGGCATCCTTCACTTGACCTTCGACTTCAGCAGCGGCCAATTCTTCTGGGTGCCACTCATGGCCACACTCTGGGCACATCATGCTCTGACCAGTTGGATAGGCGTATTCAGATTTACACTCCGGACAAGGATTAGTATCACTCATTTCTTTTAGGTTCTCTTGCGAATTTAATGAGCCGACATCACAGTTCATCCGTACTACTCGTAAAAGACAGACAGACTTTCTAACAGCCTCTATGTCTCTTAACCATGAGTAGGCAGTCAGATGACTACTCGTAAAAGGTCTCGATGTAGGCAGAGTATTCTTTCTTTTTTAAGACCAATCTATTCCAGACGGCACTTAAGAAGCCTAGTCCATATCCGAATAGTTGGACATAACTAGTCAGCACCGCGGTCGCGCCAATAGTTGCATTTTTGTTTTTCATTGACGCATCAATAAACAAGAGTGTGGCGTGAATCAGAGTGGGAATTAAAAAGACTGTCGAGAATGCGAATGCCAATATCCAGCAAGCAATTGACCCAACCGTAAACACAGTCGGTGCCAAGTGAACCAGCTTCAGCGAGTGCGGATGGCGCTTATACAGACTAATGCGTGCAATGCCTGAGTTAAAGACTTGCTTGTAAAATTGCTTAAAGCTCGTTCTGCGTTTGTGATAGACAAAAGCCTCTTTGATCAGCTTGGTTTGAAATCCGTTTTTCAGAATTCTAATGCTCATGTCAATATCCTCTCCAAATCGCATGAGAGAGAATCCTTTGGTCTTTTCAAACACCTCTCTAGAGTAGCCCATATTAAAACTACGCGGGTAGAACTTATCTAGCTTTTCGCTATTTCCTCTTATGCCGCCAGTGGTAAAAAAGGAAGTCATGGAGTAGTTAATTGCCTTTTGCAAGAGTGTAAAATCACTGTGCGCCTGATCAGGACCACCAAAGGCATCAACAAAAGAATTGGTCAACGAATCATGCACAATGCTGAAGTAAGCAGGCGGCAGCACACAGTCCGAGTCTAAGAAGATGCAGTAGTTACCCTTGGCTCGCACAAAGCCGTAATTCCTGCTTTGGCCTGGTCCAGAGTTAGTTTTAAAAAAATACTTGATGTCTAACTGCTCGTCAAACTGCTTGCAGATTGCGTCACACTTTTCGTCAGACCCATCTTCGACTATAACCACTTCAAACCCACCAAGCGTTTGAGTCGCTAGACTCTCCAATAACTCCAGCACCTCTTTAGGCCGGTTATAGACAGGTATGATAAATGAAATGTTGAGCCCTTTCACTTGTAATTTTTTACGGAGCTAATGTAGCCACTCCACGCACAATCAGGATCTAAGGCACAGTCATAATCCAACAGCCAGTAGCTGAAAGAATTGAGATCAGCTAGCACAGAAAAGAGGAACAAATAGCGAGATAGGCATGTAGCGGTTTATTGACACGCACTGCCAAATGCAGAGTTTAGAATGAGAAAGTCATTGACATTCACAAATCCATTGTCATCTAGATCAGCCAGACAGGCTCCGCAGTTTAGCCCAAAATTGGTATTGAGCTCAAGAAAGTCATTGACATTAATTAAACCATTTCCATCAATGTCGCCTTCACAGCTCACCACTTTGACGATGCCGACATGCCCCTGAGCTATGTGCGCATCGCAGTAATAATAATGCATGCCAAAAGGCAATTCACTTGGAGTGACAATACCTCCACCTGTGGGAGTAGATAACCTCCAGCAAGCGGTACAGCATTGAGATTGTCATAATCACTGGCAGACATCTCTACCACGTTGTGCGTGCCACTGAGTTGAAAATCAACCTGCTCTCCGACACTGATGGTGAGTATCTCTGGGTCAAATTCCAATCCGGCATCTGTCACCACATGAGTCACATATGGAGAATAACCTGTGAGGTACCAAGGTCCAGTATTGAAGGCTGTCGCCAGTGGTTTTACACCTGCATTATGAGGGTACTCGTTGGGCCCAAGGTCTTTTTGCGAATTGGCAGAAGGTCTTGCTTGTTGCATGATGTCAAAACTGATGTCAGTATCGATAGGGTCCATACCAGGAAACTGAGGCAAGGGCAAGTACCCGGGCTGCGCTGCGTCAACGGCTGGGCTCCCTGCAAAAAGACCATAGTAACCATCGCTATTTAAGATTAAGAATGGGTTGGCAACGGTCATACCACTAGGCGGCACGTCCATACCCAAGTCACCGAAGGCCAGGTTGCCAATCCACGTCTCATTGCCCGTTGGATCATCAAAACTCTCGTCATTAGGATCAGTAAAAATATTATTGGCAAAAGTGACATTGGTCGGCTCATCGTCTCCAGTTCCTCCAAGTCTCACCTCATCACATTCTACAAGCAAATTGTATGCGATGTTGATGTTGTCTAGCGGATCATCATCTTGATTCTGAATATATATCGTTCGATCAAAGATGTTGTAGAAGTAATTATTATAGATGTAATGACCCTGCCCTTCTCTTATGCGCACTCCTCCCTTGCCGTTCAAAAAGAAATTGCCGTAGACCACATTCTCATCGCCATGTCTAAGTACCAATTCTGCCAATGGATTATCATCAAACGTATTGTAGCGATATACATTTTGCGTGGCCTTGCTTGATATAAGCTCTCCATATCCATTGCATTGAGTGAAGTAACAATACTCTACCAATGACCTACTTATAAAATCAGCTTGAGTGCTTACCCCAATTCGAATGGGCTCTATACCTAAATCATTTCCCGTACCGTCAAAATTTTTGAACGAGTAGTGTCTCACTTTATGGTAACCTGGTTGATTTTCATTGACCAAGAGAGAGAATATTTTGATCATCAAGGTTCAGTCGGTTTTCAAAATTACAGTAGCTGATGTCTACATACTTACTAGGCTCTCGCACTCTCAAGTACTTATAGCAGGTATACTCGTCTATGTTAAGTTGCGTCAACGTGATATGACTACCATACACATCTATGACCATGTCTTCATCTATGTCTCCACCCACAAACTGGAATCCGGTCATTGTGATATTATCGCCATCAATTCTCACTCTCGAAGCCCCGTTAAATATGGTTCCTCCTGACACTTCTGCGGCTATGTACAGATCACTGTTATCTATATCCATGTATATATCGGCAAAGGTGCCTGACTCCCAGACGATGGAATCATTTACTCCTGCATTGTCATGAGCAGAATCAAATTCTGACTGCGAATCGACTAAAAAAGTAGTAGCCCCGACATGCGTAGAAAAAAGGATGAATACAATGGTTAGAGGCTTGAAAATTGACCTGTAGTTCATAGGTGTTTAGGTACACATATTTTGAGCCATCAGTCAAGGATAGAATCGCAGCAAAATGGAAGTTTTAAATACGCAATGTGCAGAGTTTACTCTATCATAAATTGGGTATTCCAGACGGAAAAACGGGACGACCACCTCAAAGTTATACGTACCTTTGAGGCATCTTTTCGAGTTCAAACCATATAGATAGATTCTTACGAATAGCGCTATCAGTGCTACTCACGGTGACCATCTTGGCACCATACACGCATCATTGGTCTCTATTCTTGCATAGTGAGTCTCATGACCACCATCACGTCCACGCTGCAGACAATGAGTGTAGCGAATTAGCAGAACAGGACCCTTGTCACCGAAAGCTCGTTCATAATGATGGTAACGGTGGGTGCCAGCATGACGACCACCTTTCAAGTAATCACAGTGAGTGTCTTATCTGCTCATTGGCCCCTTTGCCTATAGAAAACTGGACTGCCAGTGACGGAGATGACCGTCTCTTAAACCCACTACCAGTGCAAATAGGTTTTAGTTACGATCAGGCTTTCTTGTCTGAATCGATTAAGAGTAATGAGTCTCGAGGTCCCCCGATCCACTCTTCCATCTGACCCACTATTGAGATTTTTTATGTCGTGATTTTTATCGCGGCACATACCTTATTACATCTTATAAAATTTAAAATATTATGACCTTTAAGAGTTTGTCTAGACTAGCATTCGTGCTGTCTGTTATTATCGCAGTTTCATCATGTAAAAAAGATGAGATTGAAGACCCAGAGATTGAAAATGAAGAAGAAGTAATCACGACACTCACGTATCAACTAACGCCAACTGCTGGCGGTTCTGATATCGTTTTGACCTTCTTTGACTCTGATGGCGATGGCCCTATAGACCCAGTCATTACTGCAAGTTCAAGCCTAGCTACAAACACAGAGTATTCTGCTTCGATCTTTCTGCTCAACGAAACGGAGAGCCCTGCAGAGTCTATTAATCCAGAGATTGTGGAAGAGGCCGATGACCATCAATTCTTCTTCGTCAATGACGGACTAAACTTGGATGTCACCTATGATGACACTGATTCTAATGGCAATCCTATAGGTTTGTCTAGCACTGTCAACACTGGCGATGCCTCTAACGGAGCACTGACAATCATACTTCGTCATGAGCCAGACAAAGATGCCGCTGGAGTGTCTGATGGAGACATCACAAACGCTGGTGGAGAGTCTGACATCGAAGCGACTTTTGAGCTTGTCATTGAGTAAGACACTGCGGATATCCGCATGTATAATAGTCACATTCTTTTTGGCCCTCAGCGCGCATGCTCAACCATGCGCGCTGAGCCTAAAAGGTGTGGTGACTGACCTTCACACGGGCGAACTTATGCCCTATGTAACGGTCTATGAGCCCGCGCTTGGTCGCGGTGCGACTACAGATGACTTTGGTCGTTTTCAACTTGATAATTTGTGTGCCGGTGATTTGCATTTGGAGTTTAATCATTTGGGCTGCGAAACGGTGGATCGTTTTATACGTCTCTCTGCCGACACTACGCTAATCGTCATTTTGCATCATAATGCCGAGTTACTCGGTGAAGTCGAGGTTGTTGGTGAACAAGGCGAATCCCTGCATGTCGGTGCCCAAGTCATTGGCCGTTCGGAAATAAATGCGAGGTCTGACGAAGACCTCACTTCTATGCTTACGAGCATCACAGGAGTAAAGGCCATTCAAAATGGATCAGCCCTGGCAAAGCCTGTGTATCAGGGCATGTCAGGCAACAGGCTGAGTATCTTAAATAATGGCATTGCACAGTCCGGTCAACAATGGGGCAACGATCATGCTCCAGAAATTGACGCCTTTTCTGCCGATAGACTCACCGTAATACAAGGTGTAAACACACTTGCTCAAAACGGTCCGAACCTGGGAGGAATGATCTTAGTTGAAATGAAACCCATCCCTAATGACCCCCACTTACATGGACATGTCAATTACAGTTTCTTGAGCAATGGACTCGGTCATTCTTTAAATAGTCGAATTGAAAAAAGTGGCGATTGGGCCGCCTGGCGCATGACCATAACTGGACGAAAAATTGGCGACCGCCATACTCCAGATTACTTCTTAACTAACACAGGCAACACACAACTCAATGGCTCGCTACTCACAGAAAAAGACATCAGCACACGCTGGCGCAGCAGCTTATACCTAAGCAGTTTTAATACGGAGATTGGCATACTCAGAGGCTCACACATTGGCAACCAAAGCGACCTTTCAAATGCTTTTGATAGAGAAGAGCCTTTCTACACAGAAGAAGCTCACAGCTATAATATCGATAATCCTCGGCAAGTGGTCAATCACCAACTACTGAAGTTTGAAAACAAAATTGACATGGGGCTCGGCATTTTGGAGTTGACCTATGCCGGGCAACTAAACACACGAAAAGAATTTGATGTCAGACGAGGCGACAGAGACAATCAAGCCGCCTTGGATCTGTTTCAGCACGACCATTTTTTAGAAAGCACTATGCGATTTCGTCCTGACTCTAACCTCTCTTGGAAAACAGGAATTCAGTATCGCTATACACGCAACAAAAATGAACCAGGTACAGGAATTCTTCCTTTGGTGCCTGACTACCTAAACCAAATCGCATCTGCATATTTGCTTGCGAACTGGAATGTCAATAAATGGCACATTGCGGCTGGCTCTCGACTAGATCTGAAAAACATCTATGCCCTTCCCATCAGTCAATCATTACCGAGAGTGATTGAACGATATGACCTGTGGTATACCAATCCGAGTGGGGTACTGACGCTGCGATACGAGCCTTCTGAAGAGGCTAAAATTGAAACAGAGTTAGGTTACCGCCAGCGCAGCCCAGAGGTCAATGAGCTTTTTAGCAATGGCCTGCATCAAGGTGTGAGCGGCATAGAGCAAGGGGACGACCAACTGCGAAGCGAAACAGGTTTACTGGCCCGATTAAGTGGGTCGTATCACTTAAATGAAAAGTACTTCATCACGGCCTCAGTCTATCACAATCAGTTAGATGATTTCATCTATCTGCAACCGCAAGATGAACTTCGCTTAACTATCAGAGGAGCATTTCCGGTGTTTGACTATAAGCAAGTAGATGCCACTATGCAGGGCGCAGATATAACGCTGGCTTCTGAAATTGGGAAGCACTGGAGACTGCGCTCGAGCTACTCCTTTATAAAAGGAACCGAGCGAGTGAGCGGTCTTGCTTTGATTGGAATTCCGGCCAATAGCGGATCCATTAGTCTTCACTTTGAAGAAGAGTCTTGGAAGAGTTTTGAGAACATAGACTTGAGCATGAGCTATGCCTACACTGGAATGCGGAATGACCTTCTTGCAGACAATCTAAACTTCCCAGATCGCTCAGATGACAGTCCGCTGATGGGACAAGACTTTCTGGCTCCACCGCGTGCATATTCTTTAGTCGGCATGGACATGTCAGCAAAAAGGCGCCTGGGCAAAACAGCTCTCCGACTTGGGCTTTCGGTTGACAACCTTCTCAACTCCGTATACCGTGACTACCTAGATAGACAGCGCTACTTTTCTGATGCCATGGGCAGGAATGTCAAGGTGAAAATTGGCTGGGAGTTTTAGAGGGTCAATGTCAATAAATCTGATTGTGGTGGTCAAGTACGATTTTACTGGTTACTTTCAGAAAGACGAGGAGAAATAATCGAACTAGTGCGTGTTTAATCGCTCAGTTCTGTGCTATCATCTTTTTTTATTTCCACCATTCAGCGAGTTCTCTCTTTTGAGCATCCTCGTCCTCGTAGAGCCAAGCATTCTGATACTCCTCCCAACCGAATTTATAATACTTTTCGCTAGGTGAGAATTCACCTGCACCGATATCAAAGTCCTGAGCGGAAAGTGGAATTCGGTAATCCCCCCAATTACAAACTTTCGATGTCTCTGAGTCATATTGAGTCCATGACCCAATAAAGGCGTTATTCATATAGCTATCAGATATCCACTGAATTTTATCGTACTTCAGTTTTCCATGTGAAGTTGTATACCACTTAGTCATCAGTTTTCCGGAGAAAGTACCACTGTGATTTTGCTCTTTCGATTCATCAAAGTTATATGTGGCAAACACTACACCTTGATTTACGATAGAACTATCCTTGTACATATCATCCACTCCGTAGTGTAAGGCTTTAAGCTCCACTACTGAGTCAACTCTGATTACTCCCACGAAGTCGCAGATGTTATTTTTCACTTTAGATTTCCCTACTACGCGATACTCCCAAAGCTTCTCAGGATTCTGCTCGATTGATGTAAAAGCAATTCTAATCCGCTGATGGTTTGCACCAATCACTCCTACAACACTCTGGTTTTCAGTTCGCATCCACAACTTTGCAAAATCTGCTGTCTGATACCTTTGGTTCTGGTTCTCTTTTTCAAGCTCATCTTCGAGTAAAAAGTTCGACAAAAACATATCATCTCCTTGAGCGAATAATCCGCTCGAAATAAAAAGGCATATAACTATTAAGTTTCTCACTGCTTCAATTGATGATAACGTGCCACCTGTATGAACCGTGACATGGAAAGGGCAGATCTTTCATTGACTGCTGTGTGTTGGCTTTGAGGGGTCATGGTTTATTACAGATTGTTGTAGATCGTTTTCTAATTAGCATTTAGTATAATTTTCGTGCGAGCTTGAAGGAAGCCTTTTGATTCAACAATTCCAAGTTCTTTTAACTTCCGAAGATTCTCACTATCGCTTAAGTCAACAACGACAGTTGAATCTCCTAGTGGAAATTCGATTTTGATTATCTGAGTACCCAGACTTTTAGGTTCTAAGTAATATTCGCGCCCTTTAGAAGTAGTGAATTTATAGGTCGTGCTGTCTAAATCGACTCTAGTGACAATCGAGGAGTCAGCGTTATTTACAATATCCCAATTCGCTATCTCCTTAGAATTAGAACAAACCGAGTACCATTGACCATATTCAACTTTAACCGGCCTTTCCTCTCCGTAGTTTCGAATAGACACCATCGTATGGTAATCGCACGAGACAACTCCAAAGAAAATTAGAATCATTATGATATTAACGCGATTTCTCATGGTCTACAACGGATCAATCTATATGGACTGTGGCTTGGCAAAGGCAGATCTTTCTGACTGCCTGTGTGTTGGATTTGTGCGGCCATAGTTTATATAGGTTGTTGTAGCATGTTTTTCAATCTAGTATCCTATCATTAAAATTGTTTCCCCTTCTATGAAACGGGATTCGATTTGCTCTTTAAAAATAGGCCTTCTATCGGGTACTACGAACTTCGATAATTCGTCAATCTCCTTTTTTGTGAAGATGAATTCATCAGCTTCATACCGCTCGTAAAACTCAGGAATCATTCCTTTTCGCTTGTATCCAATTTCTTCATAGAACCAGACATAAAACTCTCCATAGGATGCAACTTTCTTTCTTTTCAGTTTCCCATACTTTGATTCAAGTTCAGGACTATCATCAACAGCGAGCCAACAGTTTTCTTCAACCTGTTCGTTTGTTATTCTGATTAGTGAAATATCAAGTCCCATTTTTCAATATGCTACAACAAGTAAATAAATCCAACTGACAACCCAAAGTCAAAACCACTTAATAGTCAGATTTATAATCTTCTGCTTGAAATTGGTGTATGGCGGTGTAAGCAAGTCCAGGGCATTTGGCACATGTTGGTTGAAAATACCTCGTGAGTTGGAGAAGGACTTAAACCCTTCGAAGCCATGAGCCTTTCCGATTCCGCTGTTATTTGACCCTCCAAAAGGAAGATTGGTATTAAAAAAATGAGCTGCATTGTGATTAATGCAGGTACCACCAGCCCGCGTATTAGCGATAATGTGCTTAATGTTTTTTTTCTTTTTGCTGTAGATATATAGTCCTAATGGTTTCTCTCGAGAATTAATCTCATCAATCACCCGGTTGATATCGGTATAGCCAAACACGGGAAGTACCGGGCCAAAAATCTCTTCGGTCATCAGCGTGGAGTCCATAGACACGTTGCTCATCAATGTGGGGGCGATAAACTCATCACTCTCATTGAAATTTCCTCCGGCTTCTACCTTGGCTCCTCTGGACTTGGCGTCTTCCACATAGCCTTTCACTCTGTCGAAGTGACGCTTATTGACTATCCGGTTATACGAGGTTTCAGACGCTGCGTCATTGGTGTAGAATGCGGCTATCTGCGCTTTGAAGGCCTCAACGAATGCCGCCTTCTTGCTCTCATGGACAAACAAGTAATCTGGCGCAATGCAGACCTGTCCGTTGTTGATGAACTTACCCCAGGCCACTCGTCTGGCGGCTAGATGCACATTGGCCGTCTCGTCTACAATGGTGGGCGACTTCCCTCCTAGCTCTAATGTCACTGAAGTCAAATGCTCTGCCGCGGCCTTCATGACAATTTTTCCAATGCTCGGTGCACCGGTAAAGAAGATGTGATTGAAGGGCAGTTTCAGCAATTCTGTCGAGGTCTCGACACCCCCTTCGATGAGCGCCACTTCGTTTTCTTCAAAGACGTCAGAGATTATCTTCTTCATCACACGCGCAGCATGCGGAGTCATTTCTGAAGGTTTGATTATCACCGTGTTGCCAGCAGCCACAGCCGACACGAGCGGACCAAAAGTCAGGTTGATTGGAAAATTCCAAGGAGAAATGATGAGGACCACACCTTTGGGTTCATGCCTCACGCGCGAACTTGAGCCCAACATGGCCATGGGCGTCTTGACTCGCTCTTCGTGCATCCAGTCACGCAAGTTCTCCTTCGCATCTTTAAGCTCAGTTGTCACCGGATATATCTCTGTCAAATCCACTTCACTCGGATGCTTTTTGTAATCTTTAAAAAGCGCCTCTTTGATCTCAGTACGATACATCAACACGGCATCATGCAGCTTTTGCAGTTTTGCTTTGCGCTGCTTAGCACTCGTATTACCTATATGGAATTGCTTACTCTTTTGCAGCTCAAAAATCCTTGAGATTTCTGATGCAGAGGCCTCCAATGGCGCAGTAGCTGTGGATGTAGTATTCATGATTTATCGCTTTACTGTCACTGAATCTTCAAGCAGACGGATTACGAAATTCTAAAATAGTGTATTGTTAGTGAAGTAAACGGTCACGTACACTTAAAATAACCTTGTCATCAACGCTATGTACAATCAAGGCTGTGATTTTCACTTGCAATGCAGTCAAAATCTGAAATCCAGCGGCACCCGTTTTATCGTATACACAAGTGTGGCGCAATCACATGACACATCCTTTGAGCAGAGAAAGTCTCTGAGTCTTAGGCTAAAGTCACGATATTTGT
>CAYSDH010000009.1:0-16596 GCA_964429805.1 uncultured Flavobacteriales bacterium
ATTTCGAAATTCTGAGATTAGGTGAGGGTGAAGTTGGGTGCTTCTGTTTGCCAGGCCCTTCGACTGGCTCAGGGTCCTCCTTCCGGTAGGTGATTGAGCCTGTCGAAAATTAGCGGGATGAGTTAACCATATTTAGTTTTCGAATCAACGGCTTGAATAATTGAATTTATTTATCTTCAGTAAAAACCATTTCTATGAAACAGACTGCAATTTGTCTAGCCCTCATTTTTTTACTAACGAACAATTCTGCTCATGGCCAGCTATTTGGCTCACAAAACATAATCAACTTTACAATAGAACTTGCGGTGCCTTATGTGCATGCTGCAGACATTGACGGAGATGGGGACATGGATATAATTTCTGCTAATCACTCTGACAACACAATTGCTTGGCAGGAAAATCTAGGAGGGAGCTTTGGGCCTCAACAAATTATCTCTACTGAAACCTCGTGGGTTCAATCGGTTTACTCAACTGACCTCGATGGAGATGGAGATATGGATGTGCTCTCTGCTTCTTTTCATGACGACAAAATCGCTTGGTACGAAAACCTAGGGGGGAATTTTGGACCACAACAAATTATCTCAACACAAGCAGATGGAGCTCAATCCGTCTACGCATCTGACCTTGATGGAGATGGGGATATAGATGTGCTTTCTGCTTCTTTTCAGGATGATAAAATTGCTTGGTATGAAAATTTTGGAGGGAGTTTCGGAACCCAACAAATCATCTCTACGCAAACCCTAGGAGCCCAATCCGTCTATGCCGCAGACATAGATGGGGATGGAGATATGGATGTACTCTCTGCTTCTAGCACAAACAATAAAGTCGCTTGGTATGAAAATCTTGGAGGGAGCTTTGGACCTCAACAAATTATCTCTACACAGGCAGATTGGACTCGATTTGTCTACGCTGCTGACTTAAATGGGGATGGAG
Organism: uncultured Flavobacteriales bacterium; assembly: GCA_964429805.1. Taxonomy (GTDB): domain Bacteria; phylum Bacteroidota; class Bacteroidia; order Flavobacteriales_D; family JABDKJ01; genus CAYSDH01. Next base: position 934 of record CAYSDH010000009.1, read on the forward strand.
ATATGGATGTGCTTTCTTGTTCATCTGGCGATGATAAAATCGCATGGTACGAAAACCTTGGAGGCAGTTTCGGAATGGAGCAAATTATTTCCTTACAAGCAGATAATGCCCAATCCGCGAATGCCGCAGACCTGGATGGTGATGGTGACTTGGATGTCGTTTCCCTTTCTTGGATAGAGGGTGAAGTGATATGGTTTGAAAACCTTGGAGGGAGTTTCGGTGCCAAGCAGACCATCTCATCAGAAGCCTCTGGGGCTAATAACGTCTATGTCGCTGACCTAGATGGTGATGGTGACTTGGATGTGCTTTCCGCCTCTAACATAGGTTATGATAGTAAAGTAGCATGGTATGAAAATCTTTCTGGCCAAGGGTGCACAGATGCCGCGGCATGTAATTACCAACCCGACATGTGGGTGGATAATGGTAGCTGCTGTTACTCGGATTGCGGCTGCACCGACCCAATTGCCGAAAACTATAATAGCCTGGCGACCTGTGATGACTCATCTTGTCAATATATCTTTGGTTGCTTAGATGAATATGCCGCTAACTATGACTCTCTAGCCACCGCAGATAATGACTCCTGCAATTACATTATCACTGGATTCGTGTATCATGATATTGATGAAGATGGTGATTTTAATGGCAGTGACTACGGCTTGCCTTTTCAAACTATTATTCTGGCACCTTCGGGTCTTACAGCCATAACCGATAGTGATGGAGCATATCAATTTACCGCCAACTATGGATACCACACTCTAGAAGTAGATAGTAACCCACTGTTTCCTTTTACGACCAGCCTTTCTCCTATCTCAGTTGAGCTAGGTTTTGGCTCTGCCGCGCCTACCGTTAATTTTGGAATCTCAGAAGAACAACCGATCTATGAAATCTACATTAGTCTTTACGCTAACGGTGAAGGCTATCCTTGCGATGAATTGAGGAACCACAACATCTGCTTTCGAAACATGGGCAATGTGCCCGTTGATGGTGTAGTAGAATTAGAATACGACTCCTTATTTCAGGGTCACCAAGCCGTAACACCCATTGACTCAGTAGCAGGCAACTCTATGTGGATGAGTTTTGAGAATCTCTTACCAGGCCACATGTTCTGTTACGAAACCAAACTTCACACACCAGCAGTCGATTACATTGGTGAAATACTGACTAGTACTTCTCGTATCTGGGGGTTTTATGACGGAGACACTGTCGCATATGGCGAGAAAACATTGCAACAGGAGGTCACCTGCGCCTATGACCCAAATGACAAACAGGTTTTCCCTATTGGCTACTCTGACATGCACTACATAGATAATGACACTGTACTGGAATACTTGGTGCGTTTTCAGAATACGGGGAATGCCCCAGCCACCAATGTGCGTATAAGAGACACTTTAGATGTCAATCTGGATTTATCGACTTTTGAGTTAGTGGCAAACAGTCATTCCGTATTTACCAGCATCAACCCAAATACGCGAGAAGTCGATTTCTTCTTTGAAGACATTCAACTTCCAGACTCTGTAAATAACGAGCCAGAGAGTCATGGTCTGGTCTCGTTCAAAATACGACCAACAGCCGATCTTCCACTTTTGACTGAGCTCAACAACACCGCTTCGATTTTCTTCGATAACAATCCCCCTATCGTGACCAACACGACATGGAGCACCATCTATGATTGTTCGCTTTTTGAGGTCAGTTTTAATCAATACGGTGCCGACCTCATAGCCATTGAGGGTGACAACTATCAATGGTTTGTAGATGGCAATGCCATAGTTGGCGCAACCGAACAAGAGTACCTAGCTCAATCCAATGGTAACTATACCGTGCAAGTAGCGTCTGACTTTCCCTGCTCGGGAATGAGTGACGCTATCTTTGTAGTCATCAGTTCGGTCGATGACTTGAGCTCTTCGGCTATTAAACTTTTTCCCAATCCGGTGAGTGAGCAAGCGATAATCACATTCGCTCGGCTCGAAGGTCTCGCGACTTTGGAGATTTTAGACCTCACTGGCAAGCTTGTTCGCTCAGAGCATATTCACCTCAATCAAGGCCGATTCATGTTAAATCGTAATGGCTTGGCCTCAGGGCAGTACCTTTTACAAATCAGCAATGATAATCAGCGCACGCAGTTGAAGTTTCTGATTGAGTAGTACTTGACCGATTCAACAAACATCAACAGGTCCTTCGACTGGCTCAGAGTCCTGCTTCAGGCACATGATTGAGCCTGTCGAAATTACCGGGATGCTGCACTCCTTTGCCACTTGATTAAGCCCTATATTCATTTTCTCAACCAATACGCATGACTAAGGATAATCAAAAACAAATCGGAAGCGCGAACCTAAAATCGTTAGGGTCTTTCAAAAATATCTGCTTCATATTTTTCTTGCTTGCCTGCACAAGCGTCTCTTCACAAGTAAGTATCTATAACGGGAAGTGGAACTCTTCTTACCCAAGTGCAACAGGTTGGACCGATTTGGGGCAAACCGAACTCAACGGACAAGTCATTGAGGCAATGATCAACTTGCCCACCACTAACCCTGAAACAATTGGCTATTTTAAAACTGGCATTGCCAACATAGGTGCTGACTCATTAGAGCTTGCCTTGCGCAGAATCGAGTTAAATGCCGTAGATGAGACCTTCTCGCGAACCCACTGGGTAGTTCATCTGATTGAGGGACACTTTGCCGGAGAAGAACCAGAGTGGATTGTTAACATTACTGGTTCTATACTCCATTACTCGCTTCCTCCAGGAGATAGTCTCAGCCATGCTTTAAGTTTCGAGTTTGACCCAGGTGAGGCGGTCGGTTGTTCTTCATATCGTTTTGAGGTGATTAATTATAGTGACTATTCTGAGGTCTTTGCTTCTTTTGACATTACTTGGGATCACTCCTACGGAGCAAACGCATGTGTGAGTGCCACAGATGAATATGAGCGAGCCGACACTCGTGTCTATCCAAATCCGAGTCAGGGCTTAGTTCATGTTAAGGTCGCGCCTGAGTATGGTTCTTACGACTGCTATCTCTATAATGTGATGGGGAGTCCAGTCACACTTTGGCAAAACAACACTCACATTTCCTCTACCGATCTTACTGATGTAGCCCCTGGAATTTACTCACTGACCATCACATCAACAGATAGAAAATGGTCCAATACCCAGAGGTTAGTTATAGGTGAGTGAGGGTGCTGTGGTTAATCAATTTCTCACTAATTTTCGTCTGATAAGAAGCCCTTCAACATCGAGGTCAAGTAGGTATATTCCTGGAGGGTAAAAACTTAAGTCAATTTCAATAAATCCAGATTTAGATTTCCCTCCATATTCTAATGTGCTTCCTTGTGCATTTCTCAACACCCAAGACTGCAAGACTTTACCAAGTTCTACTCTGCACTTATCATGCGTTGGATTCGGGAAAATTCCCACTTGAATTTTTTCTAGTTCATTAACCTCAGTGACGACTTCACCGTTTTCATTCAGAAAATAAATGACGGTTGTTTTAGTATTCAATGCAGATGGTATTTCATCACGCGAGCCAATCACCGTTATCGCTCCATCATCCAATTCCACTATTTTTTGAAACGTGTACTCTTTGTCACCTTCTCCAAATACTGTTTGCCAAAGCAACTCCCCTTGGTCATCACATTTCACCACCTTAAAGTGCTTTGCTTCATCAGCCATATTTGGGCGAATGTGATATCCCAACAGAAATCCCTCATCCTGAGCTTGGCATAGAGTGCGGTTATTGGAACCTATAATTGTCGAGTCTGGATTTGGAAACCAAAACTCATTGATATACGTGCCGTCATAATTAGCTTGAGTGACATAGGGACAAATGTTATTCCAGTAGGTCTTGTCTGTATCATAACTCAATGAATAAAAACCCTCTCCTGTATCAACCATGCCGGAAGTCAGCCAACTCCCCAGATAAGGCACATCCCATGTCAGTTCTTGATACGCTATAGTCGAATCGTGGTCGAGATCAAAAGTAAAGCGTTGAATATCCGAGCGCGATGTACGAAGCAGATAGTTGCTGTTGTCTGCGTCAACTGCGATAGGGTAATGCTGATCTAGATTGCTCAAGCCATCGAAGTCGCTGCGCGCTTCACCCAAATCAACCACATTCCATGCTTCGTCAAAAGATATTAGACGACTGAATGAAATCAATAAACTCCATGAGCTAATATATTTCCCTTCATCCTCATCAAAGCGCACATCTCTAAGTTTATGGGCTACACTGCTCAGCGGAGTCAAGCTCGAGGCCAGGGGTCCCATATCCAAGTTTATCTCTTGTGTATAGAGGTAGGTGGTGTCCAAGCCAAGGTCTATCACGTTGGTGTCTGGTTGCTCTCCAACTTTGACAAGACTACTCAACAGAATTATACTTCCAGAATTATCTCTTATAAAAAGACTTGAACTTGACGTCCAATTCCCTTGTGGAAGGGATGAAGACGAAATACTCCATTCAGCCAATAAATTTCCAACAAGATCAAACTTGTTTACACTTATAGACCAATCAACGAATGGTGGTGATTGGTTAAGTTGACACAACTCACTGACTAACACACCTTCATCAATGGCTATGGCATCTTGATAGGAACAAGTGCCTAATCCCTCTATAATTGTCTGAGAACTAATGAGTGTTGGAAAGGACATCACCAGAATTAGCACCAAAGCATAAACAGTCGGCTTTTTGATTTTCATGGTTAAGATGACAAGGTTTCTTGGTTATTGCAGAGAGGGCTTGGACACAAGATAAAGCCTTACTGATGTTGTAATTGGCATATACCAAGATACACAATTCCCATTTACCTTAAATAATTTCATTTGACTATCAAACTTCACTTCCTTTGCACCCATGGCAAATGAAGATCAGTTTAAAAAAGTAATCTCCCACGCAAAGGAGTATGGATTTGTGTTCCCATCAAGTGAGATCTATGACGGTCTCGGTGCAACCTATGACTATGGTCAAAATGGGGCTGAACTCAAGAACAACATCAAAGCCTACTGGTGGAATTCCATGGTCAAGAATCACGAAAACATCGTGGGTCTTGATGCGGCCATCTTCATGCACCCGACTACCTGGAAAGCAAGTGGACACGTGGATGCCTTTAATGATCCGCTCATTGACAACAAGGACTCTAAGAAACGCTACCGTGCCGATGTGCTTATAGAAGATCACATGGCCAAGTATGAGGCCAAAATCAAAAAAGAAGTCACCAAGGCCCAAAAGAAATTTGGGGATGACTTTGACAAAGAGCAGTTTCTCGCCACTAATCCAAATGTGAAGCGCAACCGAGACAAGATTGACGGCATCAAGACTCAATTTAAAGCGGCCATGGAGGCCGATGATTTGGCTGCGGTCAAGTCGCTCATCGAGGCGCTTGAGATAGCCTGCCCAGTGTCTGGTTCAAAAAACTGGACAGACGTCAGACAGTTTAACTTGATGTTTGGCACCGAACTCGGTTCGGTGGCTGGTGATGCAAACACCATTTATCTGCGACCTGAAACTGCTCAAGGAATTTTTGTCAACTACCTCAACGTGCAGAAAACGGGGCGAATGAAGCTTCCCTTTGGAATAGCCCAAATCGGAAAGGCGTTTAGAAACGAGATTGTAGCTCGTCAATTCATCTTTAGAATGCGCGAGTTTGAGCAGATGGAGATGCAGTACTTCGTGAAGCCAGGCACTGAGTTAGAGTGGTATGAAAAGTGGAAAGAGACAAGACTGAAGTGGCACAAGGCGCTCGGACTTGGTGAGGACAGGTACCGTTTTCATGACCACATCAAGATGGCGCATTATGCCAATGCCGCAGCCGACATTGAGTTTGAATTTCCATTTGGATTTAAAGAACTGGAAGGTATACACTCACGTACCGACTTTGACTTAAAGATGCATGAAAAGCACTCTGGAAAGAAGCTACAATACTTCGACTCAGAGACGAACGAAAGCTACGTGCCTTTTGTAGTAGAGACTTCAATAGGACTTGACAGAATGTTTCTCGCAGTGCTGTCGGCAAGTCTCAAAGATGAGGACTTGGGTGACGGAAAATCACGTGTGGTATTGTCACTCCCTCATGCCATTGCACCTGTGAAGGCAGCTATATTTCCGTTACTAAAGAAAGACGGTCTACCTGAAAAGGCAAGAGAAATACTTGACCTCTTGAAGTACGATTACAATTGTCAGTATGACGAGAAAGACACCGTAGGTAAGCGTTACCGCAGACATGATGCCATCGGAACTCCATTCTGCATTACCGTAGACCACGAAAGCTTGGAAGACAACACCGTAACAATCCGCGACCGTGACACCATGGAGCAAGAGCGTGTGTCAATCGACCAACTGCACTCCATCATTGGCAAGAGAGTAAGTATGAGGGCGCTGATGGCTGGTCAAGCCTAAGAGGCTTCATCATTTACCAGAGGGCTAAGCCTCTAAAATAGGGTGTACCCAAAAATGAGGGAAGAGGTGGTATAAGTCGAAAACCAATTGAGTTTTCCGTCTCTCACAAATTCATTCACGAGCAAATCTCGTCCAAACTGATGCTGCAATTGTATGCTGTATTTGTTTTTGTGCTTATACCCTACGCCTGCAGCAAAGCTCTCAGAAGACACCAATTTTAACCTTTTAAAGCCTGTGATGGAGTTTCCAAACTCCAGTGTTGACGCTATGGGCGAATCAAAGACTACTGACACATCGGCAAATAGTTTGGAATTATTATCGAGTAGAAAATAGTGTCTCAAAGTAAGCGGAAGCTCGATAGAGCTATAGTCAACCTCTGAGACGAGCTGGCCTCCGATGACTACACTGACGCCTTCGATGGTTTTTTGACCAGTAAATTTTTGGTAGGTCGGCTCGAAGGCAAAGGCCCATTTGTTTTTCTGAATTGGCAAGATTTACTCGAGCGGTCTACGTTGACATTGGCCCGAATATATTTTGACTTACCATCTACTCCAAACTCCTTGACCAACTTCATTGTTGCCGTTTTTACTGGCTCGTCAGTTGAGAGTTTATATTCAAATTGAGTCGGGTTGTTTACCCAATCAAAGGCTTTGATTTGACAGTTTACGCGTTGATTATTCTCGTCTATAAAATAGCCTTGGTCAAACACATTTTGAGAGAAGCTCTGCACTGCGCACAGAGCAAACAGGAATAAAAGATGGTTTCTCATTTGAATTTCGGAATTGGTTTTGGGCGTTGGTTAAATTTCTATCTCTACTAATTCGATGTTATCAGGCCTGGAATAATTCTCTCCTTCATAGATGACGTCTACATACTTATATCGCCAACCTCCACAATCCCCAGACTCAGTGCTTTCATAACTAATAGTAAAGTAGTCCGTGTCACTGGAGCTAAATTTTATGACATAGTCAGTATTGATTTGCTGGTCAAAATTGCCTGAATTCCGCTCAAAGAAGAATCGCACTGAACTCTGTTCCTCACCCGTTTCGAAACTCACGCTGTCACCATCAGCGTAACTGAGTTCTAGTTCATTGATGTCATACTGATTGTCAAACACATTAACGCCAGTAGAGTCAAGAAAAACCAACTCGATGCTGATCAAACCTATAGCGGGTTCTACATACCTGCACTTTTCACACGCAGTCAGCGCCAACAAAAACACAACACAAATTATCAGGGCAATTTTCCTCATATCTACTCTGTCACAATGAGTCTACCCTGAGCCACAGGCACATCTCCAGCTGTCAAAACCACGACATACATGCCCGCACTTAATCCGCTTACATCCACTTGACCTGTGTGTACTTGTGCCAATACTACGGTGCCTGAGAGGTCATATACGTCTATCTGATCAGCAGCTACATCTGCCTGCACACGGACAAATCCAGCACTTGGATTTGGAAAAATACCGATCTCTATATTGGCCTCCTCCACATGATCTACTGTGCCAAATGACATATCGTCTACCGAAATCCATGCGTCACCAGGAGCAAAATCTCCTACAAACGTTCCTACCCTAATTTCTGCATGAGTGATGATGGGCTCTATCTGATCGAGTGCAATAGACATCGGCATCCATGAGGCTGTGGTGTCTGTCGGAAACCAGCTCTCACCGTACACGTAGTTTGGTCCATTAAAAAACAAGATCTCTACACTCACACTTGCGGTAACGGTGCGCCAAAACTTGACCTGAAAATCGAGACTTGCAGGTATATAGTCTATGTCAACCGTAGCCATGGCCATGCCCTCAGAAGACAAGGTATTAATGGTCGGTCTTACCTGCATGGCCAACACTCCGCTATAGGCCGCAGAATCTTGAAACACATCTTGCTGCACTTGGCTATTATTGGTCTCCCACAAGCTGGGGGAATACAACCAGCCATTAAATTCCCAAGACTCAAAATCAGCATTAGGTATGGTCTGAGAGTATGCCGTACACAGGCTAAAACAACAAACGAAAAGAAGAATGAATCTCATGTGCCTCATCTTTTATTACATCTCCCAAACCGTTTGCCAGAGAGAGTCGGTATATGCTGCTTGACACTCATTAGGAAACCAGCCTGCCAATACACAGACCGTGTCGCAGGTGGCATTGACTATAAACTCATCACCATCTGCCCAGTTTGCACCGGTGTGCAGCCAGTAGTGGTCTTCAGTGTCAATCACTTGTGTCTTCACGGCAAGCAAGTCATTATTTACTTCGGCAGAGTCTATGATGCTTTGAATGCAGGCAGGCACGACCTCCTGCTCTCCTGCAGGCTCTGTACAATCCACGACATCTTTTTTACAGGCCGCGAAGCATGTGAGAATCAGAAGCGGAATAAAAAGATTGCTCTTTGTCATGATGGTTGGGTTTTTGGATTTAAAAGGTAAGCGAAAAATTGTGGCCAGCGCATCAAGCCAGACTTCAAAAACTCAGTCAACCTCATCCATTGAGCCTTTAAGGACGAGTAAATCTTTCATTTTTTTGAATGAAAAAAGGCCTAATAATGCACTAAAAGCCAATGCTAGCAGGATGTACACCGCAAACTCTATACGCCAATCTGTGAAGAACTCCACCACCGTTCTAGACAGCACAGGCAAGCCGAAGGCGAGCAAGATTACTTTAAGCACCTGTTTCTTTTTCATGCCTAAGTCAAACATGCGATGAGCCACAAGGACTTGACACACACATACACAAGTCTGGGTAATCAGCGTCATCATGCCCGCGCCAAAAATTCCTTTTTGTGGTATCAATATCAAGTTGCCAATCACATTAATCAGCAAGCCAACAAAGGCAATAATGTTGAGTGTACGCATGTCTCCCTTTGCCGTGATCAGCGTGCCGTAAATGTACGAGACGGACATGGGTATGAGTGTCAATATTAGCGGAGCAAAGACGAGGGCCGACTCTTGGGCACCCTGCTCAAAAAGGAGGGCCATTATATCTTTTCGGTACATGGCGGCTCCTATGGCTCCAATCGTCACGGGGACTATTAGCAGTTGACTTGCAAGCCTGACCAGTGGCGCAAGTGCTTCCTTGTTCTTTATCATTTTTGAGAACATAGGTAAAAGCAAAGTTGAGAAGAGATAGGCAAACATGAGACATGCTTCAAGCAGTTTGAATCCTTGGGCGTAGATGCCCGCTTGTCGCTTACCGTCATCAAGCAAGCGCTCTATCATGATGGCATCAACCTTATAGTAAACCAACATCAAGAGTAAGAGCAATGCATACGGAAGACTGGACTTGAGCACCTCAGTAGACTTCTTAAAGTCCACATTCAACGTGAGCTTTTTTGTCTTCCACAGCAGCAGGCCAGCCGCCACTACTATGCCGATAACATAGGCCACTATTTGAGCCAAAACGAAACGCTCAATTGTCAAACTCCAACCATCAATTCCTGCCCAAAGCATGAGTGATAAAAACACGATGGCAAACGTTCTGTCAAGCACTGAAATCAACACATCAGCCCTGTACCACTGTATGCCTGAAATGTTACTTCGTATAAAAAGTAAAAAGGACTGTAAGAAGATAATGGCGGTGACTCCCCAGAGGAGTGTGCGTTGAGTCTGACTGAAGTCTACGGCAAATGCTATAAGCTGCAGAAGGAAGAAAACGACTAGTCCCAACACGAGCTTTAACGTGCCCAGTGTTGCCAGATACTCAGGCATTTTGGATGGTTCCCGTGAGACTGCTCTGTTGTTATAATTATTGAGCCCAAAGTCAAAAAAGACCATGAACAAGAAGGCAAAATTGAGCAGCACAAAGTAATTGCCATACACCTCAGGGCCAAGCACATTTTGCACATTGACCTCAATCACCAAAACCCATACCGGCTTGATAATCAGGTTTAAAAGGAGCAGTAATATGAGATTACTAAAGAAGGTTTTTTGCATTGGCCAAGGAGTGCGTTAAGGGCTTGGTCAAAATACAGGAAAATAAGTCAGTCCACCTTTTTGGGCTTATTCTTATTGAGGTCATTCATGGTGCGCTGCACGCCCATCATCATGTATGAATGAATAAAGGATTTGGCCTTTTTGAGGAGTTCAGGTAGTTCATCTTCTTCATCTCTATCCCAGTCACCAAGTACATATTCTACCTGTCTTCCCTTACCAAAGTCGGCCCCTACTCCAAATTTGAGTCGCGCATACTTATCATGACCTAAGTGGGCCTGTATGTCTTTAAGGCCATTATGACCACCTGCACTTCCCTTGGCTCGCAGCCTTATGGTGCCAAACGGCAGCGCGATGTCATCTGTAATGATGAGTACACGGTCTACAGGAATTTTCTCTTTTTGCATCCAGTAAGCCACGGCTTTTCCACTGAGGTTCATGAATGTGGAGGGCTTGAGCAGAATCGCTTTGCGCCCTTTAAACTTGTATTCTGCCACATCACCGAGTTTGACCGTCTCAAAGTCGACATCCTCTTTTGTATCAATCAGACTATCGAGCACTTTAAATCCTGCGTTGTGGCGCGTATTCTCGTATTTGGGGCCGATGTTGCCCAAGCCTACTATTAGATACTTCATTACTGCGAGTTAAAAAAAATTCCGTCTAGCCTCAGGCCAGACGGAATTTCAAATATCAACAATCGTGCTATTGAATTAGCCTTCTTTTGGTGCCTCAGCGGCTGGCGCAGCTTCGCCCTCAGCTCCTTCTGCTCCTGCTTCACCTTCAGCGCCTTCTTCTTCATCTTCTGCAGCTCCTCTAGCCATTCTTACACCCATAATCACCGTACTGTCTGGTGCTAGGAATTTTACTCCTGGGTACTCGAGGTCACCTACTCTGATAGACTCGCCAATTTTTACCTCTGAAGTTTCTACTTCAAATGCTTCTGGCAATTCTGCTGGTACTCCTCTTACTGCGAGTTTTTTGTTTGGCGTAGATAGACGTCCACCATTTCTAACTCCAACAGAGTTTCCAACCAATATAACTGGCAAAATCACTTTTAGCTCCTTACCTGCAGTAGCTTCTATAAAGTCAACATGCACGATACGGTCAGTTACCGGGTGGAACTGAATGTCTTGTACGATTGCTTGTCCCTTAAAGGATCCAGCCTCTAGGTCGACAAGATATACGTCAGCCGTGTTAATGATTTTGTTTAATGCGAGTTCAGACATCGAAAAGTGTACTTGTTCTTTTCCGCCATACACCACACACGGGACCATGCCCTGCTCGCGTAAGTGTTTCGCATCTTTCTTCCCTACGTTCTCTCTTGGAGAACCGCTCAATGATACTGTTTTCATTACTTGTAAATTATGCTATTAAAAAATGTTTGCTTATTGACTCATTGCTCAGCAGACGCTTTACCACATCGGCAAAAAGACCTGCTACTGTCACCACTGTAATCTTATCACACTCCTGTTTTAGAGGAATGGTATCAGTGGTAATTAGCTCTACGAGCGTAGAATTTTCTATTCGTTCATAAGCCGGGCCCGAAAGCACGGCATGAGTAATTAATGCTCTTACACTTTTGGCTCCCTTCTCCATCAGCATGTCTGCTGCTTTGGTCAGTGTGCCAGCCGTGTCAATCATGTCATCTACAAGGATGACATCTTTTCCCTCTACCTCACCGATTACGGTCATGCTGTCCACTTCATTGGCAACTTTTCGCTGCTTGTATGAGATTGCCAAGTCTACATTGAGATGCTTGGCATAGGCACTGGCGCGCTTAGTTCCACCAGTGTCAGGTGCCGCCATGACCACATTTGAGAGGTCTAAGTTCTCTTTGATATAGGGCAGAAATACTGTTGACGCGAAAAGGTGGTCAACAGGTACTTCAAAAAATCCTTGAATCTGGTCCGCATGAAGATCCATCGTCATCACACGGTCTACACCAGCTGCAGTGAGCAGATTGGCAATCAGTTTGGACCCAATAGCAACACGTGGCTTGTCTTTTCTGTCTTGACGCGCATAGCCGAAGTAAGGAATGATGGCAATTATACGCTTGGCTGATGCTCTCTTGGCTGCATCAATCATGAGCAAAAGCTCTAATAAGTTATCTGCTGGTGGGATTGTAGATTGGACCAAGAACACATCATGTCCTCTGACCGATTCTTCAAATGACGGTTGGATTTCCCCGTCAGAAAAGCGCTTAATCTCCATCTCCCCGAGCGATTTTCCGAGGTATGCAGCAATTGACGCTGCCATGCCTGGTATGGTGCTACCTGAAGAGAATATTGAAATCTTGTCCAACTGCATATAAGTACCTCATTTATAAAGGGGTGCAAAGGTAACTGAATGCCTTAGTAAACCAAAGGAAATAAGGCAGAGTATTTCTAATTCTCTGGTTTAGCGAAGCAGCCAAAACTGCGCCTCAAATCTAAGACAATACCCGGGGCAGCAGTACATTCAACCGATTCACCTAGGCCTAAGAATTAAACTATATTTGAGTCTATGAAAACCACCCTTTTAGCCATGTTCTGCATGGTCAGTGTCTACTGTGCATCCCAAGTTCAATATGAGAAAAACTATGATTCGGCCACGGATCATAATGCCATGGCTCAAGTGTCCATATTAGGCGAGACAGATGGAAATTTCAGGTCTTTGCTATACCTGAAGCTGCGCGGTTTCTATGACTTGAGCGGGCAAAACTTAGAGCTGAGTGGCTCACACACTTTTGGCATAGTTGACGAGCGCAACCCAGAGAAAAACACAAACTTTTTTCAGCTCAACTCCAATGAGTTTCAGAAGAGTAACATCACTCAGTGTGGTCTCACATACAATTTTGTGGATGAGACAGAGACAAAAGACATTGAAGTGAAACTGGCCCGAGGCCGCAACACCGAGTATGTCACCTACATTCCCGGACAGATGAGAGATCGCTGGGGAGCTCGGGTAGGACTCTACCGCTATGCACAGAGCCTAGCTTTGATTGACGCTCCATTTGAGCGCCTCGAATTTGAAGAGGGACTGGTACTGCCCATAGATAGCTTGCCTCTGGCGAGAGACCCGTTTGGTTACAGCTTTGGCCAGCGTCACGCAGCTATGTATCTGGGTGCTGCTTTTCATAGGTCTTCTGCGCTGTTTGTTAGCACAGAAAAGTACGGCAACAAAGGAGCACGCAAAGACTTGATAATCTACTTTGACGCGATAATCAATCTAGCCTCAGATATTGAAAGTGTTGCCTATGAAGGTCAAGTCTACGAAACGAGAAACATCTCAAATCTTGCCAAATCATCTGTCGGTTTTCGAATGGGAGCCAACTGGTGGGTCGGATCAAAAGGCGGCTATGGTATGGTTAACGACTTTGAAATAGGAATGAGGCCAAGCTATTTTGGTTCCAATTTTTATGTGCAACTCAGTATCGGTTTTGGAGCCACCAAGAAAATCAACTAGAACATGAGAGTAATGAAGAGACTAATTCAACCCCTGTTACTCTGCCTCCTAATTGTAGGATGTGTAAAGTATGACGAACCCACTTTTGCACCTGGTGAGATACCCGTTATTCCTCCATTTGTATCTCCATGTACAGATGAGATTACCGACAGTCAGATAGACTTCTACCAGGTCTTTTTTAATGGCGGCATGCTAGACACCGTCTATTTTGACTCAGAATCAATCAGCAATATCAGCACGCTAGATAACACAGTTACGTTTAGCACAGAGAGCGGAGAGTACACCATTTCATTTCCGGGTAATGCTCTTCCTTCGTCAAATGCAGAATTTGTAATTAACCACCCTGGCGACTTTGAAGACGGTCAAGTACTCATATTCTATGAAAGCACAGAGGTCGGTGACAACGATTACTATGGCAATAGCTCAAGCCTCTTCTTTAATAAAGGAAGTGGAGACTCATTCACCATAGAAATGTGCCATGTCGGTATGGGATTCTGGACTCCCTTTGTCAGTGGCACTTCATACTACGTGTCACTCAGAATATCTTCTCCTTGAGCCAGTCCTTTTTCGCTTTCTAGACGGCCGGCCATCATTGACTTAAAATACTTGGTCATTACCTGCAAAGGCTTTAGTTTTGCAGCCCTTTCAAAAGGGAATCTCTAGCTCAGACTATACTCCACCATCCTGACTAGATTGACATAGAGCGGTGGCTCAATAATAGTACTCCAGCCCAGGTGGCGGAATTGGTAGACGCGCACGACTCAAACTCGTGTTCCACTGGAGTGCGGGTTCGATTCCCGCCCTGGGCACAAAAGCCCCGTCAATAATCTGTTGACGGGGCTTTTTTTGGTTCTTAATTCCTTTCTTTGTTGGAAATGCGCGAAGCGACTGACACTCCCATGACTCAAGCAGAAAAGCAACTCCGCTATGACACGGCCTACTTAAAAATGGCTGCGGAATGGGCCAAACTCTCTCATTGTGAACGAAAAAAAGTAGGTGCGCTCATCGTCAAAGACGGCATGATAGTCTCTGACGGTTATAACGGCACACCCTCTGGATTTGACAATTGCTGTGAAGACGATCAAGGGTTGACACACTGGTTTGTGCTGCACGCTGAGGCAAACGCCATTCTCAAAGTCTCCAGATCTACCCACAGCATGAAGGGAGCAACATTGTACATTACGCTGTCTCCTTGTAGAGAATGCAGCAAGCTTATTTTTCAAGCAGGAGTTAAGCGAATGGTATATATAGAGCGTTATAAGGATGACACTGGACTTCAGTTTTTAAAAGAAGCCGGAGTAGAATTAGTACACATAGCAAATCCGCAGTAAGATGCCCAGAAAAGAAAGTGAGAGGAGAAGACAACGTGAGGACAGAAGCCCACAAGAGGGCGGTGGCCAAACTGCTAAGCTCTATGTACTGTATCCATTGCTGCTTGCAGCAGCGCTAGCCGGTGGAATTTTTATAGGCTGGAAGGTTTCTGATAATACGCCCAACAACTTTACTATCACCAAAGGAACAAGCGGAGACAAGTTTGCCAAAATAGTGCGCTTTGTCGAAGAGGAGTATGTGGATGAAGTAGAAACAGAACCGCTAATTGATGATGCTATCCAAGGTTTTTTGCAAGACCTTGACCCACACTCTTACTACATTTCTTCAGCAGAAAGAGAAGAGTACAGTGCGCCACTAGAAGGCAACTTTGATGGTATTGGTGTAGAATTTAGAATTCAGCATGACACCATTGTGGTGGTTAACCCTATATCAGGTGGGCCGTCAGAACGTGTCGGTATACGACCTGGTGACCGCATAGTGACTGTAGAAGACAGCCTTGTGGCAGGAAACGGAATCACTAATAAATCTGTGATGGAACTCTTGCGCGGTAAGCGTGACACCAAAGTCAGAC
>CAYSDH010000009.1:16606-63247 GCA_964429805.1 uncultured Flavobacteriales bacterium
CTTTACAATCACCCGTGGTGAGATTCCTATCAAAAGTGTGCCTGCTTGGCTGCGTGTAGATAACAATACGGCTTATGTTAGATTGAGTCGCTTTGCGAGCACCACTCATGATGAGTTTAGAGATGTGCTTAATGAGATGAAGGGTCATCAGATCAGCAACCTCATCGTAGACTTAAGAGGAAATGGTGGTGGTTACCTCCGCACTGCTCATGACATGGCTGACGAGTTTTTAGATCGTGGCAAGCTCATCGTCTACACAGAAGGGCGCATGGAAGACAGAAAGACATACAATGCGACCAGAGCTGGAAAACTGGAAGATGTAGAACTCGTCATCTTGATTGACGAAGGGTCAGCCTCGGCTTCTGAAATTTTGGCTGGAGCGATACAAGACCACGACAGAGGTACCATTATAGGGCGCAGGTCGTTTGGAAAAGGGCTTGTACAGCAAGAAGTTTCACTGGGCGACAACTCAGCTATCAGACTAACCATAGCTCGATACTACACACCCACCGGGCGCTGTATCCAAAAACCGTATGGCGAAGGAGTGGACTATCAAAACGACTACTTTGATAGACTAGAGCGTGGGGAATTGCTTTCTGCAGACAGTATAGATTTCCCAGACTCACTCAAGTTTGTGACGCCAGGCGGCAAAGTGGTCTACGGAGGTGGAGGCATCATGCCCGACATTTTTGTTCCGATTGATACTACTGAGAATAGCGAGTATCTAAGTGAGATACTCTATGCAGGATTGGTCAACGAGTATGCCTTTGATTACGTGGATCGAAACAGAACCATGCTCAACGCCTACAAGAATCCTGAAAAATATGAGAAGGAATTTGTGATTACGGACAGTGCGCTAAACACCTTCTTTGACTTCTGCGCAGACAAAGGCGTGCCACGAGACCCAGAAGGTGCTGACGTGTCAAAGACAGAATTTAAATACAGACTAAAGGCCAACATAGCCAGAGATGTCTGGGGAGATGAAGGATTTTACCGAGTAATATTGAAAGAGGACAAAGTGGTTGATGCAGCAATGAAATTCTTTAGAGAAAAGGCTAATTCATAAGCCGCATTTTGATCGCTACATTTGTCCTCCTCTTGAACCTTTAAAAGAAAGAAATAATGGCATTTACACTACCAGAACTACCTTATGCTCAAGATGCACTTGAGCCACACATAGATGGACGCACCATGGGCATTCACCACGGGAAACATCACAATGGTTACACCAACAAACTCAACGCTGCCATAGAAGGAAGCGACATGGACGGCAAGTCAATAGAAGACATACTCGCTGGCATGGATATGAATAACGGAGCCGTTAGAAACAACGGTGGTGGATACTTTAACCACAGCCTCTTCTGGCAAGTCATGTCTCCAAATGGAGGTGGTGAGCCAACAGGCGCCTTGGCCGAAGCAATCAACAGTGCATTTGGTTCGTTTGACGGATTTAAAGAAAAGTTTGCTGCAGCAGCAGGTACGCGTTTTGGTTCTGGATGGGCATGGTTATGTGTTCACTCAGGAGGAAAAGTTGAAGTGTGCTCTACGCCAAATCAAGACAACCCACTTATGCCTGGAGTAGGCTGCGGTGGTCACCCAATACTTGGACTTGATGTATGGGAACATGCCTATTACCTCAACTACCAGAACAGAAGACCAGACTACGTGCAAGCGTTTTTTAATGTCATCAACTGGGAAGAAGTAAGCCGCAGATTTGAGGCTGGTAAATAAAGCCGAAAGACATCGTGAATAAGATTGAAGCCACTCCAAAAGGAGTGGCTTTTTTTAGTCTCGATCCAGCCCAGAACTCACCCAATTATTACGACATTCGACCCCATGATCAAATCAATGACTGGTTACGGCCGCTCCGAAGGACAAGTAGGTGACAAAAAAGTTGTTGTTGAAGTGCGCTCTCTCAACAGTAAGCAACTCGACCTCGCCTTGAAGACTCCTCAAGTGCTCAAAGAAAAAGAAATGGCCATGCGTAAAATGGCGGCCACTACCGTGGGTCGTGGTAAGTGTGAGATTGCCATCAACTTTGAAGGTGGCACAGACCGCAGAGCAAATATTAATCAAGGCCTAGCCAGGGATTACTACGCTCAGATCACTTCTCTGGCCAAGTCACTGAGTATCGACACTTCTCAAAGTGACCTGCTGGGCACCACTTTAAAGATGCCTGAAGTACTGCAATCAGAGCGCGGCAGCATGGGCGATGACGAGTGGGCCGAGATTAAAGAGATGGTTGAAAAAGCGCTGAGCGCCTTCAACAACTTCAGAACCGAAGAGGGTAAAAAACTCGATGGCGATTTGGAGACAAACATCAACCAGATTGCAGATTTACGTGTGAAGATTGAGCCGTTTATTGGTGAGCGCTTAGCGAAGATTAAAGAGCGGATTTTGAAAAATCTCGATCAGGTCATGGAGTCTAAAGATGTAGATCAAAACCGATTTGAGCAGGAGCTGATATTCTATTTGGAAAAGTATGACGTGAGTGAAGAGATGACTCGTCTGGCCGCTCACTGTTCTTACTTCAAAGAGACCATGGGTCTTGACTCCTCTCAAGGCAAAAAACTGGGATTCATCTCTCAAGAAATAGGGCGTGAAATAAACACGCTTGGCGCCAAGTCATATGATGCTGACATGCAGCGCATAGTCGTTCAGATGAAAGACTCATTAGAAAAAATCAAAGAGCAAGTGCTCAATGTCCTTTAACGGAAAGTGCATTATCGTTTCGGCTCCTTCAGGTGCGGGCAAGACAACTATTGTTCGTCATCTTATCAATAGTGGCTTGCCTCTCGGTTTTTCGGTGAGCGCTACGAGTCGCAGTCCGCGTGACTACGAAAAAGATGGAGTGCATTACGTTTTTTTAAGCGCAGATACTTTCTCTGAAAAGATTCGCTCTGGTGATTTTATAGAATGGGAAGAGGTCTATGAGAAACAATACTACGGCACGTTAAAATCAGAAATAGAGCGTGTGTGGGGTCAAAACAAACACCTCATTTTTGATGTCGATGTCAAGGGCGGGCTGGCGCTCAAGTCTCATTTTGGAGAGAATGCCTTGGCCATATTTATAGAGCCACCGAGCATTGCCGAGTTGGAAAACAGATTGAAAAAGCGCGGTACAGAATCTGCCGATAGCCTAGCCCAACGAGTGGGAAAAGCAGAAGAAGAAATTGCCTTGAAAGACGGCTTTGACAAGGTAGTTGTCAATGACGACCTGGAGCTGGCCTGTAAAGAAGCTACGCTGATGATTACCGAATTCATCAAAGACACAGAGGGCTAATACTCAGTATTCCTATTTTAGCGGTATGCGCATCGGGCTTTTCTTCGGTAGTTTTAATCCTCCACACATTGGCCATACGGTCATTGCCTCGTTTATGCGCGAAGCCATGGAGGCCGATGAGGTCTGGATGGTCGTCTCTCCTCAAAATCCGTTTAAGACAAAGGCTGGCCTTCTTGATGAGACAAAGAGAATCCAGCTTGTCGATTTGGCGCTCGAGGGTTTAAGTAACATCAAGTCTTCGTCTGTCGAGTTTTCGCTTGAGCGTCCCTCCTACACAGTTGACACCATGAAGCATTTGACGGCCACGCATCCTGAGCATGACTTCTTTCTAATCATGGGTTCGGATAACATACTGCACATAGAGAAGTGGAAAGACTACAAGCATCTCTTAAGCACCTATGACATTGCGGTGTATCCGCGTGAGGGTTATGAGTTGAGTGAGGCTCTAAAAGACAACTTGCCAGACACAGTCAAGTTTATAGACTGTCCCATTGTTGAGCTGTCATCTACCCGGGTTAGAAAAAGGATTAAAGAGAAGAAAGACTACGCCATGTTGCTGCGAAAAGCCGTGGCAGAGCGCATTGAGGAGGAAGGGTATTATACGTGATTTCAACAGGCTCTAATTCACCTTCTTGTCAGAAAAACAATGATTGTCCTTTTTAGGTCGCAAGATTGATTATGGATCTCTTATCATGTGGTTAAATCCAATTAAGCCATGTATCGTTTTATAGCCACTCTCATTCTGTTTACAGTCTGCACTTCTGGATTCTACACTCAGTCTCACCAAGAATTCAGAAGTCTTAACCAGCATCTCAGCGAAGTAAATAGTCTGTGGCAGGACAGTGATATAGAATTCAACACGCAAATGTCATTTGACTCAGATGAGGCACGCATACGAAAGCACTTGGAACTAGTAGTCGCGCACTTGATGGAAGTTCCGGTGACCGGAAAATCAGGTCAACGCAGAATAAATCTACTCCGCGCACTGCATGAATATTCTCAAAAAATGCAATTCCCAGTCAATGAAGAGTCCAGCGAGCGCACTCCCTGTTTTATTGACTCTTATGGAACCGCTTGTGCGGTGGGTCACATGATTATTAAGTCAGGAAATGCTGACCTCGCTTTGCGCATATCAAAACAATACAACCGTAATTATCTGAAAGACATACACACTGATGGCCTAATGGATTGGGCAAAATTAAACGGCTTCTCACTTAAAGAACTGGCGTGGATACAACCCACATACTTTCCTCCTAACAGCTTGGCAAATGTTGGTTCGGGTGTGAACGGGCCTGTGCGAAAACTCTACTCGAACAGCGGCTGGGGTAGAATGTACATCATCGGAGAATACGACTTGATGGATGGCTCTGTGGACTGCCCAAACGGCTTTGGCTACTTTGAAAACAGTTCTTACTACTGCGTAGAAGGAAGTCCGGAAGGAGAATACCTAGACGTCACTCTATCGGCAAGTTGGCCAACGGCATCGACTACCGAGACATATATCGCTGGTCAATTTGAAAACAACAATGAGCTTTTCCCGCTAGCCATGAATGACGGGAATAGCTGGCACTACTTCACCTTGCCAGACAGACCAAATGCGAAAGGAATTAAAGTGCTCGGCCATTATTCTGAATCGTCTAAACTGCAGTTGGCCATAGACCCCTCAGACGGCACTGGGAACCATGAAGTGTGGTCTTTAAGTATTGAAAATGACAGTACTTGGACCAAGGTAGCCACAACTCATGGGCCTATTTTCTGTATGAACGACACGCATGTTGGAGGAGATTTCTCGAGCTATGTTGACCATTTGGACAACGATGTTACTGTAGCAAGTGACGGGGCTTTTGGTCTTTATTTGACCATGAGTTCCCCAAGTATTTCACCCCTCCTGTCCGCGCATTTGCCAGCACAAGTGAGAGATATTAAGATTGTAGGTAATGTCATCTATTTTGCTGGAACTAGTGATGGTGTTTATCCCAGCACTATACTTTCTTCGTTGTTGAACAACACTTTTCAGCCATTATATACTCTAGAAGATTCATCTACCTATAGCGGAGCGCCTAGCACTGGTTTTTATGACCTTGAAGTTCACAGTGACGGAGATTTGTACATCGCTGGAGATGTCGACTTGGGGAATATTTTTGGCAACTATGGTCGAGGCCTAGGACGATATGATGGTACATCGGCATTTATTTATCCGGAAGCGTATGTCGATAGTGCAGTGTATAGTATTGCCAAATTTGATCAAGACATTTATCTAGGTGGTTCGTTTACTCAAAACATCTTTAATCCCATTTCTAATCCTGCCCGACTAGACATGGCCCCGAACACATTGGAAGAGATTGAGTCATCCAAGCTATCGGTGTATCCTAGCCCTGCAGACGTGGTCATTAACATACAGAGTGACTATACATCATCTATAGAGTTATTAGAAATCGTGGACTTAAATGGGCAATTGATTTCATCGCATGAACAGCCTATTAATAGCATTGATGTCTCAAGACTTGAGTCTGGAACGTATCTGATTAAGGTCTATTGGTCTGATGGTTTTTTAAGCAAGCCATTTTTAAAACTCTAAACCCTCGGCTTTCAAAAACCTACACTAAGCTCCACTTGTGCAAAGACCCCAGACATCTCTAATTGTACAAATCGTGAGTCGCTTAGCATGCCGGTATACCACGGCTCTCCATTGGCATTGCTAAGGTTTTTTCCACGAAAGTGATGATATCCTCCCAGCACAGATACACTTACAGGGAGCGTTTCATTTTTGGTTAGAGAATAATCCACACGCAAGGCTAATCGCTTGGCCCATTGCCGATCGGTATATATGAACTCTTGTTGAAATTCAGGAATTTCTTCGAAAGACGGAAATACTGCCCTTACAGCTATACCTCCACTCCCCGGACCTGCTTGGGCTTCTAGTCCTAAGGTAAATTTTTGGGAAACGGGATAAGAATAACTCAATCCTAGTGCGGAGGAGTTGAGGTTCATGCTCACAGAAATATCTGACTCGCCCGTGAAAATCGGCTCTCCCATAATATCCGAATACGTGAGGGGTATGTCACCCACAAGCCTCGCTGTCATTTCACTCCAATGAAAGAAGAATCCGAACCCTTTTTCTGGACGCAACCCAACACGAACTGAAAGATGACCGGCTGAGCTCATATTGCCATCAAACCAAGGCTCAACATTAATCACATTTGCAAATCCATCAATGTAATATTCATTGAGTGTGGTAGCATCCACACTGCCCGTGCCTACGGCAACACCTATATATGGTTTATAATCTACCTGTGCCAAGAGCACTGAACTAAGACAGGTTGACAACATGACCGATAACATGCGAATTTGAACATGAAAGAGTGACCTCATTTGAATAGATTTTCTGATAAAAAAGTACGCAAAATTATATTTGTGCCATCTCTGCTTATGGAAAAAACTCCCTCGCCAACTGTACTTGAACGGCAATAAAAAAGTAGCTGACCCCTCGGTCAGCTACTCATTAATCAAATCTTTTGTGTCTCAGCTATCAATTACACACTGATCCAAACGCAGAGTTCAGTGACAAGAAGTCATTGATGTCTACAACCCCGTCACTGTTGATGTCTTCTGGGCACGTACATGCTTGTCCAAAACCAGAGTTGAGTGCGAGGAAGTCGTTGATGTCAACTACTCCGTCACCGTTAATGTCTTCTGGGCAATTAACTGGGCAAGCATTCCAAGCCACAGGACCATAGGTCATGTTACCAGTTACAGAAAGCGTTCTGTTAATGAACGTGTCAGTGGTGTTTGTACAAGGAGAACCATCAGTTAATGCTTCTTCTATTCCCCAAGAGTCAGCAGCAAACTTAAACTCGTAATCTCCATTCTGAATATTGATTGTTCCTTCCCAGATACCATCGCTATCATTATCTGAAAGCGGGTTGCAACCTCCACACCATCCGTTGAACGAACCGTTGACCTCTGCAATTACAAATGGGTCAGTGACGGCATTCATGTCAACGCTAAACGTGACGGCATACGAACAAAGCCCACTTTCTACAGTTGCATTAGGGTTAAAGTTAACCGCAGTTGGGTCCATACACCCTGCTGTATTGTTAGGGTCACAGAGTGAACAAGACCCATATACATCATCAAACACAGATCCGGCAGCCACGGTGACTAGTCTATTGGCAAATCCTGAACCATCTGTTACCGGTGCACATCCGCCTGTACCTGCTTGTACATCATCAACAAGCTGCTCTTGGCCAGCAAAGGTGTCGTGGGCGTATTTGTATTCAAAATTTCCGGCAGGTAAGTCAAGTGTGATTGACCAGATGCCATCCATGTCTGGATCACTCAACTCTACACAGCTACCACACCAGCCTAATGACGGTCCTTCTATAGAAACAGTAGTAAACGTAGTTGGTGCGTTAGCATCAATGTTTGGGTCGTCACCATTGTAGCAATTCATGTCTACGTTAAAAGTCATGCTGAACACACAACTCCCGTCATCTGTTGTTGCAGAGGCGTTGTAATTAGATGCTGTGTCGTCTGTACACCCTTCTGTGTTGTTTGGGTCTTGCATGTCAAACACGATGTTATCGAAATAGATAATGTTCTCTTGCGCACGTGCGTTGAAATCTGGGAACACCACAATCTGGTCAAACGTTGTACCCTCCATCGAAGAGAAGTTAAACGTGAGCTCCTCCCACTGGTTAACTAGTGTGTTTGCAACCTTAATCTCAGGAAGAGAAGCGCCTGAGGCCTCCACTAATTTGATTCCAACATCACTAATCTCAGTCTTCCACACCATAATCTTTATTAGACTATTAGAGTTAGACAGTGTAAATGAACCCAAGTCTGCACCGTGCATAGACTCGGTACCAGCAAATGGCTGACCAGTCACTCGAGCAGTAAATTCTGCGACAGTTGCTGATGTGTTTGCTCCAGTCATGTCTGGATTTGCAATAATGTTAAGAGGTGGGTTATCGTCATTTTCGAAAACCGTCCAGGTCCACGAGGCTCCGTTACTTCCAGCTTCAAAATCAACAGGTGCATTCTGCGCATAGGCGGCAGAGAATCCAAATACAATGGCAAGGGTCAGATATAAATTCTTCATGATGTTTGATTATAGTGCTAAACTACACATTTAGTTCTTATGGTCAATATTACTATAAGTATATTTTTGGATTGCAAAACGCACTATTCTTCCCAGATCAACACTCAGGAAGAATGCAGCTTTAAGTGATAGAATCAGACCTGAAATCGGGTTAGTAATGCCGAGAATTCGACTTGCAACTAGTGCTCAAGAAGTGAGATTTGCCTGTACAAACTATCAGCAAGATTCTCATAACTCTCCATAGTCCAGCCTGCAACATGGGGCGAGAAAAGCACCGCAGGATTTGAAATCAATCCGTGCAGATTGACATCACTCATGGCAGAAAGGTCAAAGTCAGCACCCTCTTGCTCTAATACATCAAGACAAATGCCTTTAATCTTTTTTGAGTTCAGACCCGCCAACATAGACGTGGTAGAGGCCACTTTTCCGCGGCTGCAATTCACCAGATAAAATGGCTTAGCCATGGCCTCTAAAAAGGAGTCATTAAAGTAATGGTGAGTTTCTTCGGTCAAGGGTACGTGAAAGGAGATAATATCGCAGCGCTCTTGTATATTTTTCAGCGTGCTTTCTTCTACTCCGGCCATGTTTACTTTCTGGTACTTGTCATAAGCCAGCACTGCACAACCAAATCCACTCAACCTTTTGGCCACAGACTGACCCGTATGTCCAAACCCGATGATGCCGACCGTTCTAGGTCCAAGCTCTATTCCTCTATTGGCTTCTCTGCGCCACAATCCACTTCGCACTTCAGTATGGGCCGTGTGCAGTTTGTTAAAGAGACAAAGTAACATACCCACCACGTGTTCACCCACGGCATCGGCATTTGCTCCAGGTGCATTAAACACGTGGAGTCCTCTTTGCTGACAGTAGTCCAAGTCCACATTTTCCATACCTATACCCGAGCGCGCGATGAAGTGTAGTTTTTCTGCACTAGAAAGAAAGCTATCATTCATAGTATATCGAGAGCGGAGCACAAGACCGTGAGCCGTTGGCAGTTGCTTTTCAATCTCATCCATGGTAGCCGCACACAAGTCCACGCAGTGGTAGCCATCATGAGTCAATCGCTCTGCCAGTGAAGGATGAACGCTATCTAGAAAAAGCACCTTTTTCATGTCAGGGGATACATCTCGTACATCAACATTCCGACATAGAAATAGATGAGAAGGCCGATGATGTCATTCATGGTGGTGATAAATGGTCCGGTTGCAAGCGCAGGATCAATCTTTAATCGGTCGAGTACCAGTGGAGTAAACGTGCCAAACAATCCGGCAAAGATGATGACCGCAAAAAGCGCAATACTGACCGTATAACTTAGTGCCATTGAGTCTGAAGTCAGCATGTTAAACACCAATATCAGTCCTGCACAGATTGCTCCATTTACTAGGCCTACGCCAAGCTCTTTGAGTAAGCGACCCGCCATGGTGGCCATTTGTATACTCTGATTAGCCAGCCCTTGCACCACGATGGCCGAAGACTGTACACCAACATTACCACCCATGGCCGCGATAAGCGGAATGAAAAAGGCCATTTTAGGATCAACGGTTAGTTGATGTTCATACTGTGCGATCACCATGGCCACCAAGACACCACCAACTAGACCTATAAGAAGCCAGGGCAAGCGGGCTCTGGTGAGCAGCCATACGCTGTCATCAGATTCCACTTTTTCCGTGATACCAGAAGCCATGGCATAATCTTTTTCTGCTTCTTCTTGCATGACATCTACCACATCATCAATGGTGATGCGACCCAGCAGTTTGTTGGCCTCATCAACTACAGGAATGACCACTAAGTCATATTTTTTCATGATGCTTACCACTTCTTCGTCAGAAGTGCCGGGGGTCACGGTTTCAAGAGGAGCATCATTATAGAGATCTGCAATCATGTTTTGCATCGAGCTTGCAGAGAAAAAGAGTCGTTTAAAAGAGAGTGCTCCTTTGAGGGTGTCATCATCTCCAACTACATAAACGGTGTATACATCTTCCACTTCCTCTCCTTGCTTTCGCATGGATTTGACAGCTGTGTTGACCGTCCAATTGACGTTGACCTTCACCAACTCTGTACCCATTAGGGCTCCAGCGGTACCTTCTTCAAATTGGAGAAGTTGTACGATGTCTTCTGCGTGCTCTTTGTCTTCCAACTGAGCAATGACCTGTTCTTGCTTTCGCTCAGGCAGGTCGGCTAAGAGGTCTACAGCATCATCTGTCTCGAGAAGATCTACCTGCTCGGCTATTTCTTTAGGCGAAAGCGCGGCAAGAAAGCGCTCGCGCACATCTTCTTCTAATTCTGCCAGCACATCAGCTTGCTTCTCTTCATGGAGACCACGGTAGATGGTCTTGGCCTCTTCCATGTTTACGATGTCGAGAATCTCGGCAATATCAGCAGGGTGCAATGACGAGACACGATCATTTAAAAATCGCGAATCGCGACTCAGCAGCGCCTGACGCACTTCGATGATAAACTCCTTATTGATTTCGCTCTCAGCCATCTGGCCGCGAAGGTACTTATTCGAGTAAGAGTCTGGAACACACTCTTCAGAGTATATATCTACTGGTGAAGGCTCTCGTCTCTTAGTTCACTAGTAAAAAGTAAAATAAAAAAGGCTGCTCCACATGGAGCAGCCTTGCCTTGTATATCCTGTTTTTAATCAGGCTTTCTTCTTACCGAGCATGAGCAGGTCATTGACAATCACCTCTGTGATGTATCGCTTTTCACCTTCTTTGGTTTCAAAAGATCTGTTGCTCAACTTACCTTCGATGGCTACTTCAGATCCTTTCTCCAAATACGACTCCATGATCTCGGCCGTTTTTCCAAATGCCACGCAATTGTGCCATGTCGTTTCTTCTACTTTTTCACCTGCCTTATTCGTGTATCGCTCATTCGTGGCGATAGAGATTTTAGCCTTCTTGTTTCCGTTATCAAAAGTGAATATCTCAGGCTTGTCTCCTAGGTTACCGATCAACTGTACTTTGTTCTTAAGCGCATTCATAATGTAATGTATTTATATGATTTAAATTTTCGATTATGTACTTGTCAGAGCTTCATTGCAACTGACGATGCAAATGTGCGGTGAGTGGTCCGCCCTAGTCGGTTGATAAGCAATTAATAGACGCTTAATGTCGTTTGTAAACGTTTGTTGTCGTTTTTTATATTGATAATGTGATGTTTACGAATTCTTGACGAAAAGCCAAAAATGCAGCCATTTTTAACTGAGGATACAATATAGACTTCAAAATACCTTCGACAGGCGCTTACCGAAACGCGATATTCGCAGCATGATAGAAAAAGGCACAGCCATAAAAAAAGCCCTTGAGTCATCCATGACTTGGGAGAAATATCTCACGCTAATCACCGACTTACATCTTGAAGAAAAGGCCACTTCGTTTCAAGACAATGAGGAATTTTATAAGTACTCCGTGCTCGGACTGAGTAGAATGAAGAGAGTATTTAAGAAAATCGATTTGACCGAATCACTCATTCAAAAAGTAAAGTCAATTGATACGCCACAGACATGGATGCTCATCACAGAAAGTTGGTGTGGCGATGCCTCTCAAACGGTGCCCATCATTGCACGATTGGCTGAAGAAAATGAACACATTCACTTGCACATTGTCTTACGCGATTCTCATCCTGAGTTGATGGAGCACTTCTTGACCAATGGCGGAAAGTCCATTCCCATACTCGGTATTCTTGATGCGCAGAATGAAGAAATAGGTCGCTGGGGACCGAGGCCTTCAGTAGCTCAAAAAATGCTCATGGATTACAAAGCGATTCCAGAAATAGAGCGACCACCGTATGGAGACTTCTCCTTGTCCTTGCAAAAATGGTACAATGCAGACAAAGGCCTGAGCACCATGTCAGAACTAGAGGCCCAGATTCCTTAAGTCATCTGACATTCAGAAAAATCAAATTTCTTACATTTTGACCAGCGAACATTCTTAACCAAAAGCCATGAAATCAAACTGGACTCAAATTCTTGTATTCACCATTCTTGCCTTAGTGCTCGGCTTCATACTCGGACGAGTGACAGTAAAGCCCGCGCACAAGCGCATGGAAAAACGCATGATGATGAAACACTTGGATGGGAAACATCATGACATGGAGTGGAATGAGACACACAGTAAGGGGAAGGTTTTTAAAGGCGAAGACAAGGTAAAAGTTGTGGTCGAAAGCCTGGAGGATTCAGACTTTGAGGGAGACACCACTGTGACCATTCCAGGAGGTGAAATACGAATCTCTCGCACAGCCGGAGAGATGGAAGTGCAAGTAGAGGTGGAAGAGTAGCCGAAGAATAGAACTCAACATTTCAACCATCTCATCTTAAAAGGGGCTCGTCATCGCCCCGCGTGTGGCAATAGAGCTGCGTACCTTCGGTAGATATTTCAGAAGAAATGTCAATGAAGCACTGTATCACACTGCTTACCATACTATTCATCTCGCAC
The DNA here is from genome assembly GCA_964429805.1 of uncultured Flavobacteriales bacterium. Taxonomy (GTDB): domain Bacteria; phylum Bacteroidota; class Bacteroidia; order Flavobacteriales_D; family JABDKJ01; genus CAYSDH01. The sequence goes on from CAYSDH010000009.1 coordinate 29,430, forward strand.
TGCTCATTTAGCCAAGACCAGGTCGAACTATACTACCTCAATGGACAGGTAAAAAAAGAGGGCGCACTGTCCTCTGGATTACCAGATGGCATATGGAGAGAGTACCGAGAAGACGGAAGCCTGATTAAAGAGAGTAAATACGACTCGGGCACGCTGCTCGAAGAAACGTGGTATGACTCAAGAAGGATTAAACAACGCAGCATCATGCACAACGCTGATGACTCAAAGGTGTACCGTCAGTTTACCAAAAACGGCATGCTCAGAGCCATGGCTGATATTAATCCAGACCTCATCACAGACAGCGCTTATGTGAACTCACTTGACCGCGGGTTTGTCACCAATCTCTGCAACGATCAGGGGTCGTTTGTCAGCAATGCCTATTACCATCCGCATGGTAACTCTAGGGCATTTCCCTCACATACTTTTCACAACAGGAGCAAACTGCAAAACGTGACCTGCGGCAGCAATAGTATCTCGTGGCATCGCTACAGTGGTCTCGCAAAAATTGAAGGGTATTATGATTCTACTGACGAGTTTCATTTACTGGAGTGGCCAGAGCGTGGGCTTCCAGATGACCCTTTGGCCAAACAGTTTGACAAGAACTCGGTACAGAGTAAACTCAAAAGTTACTTCATCAATGGTTTGCCTTATGGCAACTGGCTAAACTACTACCCTACTGGTCAGCTCTGGTACTCCATCACTTACAAAGACGGTTTGCCAGATGGCATGGTCCAAACGTATTACCACAAAGGACAACAAATGCTTGAAGCCAGGTTCTCAAATGGCCGACTAGTAGGCACCTGCACAGAGTGGTATGCGCATGGTCAAATGCGCTATACGGGAGAGTATGACAACGGTCAGCGCATTGGCGTTTGGACATATTGGACAGCAGACGGCAAGCCTTCTGAAATCATCGAGTTTGATAAAAAAGGGCAACTGATAGGTCGCGAAACGTATCATGACAATGGCATGATGAGCAGCAGAACAAACAACTGCAGCACTGGAAAATGCACCTCTTTGAGTAGATGGAATGAAGCAGGCACACTGACCTATAGAAGGGCGGCAGATCAAGTCGAAAAATATAGCGATGCTGGCTTGCCCACATACTTTCAAGGTCCGGCTACACCCACCATCACATTTCACGACAATGGTAAGCCAAAAGTGATTGACGGAAAGCACCAGGGACAAGGACTCACCATGACATATAACAATGCGGGTCAGGCGGTAAAAGCAGCCTATTCATATAGCCCAACCGATAGCATTATATATCGCTATACCAGCGAGGGAGTAGTAGTGGAAGACGCGGTGACAGATAAGTCTATTCAAACAAAGACGCTGACTTCGATGCTCAAGAATCCGAAAAAGGTAGCGCTCAATCTGGAGGAGAAAACAGAAAGTGGTCTGCGCAACGGGAACTGGACGCTGTACTATCCGGCAGGAAAAAAATGGTCTGACGTAACGTTTAACAAAGGCTTGCAAAATGGACAATCTCAAACATGGTCCATTAGCGGTGAGACGCTGTACAAAGGTGGTTTTGAAAACGGACTACCCACGGGTCGTCATGAACGCAAGTCGGCAAACGGACAACTAATCAGTCAGTGTGAGTATGCTAGCGGGTTGAAAAATGGATCGAGTAAAGCATGGTCGTCTAGCGGAACGCTTATCGAAGAGTTGGCGTATAAAAACGGCCTTCTATCAGGACCCGTTAAGCGTTATAACAATCAAGGCTTGGCCACCGAGAATGCCACATATAAAGCAAGTCTATTGCATGGTCGAGCCACTACGCTCAACGAAGCTGGACAGTCCATAGGCTATGTGACCTATGAGAATGGTACACGCTCAGGCGAGGCCGAGTTAACCCTCTCTGATGGCGGTATGGCACGCGGAAATTATGTAGGCGGATATCAACAAGGAAACTGGACTTACTCAAGCAAAGGAAAGACTGAAAAAGTCTACTTCGTGCAAGGCAGAGAGCAGGTTGAAGCCGACCCGCAACAGTGTGTGTTCAGCCTTGATAATCCGCTCGTCTCATCACTTGACGCCAAAGACAGGGTGCAAGACGCGGTAGATTTTTCAGAAATGACCGACTGGACAAATTCGAAACTTGAGGTCAACGAGTCGAGTTTTAAAAAGCTCTACTTCGAGAATTTACAAAAGGTTGAAAATGGCACGAGCATGGACATTGTCACTACTGAAAAACTAGTACTGCGCTCAGGAGATTTTCCAGGTTTTGGTTTTGACCTCACGCCTCTTCAGCTCAGAGGAGAGTACTCTAAAATACCGATGACTCTCAAACGAGTAGATTACTTTCTGAGAGACTTTCCGCGATTTAAAGATGGGTTTGGCGGTCAGACCATGGACTATTTTCATTTGGGTCTGGATCATTATAACATGGACGAAGTGTCTATGATGGATATGACACGCGACCTCTTGATGGATGAGCGCGCGCTTGACAGAGACTCGACATATTCCATCATTTATGAGGCGTTGATTGCTGACAAGGTAATCCAAGCTGCCCCGACTGACGGTAATAATCAACTCTTGTCTGATGTCTTGATGGACAATGCTGATGCCTGCCGCGAGTCGCTCTTTAAGCTCATTTTTGGAAGTAGCACAGTAAACATAGACGAAGCTCAAACCAAGTCAACACTCAATGCCTTTTTCTCTCCGCTGTCTGGCGAAGGGTATACATCTCAAATGGATAAGCGCATTGGGCAGTTTACAGCTGACCTTCGCCCTACTTCATTTGCGCTGGAAATGCCTGCCGCCATGATTTCAAAATCTCAAGCCGAGCCTGACAAAGGTGCGCGACTTATGATGAAGGTAAACTTGCTGAGGTTTAATACTCAGACGGGGATGAGCATCATCAGTGCTTCCGACTTTTGCTTTGCAGAAGGTCAAGTGGGCGGGTCTGCTTTTTCTGTTGATATAGACATGCCTGAGGTAGTCATGAGGCCGCGTAAGTTGAGAGAACTTATTCCTAATACGCAAGACTATTACTTCTACGCAGAAAACCTAGGCTTAGAGTTTAGCGGGGTCTTCGCGGCTGAGGCCATGGGGCAGTTTAGTTGCGAAAACGGAGAGAAGATTTTCTTAGAATATGCCAACATAGGCGTGACAGAAAAGTACTTCGCTGGCCGACTAACAATCAACATTCCTGACGAGCATCGTCATGAGATATTCCGAAAACTGGAAGATGCATTCACCTACCACGAGATCATCTCAGAGTGGGGCACCGTGCTTGAAATCTACTTCATGAGGTTAAAGCCCAAGACGCCTTAGGGCTTTTCATTGCAGAAGGTTTTTTAATGAGATTCTTGTGTCAAGGAAAACAAGTGCGCAGTCGCTTTATACTTGCTCTTTCGGGCCGTGATTTTTTAGGTCATTGACAAAGGTTTTAATCATTTGCTCATCATCTTTTCGGCAAATGAGGAGTGCTTTTTCCGTCTGCACTACGATGTGTCCTTCCAGTCCTTGTATGACTGCAAAGTGATCTTCTGGTGCGATAACCACATTGTTTTTAGCCTCATAGTAACGGACATTCTCTCTGGGGTTTGAGTTGCCGTCAGCATCAGCCTCTAAGTGCGTGGCTAGCGAGCCGTAGGTACCCAAATCTGACCAGCCAAAATCTGAGAGAACTACCGACACTTGCTTGGCCGGTTCCATAATGCCGTAGTCTATTGAGATGTTGTCACAGTCACCAAATCGCTCGTCAATAAATGCTTGCTCCTCAGGTGAGTTAAACTTGTCTGCTCCTGCTGCAAACAACTCTGCCATGTCTGGCAAGTGCTCTTCAAAGTTTCGCTTGATGTTGCGCAGGCTCCAGATAAAGATGCCTGAATTCCAGTAATAATTTCCTGCGCTTAAAAATTCTTTGGCCTTGTCAAGAGCTGGTTTTTCTGTGAACTGAAGCACGTTTTTTACACGCGTATCATCGGCCTTCTTGTCTTCAAAACAGATGTATCCATAACCCGTATCTGGTCGGCTGGGTTTGATGCCCAGCGTGACTAGTGCATCGGTCTCGTTTGTTTCCTTGATGGCCAAGTTGATGATTTCGTTAAACTGAGCCACATCGAGTATCAGGTGATCAGAAGGTGCCACTACGATGTTTGCTTCAGGGTTGAGCCCAGCAATCTTATATGTCGCATAGGCGATGCATGGCGCAGTGTTTCTCATCATGGGTTCGAGCAGCACTTGAGACTCACTGAGCTCTGGAATATGTTCTAGGACCAGGTCTTTGTATGCCTTGTTGGTCACCACAAAGACATTCTCCACCGGACAGATGTCCGAAAATCGTTCAAATGTTTGACGGATTAGACTCTTACCAGTGCCTAGTATATCCAGAAACTGTTTGGGCATGGATGTTCTGCTCATGGGCCAGAATCTCGATCCGATTCCACCCGCCATTATCACGCAGTAATTGTTTTTGTCAGCCATTGGTTATTGTGCTACAGCAGGCGAAGGTAATCATACCGCCTCTGTCCTCATTTCTATTTCAGCATGACCATGTATGAGGTAGGTTTTGCCATTAGACATGTCAATGCACTCAAACCTCTTTCTCAGCTTTTTGCCTTTGATAAACATTCTGCCCCCTTTCAGTATAAAAGGCTCACCCTGATCCACCTCATCGACATAGCTCTTTTTCTGGGCGTCAAAACTAGAGAGCAGTTTGTATAGCTCTGGGTCTGAGCAAGTGCTGGCCGCTGCAGACTGCAGGTGCGACCTGAGTTTCTTTGTCACTTTTGGCGTAAAGATTTGGCCATCTAAAAAGGGCTGCATGAGCTCTTTAAATTTCAAGCGCCACTCTTTTCCATGCGGGTCTACGCTTCGACCGTACTCGTTCCAAGTATGCAGATGCGCCAGCTCATGAATCAATGTCCACAAAAACTGAAACGGATTAAGGTCTCCGTTGATGGAAATCTTGTTAGGACCATTGCCCGTGCCGGGCATAAAATCTCCGAGCTTGGTGAGGCGAGGCTTGGTAATGCGAAGCTGCACCCTTCCCTCTCGCAAGAGATAGAGCGTGAGCTGAACAGCGCGTTCAGGCAATTTTTTGGTTAATGCTTCTTCTAAAGGGACTTTTCTTTTCATGGATCACAACGGACATAATCATCGTGGATGACTGGTGAATCAATCTGAGACCACTTCGGACAATTACACTTTCGTTTCTTCTGACGATAGGCCTTGCTAGTGCTACAACTTGCCAAAAAAATCAGAACAAGAAAACAGATAGTAGATATGTAAAGAATGTGCCTGCGCATATAGATGTCAAAGTTAGCGAAAGGGTTATTGATAAGTCTAACGTTAAAATAGGATTTATAACATCTGCTTATGGTTAATTTTAGCCACTTCCAGTAAGACGTGTACGGCATTTTAGAACATATCGGCCTTTACTTCATGCTCATGTACAGAGCATTTACTCGACCCGAGAAGTGGTCGATTATAAAGATGCGCATCATTGACGAAATGGACAAACTTGGTGTGCGCTCTCTGGGCCTAGTGGCGCTCATGTCGGTCTTTGTTGGTGCGGTAATCACGCTTCAAACGGCCAGTAACATTGACAGTCCGCTTATACCGCTATACACCGTGGGCTTTGCCACACGTGAGTCAGTTATTTTAGAGTTTAGTCCTACCATGTTGTCACTCATTTTGGCGGGAATAGTGGGGTCAAGCATCGCGTCAGAATTAGGCAACATGCGTATCAGTGAGCAGATTGATGCACTAGACATCATGGGAATCAACAGTGCCGGATACCTCATTATGCCTAAGGTAGTGGCGGCATTTATCTTCTTTCCATTCTTGATTATGATTAGCATGGTGCTGGGCATGATTGGAGGATATATCGTCTCTATGGGCACAGGCCTGGTCAGTAGCCATGAGTATATATATGGACTGCAGTACGACTTTAAATTCTATCACGTCATCTATGCGTTGGTGAAAACCTTGTTTTTTGCCATCATCATTACTTCTGTATCGGCCTATCATGGATACACCACACGCGGGGGTTCGCGCGAAGTGGGTATCGCCAGTACCAAAGGGATAATCTATAGTGACGTAGTCATATTGGTGGTCAACTATATACTTACTCAATTGATGCTGATATGATTGAGATAAAAAACATCATCAAGTCATTTAACGGCACGGTCATCACCAAAGACATATCTGGTGTGTTTGAGCAGGGCAAGATGAATATGGTCATTGGGCGCAGTGGCTCAGGCAAATCCGTGCTAACCAAGTGCGTGATAGGTCTCTACGAGCCTGACTCTGGTGAGGTCTACTTTGATGGCCAACTCTTCTCGGCCATGAACCAAGAAGAAAAAACCGAAGTAAGAAAGCAGATTGGCATGCTCTTTCAGGCCAGTGCATTGTTTGACTCGATGACGGTATTGGAGAATGTGATGTTTCCGCTCACGATGTTTAACGACAGCAGCAAGTCAGAAAATGAAGACCGGGCAATAGAGTGCTTGCGCAAAGTGCAGATTATAGACAAAGGACATTTATATCCTGCTGAGACAAGCGGGGGAATGCAAAAGCGTATAGCCATAGCTCGAGCCATTGCGATGGAACCCAAGTATCTATTTGCAGATGAGCCTAACAGTGGTCTTGATCCTCAAACGGCCATCGTGATTGACAACCTGCTGCAAGAAATCACTCAGGAATACAACACTACTACCATAGTAGTCACCCACGACATGAACTCTGTGATGGAGGTTGGTGACAATATTCTGTTCATACATGAAGGTCAAAAATGGTGGCAGGGCTCACCAACTGAGCTAATCAGGTCTGAAAATCAGGAGCTCGTAAATTTCGTGTACGCCTCAAAGTTCATGAAGAAGATGAGAGAGCGACTCCTCAAATAAGTGCGGTCCACAGATTAGAACTGCAAGATTTAATTCTGTTTTCACCTCTTAGAACTGCGAGCTACGTGCCCATTAATGGCCTTCAAGTACAGTGCTTTTTACTACATTCGTTGCAACGAAGTTGAACTATTTATAAAAGAAACGAATATGAAAAAACTGATACTATCATTTTTAATGATTGCAGCTGTAGGAGTCGCTTTCTCTCAGACTGTATTTTTTGACGAAGATTTTCAAGATGTCAGCGACATTGACATGATTGATAATCTTGACGATGCTGAGCCAGAGCAATGGGTAAACCTTGATGTGGATGAAGTAGTAGATAACAACGGTGATGTGTCTAATTGGTACTATGCTATTGGGCCAGAGCACAGTTTTGTTGACGGCACAACTACTGCATTTGTTGAGCTTGACGGTGTAGAAGACATGGAGATTAACGGTCTTTCTTTTCCTTGGCTTATTGAAGACGGAGTAGAGGATACAAACTTTGTATTCGGAAGCACAAGTTGGTTAACTGGTTATGCAGATGGAAACAGAAACTGGTTGGTTCTTCCTGAAATAGAGCTTACTGAGCCTGCTGCATTGAGCTTTAAGTCTTCTACTGCTCAAGGACCACGTTACAGCGATGGTTACTCAGTATGGATTGCTACTGCTGATTATGATGACCCAACATCATACGTAGAGCTAATGAGAGTTGCTCAGTGTGTGCCTCCTGTGCCTTCTTCAACAACTACTGGAGCTGATGCATTGGATTTGAATAATGGTCTTGTGAATCACGGACCTGGAACAATTCCTTACAACGGATTTGACCCAGCTTTAGAAGGTATGCAGTTTCACCTAGGTGGTCAGGACTATGACGCTGCAAGTTCTTACAGAGGACTTCTTGAGCCGTTTTCAGTTGACTTGTCTGCTTACGATGGTCAGACAGTGAGAATAGCATTCCTTCACGATTCTGATGACGATGTATCTATGGACCTTGACGAGATTCTTGTACAAGCAGTGGCTATCGGTCTTGACGAAGTAGTGACAGAGTACTACGGAATCTACCCTAACCCAGTTGAAGATGTGCTAAATATCCAGTTTACTGACAAGTTTGTAGGAAACGGAGTATACCGTGTTCTTGACGTAAATGGTCTTCTTGTAGCAAGAGGTGCATTTAACGGAACTGGTCTTGGTTCTACTGAGCGTGTAGCTGTTAGCCAATTGGCTGCTGGAAGCTATACTTTCCAACTAATCGTGGAAGGTGAGCAGGCGTTGAACACTACGTTCATCAAGCAATAAGATTCTGCTCTACGGAGCAAAAAGAAAACCCTCTCGTCAATGACGGGAGGGTTTTTTTGTGCCTCACTGTTGAGGTTATATTTTCAATTGTGACACGGCTCAATGACGATTGCTGCGTTGATTAGGTTCTGGATTTATTCTGATACATAAGAAGAATCAGAAGCACCGAGAAACTTCAACTCGTTCTCTCCTTACTGCGCCACTAGCGAGTTATCATCTTCTGCATACTCTTCTATTGACGGACATGAGCAGATCAGATTACGATCACCGTATGCATTGTCAATGCGCGCAACTGGAGGCCAGTATTTCTGCTCTCTCACATACGCGGCAGGATACACTGCTTTTTCTCTGCCATAAGCATGGGTCCACTCGGCCACTATTTCTTCTGATGTATGAGGCGCCTGCACCAGTACGTTGTCCTCTACAGGATACTTTCCTTCTTCAATCTCACGGATCTCTTGACGGATACTTTTCATGGCCACTACAAAGCGGTCAAGCTCCTCTTTAGACTCACTTTCAGTTGGCTCTACCATGATGGTGCCTGCCACAGGAAATGACACTGTCGGGGCATGAAAACCATAATCCATGAGGCGCTTTGCGATGTCAGCCACCTCAACTTTGGCAGTTGACTTAAACTCTCGGCAGTCTATGATCATCTCATGGGCCACTGTTCCAGAGACTCCTTTGTACAAGATGTCATACTCTCCTTCTAACTCCGCCTTCAGATAGTTGGCATTCAGAATGGCATTCTCGGTGCTTTCAGTCAAGCCGTCTGGGCCCAGCATTTTGATATAACCATAAGAGATGAGCAGAATGAGTGCAGAGCCATAGGGCGCTGAAGAAATAGCTGAAATGGCTTTTTCTCCACCCGTCTTGACCAGCGGGTTGCCTGGCAAGTAAGGCACTAGTTTTTCGACTACGCCTATGGGGCCCATGCCCGGTCCACCACCACCGTGAGGTATGGCAAAAGTCTTGTGCAGATTGAGGTGACACACGTCAGCTCCAATCTTACCCGGACTGGTCAGTCCGACTTGAGCATTCATGTTTGCTCCGTCCATATAGACTAAGCCTCCATGCTGATGAATCACTTCATTAATCTCTACAATATCATGCTCAAATACGCCATGCGTAGAAGGGTACGTGATCATCAGTCCCGCTAAGACATCGGCAAATTCTGTGGCCTTGGCACGAAGGTCATCAAGCGATACGTTACCATGCTTATCACAGGCCACTACCTTCACTTTATAACCCGCCATGATGGCGCTCGCTGGATTTGTACCATGCGCAGATGAAGGAATCAAGACGACATTTCTATGCGCATCGCCATGGTCTTCATGGTACGCTTTAATGACCATTAATCCAGAGTACTCTCCTTGCGCACCTGAGTTAGGCTGCAAAGAAACATCAGCAAAGCCCGTGATCTCACTCAAGTCTTTGGCCAGTTCTGTGAGCATGGTTCTGTAGCCTTCTGTTTGAGCAGTAGGCACAAATGGGTGTATGTTGGCAAACTCTGGCCAAGACAAAGGCTCTAGTTGAGCAGCCGCATTGAGCTTCATGGTGCATGAGCCAAGTGGTATCATGGAGTGGACGAGAGAGATGTCTTTGTTCTCTAGTCTCTTCATGTATCTCATCATCTGTGTCTCAGAGCGCATGCTATTGAAGATGTCATGCTGCAAGAATTCTGAACTTCTTTTGAGCGCACCTAAACTGTGGTCAGACTCGTTTGAAGTCACTGCATTTTTACCCAAGGCATCTGAAAAGATAGCCATGATATGGTCCACATCTGATGCCGTAGTAGTTTCATCTAGACTGATACTGATGACCGAGTCTGAGGGATAATAAAAATTAATCATCCGCTCATTTTCAGCGAGCGATCTCACTGCCGAAGAAAGCTCAGCGCTTGGCATCTCTACTCTGAGCGTGTCAAAGTAATGTGTGTTTGTCAAACCAAGTCCGAGTGATGCCAATCCTGACTCAAGCGCACAGGCGCGGCTGTGAATGGTTGAGGCAATCTGCTTCAATCCTTTTGGACCATGGTAGACGGCATACATACCAGCCATAACGGCTAGCAAAGCTTGGGCCGTGCAGATATTAGAGGTGGCCTTGTCACGTCTGATGTGCTGCTCTCTAGTTTGCAGCGCCATGCGGTAACCGACCTTTCCTAGTCTGTCTTTTGATACTCCGATAATTCTGCCGGGCAGGTTTCTTTTAAACTCTTGTCTTGTAGCGAAGAAGGCTGCGTGTGGTCCTCCAAATCCTATTGGCACACCAAATCGTTGCGTACTTCCTACTACGACATCTGCTCCCCACTCACCTGGAGGAGTAAGCAAGACCAAACTCATGATGTCTGCCGCACAGACAACTTTCATTTCTAGCGCGTGACACTGAGTGACAAATGAGGCGTAATCTCGCACATTTCCATCGCCAGCAGGATACTGCACGAATGCACCAAAAAAGGACTCGTCAAGTTGACTTGAGGCAAAGTCACCGATTACCAAGTCAATACTCAAAGCGGTGCCTCTCGTCTTTAAAATATCAAGGGTCTGTGGGTAGGTGTTTTGGTCAATGAAAAACTTGTTTGCTCCGCTCTTTGACTTTGCTCTAGACATGGAGTTGTAGAGCATAATCATTCCCTCAGCAGCAGCAGTTCCCTCATCAAGTAGGCTGGCATTGGCAATCTCCATTCCTGTCAGATCCATGACCATGGTCTGAAAGTTTAGAAGGGCTTCTAATCGACCTTGTGAGATTTCGGCTTGGTATGGCGTGTAGGCCGTGTACCATCCTGGATTCTCAAAAATATTTCTGCGAATAACTGGTGGCGTTATGGTGCCATGATAACCAAGACCTATGTAGGTTTTGAATTCTCTGTTACTCAGCGACAAGCCACGCAAATGTTCCAAATACTCAGTTTCCGACATGGCTTGCGTGATGTCAAGCGCTCGTCCATTTCTGATGTCAGTTGGTACTGTCTTCGCGATCAGACTTTCTATATCAGCTTCACCAATGCGGCTGAGCATCTCTGCACGCTCCTGCTCGTTTGGTCCGATGTGTCTGTGTTTGAATTTCATTTTGGTCTCAAATCTTGTTTGGCAAATATAAAGTGCTGTGTCCAGCTCTATGACCGTTTTTGATCAATATTCGCTGTATTTTTCACATAGTATTCAGACTATACTATCTTTGGTCAACCACTATGAAACACTGTCTAAAAGCCTCACTACTAGCCGTTCTGCTCTTTCTAATCGGGCATTCTCTCACTGGGCAAGACACGCTCATGCTCATGAATGGCCAAATTCTCAATGTGGATATCACCGATGACAGTGGTGCCAACATCTTCTTTAATGCACCCAAGAAGAATGGGAAGATGAAGTCATTTAGCCTGTACAAAACAGACATTTTTTCGGTCACTAAAAAGGGTCAAGCCGAGTCTGTGCTCTATGTAAAAGATGAGCCCATGGGCAATGAATATTCTGTGCCAGAGATGCGCTACTTTCTGCACGGTGAAAATGATGCTCGAAAGGGATTTAGAACTTGGCCAACGGCCGTGGGTGGTGTCATCTACGGAGCGGCAGGAACCATGGTGATGGGACGCAGCCTTATTCCTTTTGCCTTGTTTCCAGTGACCTATAGTCTGGGCATGCAACTGCCCGTGATTAAAATCAGAAAAGAGACAATCTCAAACACTGACTTCCCGAGTCAGCCGACATATAAAGAGGGGTATAACAAAGTGGCTCGAAGCAAGAAGTTCATCAAGTCATTTGTGTACACATTTGCGGGAGTGGCCATTGGCACAGCGGCCATCGAACTCACTGACTGAGGCGCGCATTGCTTTAATGGCTAACTTTGTAGCTCAATAATACATTATATCAAGTCATGTACCCAGCAGAGATAGTCATCCCGATGAAAAACGAACTAACCACGGTTGGTTTCAAAGAACTCAGTACAGCTGAAGCTGTTGATTCGTTTGTGGATTCAACCAAAGGTGGCACGGCCATGTTGGTTATTAATTCTGTGTGTGGATGTGCAGCAGGAAGCATGAGACCAGGTGTAAAAATGTCGCTGGAAAACGGCAAGCTGCCGACTCAACTAGCCACAGCATTTGCTGGTTTTGACAAAGAAGCTGTAGAGCAGGCAAGAAAACACATGTTGCCATATCCTCCTTCATCACCGTCTATCGGCATATTTAAGGATGGTGCACTAGTGCACATGGTAGAGCGTCACCATATCGAAGGGCGCACCGCTGAGATGATTGGAGAGCACCTAAAGATGGTGTTTAATGAGGTCTGTGCTTAAGTAAACTTCTTCAAGTATTCTTATTGGTTGGTGGATTGTGCGCGCACTGATTTCTCAGTGGGTTTTTTCGATTGCCTTTATGTTAGAATTGCACGGATTTCTCGCGGGGGTTTTCATTTTCCTTCACGTTAGAATTACACAGACTTTTCGGCTCCGTGATGTTTCGCTCGAAATGACGGGGTTTCATAATGAACATTTTCTAAATTGGAACCTCGTCATTTCGACTGAGGCGACAGCCGCACGGAGAAATCTGTTGAGGTGGAGTGCGCTAGACAATCAAGGTGCTTTTAAATTCAAGCCCTTCAATCCGATAGAGCTTCCTTTTTGAAACACGGCCTATACTCCGGGCCCTTCGACTGGCTTAGGGTCCTACCTTTTGATGTTTGTTTGGGATAGAGGATGCGTTCCACAACTACCATTTTTTTTGACAACATTTCACACCCCACGAAATCTAACTACTACCCGAACCTAGTTGCACTTCTTTCGTACACATTGTTATGGGGGAGAAGTGCATAGCGATAATCGGATGTGGGAACCTCGGAATGTCAATTGCCCAAGGGCTAATAGATAAGCCGGGTTTCTCAGCCGAACGCTTATATCTTACACGCAGAAATACGGCCGCCCTTTCACACTTTGCGGCTAATGGAGCGCAGGTATTAACGGATAATTCTGCGGCTGCGGCCGCTGCTGACATTGTCATCTTAGCGGTCAAACCTTACAACATCCAAAAAGTAATCACAGAGATGAACGGTTCGCTCGGTACGGGTGAGAAAACCATCGTCTCATTAGCTTCTGGCGTGAGCATATCTGTCATTAGAGAGTACCTTGACGGCAGCGGCTCAGTGTTTAGAGTGATGCCCAACATTGCTGCGGCCGTGTCAGAATCTATGAGCCTGATGGCCCATGACGGAGCGGATGACACGCAGGCTCGTGAAGTGAGCGATATTTTTAATGCCGTGGGCAAGAGCATCACCATAGATGAATCACTGATGGAAGCTGCCACCGTACTTGGCGCATGTGGTATTGCTTATGTGATGCGCTTCATGAGGGCCATGATACAGGGCGGTGTACAAATCGGTTTTAGTGCGGCCATTGCTTCGCAGATTGTGACGCAAACTGTGCTTGGTGCAGCAACCATGCTCAGCGAAAACGACACGCACCCCGAAGCCGAAATAGACAAGGTCACTACGCCCAAAGGCTGCACCATAGTCGGGCTAAATGAAATGGAACACAACGGGTTTAGCTCATCCCTAATTAAGGGAATCGTGAAGAGCTTTGATAGTATCTGACTGAAGTGAGTCTATCGGTTCTTCTATAATCTCCGTAGCGATACTGTCTGCGACTTCGGTAATCATCACTGACGCAGAGTCTTGCTCGGCTTCCAATATTCCTTCAACAATCTTTAATTGGTCTAGGTCCCTTGACAAGAGATCATACATTCCTGCCTTTACTTTTTCGGTGACCAGCATGTCTTTTAGGTAAAATGTCCAAAAGGTATTCTGCTCACTCAGTGACTTTTCTTTGAGATGCATGAGCGAGAGGCTGTCATGTTCCAAAAAGTGATTTTGCACAGCTTGCCTGAGTATGTCAGTCGCTTGACCATGTCCGGTTGCGCTGACTGCCAAATCCATCAGCAAGCCCGTTGAGCGAATTTGTCTGTGACCGTCTATCGCGTCAAAAAAAGATGACAAATGAGCCTGAGCGTCTGCTTCTAATGGCTCAGTAAGTGTGCTATCTCCATCACCAAACACGGCTTGAAACTCGGAGTATGATCTCGGAAATTTTTTAAAATACAGCAACCACAAACTGTCTCTATTACTCTGAACATCAGTCTTTGAAAAGTAGCTGGCCAGACTGTCAGCCATCACAGGCAGTGGCACTTGCTTTGATTTTCTGATGACCTCTATCGGTCGTTGATCTTTTCTTACATAGCCCAGCAAGGCCTGGTCCAGTTCGTCTTGATATTCTTGAAATAAAGGGCATCCGTTATGCCCACCGCCCTGCAGCGAAACGAACTTGGCCAGTGGGTTAAGCTCAGAAAGTCGTAAGCCATCTCGATGGGGTATGACCTCATCATCTGTGCCGTGAAACATGGTGATGCCACACTTTATCTGAGCCATATGCTCATAACTGCGCATCGGGAATCGTACGAGTGCCGTCACCGGCATGTAGGGATAATTATTCTTCCCAATCTCTTCTATGCTGTAATAAGGCGCTTCTAAAATGAGGTGAATGGGTTTTCTATTTGCTGCAGAATAGACCGCCACTCCTGTGCCGAGTGACTGACCGTAGATGACTATCTCCTCATCTGGATACATCTCCTTTATTCTGTCATAGACATCGAGACCATCGCTGTAGAGTGTTTCTTGAGACAAGCTGCCGTCACTTTTACCATACGAGCGGTAGTCGCAGATTATGGTCGCATAACCACGATTAATGAAGTGGCTGGCAATGGGTGAGCAGACCTCAACATTGCCCGTGTTGCCATGCCAAAAAAGCACCACCCCGTTGGGTTTATCTACTTTAAAATGAATGGCGTTTAGATGGGTGCCATCCGTCATTTCTAATTCCAACTCTTCAAACGGACGAACAAATGTGTACTCATGATCTTCCGCTAATTCATAGGGATGAAACATGATAAACTCTTGTCCAAAGTACAGAGCAGCAACGGCTAGGGCGTATAAGACACCACAGAATAGGACTAGCCGTTTCAGAAATTTCATTCTTGAGATTTACAGTCCACCAACCATTTTCAAAGGGTCTACCCACTCATCAAATTCATCGGCTGTGAGGTAACCTAAGTTGAGGGATTCTTCTTTGAGCGTAGTGCCGTTTTGATGAGCCGTCTTGGCAATCTTGGCCGCTTTCTCATAGCCAATATGCGTATTGAGGGCAGTAACCAGCATGAGTGATTTTTTCAAGTTGGCATCAAGGCTGGCATAGTTAGGCGTGATGCCTGCTGCACAGTTGTCGTTAAATGAGACACAGGCATCACCAATCAATCTTGCCGACTGGAGTATGTTAGCTGCCATCATGGGTTTAAACACGTTGAGCTCATAGTGACCCTGCGCACCACCAACGGTGATGGCTACATCATTACCCATCACCTGCGCACAGACCATAGTCAGGGCCTCGCACTGCGTAGGGTTTACTTTACCGGGCATGATAGATGAACCTGGCTCATTAGCCGGTATGACAATCTCTCCGATACCCGAGCGTGGACCTGAGGCGAGCATGCGAATGTCATTGGCAATCTTGTTTAACGAAACCGCTAGTCGCTTGAGCGCTGCGTGTGACTCGACCACGGCATCATGCGCGGCCAAGGCTTCAAATTTGTTTTCAGCGGTTACGAATGGTAATCCCGTAAACTCTGCAATCTTCTTGGCAACATGCTCGGCATAGCCTTTTGGCGTGTTGATGCCAGTTCCTACAGCGGTACCTCCCAATGCAACTTCTGACAGGTGAGCCAGTGAGTTGCGCAGCGCGCGTAGGCCATGCTCAAGTTGAGATGCGTAGCCACTAAATTCTTGCCCGAGTGTGAGTGGCGTGGCGTCCATCAAGTGGGTACGGCCAATCTTCACTACTTCAGAAAACTCTTTTGACTTGGCAACCAGTGTGGCATGAAGTTTTTCTACTCCAGGTATACTGGTTTCTACAATCATCTTGTAGGCCGCAATGTGCATGCCCGTAGGAAAAGTATCGTTTGAAGACTGACTCTTATTGACATCATCATTGGGATGCACGGGGCTAGTCCCTTCTCCAAGTGTGCCACCTGCCAAGACGTGGGCACGGTTAGAGACTACCTCATTGACATTCATATTACTCTGCGTACCTGAGCCCGTTTGCCAGATTACAAGCGGAAACTGATCATCATGCTGACCCGTCAAAATCTCTTCACAGACGGCAGAGATGAGATCTCTTTTTTCTTCACTCAACACTCCGAGCGCGCAGTTGGTATGAGCCGCAGCTTTTTTCAAATAAGCAAAACCATAGACTACTTCGAGCGGCATGGTGCCTGCTGCGCCAATTTTAAAGTTGTTGCGAGATCGCTCAGTCTGTGCACCCCAGTACTTGTCAGCTGGGACTTTGACCTCACCCATGGTGTCTTTTTCTATACGGTATTCCATTTTCTTACTGTCCTTTTTGTACTAGTTCTTCGACTCGGTCTAGTGGTCGGCCAACGACCGCATAATTGTCGCGAATGACGATGGGTCTTTCGATCAGTTTTGGGTATTCGAGCAGAATGTCAATCCACTCGTCATCATTAAATTCTTTTCCTTTAAATCGCTCTTTGAAAATCAACTCGCCCTTGCGCAGCAATGCTTGCGGCTTGATGTTTAGTTTTGCCAATACCAGCTCAAACGCCTCTCTGCTTGGTGTCTCTTTGAGGTACTCAATCACCTGCGGCTCAATGCCGTTTTCATGCAGCAAAGCAAGCGCCTCTCTGCTCTTGCGGCAACGCGGATTGTGATAGATTGAAAACTTGGCCATGACTTACGAATTGGTGACTGAAGCCCCCTTTCCTTGGGCCATCAAAAATGCTTTGAGGAAGTCAGTAATGTCGCCATCCATGACCGCATCTACATTAGAAGTCTCATGATTGGTACGGTTGTCTTTCACCAACTTATAGGGCTGCATCACGTAATTACGAATCTGTGAGCCCCATTCTATTTTCTTCTTACCCGCTTCTATCTCATCTCTGGCGGCATTTTTCTTTGCCATCTCAATCTCGTAGAGCTGAGACTTGAGCAAAGCCATGGCTTTGATTTTATTCTCTAGCTGAGACCTTGACTCTTTATTCTCAATGATGATTCCAGAAGGAATGTGACGGAGTCTTACAGCCGTCTCTACTTTGTTTACATTCTGCCCACCAGCACCTGATGCACGCATGGTCTCGTAGGTATAGTCAGAAGGCGGCACGTCTATCTCTATAGTCTCATCAACCAGCGGGTAGACATAGACCGAGACAAAGGAGGTGTGTCTTTTGGCATTGGAGTCAAAAGGCGAAATGCGCACCAGTCTGTGCACGCCATTCTCTCCTTTCAAGTAGCCATAAGCAAACTCGCCTTCAAACTCTAGGGTGACCGACTTCACACCAGCCACATCACCTTCTTGCATGTCGAGTTCTTTGACTTTGTAACCGTTTTTCTCTCCCCACATGATGTACATCCGCATGAGCATACGGGCCCAGTCACAGGACTCTGTACCACCAGCACCGGCAGTGATTTGCATGACACCATTGAGTGCATCTTCTTCGGCAGAAAGCATGTTTTTAAACTCCATGTCGTCTACAGAAGTCAGGGCCTTGGTGTACTGCGCCATTACTTCTTCTTCAGGAGCTTCGCCTTCTTTGGCAAACTCATAGAGCACCTGGAGGTCACCCACCTGAGACTCGGTGAGGGCATAGCCTTCTGTCCAGACTTTGAGGTTCCTGATTTTCTTCATCACTTTTTCCGCCTCTTTGGAGTCATTCCAAAAATTAGGGTCCAGCGTGTGCTTCTCCTCCTCCCTAATTTCCTCGAGCTTGTTGTCAATATCGAGATAGGCGCGGAGCGCGGTCAGGCGTTCGTTTAGTTCTGCGACTTGTTCGGTCGTGATCATGGGCCGAAGGTACTAGTTTGTGGACAATAGCTTGCTTAATAAAACAAGACTGGATTGTAGTGCGCTTGCGCAAGTGAGAATTAATAAAGTCTTTAGCTCGCGGTCAGTTTCAACTCAGCCATACACTCCATGATCAGATTTGACTCATATCCTTTCTGCAAGAGGTATCGCTGAATTTTTGCTCTACGGTCATACTCGTTTTTTCCTTTCACTTTGGGGGCCTTGTGCGTGATTAGCTCTTTGATTTTGAGTATGTACTCGTCATAGTCCAGACTGGCCAGGGCCTCGTCAATCAGTCGATTAGCAATGCCTTTTTGACGCATGTGTGATCTAATCTTGTGTCTTCCCCAGTACTTCATTCGAAAGCGACCTTGGGCAAAAGCCTTGGCATATCGCTCTTCGTTAAGCAGGTCATCTTCTATCAGTTCCTTGATATATGGCTCTTTATTATGAACATCGAGGGCTTTCATTTTCTGGCGCACTTCTAACTCACAGCGCTCACGATATGCGCAGAAGCGAATCAGTTTATCGTACAATGCCGGGTCCACAGCCATGGGACAATGATACGCATTGGAGGGGAGGCGTGGAATTTAGTACCTTCATGATTGAAACCAAATGAAACCATGCGCTTTTTTATTCTGATTTTGCTTTGTCTTGTTTCAAGTGCTTCAAAAGCTCAGACGTGCGACACAGCCAACATGCGATTAACAGTAAACTCTGCGTTTGACTACCCTCCTATCCTATCTTATTGCGAGCCGAGTGTAGACTGTTCAATAGCCGCCTTTGATAGTGTCTGGGCAAATCAGACAGGAGTAGGGGTAGTCTTTGACTCGGGAACTATTTCGTGCGCAGATAGCGCTGATTCTTACCTGGTCTTTAAACAGGATGATCCAGAATTCACCAACTTTCCAAACCCTAATTCTGACCCTTTTCATGCTGAACCCGGGCAGGCTTTTCAACTGTCTTATTCTTGCCCTGGCTATGTGACAGCATGGGCAGATTGGAATCAAAGTGGGTCTTATGAAGTGAGTGAGCTCCTATTTGTAGAAGGAACAAATACCAACACGTCAATCGTGCGATCACACTTCATTAGCATACCATCAACTGCATGCACAGGCCTCACTCGAGTTAGGCTCCTTAGTCACGCTGAAGCAAACTTCCAAGAGCCCTGCCCAATAGCTGGATTGGGTCAAGTCGTTGAACTGGAACTCGTAATTGGTGACTCGAGTAATCCTGCTCCCACCTGCTCGTATGGCGACAACTATCTGTGCGAAGAAGACAGTATACATTTTACTGTAAACGACTATGATTATGTGTCAGGAATGGAGTTGTTTTTCATCTATGGTCAAGACAGTATTAGCCTCGGCACCGACTCTAGTCTTTGGAATTATTACGGAACACTGTCAGACTTATATGATGGTGCGGGAATGAACACCCCTGTGTCTGCGCAAGGCG
Source organism: uncultured Flavobacteriales bacterium (assembly GCA_964429805.1). Classification (GTDB taxonomy): domain Bacteria; phylum Bacteroidota; class Bacteroidia; order Flavobacteriales_D; family JABDKJ01; genus CAYSDH01. The sequence goes on from CAYSDH010000009.1 coordinate 48,914, forward strand.
CAGTGAGTGCCTTTCTGCTCGACTCTATAACAGACCAATGCGCTATTACAAATTCTACTCCTCTACTTACCTTAATTAGTCCTTGCGATTTATGGTGTCAGATTGAAGTAGATTCTATCAACGTTTATTCAAGTGGGTCTATAGTGGATAGCGGAGACTCTTTGTGCTTACATGATTCTTTTTTCATAAACTTTTTTGGGCAGCAAAGTGGCTTAGGAGTGTCAGACGAATTCGAACTTTCTTTGATTCATTTAAATGACACAAGCATTGTCTACACGCGGTCAATTGTCATCAATGACCAGCCGCCAATTCAGTCATTAGGATATCCAGATGTGTTTCACTTTTTAGAATTCATGATCGGGCAGACAGATACGATACCCACAGGGGGAGCATATACTTTATCCATATCGCAATTTAACTCGCATAGCCAGTTAGCATGTCCAGGTTCTTTTTCAATTGACTTAACTATATCAGATTTCGATGATTCTGAGTGTGGTTCCTGCGAACTAGGGAGCCTCAGTCTTCAATCGATGGATAATGTGCTCTGTGAAGGTGAGTGTGTCGATTATACCATTGAGAATTATAACTACTTGGCTGGAGGAAACCTCGTTTTGAGTGTTGAGGAAACAGGAGGAACCTTTAGTACTTTATATGACATTCCAAATGGCAGTTTAGAGTATGACTTGGGGAATAATGAGTTTAGCATTGAAGAAATTGGAAGCACAGTCAATTACATACACGCTTGCAATCAGGAAAACATTGAGGCTCCGGTGGACAGTTTGTTTCTTTCACTCTTAGCAGGAGAATATCAATTGACCGCTGCAGTTACTTTTCCTGGAACAGATAGTCTCTGCGGCTTTTCGAGTAATGCTGTTTTTATCACTGTTATTGACAGTTCGGACTCACAATGCGGAGGAACTTCCTTACTTGAGTTTGCAGACAAAGACTGGTCCGTAACACCAGTTCCAGCATCTGGTGAAATCAACATTGAATTCAAGGAAAGATCAGCAGATTGGGGCATCACTCTTTACGATGTCTTTGGTCGAGAAGTGATGTCTGCCCAACAGAAAAGACTGGACGTTTCTATTTTAACTCGTGGGGTCTACATTCTTGAGTTGAGTAGGGGAGCCTTGAAGCACCAACGGAAAATAATTCTCGAATGAAGAATCAATACAGCGCACTTTCACAGGCCTTTATAGTGAGCCTTTTTTTATTGCTAAGCACCAACATAAGTGCCCAATCATTGGAGCTACACCCTCATAATGGGTCGGCAAAAGCAGGGACTCTTGCCCCTGCACAGAAGTCAACAAATAATGCCACAGTGGGTGAGATTAGAATGCGCCAAAATGGTGAGGCCATTTTCACAAACGACCCTTTGTTTTATTGCACCATGATTCTAGACAACTGCGCTGAATATCACTTGGAATCAATCGCAATACAATTTCCCTTGGCACAGAATGACACCAGCAACTTGGTTTTTAACGACCCCGAGATAGGCTGTATACCAGTTTCAAACAATACGGTGATTTACGCTCTTGATAATCCTGCCTATACAGAAGTTCCACAATCCATGTCTTCGCACCTCACTGTGCAGCCCAGTGACACGTTTAGAGTGCGTTACAGCACATCAACAGCTTCACCGAGCTATGTCAGTGTCTTTGCTGACTGGGACGGAAACGGAATTTTTGAACTTCAAGATAATCTCTTGAATGCGGAATCTGACACGGTAGATTATACGTTGACCCGTTCGCTAGACATCATTGTGCCAGACACTGTGTGCAATGGTGTGCGTAGGGTCCGTTTTGTAGTTAGAGATGTGCCAGACAGCTACTTTTCTTGTGACTTAGCACCGGGGGCTGAAGGGCAAACCATAGACATAGATTTTGAAGTGACAGGGGGACAAGATTGTCTGCCTCTAATCTGTCCATTTGATGTGGTTGAACTAGAGCCCATCGGCAGCGACCTAGGTCTTGGTGTAGACTTCATCTGGCTAATTGATGACACGATAGAAATAAACATGGGCGCCTTTCCAAATAACCCGGAGTTTAATGGAATACTGGATTCGCTCTTTACATTTCCTGGAGTCACCTATCCAGGAGTGGGAATTCACACACTCTCTGCCATTGCAGTAGATACGCTGACAGACAGCATCTGTGATTACAGCAGCAATGAGCTTCTTTTTGAATTAACCGACTCAGTGTGCAATGCAACTTTGATTTGTGACATTAGTTCTTTTGAAATTAAGCCTTATGGCATCCCTCTCTATCCTGACTCAATATTACCAGTTTATTCATTTTGTCCATTTGACCACTTCAGCGCAGTTAGCGGATACTCTTCTCCTTCCTCAATTGAGACAGTTTTTGGTATGATGGAGTATACGTTTATAAATCAATCTGACAGCTCCGAACAATACCTAGTCGAATTTTCATCTCCTCCCGGCTCATTTCTCTCGTTTGTAGAAGATTTTAAAAGCCTCTTTGGAGTTTCTGACCCCTTAAATGAACCATATCCAACACCTGGAATTTACAAAGTAACCGGAAACGTGTATTCTGAGTTGCTTGATGTTTATTGTCAGAGCCCAACTGAGTATTTAATAGAAATCCTGGCTCCGAGTAACGAAGGCTGCACAGGGTGTCAGTCTGGCGATTTTCTTATCACTTTGTTGAGCGATAGCATCTTTTGTCCAGGTGAAAGTATCTGCATTGAAATAACAGGATACTCTGCTAATGGTGAAGACTGGTTTTTTGGAGAAAATTATGCTCTCGGCTTGACTTCCATTGAAGATGGGAGTGTGCATTTCATCGACTTTAACGAGTCCTTTTATTCTGGGTATCATGTCTACACTCACACCTCTTGGTACCAAGGCTGCCTCGACATTTGGGAACTAATCGAAAACTCAGGCCAAGAAGCCCCTCCGCCTGGTCAGTATCAGATTAGCGGGCAGGTGTATCTCGGAGACTCCTTGTGCGCAGAAACCATGACTTCTCAAGTCATTACTTTACTCGACTCCACCTGGACAGCATGTGGCGGAACAGTGGGTATAAACGACTCTCAGCAGCTCATTGATTGGGTCGTGTACCCCAATCCGGCACAAGATTACGTCAGACTAGATTTTGACGCACAAGGCAATGACTGGACTGTGAGACTCGTGGATCAAATGGGGAAAGTCCTCTTGAGCGAAAAGAATAAAACCATTGACCTCTCTGCTGTATCGAGTGGCTTGTATGTCCTTGAGCTCGAGCTCTCTGGACTCCTGTCACGAAAAAAGCTCTTGGTAGAGTAGTCTTAAGAAGGTACTTTGAGGGCCTAATCAAAAATCAAACCTATGCATACTGAACCCGGAGTATTTGAATACATGATGATGCCTTTCAAGAAATTTGCTGATTTCTCAGGCCGCTCGAGAAGAAAAGAATATTGGTTTTTCAACCTGTTAATCATCGTTGTGTACTTTGGCCTTGCTATTCTCACAGGCGGCCTTGGTGCGATGAGCCAATCCGGAGACATGGCCTTTGCAGGTATGATTCCACTAATGATATTCTTATTGGTCATCATCGTGCCTTCGTTGGCCGTAACGGTCAGAAGACTTCATGATATTGGAAAAAGTGGCTGGTGGATTTTAATCTCTTTAGTGCCTATTGCCAGTCTCGTACTTTTTGTATTTTCTCTTATGGACAGTGAGCCTGGAGCGAATAAGTGGGGGCCAAACCCAAAGAATATCGGTGATACTGAAATAGAGACGATAGACCATTTAATCAACGAAGATTGATTCTTCTACCTTCTAAAATTTGAACCCATGAGCAGTATTCAGACCACACCCACCACCTGGGAGTTTATGACCATGCCTTTACACAAGTATGTTGATTTCTCAGGTAGATCGAGGAGGTCAGAATACTGGTGGTTTCAAGTTTTTCAAGTGCTGGTTGGTATTGCGTTTAGTATCGTTGAGGCCTCGTTTGGCGCGATGGGTGCTAACACTGTTGGAAGTATACTCGAAGGATTTTCAGACATTTTTAGCTTGGCCATGTTTATTCCTTCAATCGCGGTTGGAGTAAGAAGACTGCATGACATAGGCCGAAGTGGCTGGTGGTTACTCCTGGTATTCACCATTATTGGAATAGTCGTACTCCTAGTCTGGCACTGTACTGACAGCGAACCTGGTTCTAATAAATGGGGTCCCAATCCGAAGAATCCGCAAGAGATGGAAATTGATACGATTGACCATCTGATTACAGAAGACGACTAACGCTCAGCGAGTCAGTACGATATAATCTTTTATCAGCGTTTTTAAGAAATTTAAGTGCCCCTGCTTCTCATCTTTTTTAATAGATAGAATGTCCTGCACGCGGCTAGAAGCCTGAAGCACTGCCTCTCGGTGCGCGTCATTTTTGTATCGGTTATAGCGATCCACGGTGTTTTTAAGCGTCAGCATGTCTTGCTCACTCAGCTTTCTAATCTGAGGAAACTGCGGCTCATAATCATCAGTAGTGGTGATGCTAAGGAGTTTTTCTAAAGCCAGATTTCTACGCGGCTCAAGTCTCACTACGGTCGTATTAGAAAGTATACCACCCATGCGCTGAGACTTGTCACTCGAACTGACCATGATGGCACCCAGCGCACCTGCTGTGAGGTAGATGTCGACCATTCTAAATGACCACCTTATGATGTAATCGAGCATCTCTGGATTTTTACCAGTCACGGTCACTACCTTGGTTTTTAAGGCCATTTTACCCAGCGTCTGACCGTTGTTAAATATCTCTAGCACCAAGGTGTACAAGAAAAAAGGCACAAACGTGATCAGCATCACTATCCACTCAGAGCGAACACCAATGATGCCGACAAACGAACTAAAAATTCCCAGCCCCATAGTCAACGCGAAGAAGTCCAGTAGCCAAGCCAAGAACCTGTCTCGCAGATTGGCCAGCTCATATTCTATACGCACATTCTGCGTGGTGATGATGTCGATTTTTTTCATCGGTGCAGTGAAATAACACAAAATTGCCATGGCTCCGCATAAGCGAACAGAACTTATATCTTTAGTGGCTCTACGGAGACCTAGAAGATGCGGGAAACAGATTTCATTGACCAGAATAAGAGCAAGTGGAAGGAACTCGAGCGAATGAATCGCGAGAAGGCCAAGGACCCTGCTAAGCTCTCCGAACTTTTTGTTGAAGTCACCAATGACCTCTCCTACTCTAAGTCCTACTACCCGAACAGGTCTATCAAAGTATATCTCAACAACTTGGCGCTCGCCATTCACTCGCGAGTGTATAAGAATAAGGCGGGCAGCCGAAAGAGATTCAGAGACTTTTGGACTACCCAGTTGCCAAGGGTCATGTACGAAACCCGTTGGAGCCTGTTCATCGCTTTTTTAGTTTTTGCTTTTTCTATGGCCATTGGTGTGGTGAGTAGCATTTATGATCCGGGCTTTGCCCGACACATTCTTGGTGATGGATATATTGCCATGACCGAGGCTAACATTGATAACAACGACCCCATGGCCGTGTACAAAGACATGCGCCAGATGGACATGTTTGTCTTCATTGCCATCAATAACATTTGGGTGTCATTTTTGGTCTTCATACTTGGCGCCACACTCTGTGTAGGCACCGTGATAGTACTTATCTCTAACGGAGTAATGGTCGGAGTATTCCAGTGGTTCTTTGTCGAGCGCGGACTGTTTCAAGAGTCCTTCTTAACCATTTGGATGCACGGCATGCCCGAGATCATGAGCATTGTACTTGCCGGAAGTGCCGGCATGGTGCTGGGCAGAGGCATCCTGTTTCCAGGCACATATACTCGAAAGGAGAGTTTTCTAATCGCTGCGCGAAGAGGCATTATGATCATGCTCGGAATTACTCCTGTCTTTCTCTTTGCTGCATTTGTAGAAGGATTTGCCACTCGCTACACGGAGTTACCTGATGTGCTACGCGCAGCTATTATTTTACTTTCTGGTGCAGCCATGGTGTACTATTTTATCATTCTGCCGTACCGCAAGCATGGCCGAAATGGCTACTTGATGCGCAGAATATTCTTGGGCTTAGCTATCGGCTTGCCGCTCTCGCTCTTCTCCGTTTATCAGTTTGTAGACAGAAAAAATATGGCCATCGCCATGGTGCTCGCCATTTTTGGAAACTTCCTGATATCCATGATTGCTTATCTGACTTACAAAGACAGCTTTATTGAAGCAGAAGAGAAAGACAAAGTCAGCACCAGACTGAAAGTTCCAGAGTCGGCCAAGCACAAATACAGACTGCGCAGAGACAAGAAAAACCCGCAAATCTATACCGATATTTTTGCGCTTTACAGCAAAGAAGTGTTTGGACTAATGCCCAAATTCATTGGTCTTACAGTGAGTTATGTGCTCTGTGTGATGCTCTATGCGACAGATGCCTTTGACAACAACTTTTTCTTTCAGTTTGAAGAGTTTGACTGGCTCATGCCAGCCGTAGGTATGGCTATCATTAAAGTAGATGAGCTCTTTGACCATCAAGCCAGCTTCCATCTTTACGTACTCAACGTCATATTTTTTGGTAGCGCCTATCTCATCTGCACACGTGCATGGATTAACTTCTATCTCAAAGAAACTGGAAGAGAGGCCTGGTCCACCACACAGTTTGCCATGACAAACTGGCCATGGATACTGCTCATTTCCATCATCTGTCACCTTATCTTTTTCATCGAGGCGCCATTGAGTTTTTTAGTCATGGTCATTGTCATGCCTGTCATGCTTGCCTTGGCGGCAACTATGACACTCAGAAAAGCGCTATCTCTTAATATCAGTGAAATCTTAGGGATGATCATCAACGGCTACGTGCGTTCCCTTGGTTTATTTGCCACCGTGTTTGTGACCGCGGTGCTGTTCATGCTGATCTTAAACTCTGGACTCATCGACCTGATTATAGACTCTACACTCTCTAACATACAGATGAGTGAAGAGACGTACCCGCTCGTGCTAAGAGTCATTCGCACGGCCACCACCTTTTTTGGACTATGCATGGTGCTGCCCTTATTCATGTTTGGCAGCGCATTTGGTTTTCTCTCTTTTCATGAGATGAACACCGCCACTGGATTGAAAAAAGACATTGACGAAATTTCTCCAAACAGAAGAGCGTATGGCTTGGTCAAAGAGTAAGCCTCTGCCACATATCTTGGCTTTAGTGCTGCTTTGTCTTTGTTCACTCGGAGCGCACGCTCAACTAGAAATTAACGATGAGCCCTATTATGAGATAGAAGAAATTGAGGTCAGTGATGAAGACTACTTTGAAGAGAAAAACGCCACGAGTCCTGCAACTTTAGACTCAGAGGCTGACAGACTCTACCGCAACGAAAGTGTCACTGCGCCACACAGCAACCCCGATGTGTGGGATGAGGTGGTAGATGGAGCCGAATTCAACGAAAAAGATGCACCAAAAGAAGAGAAGGCTCCGACACAGATTGACCTTCCATCAAGCAGTTCAAACTTTGGTGGGCTATTCCAGATTATAGTGATTTTGGCCATTGCCGCCATCCTGGTTTTAATCATTGTGAAACTGAGTCAAGGAGATGTCACCGTCAATAGAAAGGTGGTTAATCTTGACATGGAGCAAATTGATGCTGCCGAGCAAAACATTAGAGAAAGTGATCTTGAGCGACTCTTGAGATTAGCCTTAGAAGCCCAAGACTATCGTATGGCGCTGCGCGTGAGGTATCTGATGATACTCAAAGAACTAGACAGTAAAGGTTGGATTACCCACAGTCCTGAGAAAACCAATCTCAACTATCTGATGGAATTGTCAAATAGACCTGAAAGCACACGCTTCTCTGATCTTACTCAAATCTTTGAGTACGTGTGGTATGCTGAAATAACTATTCCTGCCAAAGATGACGCACTCTTTGCTCGAGAGTTTGGCGGTTTTCTAACTGAATTAACCAGCACTGATGAAAACTAATCAGGCTACCGGCATAGTGATTTTGATGGTGGTGCTCATAGTCGGGCTCATATACATGCTCCACGAGCCGAGCTATAATTGGTACAGTCACGATTATATGGAAGAGGGCGACTCTAGTATTGAGCCTTATGGTAATCAACTCTTTTATGAGTACCTAAAAACTCAGCGCCCTGAAGACCAGTTTCATCAACTAGACTCAGCCATACACATTGACTTACAGCCGTTTGTAGATAGCGCAGTGACCGACTACAACTACGTTATAATGGGCCGATTTCCGGCCAAGCCAGACTCTGCTGACATGGAGTCCTTTTTTAATTTCGTAGCTCAGGGCAACAGTGTTTTCATCTACTCCGAAGACCCCAAAGAATGGCTCATGGACGAGCTGCACTCATCAGAATGTCTCCTTTATTGGCCAGACTATTCTTACGGATATTCCAATCCTAATTACATTAATGACAGTGTGGTACAAGTCAACTTTACCCACCCAGAATTGAGCGTAGATAGCGGATACAGATTCGCTCATCGTGTGGAGTCTCACTTAGAGAAGCATCAGTGGATGCATGCTAACCCAGACATGTTTTGTGAAGACAACCTGTCATTTGCCTCACTCGGCACACTAAATGATCAAGTCAACTTTGTTCGTGTGCTTTATGGAGAAGGTGCCGTGCACATTCACTTCACACCAAAGCTCTTCTCAAATTATTATTTGACCAAACAAGTAGGCAGAGATTATGTTGATGCCTCTTTGGCTCATCTATCAGAGGGTGACATTATCTACGATATGAAAAGCTGGTCTGGCAATCCTTTTTGGCAAGGAGAGAATAGTCATGAGCAAAGTCAAGGCCCCTTGCGCTTCATACTTTCTCAAGAGAGTTTGAGGTGGGGTCTGTACACCCTCTTTGGCATAGCTGGCCTGCTTGTAGTCTTCGCATTTACGCGCAAGCAGCGGGTGATTCCTGTGATTCATCCCAAAGAGAATTCGAGTATGGAGTATGTTGAGACCATCACAGAGCTCTACTTTCAGCATGGTGGTCAAGGCCGCGTGCACAAGCATCTGACTGACCAGTTTAGGTTGTTTTTAAGAGAACGATATCGTCTAACCAGCAGCGAAACCGATGAAGACTACACGTCCCAAATCGCACAAGTATCTGGTGTGCATGAAGACCACATTAACGATATCATACGCACCATGAATAAGGGCAGCGTGAATTACAATGTGACAAGCGATTTGCTGATAGAGTATTACAAATTATTGAACCACTTTTACGAACACTGTAAATGACTATGGAAGACAACAACACAAACCAAAGCCCGGATAATCAGCCTGAAAAGCGGCCAGCAGAAAACCCTGCCTCGCAGTCCATACCACCAGTGCCAAAACCCTCAGCACCGTCAGCGCCTTCTGCTCCAGCATTTGGCGAGCAGTCTAGCATAGACCGCTATCGCTCTGCGCATGATAGTGATGTGATGGCTATCGGTATGGCCATGGCCAAGATTAAGAATGAAGTGGGCAAAGTAGTTATCGGCATGGATGACCTGACTGAGATGCTCATGGTCGCCCTTTTCTCAGGAGGAAATGTGCTCTTAGAAGGAGTGCCCGGCATAGCCAAAACACTATCGGCACGGATGCTATCAAAGAGTATCAATACTGAGTTTTCACGTATTCAGTTTACGCCCGACCTCATGCCGACTGACATACTCGGTACCACCATTTTTAATATGAAGACCAGCGAGTTTGAGTTTAAAAAGGGACCCATTTTCTCTAACATTATTCTGATTGATGAGGTCAACCGTGCACCAGCCAAAACGCAGGCAGCCTTGATGGAGGTGATGGAAGAAAAACAGGTGACCGTAGAGGGAGAATCGCATAAGATGGGCTTCCCGTTTTTCATCATTGCTACTCAAAATCCAGTAGAACAAGAAGGTACATACAAGCTGCCAGAGGCACAGATGGACCGCTTCCTGTTTAGACTAACCTTAGACTATCCAGACTTAAATGATGAGCGACTAATTCTGCACCGTTTTAAAAGCGACTTCAATTCTAGCGTGCAGAATAGTGTGACTCCAGTTATTGATGCCACCGAAATTGCCAAGTGCATGAAGGTGGTTGAAGGCATTCATGTCAACGATGGCTTGCTCGACTACATCGCCAATATAGTTGTAGCTACGCGAAATAATGGTGACCTGTATCTAGGCGCATCGCCACGTGCATCACTAGCCATACTCAAGGCTGCCAAGGCACTAGCGGTAATTAGAGGTAAGAGTTTTGTGACTCCTGATCATGTGAAGGCAGTGACTTATCCAGTGCTCAATCACAGAATTATTTTGTCACACGAGCGTGAGCTTGAAGGAGGCTCAGTGCGTGATGTCATCAATAGCATTGTGGAGAGTATTGAAATACCACGCTAAAAGGCAAAATTCTAAGCAAGCACAGTGCTAAAATTAATCCTCAATCGATATTTGGATAACCTGAGAGGAATCCTGCTCGGAAAGCGACTCCTCTTCGCATTAGCTGGCGTAGCCCTGCTTTTTGTGTCGAGTTTTGCTTTTCCGAAGCTCTTCCCTTTCGCACAGTCCATGTTGGTGATAGTGATTGCACTTGCCGTGGCCGATTTGTTTATGCTCCATAACAAAGGAATAAAACTACATGGCCAAAGAACCACCACTCCTGTGCTCTCTCTGGGCGATGAGAATAAAGTCGTCATCTCGCTTAAGAATCAATCGCCTATACTCCTCAAGGCTGAGCTGATTGACGAACTACCTGTACAGTTACAAATCAGAAATTTTTCTGAAGAATTAGAGATAAAAGGCTCAAGGGTAAAGGAGATTGCATACACCATCAGACCGCTTGAGCGAGGAGTATATCAGTTTGGCGATATGCGCGTCATTACCCGCACTTTGCTCGACCTCTTTGCGCGCAGAATTACAATACCTGCATCAGAAAAAATAGAGGTCTATCCGAGTATCATTCAGATGAAGGAGCTGGAGATAAAAGCCTTTTCGAGAATCGCACTAGACCAAGGCATCAAAAAACTCAGGCGCAGAGGGGTGAGTTATGAGTTTGAGCAGATCTCACCTTATGTAAAAGGTGATGACATCAGACACATCAACTGGAAGGCCACCGCGCGAACCAACGATTTGATGGTAAACAGGTTTGAAACAGAGCGCTCTCAGTCCATATACACAGTCATCTGCAAGACAAGAGAAATGCGCATGCCATTTAACGGACTGAGCCTGATGGATTACGCGGTCAATACGTCATTGGCGCTCAGCAACATCGCTTTGCTTAAGTATGACAAAATGGGCTTGATTACTTTCTCCGATAAAATAGGCAGCACCATCAAAGCAGAACGAAAGGCTGGTCAGTTGAAGTACATCATGAACGCGCTGTACAACGAGCAGGAGCGTGAGACTGAGGCCAACTACGACCTCTTTAACCGCAGTCTTCAGCAGATAGCGCGAAATAGGAGTTTGCTCTTTTTATTTACCAATTTTGAGAGTGAATACGCGGCAGAACGCGCACTACCTCATCTGCGTATGATTGCCCGAAAACACCTCTTAGTCACCATTTTCTTCAAGAACACAGAAATTGAAAAGTTTGCAGATGGGCGAGCCGAAGACCTCAGGGGAATCTACACCCGCACCATCGCAAGGAAGATGATCAATGAAAAAAGAGCCATTGTCAAAAAACTTCAACGAAGCAATATTCAGTGCATACTCACAGAGCCAGAAAAACTGTCTATGGACACTGTCAATAAGTATCTTGAATTGAAGTCAAGAGGTATGATCTGATCCGCCATATTTCTGAGCCAAAGTGACTTCTACGGCCCAATAAAAAAGGCCAGCCAATAGATTGACCCACGCAACTATCCTCCCTAACTTTACGTATACCAGTATTTTACATTTGGTCAAAGTAGGATTATCTTGAAAAGACTCTTATTTATCGTTGCCATTTTCGCCCAAGGTCTGGTCTTTGGGCAGACTGCTTGTGTGCAGATTTCTTCGGGCGCTGATGATGTAGAAGAGCAGTCGGACGGAGTGCAATACATAGACAGTTCCGACCTTGAGTTTGTCCTTGATGCTAGTCGAGGTGATCAGATAGTAGGTCTGAGATTTAACAGTGTCAATGTACCTCATGGTGCAACTATTCAAGAAGCATACATTCAGTTTACAGCTGACGAAGTAGATGATGTCGCCACCACCGTGGTTTTTCAAATGGAAGACAGTGATGATGCGGCCGCTTTTTTACTTAGCGATTTTAACATCACATCTAGAAATTACTTGTCGCAGAGCGTAACGTGGACGCCACCTGCGTGGCTCAGCATTGGAGACCAAGGCCCTGATCAACGTTCGCCAGACCTCAGCGCATTAGTCCAACAGATAGTAGACCGACCTAACTTTGCCATTGGCAACTCGATGGTCTTTAAAACCACTGGTCAAGGTCAGCGCGTGGCTGAGTCTTATGACGGTTCGTCAGCTCAAGCTCCAGAGTTGTGCATCATCTTCGCCAGTTGTGGCACCCCAGGCACACCCTGCAATGACGGACTAGCATGCACCCAAAACGAAATGTGGGACGACAATTGCAACTGTGTAGACTACAATGACTCTGATCAAGATGGTGTGTGCGATGAGCTTGATGAATGTCCCAACATGGATGATGCACTCATTGGCACTGCCTGTGATGACGGAGACCCCTGCACTACGAATGACATCTGGACCTCCACCTGCGACTGCGAAGGACAATTCCTAGCCGATGCCGATGGAGACGGTATCTGCGATAATTTTGACATCTGTCCAGATTTTGACGATGACCTAGATATTGATGATGATGGTATACCGTACTGCACAGACAGCTGCGTTGACGTCAATGAAAACGGCATTTGTGATGACGCTGACAACGCTTTGTTCTCAGATGAGCCTGAGGTGTTTTTCAGCCACCAGCGCGGATTTTATTCCAACTCGTTTTCACTGAGCCTGCTCAGTAATCTGCCAAATGCCACTATTCGCTATACCACTGATGGGTCCGCGCCTAGCGACAATAGTGGCCAGCTTTACGCTAGCCCTCTAACCATTAGTAACAGCACTGTGGTCAAAGCAATTGCAGTTTCTGGAGCCAATGTTTCAGAATTAGAGACGCGCAGTTTCCTATTTGTCGATCAAGTGGCCAACCAAAACGACCCTCAAAATGATTTTCCTGTTTCAGTCAACTTAAGCAGTTCATTAACGCAGAATGCCACCTACAGCCAACAATTTAGCGATGCCCTGCTGAGTATACCGTCCATGAGTCTGAGCTTAGATATCAATGACTATCAGACCATCTATCAAACTAAAGGCTTGGAGCACGCGGCTAACATTGAGTTTATGGACCCCAACACGGGCGAGTCATACTCAAGTCTCACGGGAGTGAATACGTATGGCAACACCTCGTTTTCGGCTGCCAATGCCAATAAGAAAAACTACCGACTGAAGTTCAAAGAGATTTATGGTGCGTCAAAGTTCGACCATCCGATTTTGGGTAACGATGCGGCACAAGAGTTTGATGTGCTTGATTTGCGCGCAGGTAGTCAGGCGACCATAGACCGCGGAGGTGTGCAGAATATGCACGAGCAGTTTCTGAAAAGTCTGCAGATAAAAATGAGTGGCGAGGGAGTGCATGGTCGCTTCGTCCACCTCTATATAAACAGTATGTATTGGGGAGTATACTCGCTCAGTGAAAGGCCTAACAAGTCCTTTGGCGAATCGTACTTCGGAGGCGACAAGGATGACTACAACACCATGAAGGCCACCTGCTGCAATAGCACTGCCCTGGCCATAGACGGCACAGACGACTCGTATGATGTCATGACTGCTCAGACCAGCAACTACTCTACTGTGCACAACTACTTAGACGTAGATCAGTTTATAGACTATGTGCTCTTGTGCAACTACGGTCCACATGGCGATTGGCGCACTTGGAACACTTACGCCCTCGACAATCCGAGCAACAATGTGCCCTACAAGTTTTTTATGTGGGACCCCGAGCCCTCCTTAAAAAATGACTGGTACTACACCAACCTATTGGTTGATACGCGAGACCATGAGGCTATTTGGCAACCGCTAAAAGCCAACATCGATTTCAGAATGAAAGTGGCAGACGGCATGGAGTGCAACTGTGTGCATGAAGATGGAGTGCTCTACTCTACCAATATTGAAGCCGACTATATTGAGATGTTTGATGCGCATAAGACAGCCTACATGATGGAGTGCGCGCGCTGGGCCAATCTCAATTTGTATAACACCTTCTTAAATTATCGTCAAGACATCGTGAACACAAATTGGTTTGCTAGCCGATCTGCTCTGTTGAAGTCGGCTTATCAAGATGATGACCTTTATCCTGATTTAGATGCCGTGGTGTATAGTATCTATG
>CAYSDH010000010.1:0-5665 GCA_964429805.1 uncultured Flavobacteriales bacterium
TGTATACAGAGGTGCCGTCTGAGCGTTGTAGGATTTTTCTGTCCATTCCCTCATCACTCAGGTCTATCCAGATACTGCCGTCTTCATCTTGCTCGAAGATTCCCTTTGCAAGTCCTTCAGCTACTTTTTCTTTTCCTAAAATGAAGGTGTTAGACTCGTAATAGTTCTTGTCAAATGATACGCCCATTCGATCGTACGTGCTCTCAAAACCAGCATAGACCCATCCGTTCATCTTTTCCCAAAGGGCGTATACATCTGCGTCTTTCTCTTCCCATTTGCGTAGGAGTTCTCTTGCCGCTTTCATGGAGGGCGCTTCATCCTTGGCTTGCTTCTCTTCCATGCCGCCACCAACTAATTCAGCGACTTCAGCCTTATATTTTTTGTCAAACTCTACATAGTACTTTCCTACAAGTTTGTCTCCTTTAAGTCCGCTGCTTTCAGGAGTCTCTTTTCCACCAGCGTCTTGCCAAGCCAGCATTGATTTGCAGATGTGTATGCCTCGGTCATTGATGATTTGCACACGTCTCATGCCATGTCCGTGTTGCTTCAATATTTCAGCGACAGACCAGCCCAGAAAGTTGTTTCGAAGGTGGCCCAGGTGTAGAGGCTTGTTTGTGTTTGGCGAAGAGTACTCCACCATCATTAGTCTTTTAGAGTCAGGTGCATCAAATCCAAAGTTGCCATTGCCGTTGGCCTCATTTAAAAACTTTAGCCAATACTCATTCTCTATACTCAGGTTAAGAAAACCCTTCACCACATTATAGTCTTTGACCTCAGCACAGCGCGCCTTAAGTGCCTCACCGATTAAGTTGCCAATCTCTTCTGGGCTCTTCTTTAGTGCTTTGACAAAAGGAAAGGTCACCATGGTGAGTTCACCCTCAAAATCTTTTCGCGTTTGCTGAAATTGGGGCTTCGCTTCTTTAAGTCCAAACTCCTCTGACAGCAGGGCAGTAGTTGCGCTTTCTATGATGTTTTCTATTTCTGAACTCATTGCTCTGTGCGTGGTAAAAATACTTCGGCCATCATGCAGCGTGCGCTTCCGCCTCCGCATGCCTCTATGGTGTCTAGTGAAGAATGAATGATAGGACAATGCTCTTGAATGGCGTCAATCTGACTTTCGTCTAGGCTCTGAAATGCAGCACTACTCATCACCAAAAAACGCTGGTCACCTTTTCCGACCTGAAGCATATTTCCAGCAAAGTGATGCTTCTGGTCTTCGCTGATCTCGATAATTTCTTTATTGCTTTCTTCCATCGCATCAATCAGGCGGTGGCGCTCTTCCATATCATCAATGCAGTCTAGGCAAACCACCGCAAAAGTGTCGGCAATGCACATCATCACATTGGTATGATAGATGGGCATGCGCTCTCCATTCACATCTTGATTGGCCGTAAACATCACCGGACGATAGTCCAGCTCTTGGCAAAACTCCTTAAACAACTCTTCATGCGTGCGCAGTGATAGCGCGGCATAAGCCAGTCGGTTGACACGGTCAAGAACGATGCTTCCCGTGCCTTCCAGGTATTTCTTTTCGTCTTCGTTGTCAGAAAAGTCAACTAAAAACTCGATGCCATATCCTTCAAGTCTCAGCATCTCAAGGATGTCCATTCTGCGCTCCTGTCTTCTGTTTTCAGCAAACATGGGGTAGAGCGCTACTTTTTTGTCTTCGTGAAAAGAAACCCAGTTATTAGGGAATATTGAGTCAGGCGTATCGGGGTCAAGAGTGTCTTTGACTGAGATAACACGGATTCCGCGCTTTTCTAACTTGTCTACCATGGTTCTAAATTCATGGAGTGCTTGTTCCTGGACTTTGTCCGTATCAAGCTCATCCATCACCTTCTGGTAGTAGTTGTTTACTGCCGTCTGCTCGTTGTAGCGAAAAGCGACAGGTTCAATCATCAATATCGTGTCAGTATATTGTTTCATCCTCTAATCATTGGCATTGTTGTGCATCGCAAGAGCCCTTCCATCTTGGCTATTTCGTCATAGGGCACTTCTTCGACTGTGAGTCCGCGATCTCTCATTTCTTGGTTCAGGCGCTTAAAACTTTGATTAGACACCACGACTTTGGGCGAAATAGAAAACACATTTGAATTCATATGATACATCTCGTCTTGGCTTATTTCTATCAAGTTTTCTTTTCCAAATATGTCGTGCATGTAGCGCACATCTTCAGCATTCTTAAATCCACCTGGATAGATAATGCCGAGGTGTTGACCAATGGGCTGAAAACAGCAATCTAAGTGGAGTGCATTGTCTTTGGCCACGGTGTCACTCTTGTTGAGCTCAAATCCTTTGACCTTTTTTTCTGGAAATGCCGCAGTGAAAAAATCTAAAGCCGCTCGATTCGTGCGAGAGACTTTATAGGTGTTAAAGTCTTCTTCTTCAGAATAGCCTATAAACAAGTGCTCGCCATGAGGCATGATGTCTCCACCTTCTGCTCTAACTCCTTCAGGCAGGCTGTGGACATGTCCATCATTCACTCGGTCCATTATTTTCTGGATGCCTTCAAACTCTTCAGCACGATCTGAGATCATGTTGGCGATGTACAAGCGGTCATCAATCACAAAAGAGATGTCTCGGCTAAAAATCTGATTGAGCCCTTTAATATTATCTGGTCGAAGCACCTCTACATCATACCGCTCCAAGATGCTGCACATGGCGTCCATTTCCGAAACCAAGTCTGACTCTACAGGAAAAGTGCCCGCTTTGACATGCTCTTTGGACTTGGGGTCATAACAAGACTCTAGAGTAGGTGTGCCACCAAAATCATTGGCAATGCCCAGTATGACTGACTTTAGCGGAGCAGTTTCATCTACGATATGTGGGGTAAGGGCCATTTTTGACGGTAAATGTAGATATTTAGGCATCAGAGATGTAACCCTCAAGATGTGTTATGCGTAGTAGAACGGTAATAGGACCCAGAGGAGTTATGAGAAATGTGAGTTATGGGGTGGTCGCTATGGCAATCTTGATTTTATCAGGATGTTCAATAGAGTCGAAAATCTTCGGCAGTAAGGTATCCCACGGAATAATAAATTATGCAGTGTCTTTTCCGTTAATGGAAGAGGGAAACACGATAGCGTCTATCATGCCAGAGAAAATGAGCATGAAATTTCAAGACAACAAATACAAGACAGAATTTTCGACATACGGAGGTATGTTCCGCAGCAACATTGTGGTTGACGGAAATGAAAAAGAATACAATCAGATGTTGAAGGTGTTCAGAAAGAAGCTGTCATGTAGTTTTCATGAGATTGATATAAATGAGTTACTGGTTGAGTTTCCGCCTTTTGAGGTTATTCCCTCAAACAAGCGCGACACCATAGCCGGTGTGGCATGCAAGCATGCGCATGGCGTGTATCACGATATCGGAATTGAAGATATAGACATCTACTACACAGAAGAGATTATGCTCACAGACCCAAATTGGTGTACGCCATTTGCGGACATTGATGGAGTGTTGATGGGCTATGATGTAGATATGTTTGACATACGCATGAGGCTCCGTGCCACGGAGGTCTTGTCAGAGAGCATCGAAGACTCAGAGTTCGTTGTTGACA
Organism: uncultured Flavobacteriales bacterium; assembly: GCA_964429805.1. Lineage (GTDB taxonomy): Bacteria > Bacteroidota > Bacteroidia > Flavobacteriales_D > JABDKJ01 > CAYSDH01. Next base: position 3,564 of record CAYSDH010000010.1, read on the forward strand.
AGGACTACAAGCATGTGTCATACAAGTATATTCTTACGGAGATTGAAAAGCTGATGTCGAGCTTCGACATCTAATAGGTCTCTTCACACAGTTGTGTTGAAATAGACGTGTGTTTTCAGCGTTCAAGGTGTAAGCCACCTTTTATATTTGGTCATTGGGCCCAGTATAGGCTTTAGCCTGAACACATGAAGAAAAAAACAACACGAAAAACGCCCAGGAATTCAGCTAAAAAGACCAAAAAGAAGAAAGAACGTAAGCCGTTTACTCTCTTTGAGGACACAAAAGCATTCCTGAATAGTCAGAAATTTCGAAGAACATTTGGTCTAGTTGTCATTACGACTGCTGCGTTGCTCATTGTGGCATTTGTTTCCTACCTGTTTACCTGGGAGCATGATCAGTCCTTTTTAATGGGCGACTTGTCTGAGCTGTTTTTCAATAAAGACATTCAAGTATCTAATTGGCTTGGGAAAATTGGCGCCATTGTGGCCCACATCTTTTTCTACAAGGGATTCGGTATTTCTTCATTTGTCATTCCATTTCTTTTGGCCTTGTGGGGTGTCAAAATGATTCTTAAGATAAACATCCTGCCACCAATGAAGACTGTAAATACGTCTTTGTTTGCACTGTTGTGGTGTTCAGCATTCTTTGGATTCTTCTTCAGTTCAAAAGTGCTACTCGGTGGCTTAGTTGGTTTTCAAAGCAACCTCTGGTTGAGTTCTATCCTCGGAGGTATTGGCGGTGCAGCGTTGTTGGCACTCGTACTAATTTCCTTTGTCATTGTCATGTTTAACCCTTCGTTTGGGTGGGTGAGTGCACTCGCGGCCAAAGCCGGTAGTATGATGGAAGGTGAAGAGGAAGAAGTGGATGAGGCCGTGACTGCAAATCCGCAGGTGGCCAAGACAGTGGTTGCCCCGCTAATGGAAGAAGCAGCAGCGCCTCAGACCATGACGGTGTCAGAAAAACAAGTGCAAACTGAAGAGTCTGTACTTGACAGTATCTTGAGAGATGATGACGAAGACGAAGTGAAGCTGCCCTCTATCGAGCAGATTGAGGCTGAGCTTTCTACTGATAACGACATAGAGCTGTCTGTAGAGAAGAGTCCAGAAGCCCCAGCAGCCATCAGTTCAAGTGATGATTTTGAAATAGAAGTGCCTGTTGAAGAAGTGCTGTCAGAAGGTGAGATTGATGAGAAAGTCAAGCAGTTTGGCGAGTATGACCCTACACTAGACCTGAGCACCTATGAAGGGCCAGTCATAGAGCTTCTCAAAGACTATGGCGGCAATGAGATTAGTGTTAGCCAAGAGGAGTTAGAAGCCAACAAGAACAGAATTGTTGAGACGCTGGGTAACTATAAGATTGGCATTAAGAAGATTAAAGCCACAATCGGTCCAACGGTGACACTCTATGAGATTGTGCCAGAAGCTGGAGTGCGTATTTCTAAGATAAAGAACTTAGAAGATGATATCGCACTGAGTCTTGCCGCATTGGGAATCAGAATTATCGCACCGATACCAGGAAAAGGAACTATTGGTATTGAGGTACCTAATTCAAATCCAGACATCGTATCGATGCGCACGTTGATTGCTTCTGACAAATTTCAGAACAGCGACATGGCCTTGCCTATCGCCATTGGAAAGACAATTGCCAATGAGACTTTTGTCACCGACTTGGCCAAAATGCCCCACTTACTCATGGCCGGAGCAACTGGTCAGGGTAAATCGGTAGGACTCAATGCAATCCTTGTTTCGCTGCTCTACAAGAAGCACCCTTCGCAGATTAAGTTCGTGTTGGTGGATCCTAAAAAAGTGGAGCTTACCCTATTTAACAAGATAGAAAGACACTACCTGGCCAAGCTTCCAGGCGATGATGCAGAAGCAATTATCACGGACACTACGAAGGTGGTGACTACGCTTAATTCGCTTTGTGTAGAAATGGATCAGCGTTATGAGCTTCTTAAAGATGCCATGGTGCGAAACCTCAAAGAGTATAACGAGAAGTTTATTCAGCGAAAGTTAAATCCAGAAAAAGGGCATCGTTACTTGCCATACATCGTGCTCGTGGTTGATGAGTTTGCAGACCTTATCATGACTGCAGGTAAAGAG
>CAYSDH010000010.1:5675-7286 GCA_964429805.1 uncultured Flavobacteriales bacterium
GGTATACACTTGATTATTGCCACTCAGCGACCTTCTGTCAATATCATTACGGGTACAATCAAAGCCAACTTCCCTGCTCGAATTGCGTTTAGAGTAACATCTAAAATCGACTCACGCACCATTCTTGATGCTGGAGGAGCAGATCAGTTAATAGGACGTGGTGACCTTCTCTTTAACACGGGTAGCAGTCTTATCCGATTGCAGTGTGGATTTGTAGATACGCCAGAAGTAGAAGCGGTATGTGATTTTATAGGAAACCAGCGCGCGTATCCAGAGGCTTACATGCTACCAGAATACATAGACGAAACGGCTGCAGATATGGGGGCTATCGCCACTGACGACAGAGATGTCAAGTTTGAAGAAGCAGCGCGAGTCATCGTTATGCATCAGCAAGGATCTACTTCGTTGATACAGCGAAAATTGAAGTTAGGCTATAACAGAGCTGGTCGTATAGTCGATCAACTTGAGGTAGCTGGCATCATCGGACCATTTGAAGGAAGTAAGGCCAGAAAGGTGTTGATACCAGATGAGCACAGTTTGGAACAGTTATTGAATCAGGAATCTCAAGTAAACAGCGAGAACTGATATAATCATGAAGAAATTGAAGATAAAAACCATCGGAGGAGCTTTAATGTTCCTGTTCACAGCCCTTTCTGTCTCAGTGCAGGCGCAAGATGCCAATGCAGAGGCTATACTGACTAAGCTAAGTGACAAGATGTCAAAATACGAGTCTGTGTCGGCTGAGTTTTCGATGCAGATGCTAGATAAGCAAGCTGGTGTAGATGAGACCATGCGCGGTCAGATTAAGGTGTCTGGAAGCAAATACAAGTTAAGTTTGGCTGACAACTTGGTCATCAGTGACGGTCAAAACCTCTGGACCTATCAGAAAAAGTCGAACGAGGTAATGATTGATTTAGCCGAAGACATGTATGAAGAAGAGGGTATAAAGCCTGCTGACTTGTTTAAAATCTGGGAGACAGGTCTTTTTAAGTACAGTCATGGCGGCACAGCCACCGTTGATGGCAAGTCGTGCGAGTTGGTAAAACTGCATCCTCAAGATCCTTCTGACAAAGATTTTCACACCATACTAGTCTATATTGATGCAGATGCGCTTGAGATGAAGCGTGCCATCATTAAAGGAAAAGAAGGGAATGATACCATCTATGAGTTAAAGTCCTTCAATACCGATTTCATAAAGAGTGAAGTATTCACGTTTGATGAATCAAAGCATCCTGGAGTTGAGGTAATCGACAACAGATAAGTAAGAATATACCGTAATGTCTTTTAGAGCACTATCAATGGGTTGGTAGTGCTCTTTTTTGTGGAGCACGTTTTACCGCACGATGGTCACCGTTCCGAAAAACTCTCGCTTGTCAAACGTAGAAATCAATGTGCCTGATACTCTCCAGACATACACCCCATCATTTACAGCGTAGTCACCATTCCTGAAGTCAACACCAGTCCAAGCCGTCTGGATATCTCTGGTCTCAAACACTAGTTGACCTGTTCTGTCCCAAATTTCGAGGAGATAATCGGCTTGTTTGATGTCAGACACCATCGGCTTCCACGTGTCATTTACTCCATCTTGATCGGGCGTAAAGGCGTTTGGGG
>CAYSDH010000010.1:7296-32731 GCA_964429805.1 uncultured Flavobacteriales bacterium
GTATATGTTAAACTCATCGACTAGAGTAATTGTCGTCTGCGTAGTATCCTGACAGCCTAAAGAATCTGTAACTATAAGTTGCACCATGTATTCTCCAGGTGTCGCGTTATCCAACAAGAAATTAGGTTCCTCTTCTTGACTTGTTTCAATAATCTCAATTTCTCCTACTTGCCAGTCGTTAAACACATTCTGAAAGGAAGTGTTTTGCACGCTGAAGAACGGAGTAAACAGGGTGTTTGATTCTGGACTAATCTCAAACTCTGCAATGGGCGGCTCTGGGCTAGATATAATTGCCGTCAGTGTGTCAAGGCATCCTTGGAGGTTTGCGGCCACTACTTCATACATACCAGTGCAAAGGTCTGGCGAAGTGTTGAGTCCAGTAAATGTTTGCCCTCCATCATAACTAAAGCTCACGGCCAATTCGTCAAGGACTTCTATATATCCGTCACACGCTTGGATACAGGTCTCGTTGTATTCCTCTAAACTGTCTAGCTCAAAGGGTATAGGGTCAAGGATTTCAAACTGCTCGGTTACTGAGCAGTTGTCCATATCAGTCACAGTCACTGTATAGTTGCCTGGGCAGAACTCATCAAACACTGAAGGGTCGGCAGTAGCGCTTCCATCAGAGAAGGTATAGGTGTATGGAGGTCCGATATAACTACCAGAGAAGTTTGCCTCGGCCTGACCGTCACAGTCTCCAGGACATGATTCGCGCACAGTCTGCACGTTGAGCATTGGGTTACTGAGCGTCACTCTCAGCGTGTCAGTTCTAAAGCAACCACCACCGTTATCTATAGACCAAAAAAGTTCAAAGACTCCAAGGTTTGCCGCACTCACGATACTGTTTGGCAATGTCGGGTCGCTAAAGGTGACAGGCCCATTGGAGGTCCAGTCGCCCATAAATCCTGCTGGAAGACTTCCCTCAAGCATAAAGTCCAAACTACACACGACAGTGTCTTCACCAGCTGTAAAAGCTTGCAGGTTTAGACCCACACTGACGTCTTCTGTCTTTTGGCAGCCATCATTATCAAATACAGTTACTTCATAATCTCCTTCAGCTAAGCCAGTGAAATTTGGGTTAGGTTGGGGAGCTCCACTTAAGAAAAACTGGTGAGGGGCAGCTCCTTGTAAATCAATCACTGAAATTTCACCATTGGTAAACCCACAGTCAGCCGGAATAACGGTCGTGTTGAAGTCTACACCAGGAAGAATAGATACGGTCTCCATATACGCCACCATGGTATTTCCACATAGGTCTGACGCACCACCAGCATAACTGACGTCAAAATCTCCGCCAGCTAGCGGAATGCCCATGTCGAGATAGAGGTCTACTGTGTTAATGAGGTTTTCACCAAAGCCACAAGTGATAGAGATACTATCTACTAGATATGGACCGCCCGGTCCTGTAACCGTAAAGTCAGCCATTTGCACGTCTGCACATACCACTGCTTCGCTAAAGTTTACTGTAAAGACTCCGGCACAGGTGGCCGTAATATCTGTAACGGTGGGTACTTCAGAATCAGCCACAACGGCAGTAGATTCTGAAAAGTCAAGGACAAAAGAGGCATTACCACCCGCAACATGCGATATGTAGAGCGCATAAACTTGGCCCGGTACCACAGCGAGCGGGGCATTATATGAAGGGCCATTATTCGTTCCTGGCCCATTGCTATTACCCATTCCTCCAAAAACGTCACTCATGCCAGTGCCTGTATTAAAGAACTGATTAACGTAAGAGTTGCAAGAAACCAGAGGCGAGTTTAAACCAATGCTCTCACAACCAAAATTGGTGATGTCATAAAGTGCCCAGTCAAAATTTTCTCCAGCACCTGGCTGAATGTCAAAGGCCAGGTCTCCTGCTGTCGACACATTGATTGAATACCATTGGGAATTTGTCTCGGTGCTAGTTAAGCAAGAATTAAAGTCATCAATATTGTCTGCGACAACCCCTCCTCCGAGGTTGGCCATGGCCACATTTATCACGTCTTGACACACAGGAATAGCACCTAAACAGTCGTGATCATCAATTGGCGGACAATCAGTGCTCAGCTCAAACGTGTAGTCTATAAACTGATTGGCAAATGCCGGTGAACTGACGGTGAAATAAACTGTTTCGCCCGCAGTAGCTTGATAAATGCCAGATAGTGCGTCTTGAAAGCCCAAAGATTCATAACTATCTAAACACATGGTAGCTGGGTCATCTGGACAACCATCTGTGATAAAGAGACCTCCAGAGCCCATAGGGAAGTTGGTCAAATCAAACTGAAGACAGCCATCAGCAACAGGGGTGTAGCTGTAGACAAAATCATTTCCTTCCATGAAGAAAGAACCACAGGCATCCATAAATCCGTAGTTGTCGCCACTGGCTATGGTAGAGCCGAGATTATCTACAAACGGAAGTCCGGCAATGGTCACATCTTCACACGGACAGGGCGGGCAATTTGGGCCACCACAGTCTACACCAGATTCAAGTCCATTCTGCACACCATCTGTGCACGAGGCGCACGGTCCACAGCTTACGTCCATGTCAAAACCAAGCCCGATATTGGCAAAGTCAGTCTGAAATTCGATGGTTAAGCACCCGTTAGAACCGACAACAGGATCGATTGGCATGGGGTCGCCAGTGACAAAGTCTATTAACACAGGGTCACCAATAGATGGCCCATCATGTATAGTCAACACATCGCCAAACCCGATATCTAGCTCAGTGAAGTCAAGTGTGATACACCCAGGTCCATCCGGACAAATTGCTACCCAGCCGTACTCAGCATTGTTGTAAAAGCCAGGCCCACCAGGGTCTTGTATGTTTCCTACGCAGGCATTGTATGAAGTGAATTCATTACTCAAATAAGTCTGAGCCTGAAACATAAGTCCAGAAAAAAGAAAAATTAGCAGCGCAGAAAGGTGGTAAATAGTCGACTTCATCTAGGTAAACGATTCTTTAAGCGAATTTAAGCCAATATTGCACATCAGACGGTCCTTTTTATGTCCCTTGATGTGAATGCCGTAGTGAATTTTTATATTTGTTCTAAGTGACTGATAATCAGCATTTATATCTTGTTAACAAAGTGTTAAAGACCGAACAAGATGTTGAACTGGCCGTATATTTGTAGAGTAACTCGAAGTAGAAACCGAAATTATAGACATAAGTTATGAAGAAGACAGTATTATTCTTGGCTATTGCCCTATTTGGAATGACAGCAGTTGTCGCTCAAAGTGGAGCATCAGTTAATTCAGGAGCGAACATCACCTTAGACAAGGATGTTCATGATTATGGAGAAATCGAAAAAGGTGGCGATCCTTATTGTGAGTTTACTATCACAAATGACGGAAGCGAGCCATTGATCATTACAAATGCTAAAGGGTCTTGTGGTTGTACTGTTCCTGAGTGGAGCAAAGAGCCTGTACTTCCAGGTGAGAGCACAGTAATGAAGGTGAAGTATGACACAAAGCGTGTTGGACCTATCAACAAGTCTGTGACAATTACTTCGAATGCAACGAATGAGCCGACTAAGGTTCTTCGAATCAGAGGAAAGGTACTCGCGCCAGAGGCGGGAGAAACAATGCCTTTGAAGGAAGCATCACCAGGTGTGCCGTTGAGCAAGTAATTCTTCTAAAGAATCTATTAAAAACCCTTCTCGCACTGCGAGAAGGGTTTTTTTATGCAGTGATGTGACATTCTCTTGGATTTACAGACATTTGCAATCCAGAACAAAATCTAAGCGAATGCCAAAAATCTCGTCCAAAGGTCAGCACATGCCTTCATCACCGATTAGAAAACTAGTCCCATTTTCAGAAGCGGCTAAGTCTAAAGGTGTCAATGTATTTCACCTCAACATCGGTCAGCCAGATATAAAGACGCCTGAGTTGGTGATGGATGGAATTAGAGCCATAGACAGAGAGGTAATCGAATATTCTCATTCTGCAGGTTTTCAGTCTTATCGCGATGGACTGGTAGACTATTACAAGACGAAGGACATTCACCTGACTGATGAAAACGTAATGGTCACTACAGGAGGTAGTGAGGCCTTAATTTTTGCGCTGCAGACATGCTTTGACCCAGGAGATGAGGTTATTATTCCAGAGCCTTTTTACGCCAACTATAACGGTTTTGCTGTGACTAGTGGAGTGAAGGTTGTGCCCGTCACTGCGCACATAGAAGATGGATATGCACTGCCTCCAATCGAAGCATTTGAAAAACTAATTACTCCGCGTACGAAGGGTATTTTAATCTGTAATCCAGCAAACCCTACTGGTTATCTGTATTCAGAAGATGAGTTAAAGGTATTGGAGAAAATAGTCAAGGAGCATGACTTATATCTCATTGCCGATGAGGTATACCGAGAGTTTGTGTATGACGATAAGACGCATTTTAGCTGTCTGAATCTACCGTCTATTCAAGACAATGTATTACTCGTAGACTCTGTATCAAAACGTTACAGCATGTGTGGTGCACGAATAGGAGCATTGGTATCGCGTAATAAAAACGTGATGAGCACAGCCTTAAAATTTGGACAAGCAAGACTGAGTCCTCCAACCTTGGCGCAGATAGCCGGTGAATTGGCACTGAAGACTCCGGCCTCTTACTTTTCAGAAGTCACAGAAGAGTATCTTGAGCGAAGAAACATCTTGGTAGACGGATTAAACACTATCGAGGGTGTGGTTTGCCCTCGGCCGAGTGGGGCGTTTTATTGCATGGCCAAATTACCAATCGACAGTTCTGACAAATTTTGCCAGTGGATTCTTGAAGACTTCAGTCATGAGGGCAGCACAGTAATGATGGCGCCTGGAACTGGTTTTTATGCGAGTGATGATATGGGAACAGATGAGGTCAGATTGGCATATGTTTTGAATAAGGAGTCACTAAAAGCTGCGGTTGAGGTATTAAGAAATGCACTCGAAGTATATCCGGGCCGAGTATAAATCTGAATCTCTAAAAACAGAATATGAATTGGATAGAATTAAATAGTCAGGGTCAAGTAGAGCAGTTAGTTCAAGACTCTCACACTGCCGTGCAAGCCATATTCAAACATAGCACGAGGTGCTTTATCAGCAAAAGTGTCAAAAGAAATTTTGAAGCGGAATGGAAAGGGCTCGGCACCGACATCTCTGTGTACCATCTTGATTTAATCGCGCACAGAGACATTTCCAATGCCATAGCGGCAACACTAGGAGTCAATCATGAGAGTCCTCAACTCATTGTGCTTAAAGACGGAAAAGTAATACATCACTCTTCGCATCAACACATCAGCGCTGACGCACTCATGGCCTAGAACGTATTAAAGAGCGGGAAGTGTTTTACCTGATTACGGTAACTTGACCTGAGAACTCTTTCCTCGTAGTTGTAGTCAGTGCACGAGCATTGATACGCCACATGTACACACCATCGGCCACGTAGTACTCGTAGTCTTCATGGCTTTCGCCATTCCAGCGCGTTGGGTACTCAGTTGATGAGTATACCACACGTCCCCAACGGTCAAATACACTAAACTCGTATTGAGATGGATCCAAGTCTTGGATAGTCACATCAAAATTGTCGTTTATACCATCTGCATTTGGACTAAAGGCTGAAGGAATGAATATCTGAAACTCTTCAATCACTTCTACATTAAGATCTAATGAGTCAAGACAACCAATTGAATCAGTAATAACCAACTCAATATTATAGAAGCCTGGCTCGGCAGGAAACTCGACCGTTGCATGCTCTGTGTCAGCGTAGCCAAATGCGCCAAAGAACCACTCGTTAGACACATTGTCTTCAGAAGTATTGGTCGTTTGAAACACAGGATTTAGTACACTCGCCTGAGCCGGTTCAACTAAGAAATTGGCCTCTGGTGGAGTAGGGGAAGTGATGAGCGCCTCTGCGTCACCTTCACAACTATTGGCATCTCTGATTATGACGGTTTGAAATCCAGCACATAACTCATTGTTTACACTATCTGGCAAGAAGTTAAATCCACCATCAAAACTGTAGGTGCTCGCCACAGCAGAGTGTATAATTACTTGACCATCACAGTAGCCTAAACAAGACTCACCCATTACTGTAAGAGAATCAATTACTGGCGCTGCAGGCTGATCGATGAAGAACGTTTCTTGGTCCACACAGCCGTTTTCATCTTCCATGATGACGGTCACGTTCCCAGAGCACAGTTCTTGTCGTTCATTAATATTAACTCCAGGTGTGCCTGCATCCCATGTATAGATGTAATCAAGACCAGGCGTGATCACACCTCCAGTACCTACTACAGAGATTGTTCCAGTGCAGTCACCAAAACATTCTGGGATAACAATGGTCGGCTCGATTTGAATTCCATCAAAGAATGTCAATTCAATAAAATCAGAATTCGGACAAGACAAGCCTTGTGTGTCAACCCAACCTAGGGTATACGTTCCCGGTTGGGTAGCATATACTATAGCATTAGGGTCAGAGTCATCTGAAAACGAGATGATTGCTGGGTCAGTAGTAGACCACTGGCCTATTCCTACCACTTCGGCATTCATCTCATAAGACATGGCACAGTTCGCCAAGTCAGGTCCGGCAGTTAGTGCTCCCGAAAGCTCTAAGTACATAGAGTCAACGGCAATACACGCTGGGTTGCCTGCTTCATAGACAGACACCACAAACATGGTGCTCTCCATCAAACCAGTTGATATTGGGTATTGAATGTTAGGGTCATCAAGCGAAGTGGTCGGGAACCATGAATACACATAAGTTGTTGCACCACCTCCGCCACAGTTAGCAGTACCATCAAAGAAAATTCCTGGTTGAGGAGAAACATTAAACTGTCCATCTTGTAGCCACACATCTCCATTTGAATCGAGAAGCACCCACTCATTCTCTTCTGGTGAAATACCAGCTGTATAGGTGATAGTGATTGCTGCTCCGTTTGGCACGGCAGGTATGGCAAAGGTTTGGAAGATTCCGTTTGGCAGTGTGTAAGAAGTTAAGACTCCATCAATTTCTATGTCCAAGAATGCTCCTTGCCATCCGTCTCCCCAAAAGTCAGAAAGTTGAAGTTCGAAATCACAATCTGTAGGAGGAGGTGGTCCGCCTAAGACCTCAACACCAAGTTGCGTAGGTGCACCACAGGCAATGATCACGTCTGGGTCAGCCACTACTTCATGCGGGTCAACCACAACAATGGTGATTACGGTGTCAACTTCACAACCGAAGTCATTGACAGAATTGTAGATGAAGTCATACGAGCCAGCACTTGGTGGCACAAACTCGGCAGAGTCGGCATCCGCAGAGAGGAAGGTGAAATTTGGGTCACCGGTCCAAAAAGTACTGTCAGATAGAGGGCCGTAAGAAGGCGTAAATGTGGTGATGCCAGGATAAAGTGCAGGGTCAAACTCGATACCCCAATTAAAAATATACCCGTCATCAGCGGCTAAGTTATCTGTGACAATAAATGTCCATGTCCCGTTTAGCGGACAACCAACTAAGTCACATAAGTCACCAAACGGAGTATATATTCCTGGATTGACAATGTTGTTCATGTCTGGGTTTCCAGCATTGTCAACGAAACTGACATCTGTCCAGTTTGCCGCGTCATCAAGAAAACCGAGTGTCGATGTAGGTGACCATCCGTAGTCATATCCCGTACCTGGAACGGAAGATCCGTCAACAGCTTCTCCAAGGTATGTTCCACCACCACCTTGAGATAGGTAATCATGAAGTGATACCTGTGTACCATTCGGACATTCGATAATCATATCAAGATCTCCTAGATAAGAATGCTCTATGTTAATGTTTAACTCGAGTAAATCATTACAGTCAGCAAGCGTATCACCCGGATTAAAAATGTCAATCAGTAGTTCTGAGTTGAAGCTAAATCCTGCTCCATCGGCCAGAAATGATTCGCCTGCCACAGCAAACGGTGGGGCGGCAGTCCAAGTGACTGAGTTTGCTTCACCAACTAAGGGAGCAATTTCACCGACACAGATTGTATCTGGAAAGGAGAGTTGAAAATCTGGCAATGTGGATACAATGACCTTAAGGGGCTCAAAGTTTAAGTTCTGGCAACCATTGTTGTCCTGCACAGCAAGACTCACGATGTACTCACCAGGTTCGTTAAACTGATGACTCACCGCATTACCCGAAGTCGAGTCAATAGACCCATCATCAAAATTCCAAAAATAACCGTCTAGTGTAAATCCTGGCGCAGCAGATGAACCAAGACCACTAAAATCTACAAAGTCACCCACACAAATTGAGACACTATCAAAACCAAACACAGGCGGTGGTGGATTAACAATACTTGATGACGCGGTAGGCGGGTCACATGGTGTGGTGCAGATTACACTGGCTTCCCAACCAGGCATGTTGGTGGTGTTACCCGTATTGACAACAAACACAAATGTCAGACAGCCTGAAGTATTATTAACTGTACCAGTCACATTAAGACCTTGAAGAAAATTACCCGTGTAGGTTCCTAAAGATTGAGCGGCAGTAGAATTTCCATCATAGATAGTCAGTGCATCATGATTGTTTGGGTTACCAGAAAGTTGGAGCTGAAAGGCTGCGAAGTCTACCTGAATAACATCTCCTGGTACATCTGGACATATGGTGTAGGTGTAGTCTGTATCAGAATAGGCTGCGCCTCCAGTGCCTCCATCGTCATAAAACGTTCCGTCACACCCGTTGTCTGTCATGTTACCCATGATGAAGTCCATTTGTGCCTTTAGGTTTAAACCGACCATGGACATAGACATCACTAAAAAGAGAAGAAGGGATTTTCTCATGAAAAACTAATTTTAATCTGATTGAATTCCCTAGGGGAATAGGTTAATGCTGCTTGAGACAAATATAGGAGATAATCACGTGGAGGGCCACAGATTATAAGTGACAATTGTTGGACTTCTTTACACAGTGTGACTGTTCAAAAAATTGACATTCAACGTATTAAGTGAAACTCTCCTGTATACTCCCTGACCTGTCTATGAAAAACATCGCGGGTTAAAATCTGATAGACATAATGACCTGGTCTTACTGTTCGGTCTTCTCTACGCACTGTGCCGTCCCACCACTCATTTGGATTGTTAGTCTCAAAGATGATTTGCCCCCATCTGTCAAAAACTCTAAACGTAAAAAATAGACGGTCTACATTGTTGGTCACAGGGCCAAATTCGTCATTGAGCCCGTCTCCGTTTGGTGTAAATGAATTAGGAAGATAGACACTCATCGCTCCAGTGACCTCTATGTCTTTACATATCTGACTGGTGCAGCCAGCATCTGTAGAAGTAGCCTCCAGACAAACTTCATATTCTGCACTTACATCTTCTGGAAAATTGTAGCTAAAACTACTCTGAGTCGACACGGTGTCTTCGTCAATGGTCCAGAGATAGAAATTTTGACCATTACTCAGATTGAAAAAATTAGCCACCGGGTTTACTGCTGTAAGCTCAAATGGATTGATAGTAAATCCTGCTATAGGGGCCGACTCTACCGTAATGGTTACTTGGTCTTCACTGACACACCCTTGGTTGTCTACCGACAGTGTGTAATTAATCACCACATCTTCTCCGCTCGTGTTAGGTATGACGTATGCGCTATTTGGCAGATTGGGGTTCAGAATTCCTTCTTCTGGTGACCAAGTATAATTGAAAGTTTCGCTTGATGGAAAGCCGATACTGACGGTGTCATTACCACAAATCTCTTTGTCTTCTCCCGCCATGGCTGGAGGGTAGAGCACGATATCTATAATCAACGATTCGCCAGATTCGCCTCTACACCCAGTGCTCTGGTCCGTAACCTCCAGTATGTTTAGCTCAGTGTCTTCAAAGTAAAAAGTGCCGTAGATAAAGTCATCCGTATTGGGGATTTCTATAACGCTTGGCGTCCCGTTTTCAGTAAGCTGAATGTTAAAAGGACCAACTCCAGTGCTCATTAAAGTGACATCAAACACTTCACCTTCACACACCTGATTATCCTCCACAGACAGGCTAACTGTGGGTAAAGGATTAATGATGAGCTCTTCTGTATTCGTCCCAATTCCCGCACAAACTCCATTATCGAGATAGGTCAAGACCACTTCTCCAGCCACATTTGAAAAGACAGTGAATTGGTTTTGGTTACTGGTCAAGGTATCAGAGCTGCTGCCGTCTATGTCATACAAGAATTCGAACGGTCCGGGGCCCGTGAATTGGATAAGCATCTCAACAGAATCACCTTCGCACACCGGGCCAGCGGCAGAAAAACTTGCTGTGGGTTGCTCCACAGATTCTACGATGACTGAGCCATTGACTTGGTCTGTGCAGTTTGCATCACTCACAGTAACTAATTCATAACTGCCACTGCTGCTCACTGGAAGAATAGCCATGTTAGATGCTGAGCTGAGCGTATCCAACATGCCATTTACATTGTACACAATGTTCCAAGGTCCAGTCCCAGTGAGATCAACTTCTGGTCCTTCACTACCTCCGGCACAGTAGGTGCCACCATTTGAAATTTGCGCGCTAGGCAGCGATGAACTGCTGACCTCGACACTCGCTCCAGCCAAGCCCGGACAAAACGGATCGCTGATAGTTTCAACTACGTAATTTCCTTCCAGGCCAGTATTTAGCACATATGTGGAATTCTCAATGACGGTATCTAAATAGCTAATACCGTCTAGGCTGAGTTCCAAGTTCCATGGTCCATTCCCATCAAAGTCAAATTGTATCTCGGCCTCTTCACCATCGCAGATGGCTGCAAGTGATGTAAGCGAAACAGTCGGTGACGGCCTAAACATAACCGGTATGCCTTCAGAAAAAGTCAAGCAAGGGTCGTCAAAATCTAGCAGGTCCATGCCGTTATTCTCACCAAGCACGGCACACATGTAGTAGACTTCATTGGCGTTAAGACCTGATTGAAACGTAAAACTCGGATTGACATAGCTCGTGGAAAGAATGTTGCCCAGTGAATTTGGACCACCATCATGAAGCACAAATACTCTGAGGTCTCCACTCTGTATTACCTCATTAGAGCTGTTGTATGATGCAGACAGTAGACTTGATGCGCAGACAGTAAGCGTGTCGTTTTGAGTGCCAAATGCTCCCGGGGTACTGTAGATACATCCGCAAGCAATCTCACCAGACTTGGTGATTGGCCCGCAGCCTTCACTGTCTTGAACTTCGTATGAGTACAATGCCCCGTCTGGAAGTGAAGGGCTCGTGAACGAATTGCCAACTAGAGGCACGCCATCAACCGTGTATGGACCGCTTCCTCCGCCAACATCAAACGAGACCGTGCCAGTTGATAGGAAAGGGTCACATTCTATGAGCACATTTGTTGTCAGCAGTTCTTGTAAGACCTCAAAGTGAAAACAGGTATCGGCCAACTGAGAAGCACAACCTATAGAATTGGTTGGGTTTATGGCCGTAAAGCAATACGGAAGTGAGGAGGGTGTGCTCAGCGGAACGTCAAAGGAAAGTTCATCTCCATCACTGACATTTGTGAATTCGAGCGTGTTGAATCCTGTGTAGAGACTCAAATCATAATTAGTCCAAGAGCCACTAATGTCAACAACTGCAGTGCCTTCTTCTCCTGCGCAAAGCGTGCCGCCAGCTGATGTTATAGACAAGCTTGGCGGGCTGACAATACTTACGTTGGCTTCTCCATTTCCTACGCCAGAGCAAGTCGGCATAGAGCTGTCAGTAATAGAGACGATAGAGTAAGTCGTGTTTTCACTTGGAAAGTGATTGATCACATCTCCGCTCCAAACGGGTGGACTAAAGAAGGTGCCGCCAGAAGAAGAGTCTAAAATTTCGACTAAGAATGGGCCATTTCCAGAAATCAGCACTTGTAATTGGGCTGCCTGACCGGGACATATTTCTTGGTTTCCACTCAGCGTAGCAGAGGGTGGGGGACTTATGGTAATTTGCACGCTACTGCCTATTTCGCTGGGGCAAGATGTGCTTTGGTCATTTGCCGACACTATGGTATAGGTTGTAGACACAGTCGGTTGTACCATTTCCACATGGCCGTCATCAATATTGTTTAATACGATCTGTTCACCATTTTGATCTTCTATCACGACATCAAAAGGCCCCGTGCCTTGCAGGTTTAGAGTAAGCGGAACGGGAATTGAGGAGCACAGTACGGCATTACCAGACAGCAAAGCGTTAGGAGTAGACTCAATGCTAATGTTAAAACTGGACAGGTCTGAACAAGAACCGCACTGAAAACCATAGATGTATGTTCCTTCAGGTGAGGTGCTCGGATTAAACGCTCCAGAACTTAGTGGACCATTTGGCCCTGTCCATTGACCGCCTGCATCAGGAGAACCAGTGAGCAGCTCAAAGAGGTCATAGTCCGTGTCGTCTGAGTTGCAAAATTCAATTACTCCGCCAACTCCGGCTTCTCCTAAGTCGAGAAAGTTTATGGTCAAGAATGAAAAGTCGCTACAGTTTTCTGCTTGAATCTGGTAGGTGTAGATTCCTTCTGGCATGCTAGTTGGGTCGTAAGTGTCGTCAGCCATTTCTTGACCGTTGGTGTCTGTCCAGACTCCATATGTGTCAGGGTCGCCACTGAGTATGCTGGTTAACGAGACGGGGCTATCACACGGGCAAATATTATAAGTGCTGTTTTCTCCTGCATTGGCTTGCGGTATAGTATTCACTGCAAGCTGAGCTGAGTCTGATGGACAAGATCCTGAAGCACCGAAGTAGTAAGTATATGTTCCCGGAATATCACTTGCACCGAAATACGGCCCATTCCATGGAGCCCCGTTTGGGTCCAGCCAGTTTCCCCCAGCGTCTGCATCAGCACCGAGGTAGCTTATCAGTTCTATAATACCACCATTTGTGCAGACGGTAATTTCGTTTGACGTTCCGGCCTCGGGGTTGCTCGATAAAATAATCTCTATGGCCGCGTAATCTGTACAAGGAAAAATCACACCATCTACGGCAAAAAAGTAAGTGCCGGCTGGGTTCAATAAGGGGTCAAAAACAAAATCAGAGCCAAGAGAAGGAGAAGACACATCATTAAAGTGCCAGGTACCTGAGCTCGATGTGCTGAGCAAATCGTTAAGAGAAATCGGGTCGTCATCTTGGCAAAGTTGTATGGTTTGACCGTCTCCAGCATCGGCATCACAGCAGTCTATAGCTGCGAGATATTCAGCTTCCGGATCATCTACACAAAGTGGACTAAGAAACGAGCCGCCAGACTCATCGTCAGAAAGTGTGTTGACCATGATGTCGAGATTCATTCCTGGTACACAGTCTGAAAGGTCGTTGGTTGATATCTCCCAGCAAAAGGTCATGGCCTCTGCGGTAGGGCAGTGGTCGCCAAAATTGTCACCAGCATCACTTGGGTTTTGGCCACCATCTGGACTTTCATAAAAAAAACCTGGGCCATATATGTCGCCTGTGTTGGCGCTGGTCACTGAGTCAAACCAATCCCAGTAGCCGCCATCTCCTGAACATGATGCAGGTGGTATCGCGATTAGTGTAGAGGTGTCCCAACCGTTGCCAAAAGTGGGCACAACTCCGTGAAGATAGTGTCCTCCTCCTATCCAGTCGTCACTTTCTATTTCTAGACAAATACTAACTTGGGTGTTTGAATTCCACACACCGCCAATTGGCTCTGGGTCAAAGGTCCAAGTATAATCAACCAAGCACTGCGAATGCAGGCCGAGGGTAGCTGACAGATAGAATATGAAGCATAGCAACTTCAGCCAATTCATGGCTACTGTTTTTTAGTAATACAAAGATATCGGAATTTACCCTAAGCGGGTCATTCCCAGAGAATTACTTCCTGAGTAGTTTGACTTGACCTTTAAAGATTGAGGTCTTGTTGTCTTTGATGAGTGCAACGTCCCATTTGTACTTGCCCTCAGGCACAGTGACACCAGCGTTTGTGATGCCTTTCCAAGGCTTAGACACGTCTTTAGACTTAAAGATTTCATTACCGTTGTCGTCATACACTTTCAGCACAAAACGGTCGTCATTCTTGAGAGAATTTGGCATGAACTCGTCCATGATACCATCTCCGTTTGGAGTGAAAGAGCTAGGCGCATCAAGATTGAAGCTAGCACCTTTATATACGGTAGTCGATTTTACTTTGAGACCGTCAGAATCTGAGTTTTGACCTTGACCATTAATCTTGCCATCCGCTGCGGCAGCTTCGTAAAGTTTCTTATTCAGTTTAGATAACTGCACTTTTTCTTTTGCAGTCACATTCGTTGCTGAGTATGAATCAATGTTTTTATTAGTCGCCAACAAGTCATCCTGTGATGCAGTGGCAAGATGCGCAGCAGCCAACTGAAGGCTGTAGTTTAAATCAAGCTTATCGGCATTTGAAATGTCCGATGAGTTAGTCTCAACTGAATAGTGTGCCTCACCTGACGTTTTATGAGCTTTTCCAGATAGAGACTCTGAAGTGTTTTGATCTTGAGAAAGCGTGTGGTGGTCTGCGACCAAGATATCAGAAGAATGAGTAGAAGATGACTGAGCATCTGAAGTTGAGTGCTCTTGCGAGATTGAAGTAGTGTGTTGAGTTGATTCTGGTGTTTCGCCTTGAAAGTTAACTGTGGCCAGTGAGGCAACGAGCACAGCGCCAGCGGCTGCAAATTTCCAGAGGAAGAATGCGCTTCTAACTTGTTTGTTCTGTGGTTCTCCTTCACGATGAGCTTCAAATTGCTCCCATGCATCAGAAGGTATGGGCATTTCTACCGACTCCAATGCGTCCTTCACCAACAAATCAAATTTCTCCATACTACTCATTTAAATGTCCTTCCTTCAATAACAATTTCTTCAAGTTCTTTCTGGCTTTGGCCAAGTTGGATTTCGAAGTTCCTTCACTGATTCCTAGCTTTTCGGCTATTTCTCTGTGTGAGTAATTCTCTACCACATACAGGTTGAACACAGTACGATACGCTGGTGAGAGTTTAGTCAATGCACTCATGACATCGTTCACTTGTAAAGTAAACTCTTCCTCATCCACAGAATCGTCATCCCAATCTGTAGCGCCATCGTCTAACTTGTCTTCACTATGCGCAATAGTCATAGACCTTTTCTGCTTTCTAATCGAGTCGATCGCAGTGTTGACGACAATCCGTCTTATCCAACCTTCTAAAGAACCTTTGCGGTTGAATTTACCAAGTTTATCAAACACCTTGATAAATCCATCCTGTAGGATATCCTTTGCCTGATCGCTATCATTGGTATAGCGCATCGAGACCCCAAGCATCTTGCCATAAAAAGTCTCGAAAAGTTTCCTTTCCGAAGCCTTATTACCGGCTAGACAGCCATCGATCAGTTCGGTATACTGGTTCTGGTCGATATCCATAGGTCAGACGAACACAGGGTTAAAGGGTTGCCTGTCTTTCCAATATTTTTTTTTCAGGAGCCTTTTCATAGTTCCACTTCGGGTGTACAATTTAAGAAGATAGTTAAGAAAATTGATAACTATCTGGATACTCTGCCCTTGAGAAACTATTAAATTTGGCCACTTCACTGAATTTCAATCATATAAAAAAGAAAATAATGAAAGTAACGGTAGTTGGAGCTGGAAATGTGGGTGCAACATGTGCTAACGTGCTGGCTCACAGAGAGGTGTGTAATGAGGTGGTGCTTCTAGATATCAAAGAAGGATACGCTGAAGGAAAGGCGCTTGACATATGGGAAACATCTCCTATTAACATGTATGACACGCGTACTGTAGGTTCAACCAATGATTATACAAAGACTGCCGGCTCTGATGTGGTGGTTATTACCTCTGGTATTCCAAGAAAACCAGGAATGAGCAGAGATGACTTGATTGCAACCAATGCGGGCATCGTGAAATCAGTGACTGAAAACGTGGTGAAGCATTCGCCAGATGCCATTCTAATATGTGTGTCTAACCCATTAGACGTCATGACCTATGCTACTTACCTCTCTTCTAAGCTGGATAGCAAGAAAGTGTTTGGTATGGCCGGAATTCTTGATACAGCCCGTTATCGCTCTTTCTTGGCGCTCGAGCTAAATTGTTCTCCAAAAGACATCCAGGCAGTATTGATGGGTGGACATGGTGACACAATGGTGCCGCTACCGAGATATACTACTGTTGGCGGTATTCCGGTAACAGAATTGGTGAGTACTGAAAAGCTTGATGCGATTGTACAGCGCACGAAGAAAGGTGGAGGAGAAATAGTGAACCTACTCGGTACATCAGGTTACTACGCGCCTGGTGCAGCTGCGGCTCAGATGGTTGAAGCCATAGTGAAAGACCAGAAAAGAATAGTGCCTGTGTGTGCATGGTTGACCGGAGAGTATGGCTTGAGTGACTTATACTTGGGTGTGCCAGTAAAACTTGGTCGTAACGGAATTGAGCAAATCATCGAGTTGGATCTAAACAGCGATGAGAAGGCTCTTCTTGAAACATCTGCACAGCACGTGAGAGATGTCATGAAGATTCTAGATGGCATGCAGACTGCCTAATACGCAGAATGAATGAATACTTAAAGGCGATTCGCGATAAGCGAGTCGCCTTTTTTGTTGCTTCAGAAAATTGCTCTAGGCTTATAGGAGCTTACCGGACGATAAAGGTTTTGCTCACGCGCTTTCCTGAAACGATGAGGTTGCAAAAATACATACCCGGATCAAGGTCAGAAACATCCATGCGTCTCACTTGGGCTGGCAGGCGTTTTACTAGTCGTCCGCCAATATCGGTGACTTCTATGGCTTCAACTTTGAGGGCAGTTGGAATGCCGAGGTTTATTTCTCCAACACTCGGATTAGGATACAAGACTATATCATCTGCTATAGATTCTTCAGCCACAGAGCTGATAAACTCTCCACCCATGTAGAGGGTGAGGCCACCGCTATAGTTTCCACTTATTATGTCATAGTCGCCATCACTATCTACGTCTGCCACAACGGGTGATGATCTCCGGCCAGCGAAAATGTCAAAGGCCGTGCTGTCTGTAATCAGAAAGTCGGCATCAAGGTCTGCGTCAATATTTATGACGTGAAACATATAGCCATCTTCTGTTCCGACAATCATATTGGTCTCGCCATTATTGTCAAATATGGTAGGTACGCTATACCCTATTGTGGTACCATTTATATCGGTAGTAAACCCACCAAGCATTGAGTTTACTAGCTCGAAGGCAGGCTCTGTGAGTGTTCCCGTATTTTTATAGTAGTTGAGGTTTCCGTTTCGTTCTCCGCAGATGATGTCCATTAAGCCATCTTGGTCGAGGTCGTATATCTGAGGAGTAGTCTGCTGACCAGGGTCCATCTCTTGACCAAAAGCATCTGTCATGGTGCTAGTCGGTGCTTCAAAAGTGGCTTCTTGACCTGATCCAGCTGTGTTCTCATAATAGTAAAACGTGCCTTCGCCAGTTCCTACGACCATGTCTATGTCGAGGTCTCCATCAAGGTCACCAAATGTGGGGTAGGGGTAGCCTCCCGCATCGAGCAGACTTAATTGTGCGAAGTCATTATCTACAAGTGTGTATACAGGAAAGCTGACTGAGCCCGTATTGTTGTATCTCCAGATTGCCGGAGCATAAGTGCCAGAGTCCGTGTAAAAACCACGATTACTAATAACCAAGTCCAGTAAGCCGTCTCCGTTTAAGTCGGCCAAGTGAGGGTGAGAGATGGTGCCCATGTCAATCATATACTCTTGCAGAAAGTCTTCTTGCACTAGGTTGAAGTCTGCGTCATCATCACTATTGGTGTTTTCATAAAGCCAAACACTTTCCTTGTCCGCACACTCAAACTGATTTGCTGGCGATATCAAAAGGTCGCCAGCAGCATCATTATCCACGTCCACATAATATCCTGCGTTAAATATTCTCAAGTCAATAGGAGTGTCTAATTCAGGAAACTGAGTTTCTAGCACAATGGCAGAATCTTGTCCAGCGCCATTCTCATCTATAAGGACGAGCTGCATATTATCTGATGAGATGTCACCGATTAGGATGTCTTTTTTACCATTTCCATCATAGTCAAACATGCAAAGCGTTGATCCGGCATGTGGATGCTTGAGCTGCATGTCCAAGAGTGATTCTTCGCCACCTCCTGGCGCTACTTCTGGGTCTGGCACATTAAAAGAGCAAAACTCGCCAGCCACATATTCTTCACCTATATATATGACAGGAGAGACGGCATCTTCTCCAATAGACCCGTAACACCTGTTTCTCAATGCAAACTGCATGCTGTCACAATTGGCATTTTCACTCTGCATATTTCGGTGATACTCTATCGTAGACCCAGACAAGGTGAACGTGTGAATGTCCAAATCACCGTCACCATCAAAATCATCAATACTAGGTATGTCCACATTGCTGACATATACATTGGTATAAAACGGATTGCTCCCATAATCATAGAGCGATCTGAGTAGACTTGTTTCCAGTTCAAAAGACACGGACCCATTACTTGACGTGTTTCTGTATACTCTGATTCCTCCGGGGGTGGATGTGAAGATGTCCTCTTTTCCATCGCAGTTAAAGTCACGCAGAAGGACCCATTCTCTCATTGGCGGGAAATCGTCACTGTAGTCAAAAGACTCTTTAAACGACATGCTGACGCCAGCATCCTGTCTCAGAAAAACATGAAATTTTTGAGCAGTGCGGTCAAACACGAATAAATCATTCTTCCCATCTTGGTTAATGTCGATGCTGGATATCTGCGTGCTATTGAGGCCACCTGACCACGCATGATATAGCTGCTCACTACTTTCAAAGACCGGAATCTGGCTACTTTGATAGAAGCCTAATTGAGCAAATAGGCCTGTCGCTGAGTAGTTGACAAAAAGCAAAAGGAGGAATAATCTGATTTTTTGCATCTAATTGAGTGATTATGGAGTATAAAGATATCTAACGGTGAGCATAATTAGATCTATATAAACGGCCAATTATAACAAGCCCATTAGCACTTGCGAGTAGATTGTTGCTAATTGAGCGAAGGCATTGGTTTGTAGCACTATAAAGTCTATATTTGCGCACTGTTTTTGAAAAGGGAATAATACGAATTTCCTTCGATTTAAACTGTTGATAGACAAGTGTTTAGGCTCATTTTGAGTTTAAGCAAAATTAATAACTGATAATAAAAAATAGATAATGCAGAACAAAAGTGCGATATGGATTTTTACGATCCTACTGGCTTTAGCCTGTCTTTACTCACTATCGTTCTCTTTTTTTACTTCATCATTTGAAGACAAAGCAGATGCTTATGCTCAAGACACCTTAACAATGGTGATGGAAGCAAGCGGTGAAACATTGACTGCGGAAAAGAAAGAAGCGATTTTAGAGCAAGGAAGAAGTGCCTACACAACTAGACATGGAAATGAAGAGTTAATCCCATTGGTGGGTTATGATTATTATGATTGCCGCTCACGCGAGTTGCAAAAAGGATTGGACCTCGAAGGAGGTATGAGTGTAACCCTAGAAGTTTCTGTTTCAGAGCTGATAACGAAGTTGTCAGGTGGAAACAAGTCTGAAGCATTTGAAGCCGCTAAGAACAAGGCGATTGCAATGCAAGGAACAACTTCTGGAAAAACGTTCATTGAACTTTTTGAAGATGCGTGGACCTCAGATAATGAGCCAGGTAAACTGGCCAAAATCTTCCACTCATACCAGAACAAGGAGAGATTTCCAGCCGATGCGACTGATGAGGAGATTATTCAAATCCTTAAAGATGAGTCTGAAGCGGCCGTGGCCAACACAGAGAAAATCATTAGAACTCGTGTTGACCAGTTTGGAGTTACGCAACCGACTATACAGCGTCAGCAGTTTACTGACCGTATTCTCGTTGAGCTACCTGGTGCGAAGGACAAAGAGCAGGTGAGAAAACTTTTGAAAAGTACGGCCAACTTAGAGTTCTGGGAAGTCTTTGCTTTTGAAGAGCTCGCCACTAGCTTGCAAGCCATTAATGACAGAATGGGTAAACACCTTAACCCAGAGTTGTTTGTTGAGAGTGTCAAAGACACGTCTACTGTTGTAGGAGATGATGGAAACATCATTGACGATGCAGTTGACCAAATTGTTGATGCAACAAAAGACTCAACAGAATTGGCTGATGGTGTCACGGACATTAATGACCTTGACGATGAGTCAACGAGCCCTGCAGATGAGCCTAACATTGAGGAAGAGAGATTGAAGAATCCACTTTTCGCTGTTTTTGCACCATCTCAGCAGCCAGGAGCTATTCTTGGTTTTACGAAAAATAAGAAAGAAGTAATGGAGATTTTGACCAACGATGTGGTCAAAGACCTTATTCCAGCAGGAGACAAACTCACATGGTCTTGGGGTAAGAAGTCTGAAGCCGGCTTCTACGCGCTTTACGCACTCAAGACAACGACAAGTGATGGTTTCCCAAGATTAGATGGAGAGTCTATCGTCTCTGCGCGTCAAGATTTCGATCAGTTTAGTGGTCAGGCATTGGTGTCTATGGACATGAATTCTGAAGGGTCAAAGATTTGGGCCAGCATGACTAGAGAGGCGTCATCAGCAACACCTAAGCAGTGTATTGCCGTGGTGATGGATGGTGTCGTTCATACTGCTCCAGTTGTAAACACTGAAATTACACGTGGAAGCTCACAGATTACTATGGGAGGTCAAGATGTGGATGATGCGATTAAAGAAGCCGCGGATCTTGCCAACTTGCTCGAAGCGGGTGCACTTCCTACTACTGCAGACATTGTTGATGAGCAGATTGTAGGGTCCTCTATTGGACCTGAAAACGCGTCAAAGGGATTGTGGTCATTTGCCATCGCACTCTTAGTGATTTTGGTATACATGGTATTCTATTATAGCGGAGCTGGAGGAATTTCAGATATCGCTCTATTGGCTAACATGTTCTTCCTTACTGGAGCCTTGGTTTCACTTAAAGCGAGTTTGACTCTTCCTGGTATTGCGGGTATTATCCTGACCATTGGTATGGCAGTTGATGCCAACGTACTAATCTTCGAAAGAATTAAAGAAGAGCTTAGAGCTGGTGCTGGAAAGCAAGCTGCGATTAACAAGGGATATAAGAAAGCCTACTCGGCCATTCTTGATGCCAACATCACGACATTCTTGACAGGTCTTGTTCTATTCCTTCTCGGTTCTGGACCGATAAAAGGATTTGCCACGACCTTGATGATTGGTATTGTAACATCATTGTTCTCAGCCATCTTCATCACTCGTTTGATTATCTCATGGAGAATGGAGTCTAAGAAGGATGTTGCGTTCTACACGTCAATGACGAAGAATCTATTTGCCAATAACAACTTTGACTTTATCGGGAAGAGAAAAATTTTCTACGGTATTTCAAGTGTTATCGTTATTGCTGGTATCGCTTCATTATTCACTAACAAGCTTGATTTGGGTGTAGACTTCACAGGAGGACGCACCTTTGACATTGAGTTTGTCGAGCAGGTGTCATCAAGTCAAGTAGAAGAGGCACTGGCCAATGCCTTTGTTGATGACAATGGTATCAAGTCTGCGCCAAGTGTGAAGAGCATTGGAACGGCAGGAAACAAAGTGAGAATCACTACCAACTTCCTTGTGAATGACAATAGAGATGATGTAGATGAAATCATTGAAGGTGCATTGACAAAGAATCTTGCGTCTGTGGGTACTGTCCAGATGGACAAGTTTCAGTCAAAGAAGGTTGATTCAACCATCTCTGATGACTTCCAAGACTCGTCTATGTTAGCTATCGGATTCTCCTTACTTATTATCTTCCTCTACATCTTGATTCGATTTAGAAAGAAAGAGTTTGGATTTGGAGCCCTTGTCGCCATGGCGCACGATGTGCTTGTGGTACTTGGTATCTTCTCTATTTTCTGGAAGATTTTGCCTTTCTCTATGGAGATTGATCAAGCATTTATTGCAGCCATCCTGACAGTTGTAGGTTACTCTATTAACGATACCGTGGTTGTCTTTGACAGATTGAGAGAGTACCTCAATGAAAGAAAAAGAGGTGTAGACAAGGCTGTTGTCAACTCTGCCCTTAACTCTACGTTGAGCAGAACAGTGAATACGTCTATGTCGACATTCATTGTACTCCTTATGATTTTCCTTTTTGGAGGAGACAGTATCAAAGGATTCACATTTGCCTTGATGATTGGTGTAGTTGTAGGAACCTACTCTTCACTTTGCATCGCAACACCACTTGTAGTTGATCTCTCTAAGAAAGAGAAAGAGATATAAGTGAGTAAAAGGTAGTTCATTATTATCAGTGCCCTCGTTCATTCGGGGGCACTTTTTTATTTCCTTTGCTTATCATGATAGCATTACTCAGCGTAGGCGGATTTGAGGTTCTAGTAATCATACTCGTATTTCTGATTTTTTTCGGAGCAAAGAGTATTCCGGGCTTGGCTCGAACCATGGGGCGTGCCAGTCGTCAATTTAAAGATGCTTCTCAAGAGATTCAGCGTGAACTAAACGACACCACGGGTGGCATCAAAAAAGAGATTGATGAACACAAAAAGGC
Source organism: uncultured Flavobacteriales bacterium (assembly GCA_964429805.1). Taxonomy (GTDB): domain Bacteria; phylum Bacteroidota; class Bacteroidia; order Flavobacteriales_D; family JABDKJ01; genus CAYSDH01. Next base: position 29,689 of record CAYSDH010000010.1, read on the forward strand.
GTTTGACAAGTTGACCAAAGACGATTGATGGCCACTCTGTTATTGATAGCTGGCTTGGTTCTCCTTCTCATTGGAGGTGAGTTATTGGTGCGCGGGTCAGTGGGCGTGGCCAAGGGATTTAACGTGCCCACCTTAGTCATCGGTCTGACTATAGTCTCTTTGGGGACTTCTGCTCCTGAGTTGCTCGTGTCTATTAATGCGGCTCTCAAAGGAAGCCCAGACATCTCTATCGGTAACGTCATTGGTTCTAATATTGCCAACCTGGCCTTGGTGCTTGGTGTTACTGCCCTCATACTTCCTATTCCAGTTGCTCGAAATACTATGCGCATTGACTGGCCTGTTATGGCCGGAGCTTCGCTCTTGTTTTGGTTCTTTATTTCTGATGGCAGCCTGTCTTTTCAAGATGGTTTAATCTTCGTTATTCTTCTTGCCTTATATATGGTGTTCTTGTTTTACAGCTCTAGAAAGGCGGCTAAAAAAGAGGTCTTAGAAGAGGTGTTGCCCGAATTAGATGAAAAGGCCCAGCCCTTGTGGAAGAACATTCTGTATTTAGTTATCGGTATCGCAGGATTGGTTTTTGGAGCTGACCTTCTCGTAAATTCGGCTACTGAGATAGCGCGTAGTATGGGTGTGAGTGAATATGTCATTGGCGTCACAATAGTGGCCTTTGGTACATCTGTGCCAGAATTAGCTACATCTGTCATGGCGGCCGTCAAGAAGCAATTAGACATTTCTGTCGGTAATCTCATAGGGTCAAACATTTTCAATATTCTAGGAATCTTGGGTGTGACAGCTATGGTCAAGGAGATTCCGGTGAATGATACTGTATTGAGTACAGATATATTTTGGGTGCTCTCGGTGACGCTGATAGTGTTCATTTTTGCACTTCACAAACAAATCATTCACCGTTGGAAAGGCTTTCTGCTTTTCGCTATGTATGTGCTATACATCTATCTCGCCCAAGCCTGAGTGAGAAATCTGTTTTAATCAAGACTATTTCATTTTAGGGTCAACGTACATGTGTAGAGTGGCACATGTGACTGTGTAATTCCCTTTTCCGCGCGCGTGTTATCCTTTCCTTCTTTCAGTCTAAAAAGACGGGTGCTTCAATAAATCGGGCAATTACACAGATATTCTGAGGGATTTGGACTCTCAGATTGCAAAATATTTGCTTGGGTGTCAAAAAAATAGGGGGTGTGTGTCCAAAAACGTGAAGAACTTACTGTCACACCCTATAGATTTGGGGTATATTTGCCAAATATTTCATTTTCTACTCAGTTAAGCCTCTAAAAATATCACGCAATGGCAGTTTTACGATTCAAAGCATGGGAAGACGTTCTAAAAAGAGAACCGAAAGAAGTACACCCACCTTCTGATAAAATTTCAGACTATTTCGGCTCAAAAGTGTTTAATGATGACACAATGAGACAATACCTGAGCTCACCAGTATATAAGGCCGTGAAAAGAGCAGTGGTTACTGGTTCGAGAATTGAGCGAGACATTGCAGACCATGTAGCCAGCAGTTTAAAGGAGTGGTCTATGGGCCAGGGTGCTACACACTACACGCATTGGTTTCAGCCATTGACAGGTAGCACTGCCGAAAAGCATGATGCCTTTTTTACTCCCGTTGAAGGAGGAAGAGCAATAGAGTCATTTAAAGGAGCTATGCTCTCACAGCAAGAGCCAGATGCATCAAGTTTTCCAAACGGAGGATTGAGAAATACGTTTGAGGCAAGAGGCTATACGGCTTGGGATCCGGGCTCACCAGCATTTATAGTTGGTAAGACATTGGTCATTCCAACTATCTTTTTGTCATACACTGGAGAGTCCTTAGATAATAAGATGCCTCTGCTTAAAGCACTGCACGCAGTAGAAGAAGCTGCCATACCAGTGTGTCAGTATTTTGATAAAAATGTATCACGTGTCACAGCCACACTCGGTTGGGAGCAAGAATACTTTTTGGTTGATACGGCCTTGTATAACGCCAGACCTGACTTGATGATGACAGGGCGGGTGCTCTTTGGTCACTACCCGGCCAAAGGTCAGCAGCTTGATGACCATTACTTCGGTACCATACCTGAGCGTGCATTGGCCTTTATGCGTGATTTTGAAACGCAAGCCTTAGAACTCGGTATACCAGTAACAACTCGACACAACGAGGTGGCCCCAAATCAATTTGAGGTGGCGCCAATGTTTGAAGAGTGCAACTTGGCCAATGATCATAACTTGTTGCTTATGGACCTTCTCGAAAAGGTGTCTCAGCAGCATGATTTCAGAGTACTACTTCATGAAAAACCGTTCGCTGGATTAAACGGGTCAGGTAAGCACAACAACTGGTCGCTGGCCACAGACACGGGAGTAAACCTTTTGAGTCCGGGTCATAACCCAAAGACCAATCTTCAGTTCTTGACCTTTTTTGTGAATACGATCAAGGCCATACATGACCATGCAGACGTGCTTCGTGCCAGTATTGCAAGTGCGGGTAATGACCACAGACTTGGTGCAAATGAAGCGCCTCCGGCCATCATTTCTACCTTCATTGGTTCTCAATTGACTGAGACCTTGAACAGGTTAGAGAAGAGTATCAAAGCGGGTAAGATGAGTCCAGAAGAAAAGACCTCACTCAAACTCAACATTGGAAAAATTCCAGAGATTTTGCTTGATAACACAGACCGAAACAGGACTTCGCCTTTTGCTTTCACAGGCAACAAGTTTGAGTTTAGAGCGGTAGGAAGTACGGCTAACTGTGCTGTGCCAATGGCGGTGCTTAACACTATTATGGCTAAGCAACTGGCTGATTTTAAGACTGCAGTAGATAAGCGCATCAAGAAAGGAAGTGGTAAGGATGAAGCTATTTTAAAAGAGATTAGACAGTGCATAGTCGACTCTAAAAAAATCAGATTTGAAGGAAACGGATATGGTGATGAGTGGGTAGAAGAAGCAGAAAAGCGAGGCTTGTCTCATTTGAGAACTTCACCATTGGCAATTGATGAGATGGGATCGGAACAAGCACTTGAGCTTTTTGAGAAAGTGGGTGTAATGT
>CAYSDH010000010.1:32741-62944 GCA_964429805.1 uncultured Flavobacteriales bacterium
AAAAGAGGCCTTTCTAACTTGAAAGATACGCCAAGAGCTCTTGACAAAATGGTTGACCCTAAGGCCATAAAGCTCTACACGGAGATGGGCATATTCACTAAAGAAGAACTCCATGCACGTCATGAGATAGAGCTTGAAAACTACACCATGAAGTTGCAGATAGAGTCTCGCTTGACGGCAGACATTGCCATCAATCACATTACTCCTGCAGCAGTAGCTTATCAGTCTGAGTTGATTGACAATGTAGCAGGACTAAAGTTGGTGCTCGGTGCAGCGGCAGCGAAGAAAGCGGCTAAAACACAACTCAATCTTATCGCCTCTATTTCGTCTAATCTTAACGAGATGAACGATACGGCAGTGAAGATGAATGCGGCACGTAAGAAGGCTAACGAGTTGGGAGATGCTCGTAAGAGTGCCATTGCTTATTGCGACAAAGTGAAACCGATGATGGACAAGGTGCGCGCGCATGCCGATGCCCTAGAGCAAATTATTGACGATGAGCTATGGCCGTTACCAAAACTCAGAGAGTTACTTTTTACTAGATAAGTTGACTATTTATTATCAATGAAAGGCGTCTTTTCAAAAAAGACGCCTTTTCTTTGTCTATGCAATTTCCAGTTTACATCAAGCATCGAAGTGGAGAGGTTTATTATGCCATTCTCTCTGACGAGTCCTTTATTGAGTTAAAGAAGCTGTCTTTTTCTAACTCTGATAAGTACATGGTTTCGGAAATTATAGATGGAGATTTTTCTACTCGAATCTATATTTCTGACTTGCTGCAAATGCTAGAAACAGGAGCATTGATGCGCATTGAAGAAAAGGAGTTCGCTGCACTGCGGGGACTTTCTCAGCATAAATAGGAATGATATTAATCAGAGGATTTTGTTCATTAAAAAGAGGGTCTTTAGTTCGTTAGCAGACGGCATGTCTTTAGATTGCAGAACCTTTTAGCACCCAAAGGCCCGAAAAATTTTAATGTCAGCTGAGGAGAGAAGTAAGTTTTTCAAAATAGAAAAAATAGAAGGTGTCATTCACATGACATTAGCAGAGGGGGAAACAACTGCACAAACAGCTACTGAGATGCTTGAAGAGCTCTTAGACCGTTTTGGAGAAGGAGGGTACCCTGTCTTGTTTGACATTAGAGGTAAGTCTAAAATTTCAAGCGAAGCCCGTGCGGTGCTTAAAGATAGTCCAGCCATGGATATGTTTCCAGCTGTGGCCTATATCACTCATTCTTTCGTCACCAAGCTTGTATTAAACTCGGTCGTGAGGTTTCTGAAGCCTCAGTTCCAATCGGCTAGTTTCTCAACTATTGAAGATGGCTTGAAGTGGTTAGATACCTATAAAAAGTAGTGCCTATCCTTGACGACTAATCTGTTGGGCGTTTTGTGTCAAACTCCGCCACACATTCCTGCTGGCAAAAGCAATCGGCCATGTGGTCATTGACAATACCCACCGCTTGCATAAAGGCATAACATATCGTGCTGCCAACAAACTTAAATCCTCTTTTTTTGAGCGCTTTGCTCATTGCATCACTTTCGGGGCTTGTGGTGCGCACCTCGCTCATGTTGCGCGGGGAGTTAACCTGCGCCTGCCCGTCAACAAATGACCAGAGAAAGTCAGAAAACGGCTGCTCTTCCATCATATCAAGATAAGCCTGTGCATTGGTGATGGTTGCTCTGATCTTTAGTTGGTTTCTAACGATGCCTTTATTCTGCATCAGCGCTTGCACTTTTCTCTCGTCATAGGCTGCTATTACCGCTGGATCAAAATCGTCAAATGCCTCAATGAAATTGTCTCGTTTTTTTAAAATCGTTATCCAGCTCAGGCCAGCTTGAAAACCATCAAGAATCAACTTTTCCCAGAGTGCTCGGTCATCCCAAATTGGTCTTCCCCATTCTTGATCATGATAGTCCACGTAGATAGGGTCCGTTCCTGGCCATGAGCAGCGGCTGATGTCCTGTTTTGTTGATTTATTCATCGTTTCGGTCGCATTTGATAAGGTGATTGAATTCTGTCAAGACTGGAAGTCAATATTATAATGAATTTAGAGGGTTTTCTCAGCATCCCTTGTATTATCTTTAGACCACAGCAAACCGAATTGAGGAATATTCTCTTTTGCATACTACTTTTCCTGAGCCCATTGGCCATGAAGTCCATTCACATTGTGGGTGGAGAGATGACCTACGAGTATCTTGGCGGAACAGACTACTTGTTTACGCTCAAGGTCTACAGAGATTGCAACGGGGTAGGAGGAGCCGAGTTTGACTCGAGTGCTCCAATCGGAATTTTTGATGGTAACAACAATCTGATTACTGTCGAGTTTATGTCCGATCTCAATATTGTGCTCCTAGACACGGATGTAAACTTCGGTTGTGCCAATGTCAATGCTCCTGTCTGTGTGCAAGAAGGAACCTACACCAGTATAGTGCAACTGCCGGCCAACACGACCGGTTACTGGGTGGCCTATCAGCGTTGCTGTCGTAACGGTACCATTGTTAATTTGAATGCGCCTGGAGACATGGGCGCCACCTATGCGGCCTTTGTGCCTCCCACTGTTACAGTTGGGGTAAACAGCTCTCCGGCCTTTAATGATTTTCCACCTGTAGGGATATGTCAAAACATCCCATTTTCATTTGACCATAGTGCTTCTGATATAGATGGAGACTCCCTGGCTTACTCATTCTGCACACCATATACTGGTGGTTCTACGGCCTATCCAGCGCCTAATCCGCCTTCGGCTCCCATTTGGAACACCATCTTATGGGGAGGAGGATACTCGGCTCTAAATCCGATTGATGCTGCTCCAGGTTTTGCAATTGATCCGTTGACTGGGGAGATTACGGGTACCCCAAATCAACAAGGTCAATATGTGGTTGGCGTGTGCGTGAAAGAATATCGAGATGGTGTAGAGATATCTGAGATTCGAAGAGACTTCCAGTTTAATATCGTGGCCTGTCCAAGTTTGGTTGTCTCTGCTTTTGCCAATTTTTCAGGTTCGCAAACATTCTGCACGGGTACGACAGTAGAGTTTGAAAATTTGAGCGTTAACGCTTCAGTCTACGATTGGACTTTTGGTGACGGACAGGTATCATCGCTCAGCGAACCGGTCATTACGTTTAACACACCAGGAACATTTGATGTGACGCTCATTGTCGATCCCGCTTCTTCGTGTCCCGATACGACCGTCACGACTTACATTATTTCTGATGCACCCATCCTAGATATTGATGTTCCTGTGCTCAACTGTCCGAGCGAAACGTATGATATTGAGATGACCGATGTGCTTGGTAACATAGCCGACTATCAGTGGTCTACAGACCCCAATGTCTTGCTGCCTGCCAATACGACCAATGTGATTCAAAATCTCGAGATACTCGAGCCGGGAGACTACACCCTTGATGTGATTTTGGCCAATGGTCTTGGCTGTGAAAGTGACGCGAGTGTTAGTTTTAATGTGCCTTCGCATCCAGTGGCGCAGGTCGCTCAGCTGACCGATCCTTGCGCGGGCCTTAGCTTTGTGTTTGATAACCAAAGCCAAAATGCGACAACCTATGACTGGGAATTTGGAGACCCAAATGGAATAGTGGTTAGCCAAGATTTTGAGCCCTCTCATACCTATCCAAGTGCGGGTGAGTTTACGGTCTCTCTCACGGCATCAGCGCCAGGTACCTGTGAGAATTCTACGACCATGACCTTTGAGGCCAACCCAGAAGTGGTCGCCAATTTTGTTTCTCCTCCGGCCCAGTGTCAAGAAAATAACTCCTTTGATTATCAGGCAGGCGGAGAGTATGGTCTCACTGCCCAGTTTGATTGGGAGTTTACTGGAGCACAGTTTTCTTCTGCGTTAGAAAATGTGACTAACGTAGTGTTTGATAGTGCTGGAATATGGCCAGTTACGCTCATTATTACTGAGGGGCCTTGTTCTTCAAGCTACACAGATTTTACTGAGACTGTAGATGAAATAGAAGTAGACTTCTTTACCGAAGGCTTGGGGTGTCAGCCTTACAACGCGTTCTTTTCAAACCTTACAACTGGTGGTCAGGGAAATGAGTATCACTGGGAATTTGGGGATGGAAGTGTCTCAAGTGATATCGGTTCAACGGTGCATGAATATGAGAATCCCGGAACCTACACAGTGACATTGACCGTAGAGTCTACGGTAGGATGTCCTGGTATAGATTCTGAAACCAAAGTGGGAGTAATTGAAGTGTTGCCAACACCACAAGCAGCGTTCTCCATGGATCCACCTTTTGCAGACATCAATGAGCCTGTAGTTGAGTTGAGTTCAGAGGCATTTGGAGCCGACTCTAGTATCTATCTTATCACTGGTCAAACAGCAGTGGAAGGCTTTGATGCCACAGTAGAGTTTCAATCTGGCGGACTGTTTGAAATTACGCAAGTGGTCACCAATGAAGTTGGCTGTGAGTCTCGTTTGACAAAACCCTTTGTCATCACAGGGCATACCTTTTTCGCGCCCAATGCCATTACCATGAATGCCGATGGCCTCAATGATTTTTTCAAGCCGAGCATACTGGGTGATATTGTCGAGTATGACTTTAGTGTCTATGACCGTTGGGGAGGGCTCTTATTTCACACCACTGACGTAAACATGCCTTGGGTGCCAGAATATGCGCATGTGGGTATGTATGTCTATGACATCAGGTTGAGAGACAACTATGATTTTACGCGTCAGTACCGAGGCAGCTTCAGCCTGATACGCTAGTATATTTCATCGGAATGTGAGGAATGCCGTCCTCTAGATACCCGTCACCACACTGCTTAAATTCATGTTTTTCGTAATAGGACTTGAGATGCTCTTGTGCAGAAATCTTGATGTCACTTGGCCCGTAAAGTTCCTTCACCATATCCATACCTCGTTTCATCAACTCATGACCAAGCCCGGTTCCTCTTTGCGCTTGACTCACCACCACACGGCCTATGGCGCACTCAGTATATGAGGCTCCTGGGGGAAGTATTCTCAAACAAGCCACAACCGTTTCCTCATCAGTAGCCCATAGGTGAGTAGCTATTTTGTCTAAGCCATCAAGCTCTTGGTAGGGGCAGTCTTGCTCCACCACAAATATCTCAATCCGCAATGCGGCAATGTCATGAAACTCGTCAACGGATAGTTTCTCGTATGGGGCGTTATGCCATTTTAATTGCCTCATGCTACACTCACTAATTCTAGTTCTTGAGTATACAGCAAGAAGCCGCTTACCGAGGTGTATCCCATTTTTTGAAGCACGTCTTTGTAACGCTTTACCTGTTTGTTGTGCGTCTCGGAGCGTTCACCAGTTTTATAATCGAGTACTATGGCTTCTTTGGTTTCCTTGGTCAAGTATACTTTATCAGGTCTGTGGCTGTGTCCGAGTTCATCTATCAGCGTGCATTCATTTTTGACGTCAAACTCTTCAGATTCCCATTGTTTTATCTGAGGTATGGCGTCAATGGATTGCACTATTTTTTGCGCCTCTTCCCAGCGCGGGTGTTGCTCATTTACCTTCAGTTTGGCAAGCATGTCATGCACCAGTGTTCCAAAATCCATCTGCTCATTAAAGGCCTGTTCTTTTCCGAGTGATATACGCAGCTTGGTTCGCCAATCGGTTTTAGAAAAGTCTGCCAATGTATTATCTGTCTCAACAATCTCCTTGTCACTCTTAGACTTCTCCTTCACTTTTTTGGCCTGTCTCTGACCATAAGTAAAGAGCCCCTGAGTCATGTTTTCCTCATGCGCAGAAAGGAAATCCACAAACCATGTTCCTTGATAGTTGCTCTTTTTGCTTGTTTCAAAATTGAGGTAAATACGATCTTCTGCTCTGGTAGTCGCCACATAGAGTACGTTCAGTTCATCGAGTTTACTTTTCTCAGCTTCAGCCGCTGCATAGGGGTGAAACTCGGTACCCGTCAGTTTTGAATCGCTCAGCCCAATCAGTGCTTTGGGCACTGCAGTGTCTTTTAGGTCTACCCATCTTTTATTGAGTGTCTTTTTCATCTTCCCGCCAAAAAATGGGAGGAACACCACTGGAAATTCTAGGCCCTTAGACTTGTGCACTGTCATGATCCTCATGGCATCTTCGGCCTCGGGCATTTTCAATGACGACTCATTTCCTTTCTCATCCCAGAAGTCGATAAATTCTCTGAGCGAATATCCTTGTCCATTTCCTTTTTCAGCGCACAGATTAAGCAACTCAATGAGGTACATGGAGCTGGAGTCCAGGTCCAAGTCACTGATTACTTTTTCGCATGTGGCATAGAGATCAAGGTCTGCATAAGAGTCTATATCAAAGTCTATATCCAGTTTGCCAAACACCGGAGTAAATGGTTTTGACATGTATTCGGGGGCATCACCACCTTTCACCTTGACACGACCGATATGCCTTTCTGCAAGCGATTGAAAATCTTGCTCTCTTTCTAGTAATGCGGTCAAGTGATGCAGGATGCTCAGTTTAGGGCCATCTTTTTCTGGGTCGTCAATCAACGACATCATGGCGACTACAAGATGTGAGAGTCTGTTTTTTCCAAGAAAAAAGGAATCTGACGACACGACTTTGTGACCATTAGTGCGGAGAAAATCTGCTAAAAATTGGCCGTTCGCATTCTTCCTGACTAAAAAACAGATGTCTCCTGGCGAGTAGCCATCTTCAAAACATTCGGCTATTTGCCTCAGAATAATCTCGGCTGAGAGCGCTCTCATGTCCGCCTTGTCCTCTTGTTCTTTATCTACTTCAATAGGCACTATTTCCACATAGCCACCTGTGCGTGCATCATCTACGGTCTGCTGCGCTTGACTGGCATACACAGATTCGAAGTCAGCACTGAGGTGCTTTTTAAGATGCCCGTAGAGCAGGTTGTTAAACTGTATTATTTCATTTTTTGACCTGTAATTTGACGAGAGTTTATTTCCGTCAGAGTGTGAGTTTTTTAATTGGTTTTCAATCTGATTGAGCGAGTAGTCATCTTCTTTTCCAAAAATATCTGGCAGGTCTATAAACTGCTGTACCTCTCCACTTCGCCATCGATATATAGCCTGCTTGGCATCACCGACTATAATGTTTCTGTTGTTTCGAGCCAGAGATTCAGAAAGCAAAGGCAGGAAGTTGTGCCATTGCTGTACACTGGTGTCTTGAAACTCATCAATCAAAAAGTGGTCAAATTTTTCACTGACTCGCTCATAGATAAATGCCGCTGGGTTTTCTTTGAGCACTCGTGCTATGCGCATGTTGTTTGAGCTCAACAGAGCAGTCTCATCTTCCTTCTCTATAAGGCTCAGATTTTCATCTAGCAAGTGAAGCATCTCAAGGGCCAAGAGGTTAGGCTTTAAGACACTCAGCCTTCTGAACTCAGGCATTGAGTCGTTTATTTCCTCTAGCCATGGAGTGAGCGTGGGCATCACGTCATCAATTTCTGCTTGATGAGGTTTCCCGTTTTTGGAGGTCCATTTTTCTTCGTCTAGGTAGGTTTTTCGTTGGCCTTCAGTAGAGCCTCTGGCATCTTTTAGAAAGTCTCTGGCAAAGAGATTAATAAAACCACTTTTACCTCTGTTAAACCATGCTCTGTCAATGTGCTTTGAGTCGATTAATGCTGTCCCTTTTTGTTGAAGCTCTTGCAACCTGAGCAGTGCGGCTTTGTACTCACTTTCCATCTCCAGACAGAATTGCGACACCACTTCTTTAGAAATGGGCTTTATGCTCTCCATGGCGATTTGACCATCTTCTTTCAAAAGCTCAGTCAAGTATCCGTCCAGGTCTGCCTTGATATCCCATGAACGACCGTCTTCACCTTTGCTCAGCGCGAAGGACACCAATCGATTGGTGAGGCGCTCATCCGTGCCAATCTGATTAAGTATGGCGTCTCGCACCATGACAATAATCTCTCGCTGGTCTAACTGCACATTGAAGTCTGAACTTAAGCCTAGTTCTTTGCTGAAGGAGCGGAGAATACTGAGCACAAACTTGTCAATAGTGCTGACATGTATGTCTCCGTAATTATAAATCATACGCTCATACTGAATAAGCGCCTGCTCTTTCACCTCTCTGGCGTTAAGCCCAGTTTGTTTCATCACCTCACTCAAGAGATGCTCATCGCTGTGAGTAGGTCCAGACCACTGAGCGAGTGTAGCCATGAAGTCCAGTACTCTGGATTTCAATTCGTTGGCTGCTTTGTTGGTAAAGGTGATGGCCAAAATGTGCTTGAACGGAAAGTCTGTCTTTCGTTCACACTGAAAACACAGAATGATGTATTGCAAAGCCAAGGTATAGGTCTTGCCAGACCCCGCAGAGGCACTGTATATATCAAAGGTCTTTGTCACTTCTTTTTCCATAAATTGATAAGTGAGGAAAGGTAATCAAGAAAAAGTTGACTCAAGAGTGACCGCAATTTTTGTGTGTTCTCCGCTGAGCTGAATTGTTATTGTCCTTATAATCACCGAATTTTGTAAGCATCATGAGAAATAGATTTTTTAGCAATCCGCTCCTCTTTATTGTACTCGCTTTGAGTGTTCTTTCATGTAAAAAGGACGATAGTAATGGTATACCAGATTTAGAGTTAAGGCTTCAAGTGCGACCGCAAGTGGCCGGACAAGATTTGGTGCTTAATCAGGCTTATGATTTTGATGGTCAGTCAGTGGTCATTAACAAGTTTAAAGCCTTTGTGTCTGAGCCGAGTGCCCTAAATGCTGAAGACAACTCTGTGTCTGATGGGTCCAGTTTAGTAATATTCGTAGACGGGCAACTTAAGTCGGGGTCTATGGGTGTTATCCAAGAAAACAACATATCTAGTTTGACCTTTAGATTTGGTTTAACTGCCGCTCAGCACGAGTCTGAGACTTTTCTAAATACAGATGATGAGGTGAGTCAAAATTGGTCTGCCACAGACGGATACAGTAACTTAATTATAGAAGGTACTGTCGATGGTGAGTCGTTTAGATATGATTTGCAAGGAGCAGATATGTCGGTAGGAATCGGAGAGTTGGAGACTAATCTGACAGTAGATGGAAATATGCTACTTAAGTTGGCCGTTAACATCGATGAGATGTTTAGTGGTATGAGTCTCGTTTCTGGAGAGCAGAATGGTACAAATTCGTTTACCTTAGGAATGAGAGACAATATAGCTGATGGACATCCATTTGAACTACAATAAAATGAAATCACTTCTCCCGATTCTCTGTGTCTTATTAGTCATCGTCTCTTGTAAGAGAGATGTCACCTCTGAAGAAGCCAATGTCACATTTACTATCAAAGCAAACTTTGACGGTGCTCCGTTAACTCTGTATGAGGAGTATAACAATGTCACAGATTACGGCATGGTGGTCGAGCAATTGAAGCTTTACCTGTCTGACATGCGCTTGGTTGATGATAATGGCAATGAAACGCTGCTCTCTGAACTTGAGTACTTTGATTACAGTGATGGTAATCTCTCTAGAACTTTTTCTATCGAGTCAGGAAACTATACTGCGCTCAAATGCGGTCTTGGAGTTCCGACTGAGTTAAACGGTACGAGCGACCCTGACTTTGATCCTGTGGTGTATCCTCCAGGTCATCCTCTGGCGCTGGCAAATAATATGTACTGGGCATGGGCGACAGGTTATCGCTTCATGATTTTTGAGGGTCGAGTGGACACTACACCAGGTGATATTGATACTACTGATTTCGCGACCACGTATTCCATTCACCTCGGAAGAGATACCACATTTTTACCTCTAGAGTTTGGCATAAACGGAAACTCAGAAGAGTTTGAAATAGTGGCCGACCTAGATGTGTCAACGTGTATTTATAACGAGAGTGACACGCTCTATTTAGATGACCCTGAAGACAATGCGTACCACGGTGCTGAAATTGATGTTGCCATGCGCTTTATAGAATTTCTTTCAGCTTCTTTTGAAGTAAGTACGCAGTAGTTTTCTGCAATTCTATCTTTGAGAGGCTAATCAGGTTAAAAGGAAAATCAAGTGATTAAAAAAATCCTGCTCATATCTATTCTCATGCTCACTCTAGTAAAGTGCAGCAGTGATGAAGACTGTAAGTCAGAGATGCCCGTCACTGACCCTTGCGAAGCAAGTATGCCAATTGGGGCAGACTATGTGATTGAAGTGCCCTTTTACATTACTGATGAGATGTTTATTCCTCAGAATAACCCCATGAAGGAGGCCGCTGTAGAGTTAGGGCGATTTCTTTTTTGGGAGAAAAAGCTGAGCGGAGATCAGACCATGAGTTGTGGTACGTGCCACGCACCAGAAGTTGCTTTTTCAGACGCACAGCAGTTTAGTGTTGGTATAGACGGAGCAGTCGGCACACGTAATTCAATGGCGCTAGTAAACCTCGTTTTTGATGATATCATCACTTGGGATGGGGCTCAACCCACGCTTGAAAGACAGTCAGGCGAACCTGTAGAAAACCCCATCGAGATGCACGATGAGTGGGACAGTGTGGTGCTCGAGTTGGCTGGTGATTCTATTTATCCGTCCATGTTTGAGGCGGCCTTTGGTACAGATTGTATTACCAGAAGACGGGCTACGAAGTCTATTGCACAGTTTATCAGAAGCATGGTCTCTTTTAACTCGAAGTATGATAAGTTTCTCACCGGGCAAGCAAACCTCACATCGTTAGAGTTGCTGGGTCTAGAGATTTGGGATGATGAAGGAGGCTCTTCGGATAGCGGAGCTTTAGGAGGCGCAGATTGTTTTCATTGTCATGGACTTGACAATGGCCGAATGACCGACAATCAGTTTCACAATAATGGCCTTGATTCTGTCTTCACAGACCTTGGTAGAGGAGGGGTGACCGGCTTGCCCCAAGACAACGGCCTCTTCAAAACTCCCACCTTGAGAAACATTGAGCTGACTGCACCTTACATGCATGACGGACGATTTAGCACGCTCGAGCAAGTAGTAGAACATTACAACAGTGGAGGAGTTCCTTCGGCAACTATTGATGTCAACATGGAGGCAGTTGGTGGTGGCTTATTCTTGACCAACGAAAAGAAAGCTGCCTTGATCGAATTTTTGAAGACGTTTACAGACATGGACTTTGTCAACAATCCTGATTTCCAAGATCCTCATTAATTTGAGTCTTTAGTCGTACTTTTCTGACTGATTCTGTGCCTGTGAAAGCGGTTTACATCCTGTTTTAAGCTTCCTTTCTTTAAATTCTTAGCACAATCCTTTTTTCTCTTTGTGTTGTTTAACACGCTTTAAGACAGTGGGTTAAGCTCTCCTTTTCTTCAGCTTCAAATGAATTATGAACTCGGTCGAGTTACTTTTTTCAAAATATCCCGTCAAAAGTGTAACCATATCGAAAAACCGATATCTAAAACAAACAAATAATGGATTTTACACTACCTCACTTCCAACTTCAACAACCCGGACTTCTAGATAAAATCACTGGATTTTTTGATCCAGTATTCAGCTACATTGGAGGCGAACATTCGTACATTATAGGAGCTTTGGTGCTCTTAATAGTTGGACTATTTGTAGCCAGAATGGTCAGACGACTAGTCGCCAAAGCGCTTGGTTCTATGAAGCTTGATGAACGAGTTAATAAAGGTGGAGGCAAGCGTTTTCAGTTGGAGAAATTAATCTCCAAGCTCTTCTATTACCTCATGGTTATTTATGTCTGTATGATTGTCTTAAGCAAATTGCATGTGGGTGATGTCTTTGCACCAATTGAGGCCATGCTTCAAGACTTCTTGTCAGCCATTCCTCAGATTTTGAAAGCAGGAATCATCGCTTTTGCAGGATACATTATTGCCAAGTTGGCATCAGAAGCTGTAGAGCTTTTGACTGAGTCGCTCAACAAACTGTCGACACGCCTAGGTTTTGACGCGACTAGTTTCAATCTGATTAGCATCCTTAAACAAGTCGTTTTCATCTTTGTGTTCATCCCTATACTAGTCATCGCTATTGACGAGTTGGGTATGGAGGCTGTCTCCGGACCAGCAACTGAGATGCTGCAAAAGTTCATGGCGGCCATTCCTAACATCATAGGCGCTGCGCTGATCATCGGTATCTTCTATCTGATCGCAAAGTTCATTGCGCCTGCATTAAAAGAGCTACTCAAAAACTTAGGCACTGATGAACTGCCTCAGAAAATGGGAATCAATTTCATGGAGGGGAGAAGCCTTTCAGGTATCGCGAGTTCAGTAGTGTTCTTCTTTATCATGATAGCCGGAATCACTTCTGGACTAGAGCGATTGGAAATGGGGACCGTGGTCACAGCGCTAAATGATGTGATGGGACTTTCTGGAAAAATCCTCTTCGGACTCGTCATCATGGTCTTAGGAAATTTCGTTGCCAAGGTGGCGTACAATTCATTGTCTGGATCAAAAGACAATGCTGGTCTTGCCTCCATTGCGCGGGTTGCCATCATGGGAATTTTCTTCGGCATCGGACTAAATGCCATGGGCATCGCCAACGAGATTGTCAACCTCGCATTTGGATTGACGCTTGGCGCTGTGGCCGTGGCCATCGCACTGTCATTCGGACTGGGAGGACGCGAAGCTGCGGGTAAGCAGATGGATCATATTTTAAAAAGGTTCAGAAAAGACTAAATCACACAACTACAACCGAGCACACTGCTATGAAAATTGTGCGGCTTCATCTGTAAGACTATGCCCCCGAGTTTACTCGGGGGCTTTTGATTTCCATCAAGTTGGACATGTAAATGCAAACCATCGTCAAGAGTGTTAACTTAGTCCTTATGCGAGCGACAGCTATTCTTTTACTTCTTTTTTTTCTGGGCCTTGAAGCGCAATCACAATCATATTTCCCACCCACAAGTGGAGATAACTGGGACACGCTCAATCCAGAGAGCTTAGACTGGTGCCAAGAAAACCTTGACTCACTGAGTCAGTATCTCTTGGAGACAAATACAAAGTCGTTTATCATTCTCAAAAACGGACGCATAGTGGTCGAAGAGTATTTTGGCACCTATACGCAAGACTCTTTGTGGTATTGGGCTTCGGCAGGTAAAAGTTTAGCTGCTTTTCTAGTCGGCTGCGCCCAGGCAGATGGGTTTCTAGACATCAATCAACCTAGTTCTGATTTTTTAGGTCAGGGGTGGACAAGTGCGCCACTCGAGAAAGAAAACTTGATCACCATCAAAGATCAAATCAGTATGTCCACAGGCTTAGATGATATGGTACCTGATCAAGATTGTTTGGACCCTTCGTGCCTTCAATACCTCGAAGATGCTGGAGACCGATGGGCCTATCACAACGCACCATATCGTCTGGTGCAGGATGTTGTGTCTGAAGCGGTGGGTAGTGGTATCAACCTGTATACTTTTCAGCGCCTGGCCAACCCCATTGGCATGGGTGGCGCTTGGGTAAATTACATCCGTTTTGGAAAGGCGCGTGACATGGCTCGCTTCGGGCTTTTGATGCTCAATGATGGTGTCTGGGATGGTAATGTCATTCTTGGAGATAGCGATTATATAGAGGCTATGAAAACGCCAAGTCAACCGCATAATGAGGCTTACGGTTATCTGTGGTGGTTAAATGGTGGTGCTTCATTCATGTTGCCAGGCACTCAATTTGAGTATTCGGGTGAGTTGATTTCGTCTGCACCGGTTGATATGTATGCTGCCCTCGGTTTAAATGATCAGAAGATATACATCGTGCCAAGTTTAGACATGGTGGTGGTCAGACAAGGTGATTCTGCTGGAGATATATTTCTTGGGCCTAGTTCTTTTGATGAAACCTTGTGGTCAAGAATTATAGACCTAGAATGTGCTCCTGATAATCTTGTTGAGCAAGAACATTTTCCCTTTGCCCTTTACCCTAATCCGAGTGCAGACTTAATACAAATAGACGGTCTTCCTGCTCAGAGTTTCATTTCCATTTTTAATGCAAGTGGAGAACGAGTCATGCACCTGAGCTCGGTGCGTACCATTGACATTTCGGCATTGAGTTCTGGACTGTATGTCGTGCAAGTGCACACAGAACAGGGGGCGTGGACCACGCGCATGAAGGTAGATTGAGCGGAGTAACTCCGTCTCATTGATTACTTTCGGGCCTCAGACTTTATACTGAAACAGGCCTTATGAATAAACTCAATATTCTTTTACTCGTTCTTCTTTTTGGATGCGCGGAGTCACCGCAACGTCAACTGCTTAATACGGCTATTCCTCAGTCTGAAGCCATTCAGTTTGAACAGGCCGAAAATGATCCGCTTGGCGTCAAGATTTACACGCTCGAAAACGGACTAAAAGTCTACATGTCAGTCAACAAGGATGAGCCAAGAATCCAGACCAACATTGCCGTCAATGCTGGGTCAAAGCAAGACCCTTCTGATGCAACAGGATTGGCCCATTACTTAGAGCACATGCTCTTTAAAGGTACGTCTCGTCTGGGCACCATGGACTGGGAAAAGGAGAGTGCGCTGTTGCAGAAAATTTCTGACACCTATGAATTAAGAAGGAATACAACTGACGAGTCTACCCGCGCGACATTGTATCAGCAGATAGACAGCTTGTCAGTAGAGGCATCAAAATTTGCGATTGCCAATGAGTATGACAAGTTGATTTCTTCAATGGGCGCAAAAGGCACTAACGCGTATACCTCTCTGGAGCGCACGGTCTACATCAATGACATACCGAGTATAGAGTTGGAAAAGTGGCTCAAAGTAGAGAGCGAGCGTTTTTCTGAACTCGTGCTTCGCTTGTTTCATACCGAGTTAGAGACCGTGTATGAGGAATTTAATAGAGGTCAGGATAACGACCGCAGACAGGCTTACGCTAAAATGATGGCTGCGCTATACAAGAAGCACACCTATGGTACGCAGACTACCATTGGTACTGGAGAGCACCTCAAAAGTCCGTCAATGGAAGAGATTCATCAGTATTTCTCAACCTATTATGTGCCGAATAATATGGCCATCATTCTTGCAGGAGATTTTGAGCCAGAGAATGCCGTGCAGCTCATTGAAAAGTACTTTGGTGAATACAAGTCCAAGCCCGTTCCCTCATTCACGTTTGAGAAAGAGGATCCGATTGTATCGCCTGAAGTGCATGAGGTGTATGGTCGTGACAAGGAGTCTGTCTCTATCGCGTTTAGGTTGCCAAGTGCCAACCATGCCGATATGGATAAAGCGGCCATGATGGGCTCATTGTTGAGTAATGGTCAGGCTGGACTAATCGATCTTGATTTACTTCAAAATCAAAAAGTACTGGGTGGCTATGCGTATCTCTCTGCGAATCGAGATTACTCTTCATTTAATCTAGGAGGCACCCCGCGTGAAGGTCAAGCGTTAGAAGAAGTGAAAGATCTTTTGCTTAGTCAAGTAGAACGAATTAAATCAGGTGATTTTGACCAGTGGTTAATGGACGCGGTGGTCAAAGACTACAAACTCTCTCAGTACCAATCGTTCGACTACAATCGTAGTAGGACCAGAGCCATGACAAACACATTTATCATGGGGCAAGACTGGAAGTATGCCTCGCAGAGTCTTGCTCGGATTTCTGCATTGACTAAAGAAGACATCGTGGCGTTTGCCAACAAGTACTGCAAGAGTGACAACTACATCACAGTATACAAGCGAAATGGTGAGCCGGTGACACACAAAGTGGAGAAGCCTGAAATCAGCAAGTTGGGCTTAAACAGAGATGTGAAATCTGACTTTGTAAAAGAGATGGACCTTCTTGAATCTAGCAGAGCCACACCGCAATTTTTAAATTTTGAAAAGGACATAGTCAGCAGGTCTTTGTCAAACGGACTGAAGTTTTACGCGGTAAAAAATGAAAAGAACCCAACGTTTCAACTGAACTATGTTTTTGACATGGGCTCCAGGCATGATGAGAAAATGGCCTTGGCCATGGACTACCTCACGTACCTCGGCACCTCAAAATACTCAGCTGCCGAGCTTAATGAGGAGTTTTATAAACTAGGCTGCTACTTTGGTGTGTCTGCCGGACTAGAACGGTCTTATGTGTACATCGGTGGGTTGGAAGAGAGTATGGCTGAAGGTTTGCAGCTGATTGAACATCTATTAAAAGAGGCTGTGTCTGATCAGCAAGCCTATGACAACATGGTGGCTGACATTGTCAAGTCCAGAAAAGATGCGAAGTTGAACAAGCGGAGTATTCTGTATCAAGGTCTTGCAAATTATGCCAAGTACGGAAAGACCAATCCGCAGACAGATCAGATGACTGAAGAGGAGTTAAAGTCTGTCAACGTAGATGAGCTTGTGTCGATGGTCAAAGACGTGTTTTCGTTTGAGCATTATGTCTATTACTATGGCGGAAGCTCTCAGTCAGAGACGGCCGCATTGATAGAGAAAAGTCATCAGGTCAATGCTGAACTTAAAGCCCTGCCGAGCATGCATGAATATGAAGAGTTAGACCGCCAAGGCAACGAAGTATTTTTTGCGCACTATGATATGGTGCAGTCAGAGATCATGATGATGGCCAAAGGGCCTCTGTATGACGCTTCGCTCATTCCTTCTCAAAGACTGTTTAACGAGTATTTTGGTTCAGGATTGTCGAGTATCATTTTTCAAGAAATCAGAGAGTCTAAGGCGCTGGCATACTCGGCCTATGCGAGATACAGCGTGCCTTCGAGTCCAGAGAGAAATCACTTTGTATCGGCCTATGTGGGTACTCAGGTAGATAAGATGGGAGAGGCCATTGACGCCATGCTGACCTTGATGAATGACATGCCTCGGGCCGATGATCAGTTTGAAGGCAGTCGTCTTGCCGCGCTGAAGAAAATTGAAACAAGCAGAACGAAGTCTCAAAACATATTTTGGAGATACTTGTCAGCCAAGAAGTATGGTCGAGAAAGCGACCTGAATCAAGATATATACTCTGCGCTCAAGCAAAGTGATTTCGAAGACTTAAACCGCTTTTTTAATGAGCAAGTAAAAGGAAAGGACTACACTTTTATAGTGATTGGCCATCGAGATAAGGTCGATATGGATGCGCTCAAAGAGCTTGGCCCGGTCAAGGAGTTGAGCCTGGAAGAACTGTTTGGTTATTGACCGCGGGAGCGCTGGTGCGCATCCATGGCAATGATTTTAATGTGCTTGAGATTAGCTCGCTCGTTGATCGGGTTACTCTGCGCTCTTCGTAAGAAATTTCGTGAAGGCCTTTGGCTAAGTCTGCGATAGGGTAGTGGCAGAGTATACCGCGCTGATTGAGGTACGGGTGGATATGAAAAAATGACTGTACTTCTGCATCAATTTCTATTCCATCGACTTTAATACTATAAGACTTTAAGAGCGCAGTTTTGATGCGTTCTGCATTCCGTTTGTCCGCTTCCCTTAAGTCCTCACTAAGCTGCTTGTTCAAACTGTCAATCTCTTTGTTGAGTGAGTCTATCAGCCCTTGATTGGCGTCTTGTTTTTTATGCCGTTCATCGACTTTCTGCTTATACAGTTTTTTTACTTCTGCATTTACTTTCTCTTTCAGCTTGATGTGCTCAGGGCGTTTGTACTCGTCAAACATCTCACCGAGATTCATGCCCCGTTCAAAAAAAGGCTCGATATCCTCGTTTTTATTCAAGCTGCGAATTTGATTCTTACCTATGGACACGAAAAAAACGAGTTGGTCATCTTCCACATAAAATTCTCTCATAGTGATGTCAGCCAAGTCACAAGGCTCAACTTGAAGCGGGCCTAGCTCTGCACTCGACAAGGCTTGCATCCTGAGGTCATCATAATAACAATGATTGAGAAAAGTGCCAGTCTTCAACGCGAGGTCTTCGGGTGGGAAGTAGGGATTAGACTCCACACCAATGCGCGGCATCAACACCGTAATTAATAAGATATAGGGGATGGATAGAAAGAACCATCTTCTAGTGTAAGAGTTGTCTAAAAAGTTGAACAGAATTGGTCTGTACAAGAAGGAAAGTGTCAAAGCAGAAAACACCCTGTAGATGAAGCCATAGACTCGCTCAAAAGCAGGATTTCGCACCCGCTTAAATAGACCTCCTGTAATGAAGTCTACAAAAACGATGAACCCTAAAAACATATAGAGCGTTATCAAGACACCCCATATTCCAGTAACGGTCGTGTTTCCGTCTTCAAAATTAAAGGCCAAGGAGAGCGCCAGCGGTAACAGAAAAAGACACCAAGAAAGGAATATGAAAAATAAGAGAAAGGTATACGCAAAGATGGTGCTGCACAGACGCTCTAAGCGCTCTATAAATTCATCATACGAGCCTATTTTTCTAGCGAAAAGATTTCGGAAATAGGGGCTGTAGTTGAGCTTCTTGTAATCAATATCACCCGAGACATATCTGAGTCCGATAGCACCAATCCAAAATCCGCGCAAGAAGATGTGAGCTACTAAATTGATGGTGCCAATCATCCAAGCGGTACGGGCCACCCACCAAGAAAGATCACCGAGCAAATTACTGACGCCAACGGTGTTATGCTCTATCCAAATGCCATACGCATCAACCATCTCTGACGAGCCGATGATACCGTATAGCGCAAGTCCAGATATCAGTAACTCCAGTTGCCAGCTCTCTTGCTGCAGGGCTTCTAGCCAATCCGCCAGTACGGACTTATCGCTATTATTTTCTTCTGGATGGTCTGCCATAGGTGCGAGAAAGATACAATCTAAAAAGAACAGCGCTCATTCGCGCGCACGACTCATCAGAAAAAGAAAAGCTGCTCTCCGTTAAGGAAAGCAGCTTTTACTTTATTAACCAAAACAAACCTACTCTTTCACAATCTTCTTGCTATACGTCTTCCCATTTTGGATGACCTGCATGAAGTAATTTCCTGATGCTTTATTTGAGATGTCAATCTCATTTTGATACTGGCCGCTAAAGTCACCGAGCATTTCAAAGTATACTTTGTTGCCACTGCTGTCATAGACAACCACACTTAGGTCGCCAGTCTCTTTACTGCTAAACTGTAGGTCAAATCGGCCATCACTCGGGTTAGGGTAGAAGCGCAAATCGTCAAGCTGGAGGTCATTGGCCGCGCTAATCTTAGGCTCTGCCTGTGCATTAGCCTTGTCTAGCTCCTCAGAGTCAATGTCAGTTATGAATATGATTACGCGCGAACTTTGCGGGCCACCGTCTGTATCGATGTCTATTCCCATCTGCTCAAACTGCTTCTCCATTTCTTTCATCATCTCTTCCAGCTCACCATCTTTCATTTCAAACAGCCCACCGCTATTTTTCAATTCTTCAAGTCCACGGTTATCATTTAATTGATTCATCATTTCTTCAATCATTCTCTCCATGTCTTCTCCAAATAACTCGGAGTCTAATTTCATCTCTCCACACTGTCCAGAAAAAGGACTGACGAGGTGATGAGCACTTTCTTGCTGACCCAATTCTGCTTTCGATTTTTGAGTCTTTCCGTCTCTCATGTAGGTCAGTGCCACTTTCTCTCCGCTGCTACTTTCTTGCACTAGAGTTTTGAGCGACTCATAGTCTGAAACTTTCTTGCCATCAAAAGACTGAATGACATCACCAGCTTGAAGGCCCATTTTTTCAGCCGTTCCGCCTTTTACCACCATTGATACTTTCGCGCCTTCTCCAACATAGTCGCTATCGAGATGCACACCCAAGAAAGGCCGTGCCTCATGACCATCTGTATCGCTATGCCATGAGAAATTGCTGTTGTCGGTATCAAATTCAAGTCGGCTTTCTTCACCATTGACTATGATTTCAATCATCTTCTTACCCACTTGGTCATCAATGTTGATGTCAATATTTTGGTCTTCAAGGAGCTGCTCTAGGTTAAACTCTTCGCCCAGATTAAATTCTTTTTCCTCTACCGTCACATTGCCGTCTTCGTTAGTCTTGATCTTGATTTTGACTTGTCCACTTTGAGCCTGAACGTGGTTGACTGAACACAACATGACTAGTGCTACTAATGTGTACTTGTTCCAAATGCTGCTCATAATTTGACGTATTAAAAATGATTGAGACAAAACTACAACGGCCCCATGAGGGGCCGTTGTTAATATTAGTGAAAGAATGTTAAGCCGATTTAGTCTCTGCTAAAGATGCTAATGATGTAATAGAGCAAAGTCATAAATGAGGCAAACAGACCTAGAGAGGCTGCTACATATTGACTTGTGTGGTACTGATATAGCAACTGAGATGTCTGATAGAGAATACTTCCTCCTACCAAGACAACCATACCTAGTGAGAATACAAGGCCAAGGTTAAACCCGAAAAGTATTCCTGCTACTATCGCACCACCAGCAATCATTCCGCCAAGCACAAGCGCTGAACGTAAGAATGAAAAGTCCTTTTTAGTGACAAGCACTACTGCACTAAGTCCTACAAACAAAAAGACCGCGGTCACAAATGACTTAATCAAAACACTGCCATCGGCAGAGACATACATGGCGAGCATCAGTAGAGGCATGAAAATGATAGAAATTGCTACCACGTACAAACCGAGCCCGGCATATTGCATGGCCTTATTATTAGGAGTCAAGGCCCATTTTTGAGAAACAGTTGAGGCTACATAATATACTCCCAGCACTGCTAACCATGCGTAACCTTGGGTCATGCTGATAGCAAACTCTCTAACGGCAGGAATGCTCATTAAAAATGACTCAACAAGAAGGAAAGCCAAAAACGCTCCGGCTAAGTGTGCGTAGGTCTTTCTGATAAATGTCGCCTTTGCCTCCATCGGCATGCTGTCGACCATTCCTTTGTCCAGTATAACTTCTTTAGTATCCATGGTTTTAAATTTAAATGATACCAAGATACAGCAAATTCTTTACCAAGAACAAAACTCTGACAGCTTGTCAGAAGCTCCGAGTTCACTGTCCACCGCAGAATCACGTACCTTTGAGCTGTGAATAGGGTCCTCATATCATTGCTTCTTCTACTACTGAGTGTTGGGGTCATCAGCGCTCAGTCGCATGACCTGTTAGCGGAAACTGATAGCGTCATACCATCACGATTAAGAACTGTAGTGGGCACAGAAGTTGTCTTGTACAGCAGTATCATGGTTGGTCTTAACTCCCTATGGTACAATGATTTTGAGCGCGCGCCTTTTCATTTTTTTAATGATAACGCAGAGTGGCGAGGCATAGATAAAGTAGGGCATAGCATGACCGGTTATTACGTAGGTGTGCTGGGCATGGATGCGCTCCGCTGGGCAGGTGTGGATGAGCGAAAGTCAAGGTGGTATGGTGGCGGATTAGGATGGTTCTTCTTGACCTCATTTGAGGTTCTTGATGGTACGAGTGCCGAGTGGGGCTTCTCTCCGGGCGATTTAATTGCCAATACGGTTGGCGCAGGAATGGCAATCGGTCAAGATGCGCTGTGGCATGAGCAACGTATCGCATTTAAGTTTTCGAGCCATCAGACTGACTATGCCGCATTAAGACCAGGCACGCTGGGCTCCAACTGGCGCGAGCGCGTCATGAAAGACTATAATGGTCAGACGTATTGGCTCAGCGCCAACCTTCACTCGTTTATGCAAGAAGAAAGAAACTTTCCACGCTGGCTTGATGTGTCTGTCGGTTACAGCATTGATGGCATGATTGATGGCAGAGGTCAACTCATAGATTTTCAAGATAATCTGAGTGTGGGCCTTCAAGGAAAAAGTCAATTCTTTCTCTCACTAGATGCCGATCTCTGGAGAATAAAAACCAAGAAAAAATGGCTACGTACAGTGCTAAAAGGCATAGGTTTTATAAAAATTCCAGCGCCAGCCATTGAGTTTAGCAAAGGCGGACCGACATGGCACTGGCTATACTTTTAATTTAAAAGGAAGGCCGAGGCTTATCCAAAAAACAAATTGTACATATATCTGCCGGGCACAAAGGTGAACCCGCCAGCAATAATGAGCGCGCCAAAGTAGAGCGAAATCATACTTCTTTTATGACCCTTCACATCTCCGCGTTTGATGGCAAAATACGCCTTTGGCACAGAGTATATTGTCAGCACGCTAAAGCAGTGTAGATAACCGAAGTGCGAAAATAACTGCGGTCCCACTTGCGCTGGCATAAAGAGTGTGATGAGTGCAGTGACAAGCATCAAAATCATATACACACGACCTAGACTCTTGTGTATGGCGGTTCCTTTCTTGATGAGCAGTAAAAAAGTGCCAATGAAAAAAGAGGGAATGACCGTGCCCAGATGGGCGAACATGAGTGAATGATAATCCATAGAGCTTCAGCTAAGAGCGCAGACCTCTGCACGATTAGTTGAGGTAAGAGACTTTAAACTGTGTCACTTTCAGCTCAGAGGCTTTGCCGACATAAAATCCAATGTGGTTTTTATAGGAGGCATCGTCAACGATAGAGTAGACTTTGAGTCGGTTGATGTAGATAGAGAACATGTTGTCTACTTTTCTAATCAGTATTTCATTTGGTATGTACAGCCCTCGCACTGCCGCGCAGGTTTGAGGTGCTTCTAACACTTCATCTTTATTGTCAGTCTTTTCGATCAGTGTAGTCTTCATCTCTTTGTTGATGCCCAGAAAGTATCCGTTGTTTAAGTCTCTGTTCCAGGTGATTCCCATAAACTCTTTTGACCTGTTCCATTCCATGCTGGCCGTAATCTTTATTTCATAATTACGGGTTGGGTCGAGGTCTACTGGTATAGAAACAATAGCATCTGGATCTTTGCCCAGGGTCTCTACATTATATCTTCCCTTTTTAACTTTAGAGTAAAAGGTGCGCCAGTTATTTCTATTGTCGGTGAAGGTGTCTTCAAACACGAGCTCTTTTTTAAACTCTTTATAAGGAGCAGAATCTTGAGCCAAGAGCGAGTTAAAATGAATCATGAAAACGATAGAAAGAAGAAGAATAATTTTCATTGCATGGTTCTTTGTTGGATGAAAGTAAGAATGGAAAGGTAATTATCTAAGTTTTATACAAGGCATGAATCTTGCCCCTAGAGTCGAGAATAATCCTAATTTCGACTCCATATGAATAAAAGCTTTTCAATGATACTACGTGGTGGTGCCATACTGCTTTGCAGTATGTCGCTCACCTTAGTGAGCGCCCAGGCGCCAGACTGGCAGCAGCGTGCTGAATATGTGATGGATATTGACATGGATGCCGACAAGCATCAATATGCTGGAGTCCAGACACTTGTCTATTACAACAATAGTCCTGATGTGATAGATAGAGTGTACTATCATTTATACTTCAATGCCTTTCAGCCAGGTAGTATGATGGACGTGAGAAGCCGTACTATTTCTGATCCAGACAAGCGAGTAGGAGATAGAATCTCAGTATTGTCTGATGCCGAGATAGGCTTTATTAAGGTCAAGTCACTGAAGCAAGACGGAAAATCTGTAGATTTTAAAGAGGTAGGAACCATCTTGGAAGTGATGCTTTCAAAGCCAATTGCACCAGGCACCAAGACTACTTTTGACATGACTTGGGATGCGCAAGTGCCACTTCAAATTAGACGGTCGGGTAGAGATAATTCAGAAGGAGTGGAGTTCTCCATGACACAATGGTATCCTAAAATGTGCCAGTATGATTACCGTGGCTGGCATGCCAATCCATATGTGGGTAGAGAGTTTTATGGTATTTGGGGAGACTTTGATGTGACCATTCACATGGATGAAAAGTACATGATAGGTGGTACTGGTGAAGTGCAAAACCCAAAGGCCGTAGGTCATGGATACGCGCCAGGAACGGGTACTCCGAAAAAAGGAAAGTTGACATGGAAGTTTAAAGCGCCTAACGTGCATGATTTTGCATGGGCAGCTGATCCAGACTTCGTGCATGACGTGAGAGAGTGTAAGAGCGGATTAAAGCTCCACTTTATCTATCAAGATGATGCCGAGATAAAAGAAAACTGGGAGAAGTTTCAGCCCAAAGTAGAGCAGATATTTGACATCGCGAGCCGCAGGTTTGGTACATATCCGTATCCAGTGTATTCTGTCATTCAAGGTGGAGACGGTGGTATGGAGTATCCCATGGCCACGTTGATTACCGGAAAAAGAACCTATGGCTCTCTGCTAGGCGTTACCGCACATGAGGTCATGCACTCCTGGTATCAGATGGTACTTGCTACTAACGAGGCCCTCTTCGGTTGGATGGATGAAGGCTTCACAAGTTATGCATCGGCAGAAATCATGTCAGAGATAAACGGAACGGCTGACCCAAGGTCTGTGCACGAAGGTGCTTACAGAGGTTACAACTATATTTCTCAAAGTGATAAGGAGGAAGCGCTGTGCACTCATTCTGATCACTTCAGTACAAATCAGGCCTATAGTATAGCAGTATACAGCAAGGGAGAAGTCTTTGTCGATCAGTTGGGCTACATCATCGGTGATGAGGCGCTTGACAAAACGTTGATGGCCTACTTTGACAAGTGGAAATTCAAACACCCTGAGCCATTTGACTTCATTAGAGTAGCGGAAGAAGAATCTGGACTGGAGTTAGACTGGTACCTCGAGTACTGGATGAATAGCATCAAAACAATAGACTACAGTATAGGTAGCGTGACGGGTTCTGGCTCAAAGACTTCTGTGACTCTGCTGCGAAATGAAGAAATGCCCATGCCGCTTGATGTGCGCGTGACTTACTTAGATGGTCGTTCAGAGACCTACTACATTCCGCTCAGAATAATGAGGGGATTAAAAAAAGAAGGGGACATGAAGGTGCAAGCCGATTGGCCATGGACACACCCCGGATACGAACTAACCATCAACTCAGCGGCAGACAAAATCAAGAGTATAGAGATTGATCCGAGTATGAGAATGGCCGATGTAAAAAGAGACAACAACCTGATTGAGCTGCAAGGCGAAGTCGATTATTTCTGGAAAAGTGAATAAAGCAATCTACCTACTTCCACTGACGTGCCTGCTATTGGCATGCGGAGGACCAAGCGCTGACAATAAGGCTAAACAGGCTACCGAAGCGAATAAAGTCGAATCACTCTCAAATGATAAGTACGTGAAAGATGTCCACTCATTTGCTGACCCAGAAAAAGTTGCAGTCTCGCACATCTCCTTAGACATGGACGTTGACTTTGAGCAAAAGATGATTGATGGTATCGCTTCTCATACGCTTATCCGCAACGGAGAAAGTACAGAGGCCATTTTTGACATCAACGACTTGCTCATAGACAAAGTGACCCTTGACGGTGCCGCAGAAACCAAGTACGAGATTAAGAAAGGAAATGAGTTTGGTGATGCACTGCACGTTTCCATTGAGAAGGAAACGAAGACCGTCAACATACATTACAAAACCATGCCGGGCTCAAAAGCTGTGCAGTGGTTAGATCCTGTTCAGACGAGTGGCAAGAGACATCCGTTTCTGTTCACACAGGGGCAAGCCATTCTTACGCGTACATGGATACCATGTCAAGATAGCCCTGGAATTAGAGTCACCTATGATGCAAAAGTGAAAGTGCCGAGAGACCTTATGGCCGTCATGAGCGCGTCAAACCCGACTGAGAAGAGTATGGACGGAGCCTATTCCTTTAAGATGGAACAAGCCATTCCGCCTTATCTGATCGCGCTGGCAATTGGTGATCTGGAGTTTAGAAAACTAGGTCCAAGCACAGGAGTATATGCTGAGCCTGACATGATTGAGAAAGGTGCCTATGAGTTAGAAGACATGCAGAAAATGGTGTCGGCTGCTGAGGGATTATACGGTGCCTACAGATGGGATCAGTATGACGTGATTTTCTTACCTCCGAGTTTTCCTTTTGGAGGAATGGAGAATCCGCGATTGACATTTGCTACACCAACTATTTTGGCTGGAGACAAATCATTGACTTCTCTAATCGCTCATGAACTGGCCCATAGCTGGAGTGGTAACTTGGTGACTAATGCCACCTGGGATGACTTCTGGCTCAATGAAGGGTTTACGGTCTACTTCGAATATCGCATTATGGAAGAAGTCTACGGTAAAGACTACACCAACATGATAAAAAGTATTGGTGCGCAAGACCTTAAAGAGACTGTCAAGCACATTGGACACAGCCATGCCGACACACATCTGAAACTCGACTTAGAAGGAAGAGATCCTGACGAAGGTATGACAGACATTGCCTATGAGAAGGGGCACATGTTTTTGGAAATGCTCGAGAACACTTACGGACGAAAAGACTTTGATGCTTTTTTAAAGGGATACTTCAACAGGTTTGCATTTAAGAACATGACCACAGATCGCTTCTTGGCCTACCTAGATGCGGAACTGATTAGTAAGCATGACAAGGAAGTAAATATTGATGAGTGGGTGTTTGGCCCAGGACTTCCTGATAATTGCCCGAAGATTGTCTCTGACAGATTCGCGAAGGTAGATGATGTGATGAGTCAATGGAGAGCAGGAAAATTAGCTACATCAGAATTTAACTCAGACAAATGGTCGACTCATGAGTGGTTGAGATTTATCAGAGGTATTCCTTCTGATCTGGGACTTGAGAAGATGGCCGAGTTAGACAAGGCATTCGGTTTTAGCGAATCAAAAAACTCAGAAATTCTTGGTGTCTGGTTTATCAAAGCAGTGGAGAACGAGTATGAAGATGCTTTTCCTGCCATGGAAGAATTCTTGGTCAATGTAGGTCGTAGAAAATTTCTTACACCAATCTACACTGCGCTTATCAAGGACGGGAAATTTGTAGATGTGGCTAATGCCATCTATGACAAAGCGAGACCGAATTATCATTCGGTATCTACCGGCACCATGGACAAGCTCTTAAGAAACTAGAGCCTCTTCCTTATTAAAAACGGGCCAGGCATACTTCTGCAGGAAAATCTTCTGTGCGGCATTCTTTATATCGCTGAAGGGTAGAAGGATGGCTTCCATGTAGTCATTGAACGCATTGACGTCTTCTTCGTTATAATGCGCCTTGCGTGACTCACTCTCTTGCACTACATCTGCTGCGTAGTAGTTATTTGGAAACAAATGAAGTTTGCGGTGAATGGACCTGTCTATGTGAGAGGCCAAAATTTGAATCTTCTCGTTTTTATTTTGAACCATGTTGAGGTCCTTCATTATCCCGTCAAGTGGCTCACTAATCTCAAAATGTACGCGTCCTTTTCGTCCGCTTATTCCCGCCACTATGCTACGTAGATCTTCCTCTTCTTCCTTGACATAAGGGCTCCCATCTTCCTTGGCTAACAGTTCTTTAATCTTAAATGAGTCGCAGGGGTCATACTCGTAAGAGGCACTGAGCGTAATCATGTTTAGCTCTGCAAAACTCTCAGTCATGTCCAGGTCTGAACTCATGGCAAACATCTTCAAGAGACCTTGCTGTGTGCGGTCATTTCCGTCCTTGGCACGACCCTCGCGTTGAGAAATCCACACAGACTGGTTTTCGTCACGCACTGTTTTTCTTATGTATGAAGAGAGTGTCAATGAGGTGTCATAAATCTCTCTGCTATTGCCGCCTCGCTGCACAGTAAAGTTCTTGTTTAGCTTGGTCAAATGTCGAACAGTCGGATTGGACAATAAGTTACTTCCTATGGCTGTCTCCGTGGTATTTCGGTCATTAATAAATAAAATGATATTGAGAATGGCCGAGTCCAATATAATGTCACGGTGATTAGAAATGATGAGGTGACCTTTCGTCTGACTTAAGTGTTGAAGTCCTTCATAGCTGAGTGAATCAATGGTCTTGTCGCTCATCAATTTCATAGCCGGGTAGGAGATACGAGCCTGAAACTCATAGACTGAGTCAATCTGTGCGCACAGATTTTTAATTTCTGCCTCGTTTAAATCTGGATAAACGAATCTCATGACCTTCATAAACGAGAGGTCATTGATGAGCAATTCCAGTGCTCCATGGACCTCTTGGTCCGTATATGGTGCTATTTCTTTGAAATTGATAGTCTATTAGTATTTGATTATCAGTAATTTATGATTGAGTTTATTTTTGGAAACCACACAAAAGAACAATTTCGAGATTGATTTCCAAAAGAGACATTTTGGGCATGAAGGTTGTGTATTATGTATCTTTGAAATATACAGAGCAACATAGATGAAAATCAAATACATTTTGGCCGCCCTAGCCGCCACCGTTTTCTTTAACCTGCACAGTCAAAACGAAGAGAAATTCAACGAATTCGTTCAGTTAGAGACGAAACGATTTATGACTGCAGGCGAGTCGCCTTTAATTGATGAGGATTTTAACAAATTTGAGTCGTTAAACTATTTCGAGTACAACCCTACTTATGCCGTCAAGGCGAATTGGGTGCTCACGCCCGATGAGACTCCCATAGAAATGGCGACAAGTACTGATCGCACTCCGATGTACATCAAAGTGGGAGAGTTTCACTTTGGCATTGGTGAAGACAAGTTCATTCTGTCTGCCTATCAATCTCACCCTGAACCACACAGTGATGAAAGATTCAAGAATCCGATTTTTATACCGTTTAACGACCTCACTAACGGAGTGACATCTTACGGAGGAGGGCGCTACATGGATATGGACATGCCGCGAGATTCTGAGGTAACGTTAGATTTGAATATGACATATCACCCTTATTGTGCGTATAATCACAGATACTCTTGCCCGATACCGCCTGCGGAAAATGTGCTAGAAGTGGAAATATTGGCTGGTGTGAAAGTGGGAGTGAACGGGCTTAGTCCAGAACCGTCTCCTGATTCCAAGTTCTCAAAGTAACAGACTCTCCATTTTTAAAATAGAAGACACCGCCCCAGGCGTGTGTCACTCTGCGGTAGTCATTAGCCACACCGTCTTTGACGACTACTCGTCTCAGTATGACTTTGTTCCCTTCTTCGAACTCTTCTTCTGTGACTCCATCAGGAAATTTTCCTGCGAGCACTACTTGAGGATCCTCATCGGTAAACTCAATCATACCTTCAGAATCGGTCTTCTGCTCCTCAATTGGCACCTCAGTAATAGCAGGAGTGTCTATTAAAGGAGTTTCAGGTTCAGCTTCGGCTATTGGAGCAGGAGCCTCATCTTGTACTTTCTGCATCTCTCTTTCGTAGGCCTCTTTTAATCTTTCCTGCCTGGCAATGTCATCTTCCTTAGTAGTCACTTCTGGCAACTCGGCAACTTCAGGCTCACTTAGTATTGGTTCTTCTTCAATAGACGCTGTGTCTTCAGGCTCCACGTAGTTTTCCATAGCCAACTTCACATCTGCAATCATTACAGGAGGGTAAACATTGACTGGTCTCATACTGCTTGCTTGCTCAAAAGAATTGAGAGCTGCTTCAAAATCATTGGCCTCGAATGAGGTGTGACCTTCCTCCATTAGACTTTGATAGGCATCATCTTTTTTGGCGTCCCTTTCTTCTTGCTTAGCCAATTTAGATTTGGCACGGGCGGACATCCCGTCAAGTGTCGTCTGACAAAAAGTGTGCGCACTAAACATGAGCAGCGCCCCTAGCAAAATCGTCTTCTTATTCATAGCGTTTAATTAATTGACAAAATTCTTGCCAATCTTTCAAAGATATGCCTGTATGTCACTGACGACAAGGCTTATAGACTGATTTTAGATAAATCGCCTTTTCACTCGGTTCGATAGCCTTTTATTGTCTACTAAATCATTACTAAGTCCGGTAACTTCTCCTTTACTGTCACTTAGCGCTTCGTAGATGAAAAAGATTCATTCGTCAATCAAAAACTAAACTCATGTCTAATACATGTGCTCCTTTGCAATACCTCATTGCCTTTTCACGTCAGGTTAGTGATAGATGAAAATTCACTTAAACCCTAATATCATGAAAAACAAAATTTTGTATTTCGCAGCCCTAGTCTTCTTTCTCAGCTCATGCAGCACGGCAGAAATAGATCGACTCAAAGCAGAAAAGAAAGACCTGATAGAAAAAAACGTAGAGAGGGATAATGAGATTGACCGGTTTGTGAATGATCTCAACATGATCTCAGATAACATCAGAGAAATTGCTCAGCGAGAAGACTTACTGCTCGGCATGACCATAGATGACATCGAGTTGGCAAAATCATCTGACGAGCAGATTCTGGACGACCTCTTCTTGATAGACAATCTCATTCAGGAGAATAAAGAAAAAGTGGAGTCGCTGGAAAAAAGAGTGAGAAAAGGAACCGGAAAGATTCAAGAGTTTGAGCGCCTGGTGGCCAATCTGAAAATGGACTTGATCGACAAGGAAAATGGCATGGTGATACTACGTGCTGAACTCGAGCAGTTGGAGGGCGATTATGCGGAACTGCTAAGCGACTATTACGATCAGGCCCTGGTGGCGCGCATTCAAGAGAGAGAACTTCACAAGGCGTTTTTCACTTTTGGTACAAAGAAGGAACTCGAAGAAATGGAAGTGGTGGAAAAGGCCGGAGGAGTGCTCGGCATAGGAGCTACACAC
>CAYSDH010000011.1:0-1397 GCA_964429805.1 uncultured Flavobacteriales bacterium
ACCTAACACAAGTTATGTTTGGAATATATATGACGATCAAGGCTCAGTATATACACTCACAGGACAAGACGTGACGTTCCAATTTACTTCTAACGGAGATTACACAGTGTGCCTCTCAACATCAGGTCCATTCTGTGCTGACCAACATTGTGTAGACATCACAGTGTTAAGTGCACCAACAATTTTCGGATGTACCGACCCGCTGGCCAATAACTATAATCCGAATGCCACAGTAGATGATGGCTCATGTTTCTACGGACAAGACTCGTGTGATTACAATTCTGTAGAGCTCTTCTTTGTGACCGGTCAATATGGTCCTGAAATATCTTTTGATGTCACGGATGATAATGGCAATGTCGTTGTGGCTGGTTCTGGATTTCAGTCAAACAGTACATACTTGCTAGAAGCCTGTGTGATGGATGGTTGCTATACGCTCAACATGAACGACTCTTGGGGAGACGGATGGAATGGAGCTATGCTTGATGTAGTATACAATGGAACATCAGTGACTGGTCCTGTGACGCTACCTGATGGTGTAAGTGGTTCGATAAACTTCGGCATAAACGATTCAAGTTGTAATGATACACTGGTTGTATTTGGTTGTACTGATTGGTATGCCATCAATTACAATCCGCTTGCAACGATAGATGACGGTTCGTGCTACTATGATACAGACAGCACGTATTGTGAAGCAAGCTTTGAAATTGCAACGGTAGTGGTTGATAGTAATCTAGTTGTGTTGATGAACACATCTATAGGAGACAACCTCAATTACTTCTGGGACTTTGGTGATGGTAACACATCGACAGATCAGTATCCTTTCCATACATACACCGATGACGGTACATATATGATTTGCTTGAGCGTGTTTGACAACGTGTCTTGCCAAGACATCTATTGTGACACCATCACATACATCAACCCGCCAGTGCAGGGTGGTGGTGACGGATTCTTTGGATTCCACATTAACGTGGTGCCTCCAACTGCAACCTCTATTGACGAACTTGGTTTGAGTGATGCAGATGTGCAGCTCTTCCCAAATCCTGCTGAAGACATACTCTATCTTACAGTAGATGCCGAGATGACGAAAGGACTTTCTATGGAGGTGTTTGACATGAGTGGACGTCTAGTTCATACCAACAGAATTAGCGGTCCTCAAACGACAATAGATGTCAGTCAGTTTAGCGAAGGAATGTACATACTTAACCTTGTCGGTGAGAATGGGCAACTGACCAGACGATTCAATGTATTGAAGTAATAGACCATTACATCAAGTAGAAGGCGTCTCTCAATTGAGGCGCCTTTTTTTATGCACTGACTTCTATGAAAGAGTGGGCTCCAATTTTTTTTGATTTCCTGATGAACCTATGCTCGCCACAAGTGTATTCTTCATCAAA
>CAYSDH010000011.1:1407-39841 GCA_964429805.1 uncultured Flavobacteriales bacterium
ACGTTAAATCTTCAAACAGGAGTCTTTCGAGATGCACGTCATTTTCAGATACTGTATTTGGGCATCTTTTTAATCTATGGTTTACTCGCACTTAATTGGAATAGTGACTTAGGAAAATACCTGATGACATTTGGAGTCGCCTTGCTCACGCAGGCATTCTTCATTGCCATTGGGCGAGCGCACATCAGCTCTTGGAAGAGCGCCATGATTACCTCACTCGGGCTTTGTCTCTTATTTAAGGGAAACCACATTAGCACTGTCGCGCTTGCTGCATTTATCGGTGTCGCCTCAAAGTTTCTTGTTCGTTATAACGGCAAGCATCTCTTTAACCCGGCTAACATTGGTATAGTCGCCACGCTGTTACTCACTGGCGATGGTTGGATTTCACCAGGACAATGGGGCAGCAATGCGGTCTTTCTTTTTCTTTTTGGTGCACTCGGTATGATAGTGCTCTTCAAGGTGGGGCGCTTAGACACAACGCTCACATTTATCATCGCCTTCTTTATTCTAGAGTATTGTCGCACGGTTCTATTTCTTGGCTGGGGTATGGATGTGCTGCTTCACAAGTTTACCAATGGCTCATTTCTTCTCTTCGCATTCTTCATGATTACCGATCCGAAAACTACGCCTGACCATCCCAAGGGGAGAATAGCCTGGGCCATCATAATCGCACTCATCGCATTTGTGATGAGCCACTGGATGTATCTGCACACAGCCCCAATCTGGGCATTGGTCATGATTACCCCAGTCACGGTGCTGCTCGACAAAAAATTACAATGGAAGCGATTCAAATGGATAGAAAACCTTAATACACACTCATCAATATGAAAAGAACAATTCTAATAGTTGGAGCTGCCTTGCTGGTGGCGGCAGAAAGCATGGCTTTCTGCGGATTTTATGTGGCCAAAGCTGGTGCCACTCTGTTTAACGAAAAGTCTCAAGTCATACTCGTGCGCGATGGTTCGCGCACCACAGTCACCATGAGCAATGACTTCAAAGGCGATGTCCGAGATTTTGCCATGGTGGTGCCCGTGCCTGAAGTGCTCAAAAGAGGCGACATCAGGGTGGTAAATCCTTCGCTGTTTAGCAAGCTAGATGACTATTCTGCACCGCGCATGGTTGAGTATCATGACAATAATCCGTGCATGAATTACTATGCCAACGGAGACCTTTACGATATGTCCATTCCAGAAAGCCTCTCGTCTGTAAGCATTACTAGTGCTGCGCGAAAGGAAAGTAAAAAGTACAAAGTCACCATCGAAGCCAAGTATGAGATTGACGAATATGACGTACTCATTCTCTCTGCCAAAGAGTCTACAGGACTTAAAAACTGGCTGGTAGATAACGACTACAAGATTCCGTCACAAGCAGAGGAAGTGCTTGATCCGTATATCAAAAATGGGTTAAAGTTTTTTGTGGTTAAAGTAAACCTAGACAGAATGACGAGCACTAATACGGACTACCTCAGACCGCTACAGATTACATATAACTCCAACCGATTTATGTTACCCATCCGTCTTGGAATGGCAAATGCTAATGGTGCTCAAGACATGATTGTCTATGCGTTTACAAAGCAGGGCAGGGTGGAGTGCACAAATTACCGCACCATGGATCTGCCGACTGACAGAAACATTCCCAAGTTTGTGAAAGATAAAGGGCAGTTTGGTGAGTTTTATAAAGACCTCTTTGAAAAAGCCTACGAGCGCGAAGGTCGCAATGCAGTCTTTCTAGAGTATGCTTGGGACGTAACGCCAAATGTGGGAATGAAATGTGACCCTTGTGTTGGTCCTCCACCTATGTATCAGGAATTTGCCGATGCTGGAGTTGATTGGTTAAACATGAATGGAGGATGGAATCAGCAAGGCACATCTGGAGCCCACTTTACGCGTTTGCATGTGCGGTATACCCGAGACGAGTTTCCGCAAGACCTACAGTTTCAGGTCACGCCAAACAAGGCGAGGTATCAAGCGCGCTATGTGATTACTAACCCAGCGCAAGGCGACCTGAGTTGCGATGGCGGACAGGCGTATCTCAAAGACTTGGAGTTGCGCAGAAAAAAAGAAGTCGATGAGTTGGCTTCACTCACAGGATGGAAAAAGCCACGATATGCGGCATATGTCTATGAGCATTCTGACCGCATTCAAGACGATTCTGACCAGAATGCGCTGCCCATCGTCATGCCAGAGGGTGGTGGAGGGACGCCTTTGATACTTTTGATCTGTATACTCTCAGCGGCCATGGTCGGTTGGTATATCACTAACACTGAGAACAAGAGTCGCGCACTACAACGCACATAGTTTACAAGCAAAGAGTTGTGAAGGCTGCCTCATCATGTGTGAGGTGGCCTTTTTGTTGTTTGAGACCTTTCAAGGCAAATTGCTTTGCTTCCAAAGCAGATAGCACTAAGTCAAGATGGCACCCCAAACCTCAAGACGAATTTGAAAACGGATTTTAAGTTTGATGTCGGATAAAAAAGTGTGCGGGATTGAGGGAATACCGAGCCAGCGAAGGAGAGAATTCCCTTCGCGCTTGATTCTTGACCTGATGAATTTTCGATACCGTTGAATTTGGAAGTGCAGGGCTGAAGGATTATTTCCTCTTGATTTTTTTTGGTTCTTCTATTCATCAAGGAAAAGAAGAACAAAAGGTCAACAGGTCAGGGATTTCAAATTGAACCCTTAAATTGTAAAAACGAAACACGACAGCCTCAAAACCTTAGTCTTACGAAGACACTAGTTAACACTTAATATTTGAGCAATCCGTCTATTTTTTTTGAAAAAGAACGCTGTGATGCTTAAATTAAGGCTTTCAAATCTGCACAGTATGAAACAAGCATTTAAAATCATTCTTTGCGCCCTAACCACCAGCTCTATACTCACTGTGTCTTCACAGGAGTATCAAGACTACATCGGTCGGGACCATTCTGAAGGAATAATCATTCACACGAGCGACAATCATCAGGCCTTTGGCTGGGATGAGATAGCGAGTGGAGAAAAGACGCTCAACGGAGCCGGCCTCGATGCGGCTCAGATGGAAGCCGCGCGCTTTTTATCTCAAGCCACTTTTGGTGGTCACATCGATGACATCAGAGAACTGGCCGGGCAAGATTTTGGCCAGTGGATAGATAATCAGGCCGCTCTGCCTTATGGCAATTATCTAGACTTGATGATTGAGCTCAATGAAGAAACCTATCAGCAACACATAGCAGCAGGAGAGGATCCTGAAGATTATTTTGGGCCTTCATTTAGACACTTTCAGTACGCATGGTGGCGCACCAATATGAATAGCGATGACCTGTTGCGTCAGCGCATGGCATATGCGCTCAGTCAGATTCTGGTCATCTCGATTGACGGAACCCTTGATGGTCATATTGACGGAGTAAGTCATTACTATGACCTTTTAGTAGAGCATGCCTTTGGCAACTATGAAGACCTCTTAATGGACGTGTCACTGCACCCGGCTATGGGAACATACCTCACGCACATTAACAATCCGCGTAACATTGATTCGCTCAACATACATCCGGATGAAAATTATGCGAGAGAAATCATGCAGCTGTTTAGTATCGGCTTACATCAGCTAAATATTGACGGGAGCATAGTCTATGACACAGACAGCGTGCCGGTGCCAACCTATGACTTGGTTGATATAAATGAATTGGCAAAAGTGTTTACCGGACTTGGTGCGGGCGCGGTAGTGGAGAACAATTATAATATCTACGACCCATATTTTGGTATGTCGGTTTACTTTATGGACTGGACTGAGCCCATGTCTATGTTTGAAGAATGGCATGAGCCAGGTGAGAAGTTCTTGATGGATGGATTCACTATTCCAGCCGGACAGACGGGTATGGAAGACATTGAAGATGCAGTCGGTTTTCTGTTTAATCATCAGAATGTAGCACCATTCTTAAGTCGTAGACTCATTCAGCACTTCGTCAAGTCTAATCCTACACCTGCCTACATTCAGCGTGTGGCCATGGTTTTTAATGATAACGGAAACGGAGAACGTGGCGACCTTTTAGCTACCCTAAAAGCTGTGCTGATGGATGAAGAAGCTAGGCAGTGTAATTGGATCTCTGATGAACATCAAGGGAAACTCAGAGAGCCACTAGTGCGCTACGTGCAGTTCTGCCGAGCCAATGACAATCTTTCTCCAAACGAAGAGTACTTCAATCTCGGTTATAACTTTTTTGAAGCCTCAGGACAGATGCCTTTGGTAGCGCCATCGGTGTTTAACTTTTTTTCACCTGAATTTGAGCCTAACGGAGACATCTCTGATGCAGGTTTAGTAGGCCCAGAATTTCAGATTCACAACTCGAGAACCAGTATTGCTTTAATGAATGAGGTAGATAGCTGGGCGCTCTGGTGGGCCATCATGAACAACTGGGACTATGCGCCTAATGTCTACGTAGATTTTGGAGACTACGCACAGATGGCCAAAGACCCTAAAGTGCTGATTAACCACTTAGATGTGAAACTGACCAACGGTCAACTCAGCGACTTTACGCGAGACAATATCGTATCCACCTTAGAACAGATGACTGGAAATAACTTAGGACCCAACGTGATGAACTATCGTGCCAGACTGGCGGTGTATCTCATTATGGTTAGTCCAGATTATGCAGTACTTAAATAATTAGAGGCATGTCAGAAGAGAAAAAGAAAGAAATATCAAGAAGGGCTTTTTTAGGGCAGACGAGTTGTGCGGCCTTGGGTTATACTACCCTGTTTTCGACTCTGCTCAACCTTAAAGCGTTTGAAGCAGCTGCCTTAGACAACTCGGCCAACTTTCCTGTAGGAGGGACTGGCGGTTATAAAGCCATGGTCTGTTTGCTGCTTGGAGGAGGAAACGATTCGTACAACATGCTCATACCAAGAGGAAGTGCAGAATATGCGCAGTATGCGCTCACTCGCTCAAACTTGGCTATACCTCAAAACCAGATTCTGCCTATAGTACCTCAAACATTTGATGGTCAAGAATACGGAGTGCACCCCAGCATGCCTGACGTGCAGCAGATGTTTGCAGATAACAAATTGGCTTTTGTCTCTAAT
The DNA here is from genome assembly GCA_964429805.1 of uncultured Flavobacteriales bacterium. Taxonomy (GTDB): domain Bacteria; phylum Bacteroidota; class Bacteroidia; order Flavobacteriales_D; family JABDKJ01; genus CAYSDH01. The sequence continues at coordinate 6,462 of CAYSDH010000011.1, forward strand.
GTGGGTACGCTGATAGAGCCGACTACGAAGAGTCAGTTTTTTAGTGGTTCGCACGCCTTGCCGCTAGGACTTTTCTCTCACTCTGACCAAGTCCAGCAATGGCAAACGGGTAGGCCACATGAGCGCACGGCCACAGGGTGGGGAGGCAGAATAGCCGACCTTATTCAGACTATGAATAGTAATGAGAACATCTCTATGAACATCTCTTTAGGTGGAACAAACACATTCCAGCAAGGGCAAGATGTAGTAGAGTATGTGATTAATAGCAATGGTGGAGTAGGCATTGGAGGTTATGGAGACGGATGGTTCTTTAATCAGATGAAGACCCAAGCCATTGATAATATGTTGGACCATAATTATGCAGACATATACAAAGACACCTATGTCAATACTATAAAGAAGTCTAATGACGCTAATCTGGAGTTTCAGTCTGCCGTAGATATGGTGCCAGATTTTGCTACACCGTTTACCAATAGTTACTTGTCTGATCAGTTTCGCATGGTGGCCAAAACCATTGCAGCTCGTCAAACTTTAGGCTTTGACCGACAGATATTCTTCATAGAGTATAATGGTTGGGACCATCATGATGAGGTGCTTGATAGTCAAGCATACATGTTGATGACCGTAAATAATGCGCTTTCTGAATTTCAGGCCACCATGGAAGAATTAGGAGTAGATGACTGCGTAACCACGTTTACCATCTCTGACTTTGCGCGCACGCTCACCTCTAATGGTAACGGCACCGACCACGCCTGGGGAGGAAACATGATGGTGATGGGTGGCGCTGTTAATGGGGGAGAGATGTACGGCTCGTTTCCATCACTAGAGATTGGAAATCCGCTCGATCTAGATGATGGAGTCCTGATACCCACCACCTCTGCCGATGAGTACATGACGGAGCTAGCCCTATGGTTTGGCGTGTCTGGCTCTGAGTGCAACAGCATCTTTCCAAACTTGAGTAATTTCTATGACACTAACTCTCCTGATCAACCGATTGGGTTTATGAATATCTGAAGCATGATGAAAAACCTGAGCATACTTATAGCAAGCCTGCTGATTAGTGCGAGTTCATTTGCACAGTGCTATCCTGACAGGCATAATACGACATGGCATGACGCATGGATATCATGCGTGCCTTCTCAAAATCCTAATTCAGTAAGAGGAGTAGGGCACTGGATACAATATGATCTGGGTCACCTTTATATACTAGGAGAGCTCCAAGTCTGGAATATCAATGACCTTGATTACTTAGACCGCGGTGCCCAAGAAGTGGTGATAGACTACAGCACAGATGGAGAAAACTGGACTGAGTTTGGTTCATTCATTTTCGAACAAGGCAATGGAAGTAGCATTTATGAAGGTCATGATCTTGTAGATTTTGAATCCTTGGAGGCTGAGCATTTGCTGTTTACCATCGTGTCTAATTACGGGGGCACCTGTGCCGGGTTTTCAGAACTATTTATTGGTGTAGAAGGAGTAATCAGTTCTGTGGACGAGACACTAAACGAAAACGTCTGCTTTGATGTGCAGGTATTTCCTAATCCACACCAAGACGGGTTTAAAGCACGCGTCACCTCAGAGTGCAATGAGTTGATGGATGCACAGTTGTTTGACGCCACTGGGCGCTTGATACATTCTCAAAGCATGGGCCAAGTATACGGCACACAGACCATTGACTTTGATCAACTGGCGCTTGCTCCAGGTGTCTATTATCTCAACATCAGTCAAGGAGAAGCCACTGGTCGATACCAAGTGGTGAAAATGAAATGATGGTTTAGTTCTGCTTGCAAAAGTAGACTCGTGATGAGTTTTGCAGACAGTCAAGGTTGAGGCCAAATCACGGTTTTTAAGATAAACCCAAGCTAAGGAAATTGGTGAATCTCGCTAGTGCAACGCGAGCATTTTGGTCACGAATCTTAACGGATACTTGTTTTTCTGTACAACTTTATGTACATTTATACGTACATAACATGAAAGGCCATGAAAGCACTTACAATAACATCCCTTCGCAAACGAATGAAGGAACACTTTGACTCAGTGAGCAAATCGCTAGAGGTCATTATTGTGCCTCGCAATAGGGAAGAAGACGCTGTAGTCATTATGTCCATTAGAGAATACAACTCCTTGATGGAGACAGGTCACTTGCTCTCGACCGAATCGAATCGAAACCGACTGCGAGAATCCATCGATCAAATGAAGGGTGGCGAAACAGTTTCTTTTGACGACTGATTTGCAGCTATATGAACATCCAATTCACAAGTCACGCATGGGAGGAATTTAACTACTGGATAGAAAACGATACAGACTCAGTAAAGAAGATTAAGGAGCTAATCAAGTCTATCAGGCAAAGTCCTTTCAAGGGAATCGGAAAACCAGAACCTCTCAAATATGACCTGAAAGGTTTTTGGTCGAGACGAATCTCAGGAGAACACAGATTGGTATACAAGATCACCGGTAAAAAAGGAGTTGATCAAATCTGTACTATTGTTCAATGTCGTTTTCATTACGATGATAAATAGAACTCAATTTTATCTTGAACCGAGAAAACTGCATCGGATAAAAAAGTCTGACAATCTTTATGAGCTGTGGCCGAACAACTCCAGCGCATCAATAATCTTTGACCGCTCCGCCAAATCACAGTTCATGCACTTGGCACGTCAGCTAAAACGCACATAGGCGGGTGCCATGAATCAAAACCAATCGTACATATCTTTTCATGTGTGACAAAGCTACACAGCAGCCTCACCCTATTTTTTTATCTTGTCAGCGATAACCCTTAACAGAAAAACATGCGTTGGAAAGGAAGAGCTAAATCAAGAAATGTGGAAGACCGAAGAGGTCAAAGCGGAGGAGGAGTGTTTAGCGGAGGCACAAGTGTGCCACGAGGAAAAGGAACCATTGGTTGTGGCGGTTTAGTTCTGATCCTATTGCTCTACTTGTTTATAGGCGGAGACATGAGTCAGTTCCTGGGTGGAGCAGAAGAGATGATGCAGACTCAGCAGCAAGACAATTCCTATAATCCCCAAAACGCAGATCAGGATACCTTGGCCGCCTATGTGCAGGTGGTGCTTAAGGAAACGGAAGACGTCTGGAATCCGATTTTTCAGCAGCAGCTTGGACGAAAGTATCAGGAGCCTATACTCGTACTATTTGACGGTTCGGTGCGTAGTGCGTGTGGTGCAGCCAGTTCGGCCACAGGGCCTTTCTACTGTCCGGGTGATAATAAGTTGTACATCGATTTGAGTTTTTACCGAGAGCTTAGTCAAAAATTTGGCGCGCCTGGAGACTTTGCCATGGCCTATGTTGTAGCGCATGAGGTGGCGCACCATGTTCAAAATCTGCTGGGAATAACCAGTCAGGTACAAAGCCAAAACGGACGAATATCACAGACTGCGTATAACGACCTGTCGGTGAGGTTGGAGTTGCAGGCCGACTTTTTGTCTGGTGTCTGGGCCAGAAATGTGCAGCAAAAAGGCTTGTTAGAAGAAGGCGATATAGAAGAGGCATTGAGATGCGCACATGCCATTGGAGATGACCGCATACAAAAGCAAGCCCGTGGCTATGTAGTGCCAGACTCATTCACTCACGGTACCTCAGAGCAGCGTATGCGTTGGTTTAAAAAAGGCTTCATGACAGGCGACATCAACCAAGGCGACACGTTTAATACTCGAGACTTATGATGGGTGTTTAATTGGGCTCAGAGAAATGCGGTTGATAGTATTTCTAAGCCAAGAGCTTACCTTTTCAGAGACGGATTGAGTCTTCAACTAGCTTAGGTGAAAAAGCGGGAGGTAGGCCTATATCAGGTGGGTGATTTCGATCTAGACAGTATTAGCCGTATTGACTTCAATGCGAAAGGGTGTGAAGAGTTGGCCTTATACTTAAGCATTAATAATAGTCATGGGAATTATCATTCTGGTTTGAGAGAGAATTTCCGCACTATAAAAATTATTGATTTGGATTCAGTTGAATCTCTCTTCGAATTTCAAACATCCTGGAATAATCACAATTGGGGCACTGAAAATATTGATTTGCCAGATAGCTTGATAAACGTGTCACATACGCGAGACTGTTTCAACTTCACAGTTGAAATTGAGAAGAAGAAGATAATTCTTAAGCTAAGTGAAAGCTGAGAAGGTCTTTGGGGCCTCCATCAAGGTCAATGTGGAAGATTTCTGAAGTCTTGTCCGTGCGAAGAAATTGACTCGGCTCGTTGGGAATCTGGCCAAGACAAACACCACTAAAAATCAAGAAAAGGGCAAAGCATCTGCTTCTCATATGGTTTGGATTAGTTTCGGAAAGGCAAAGGAAGTTACACTGTTTATCAGAAAACTACAAACCATCGCTTTAACTCATCATAGGTGCGGAACTCCCCACATCAACATGAGCACCCTAAAAAGTTAAGCCCGCGTCCCGAATAAAGCGCGCCTCATTGTCTAATTTTGATTTTAATTAAACTAACAAAAACAAACAACATGAGACTATTTTTTACAACACTCTTACTCGTCAGTATGTCATTCTCGCTCAGCGCACAGACCGTGTGGAATGGACCAGAGATAACATTTACAAAAGAAAATAATGCCGACTGGACATTAGAAGAAAACCAAGACAGGTTAACAGACAATGTCTGGTTGACAAGACAAAACAACAGAGGCCTGTTTAACATCGTAGTGGAAGCATCAGATGCTGATGGCGATGCATGTGCAGGGCCAGAGCCAACTGATACGGAGTGGGCCTATGGTAGTACCTCTGACTTTTCGGGTCTTACTTTTCAGCCGCTTGGAATCTTGATTGGCTGTGATTTTGAAAACTTAATTGATGGAGAAAATTTAGTGGTGCACTTGATCTCAGATGACATCTATTTTGACTTGACGTTTACTTCATGGGCCATGGGTGGCGGTGGTTATGGAGGTGGCGGAGGCTTTGCCTACACGCGCACCACTGATGAGTCTCTCAGCATTATTGACACAGAAGCTGAAGTAACGATTGACGCGTTTCCAAATCCAGCGACTGATTTTATCCAGATATCTGGATTGACTGAAGTGCAGACTTATAGAATCTACAACCTTGACGGCAAAGAAGTCACGAACGGCCTCATGACTGACAATGACCTGATTGACATACAGTCTCTGGCTCGTGGAATGTACTTTTTGCAAGTTGACAATGCAAGTACATTGAAGTTTATAAAAGAATAAATAGCTGAAAGGAGTCACAGCTCTGCAGATATACCGAGTGTCAAACACTCAGAAATAATTTAATCATTAGGGCCACCGGATAAGGTGGCCTTTTGATTTAATAGCTTGATCAGAAACTTGCGGTTCGCGCTGGCCTTCATTTCTGGAACTACATTAAGGCGCTGACCGCCTTTGTGAAATGACCATCGCTCGGCATTTTGATACAGCGACAACTGCGGATAAGAAATCACAAAGGCATAGGTATCAAGCAGGCTTCTAAACCTGATGATGATACCCTTTGGTCGAAGCTCCACATTGCAATAAATCAAATCTTGATTGACGCTAGTCAACTCCTTTATGTCCTCAGAGCTATCTACGATAAGTAGTCGTGCTGAGCCAACACCTTTTAACTTCAGTCGATCTTTAAGCGAAAACGAAGCACCCACTTCTTGCTCAATCAGGTCAAGCGTTTTTTTATCGGGAAAAGAAATGTTTAACAACATATACCTCTAGACCATTTGAGCCTAAAAATAGCGTCTTGAGCTTAATAAGGTGGGAGAGAGGTGGTCCATGGTGAACTAACAGTTTGTGTCTGATTTTAAATCAATTCTCCTTGTATACTTCAATCGGTCATTTTGAAATACCAAGCAGACTTGTCTCGCTAGGCTGTGGCGAATTTGCTTTCTAGAAAATTCCGACTCTAGCGATTATCAGAGAAGTGTAACTTTCGTCCTAATATTGTCACTATGTATACGAAGAGAAAACTTCCCATGACGGGAGTAATGAAATGGACGAGACGGGAGACCTATCTGTTCATCCTTATAGCTACGATTCCCGTTTTTTTGTTCAAGGGATTGGGATTATATTGGCTGCATCTTCCTTGGTTACCGATAGGTGTAGTCGGAACTGCAGTGGCGTTCATCGTAAGTTTTAAGAACAACGCTTCGTACGATCGCTTATGGGAAGCCCGAAAAATATACGGTGGCATCGTCAATGCCTCCAGGTCATTCACCCTGATGATCAACGATTTCATATCAAATGACTATGCAAAGACCGGGCTGCCAGAGGCAGAGCTTTTCAAGATCAGAAAAGAGATGGTCTTGCGACATGTGGCCTGGATGACAAGCCTAAGACATGCGTTGAGAACTCATAAGCCTTGGGAAGCAAGTAAAATGGACAAGTCGGACCAGGAATTCTTATCTAAAATTGAGATCCGTGAATTCAAATATCCCCTCTCGGAAGAACTGGATGGCTATGTTTCAGAGGCGGAGAAAAAAGAAATCCTTGGGAAGAAGAATAAGCAAGGCGCCTGTCTGACAATACAGTCTCGTCAGCTAAAAAAATTAATGGAAGACGGCCTCATAGAAAGTTTCCGCCACATGGAAATGCAAGCGATGCTTACGGAGTTCTTCACCTTGCAGGGCAAGGCAGAGCGAATAAAGAATTTCCCATATCCGCGTCAGTTCGCCACCTTGAATTATTGCTTCGTGTGGATCTTCATTCTCCTATTGCCATTGGGAATGATGCATGAATTTGAGAAGATCGGTCTGGAGGTAGTAGACCTCATTCAAGAGCACATGAAGGTGCATACAAGCCCCATACACAAGGTGGTGGAGTGGGTAGGTTTTAACTTCATTTGGTTCTCGATACCTTTTGCGGTGATCGTATCCTGGATATTCCATACCATGGAGAAAATCGGTGAGAATACGGAGAACCCCTTCGAAGGAAATAGCAATGACGTTCCAATTACGACTATGTCTCGAGGAATAGAAATCGACATCCGTGAGATGATAGGGGATGACCCAAAACTCATTCCTGCTCCACTAGAAACTCAGTTCGATATTCAGATGTAAGCCGATGAGAAGAATGGCAAGTCTGATACAACTATGGGAATTCGAAATTTCCTGCGAATAGCAAGGTGTGTAAAATCAGTCAGCCTTGGCTCTAACGACCGCATCTCCCCACTCAGCAATCGCTTCAACGACCGGGATCAAGGTCTTCCCCTTGTCGGTCAGAGAATACTCTACCCGCATCGGTGGTTTCTTGTGATACACTTTCCTCTTCACAATACCATCTAAATCCAACTGCTTCAATTGTAGACTCAATGTCCGCTCGGTAACGGTCGGCATCTCTTTGCGCAATTCGTTATAACGTCTAGGACCTGAAATCAAGTGATAAAGGATCACCGTCTTCCATTTTCCACCAATCACACCCATGGTCAGGCTAGCACAGCAAGGGTATTCCCGTCCATTGTATTCGAGCATGTCACTCACCGTTTTCTCTTTCATTCTATACTATCCTTTTTGACCGTTATTGCAAATGTAGGTAACTATACTTTCTTTTGTCACTATAATAAGTATAGTAGTATAGAACGCAAAGAAAAATGAAACCATTCGAATCCATAAACAAAGGCTACAACAGTGCTTTCGTTGCGGGCGAAATGAGTCTCGGTGTTGTGGTGCCTATCGAGTATTATGCAGTGGGCACCTCACCTGCTATGAAGCAGCAATTGGAACGCGCACAGCTCATAGAGCAACTTGGATTCAAGGCGATATGGTTGCGCGATATTCCGCTCAACGTGCCAGCGTTTGGAGATGTCGGGCAGATGTACGACCCCTTCACTTATCTCGGTTACTTGGCAGGACAGACCAGTGAGATTGCACTTGGTATTTCAAGCATTGCCTTACCCTTGCACCATCCAGTGCATGTAGCGAAGTCTGCTGCTACGATCGATCAGTTGTCGGGCGGCAGAATGATACTTGGTGTAGCCTCGGGAGACCGACCTGATGAGTATCCTGCTTTGGGTATTGACTTCGAGAGTCGCGGAGAATTGTTCCGCGAGTCCTTCTCGTATATCCGGGCAGCGCAAGACGACTTTCCGAAATTGGAGACCGAGCACTTCGGTAATCTAAATGGCAGTGTGGACGTGCTTCCAAAAGCTACTACGCACAAGGTCCCTATGCTCATTACTGGACATAGTCAGCAAAGTGTAGCCTGGAATGCAGCGCATGGAGATGGTTGGATGTACTACTTACGCAACCCTCAGATGCAACAGAACACGATTAGTGATTGGAGAGCAGAAGTCGCTAAAATCACAGATACAGACAAACCCTTTATGACGGCCATGTATCTGGCCCTGCATCCAGCTCCCGATTTCAAACCAGAGCCTATTCAATTGGGATTTCGAACGGGAGTCAATTTCCTAGTCGAATACCTGCACATTCTCAAAGACATTGGAGTCAATCACGTGGCCATCAATCTGCGCTTCAACACCATGGGAATGGATAATACATTGGAGACTTTGGCAGAAAAAGTCTTGCCGCATTTTCACTTGAATAAGAAAGAAGTTCATACATCATGAAAAAGAAAATCTTTATCACAGGAAGTACAGACGGCATCGGCAAATTAGCTGCCCGCAAGTTGGCCAAGGAGGGCCACGAACTGATTCTTCACGGTAGAAATTCTGAAAAGCTGGAAAGCGTGATTAGCGAACTGAAAGCTGATTCTGGTAACAGCAACATCATCGGATATGTCGCAGACCTTTCGGACTTAAAGGCCGTCAAAACAATGGCTGAAAAGGTGAGAAAAGAGCATCATACTCTAGGCATACTGATCAACAATGCAGGTATTTTTCTGACTCCCGCTCCAAGACTTGAGAACGGAATGGATGTGCGCTTGGTAGTCAACTATCTCGCTGCTGTGCTGCTTACAAATGAATTGTTACCCGCGTTGAATTCAGCCGAATCTCCTCGTGTGATCAGCCTCAGTTCTGCTGCGCAGGCAACAGTTTCCCTCCAAGCACTCAGGGGCGAAAAACAATTAGATGATCAAGACGCCTATGCGCAAAGCAAACTCGCGCTACTCATGTGGAGTTTCGATATGGCCAGTAAGTAAAAGGACATCAACTTCATCGCAGTCAATCCCGGATCTTTGCTCAATACAAAGATGGTCAAAGAGGCGTATGGCAATCATTGGTCACCCGCTTACAAAGGAGCTGACATTCTCATTGACTTGGCACTCTCAGAAAAGCACACAGGCATGTCAGGTAAGTATTTCGACAACGACAAAGGCGACTATGGTCAAGCGCATCTAGACGCTTATGATAATGGATTGATTGAAGGCCTAATGGAGCTGACCAATAAACTATTGAATTAAATTTAAGCCATGAGAATAACACAACTAGCGCTCATCATTGCGCTCACATTGAGCGCTTGTCATTCTGAACCAAACACTGCGCAGGCGGATAGCAGCCAAAAGATTACTGCCCCGACAAATCAAGTCAAACTCAGTTCCGAGATCGAATGGGAACAACTCAACCCAGCCCGAGGCGACCAGAGTCCAAAAGCGGGAACCGTGTGGGGCGATCGCAAGGGAGAAGTGGCCACAGGATTCTTAGCCGAATTTGTAGATGGATTCTCCTCTCCGCCACACATACACAACGTGACCTATCGTGCAGTGGTCATCAGCGGACTGGTGCACAACGATGATCCTGAAGCCGCCAAGATGTGGATGCCCTCGGGTTCCTTCTGGACGCAACCAGCCGGAGAAGCGCACATCACAGCGGTCAAAGGCACAAAGAATGTCGCTTATGTAGAAATAGACTCTGGCCCATACTTGGTACAGCCCATCGAAGAAGCCCATGATAATGGTGAGCGTCCCATCAACATCGATGCGACCAATATCGTTTGGACTTCGGCTTCAGAAAATGGTGTGAAGAAGGCCTATCTATGGGGTGACCCAGAGAACAAAGAAGTGTATGGAATGTTCATCAAACTCCCGGCAGGCTATGCAGGAGAGATAAAGAGTGATGGCTCTGTTTTTCGAGCAGTCATCATCCAAGGCGAAGCGAAGTACTCGATGCCAGGCAAAAGCGAAGCGATGGCTCTGGACCCTGGAAGTACGTTCAGCTCAGAAGGAAAGTCGGTACATAGTATTTCTGCTCCATCAGAGAGTCTGATTTATATACGGACGAATGGAGAAATAGAGAATTGAAAATTCATCAAAATGAATTTAGACCAGAATAAAAAGAACGCGATTGCATTTTACCGAATGGCCTATGAAGGCAATCCTCAAAAAGCGGTTGAACTATATGTCGGTAAGGAATACATTCAGCACAACCCGCTGGTAGCAGATGGGCCGCAGCCGTTCATCGACTACTTTGAGCGAATGAAAAAAGACTTTTCTGAAAAGTCGATCGACTTTGTGCGTTCTGTGGCTGAAGGAGATCTGGTCGCTCTACATACCCATCAAATCTGGCCAGGCGATGAACATTACATCACAATGGATTTTTTCCGCTTTGATGAACTGGGGAAGATATGCGAGCACTGGGACGCCATCCAACAAGTCCCAAATGAGTCGGCCAATGGCAATACGATGTGGTGAGTAGGCCTGCGATTTATTAATCGTGACCAAGAATATGGGATGTTACAACTGACAAGGCCTTTCAATAGATAGCGTGCGCAGGCTTTTGTGTTATCGGCCTTTTAATTTCTCAATTTCAAAATCCCAAGGTCTTTCAATCGGTATCTTGAATGCAAGACCATTTGGAAAGTTGAGGTCAGTCTCTACAATCAAATACACTGATTCAAATCGAATGGCCTTCGGATTATTCATATTGGAAAGATGTATCGCCCATTTGGGTTCAGATGTTTCCTTATTTCTCAGCGTAATATATCCTGCACCGCCATAACTGGTTTCGCCAGTCGCTCCAATCAGTCCATCACTTTCTGCCTCTATGGTTGTAATCATTGTCGTCCAACCAATTGGCTGCTCTTCAAGCAACTGACCAATATCTATAACTCTGTTGACCTCAAACCCCTGTTCTGCCGACCCAACAATCATATGGAATGCACCATTAGCGCAGAATACAGCATCTTCATATCTGCACTCCATATCTTCTGATATTCTAAGGGCCTTCATTTTTCAATTCGCTGATTGTATTAACAAGCCTATTCAGCCACCTTAAAAGTTAGAATAACCAAAGGTTAAAAACCACGAAACCCTACGACAAGGCCCCTAAAGCCGCATCATAATTAGGCTCTTGCACAATGTCAGGTACCTGCTCAGAGTGTACTACCTCTCCAGACTCATTAATCACCACAACCGCACGACTGTGAAGTCCAGACAAAGGTCCACCAATGATGACTAAACCATAATCTTTACCAAACTGCGCGCTCTGGAAATCAGAGAGTGTGAGTACATTCTCAAGTCCTTCTGCGGCACAAAATCTCTTTTGAGCAAAAGGCAGGTCGCGAGACACACAGGCTACAACTGTATTATCAAGTCCAGCCGCTCGTTTGTTAAACTCCCTTGTCGAAGCCGCGCACACGTCCGTGTCGATGCTAGGGAATATGTTTAAAACGAGTCGCTTGCCCTCAAAGTCTGCAATAGAGGTCAATGAGAGGTCATTTTTAACCAATCTAAAATCTGGTGCTTTCGTTCCTTTTTGAGGTATCGTTCCTGAAGTTTGGCAAGGGTTGCCTGCGAGTTTTATGTCAGCCATTATCTAGATTTATTTAGGTGAGTAAGGTACACATTCCACCTTTTTATTGTCTTCCTGTCACTTGTTCACTTTGCCATTCTGAATAAGCGCCCTTCAACACTGCGAGGGCATTGAAAAAATCGGCATTTTTGTACCTTCAATTTTACTAGACCTATGACATCATTTAGTGAATTTATTAGCAGTTGGTTTCCAGGAAGAGAGATTCCACTTTCTTATGAGGCGGCCTTAGCTTTGCTAAACGATTACCCTTTTGTGCAGATGATGGCCATTCCGATGATTACCCTCGTAGGGTTGGAGTGGGCCTTGAGTGCATATCACAAAAGAGACTACTATAACAAGAAAGACACCTTGTCGGCCACCTTTATTGGCTTGACGAATGTGGCCATGTCTGCCGGACTCAAAATTGCCACTTTCGGACTCGTCCTCTTTTTCTACAATCTCGTGCCATGGTCTATCGAGACGCACTGGTGGACTTATGTGCTTTGCATCATATGCATTGACTTCTGCCGTTACTGGGCGCACCGAGTAGGGCATGAGAGCAGATTTTGGTGGGCTACACACGTGACACATCACAATTCAGAACATTATAATTGGTCGGTATCATTCAGACTGAGTTGGACTCAGCACATCAAGTTGGTGTTTTTCTTACCGGTAGTGATGATGGGCTTTCACCCAGTAGTCTTTTTCATCTGCCATCAGATTGAAGTCTTGTATCAATTCTGGATTCATACAGAATACATTCGCAAGCTGCCTCGTCCTATTGAGTACATTTTTACAACGCCTTCGCACCACCGAGTGCATCACGCGACTAATGACCATTACATGGACAAGAATTACGGGTCTACATTTATAATCTGGGACAGGATGTTTGGCACCTTCGAGCCAGAAAGTGAGCAGGCGCAGTATGGTATCACCGAGCCAGTGGGGACCTACAATCCCATTACGCTAAACTTTCACGAATGGACAGACATCGTGCGCGATGTCAAAAATTCTGATTCAATCAAAGAAGCCTATGACATGGTCTTTGCCAGACCAGCTAGACTAAGAGAAATCAAGGACCGTTATGCGCGCATCAAAGCGGCAAAACGTGCTGATTCTAATGAAGTGACGAGCAAAGCAGCTTAAGCCGCTACAAGTTCTTTGAGGAGCATTCGCTTCGCAATTGGAAGGAAAGTCTCTTCGCTTGGTATAGATAACATGGAGTGAAAACAATAGGTGGCTGGAGTAGGAAGGTCCTTCTTCTCTTTGGCCAACTCCAACTTTATATTTTCAAGAATCTTCATGGTTGAACTCGTTTCAGTTCTCACGTAAGTAGATGATATAGTCCTATAACTCTCATCAGGCTTCTCGATGCTTGAAAGGTCATAGCGGTATATCTGAACATTTTCATTCTCCTCATTTGTCAAGAAGAAATAACCTTCTTTATTGTACAGAGGCAGAATTCCAACTGGATCCATGGCGATGTGCTCTTCTACAATCTCATAGATTTCACGACCCTCGTAGATGGCGTCTTCCATTTTAGGCATAGCAAAGGCGACAATGTCATTCAGAATGTTCATCATGTCTTGATCTTGAGATATTTTCTCGTAGACTAGCTTCAGCCCTTCAAGATCGATTCCTGACATCTCCACAGGTAGATTTTCATCAACCAAGGTGCGAGATTCAAGAAATGACATCAGATTCCTATAGTGAAAAATGAGTTCTGACAACTCAGGAAATAGTTTCAGATTGTCAAATGATACTTTTACTTTCTTCAAATAGCCCAATAACACGTATTGCTTGTACTCGAAGTCTATGAGGTGGTCTGTCAACCAGTTATGCTTCAAATTTTCCATCGCATTGTTATTTACGATGGGCTTGGATAAAAGGTTGCGGACTAGTCTTCTGAGCCCTTTCAGCGCTGGTTTATTATGTACGAATGGGCCTGTGGACCAGAGCAGAATATCAGATCTAACACGCTCAAATCAGACTCGAAAGCGCAGCGGTCTGAAAACACTTGCAAGTAGGAGTTAAAGCCCTCTGCACCTGATTTAAAAGAGCCACGCAAATCGAGTCCCGGACTAGACTCGATATACTCGTCAGAAAGCCTGAGGCCTTTGTCGCTGAGGTAGTCAGATGTCTTTAAAAATGAACAGACCAAGTCATGCGCCTTTATATTAAACTCATACAGCGTCTCACAGCGTGAGTTAATCAGCTCAAAAATCTGATTGGCGTAGTGCTCATAAAAAGGAGATGAGCCATAGTTGCTCTTGATGGCATGCACATGCTGATGCTGCCACTCGGTCTCATAAGAAATGGCGATGTCGGTGGCAGGGAGTTTCATTCCACGCTGACCTAGCACTGGAATGGTCAAGAAAAATCGGCCTTGAGCACCAGTAAGCTCATAGCGATTGCGCAAGGTTTGCTTTACATAATGCTCGTGCCTGTCAATAATCACATCATCTTCAAGCAGGTGATGATAAAAAGTGATGTTCCCAAAACAGGGAAGTGGACTCAGCACTTCATTATAGACGGTCATCAGTCCACACCTTTGAACATGCGGCTCCATCTTATTTTTCCGTCAAACCATCCTAATTCTTGGTCCAGTGAAAGCCACGTAAACGATGGTCTTCCCACCACATGGTCTTCAGGAACGAAGCCCCAGTAACGCGAGTCTAATGAGTTGTGTCTGTTGTCACCCATCATCCAGTAGTAGTTTAGCTTAAACGTGTAGCTGCTGGCCTCTTCACCATTGATGTAAATTTTCCCGCCTTTGACATACAGTTCGTTCTCTTCATAATCTCTGATGATGCGCTCATAGAGGCAGAGATTTGTTACCGTCAAGTCTACTGAGGCACCTGCGGCAGGCACTGTCATCGGGCCAAAATTATCTCTGGTCCAGGGGTAGTCTTTAGAGTGTGGAAACACAGGTCGGTAGCTCGCTCCATACTGTCCAATTCCTGGTTCTCTTGCCACAGTATCATTGAGCACATCGATGCGCTCTACAAAACTCAACCCTTTCATGGCCTCGTATTGCTTGTCAGTCATGGTAATCATAAATGGCGGCTTTGAGCTAGGTCTCCCAGTCACATCTTTTGGCCAGTTTTCTATACTGAGGTCTATCTTCTCTTTGAGCTGCATCTTTACTGCTAAGCCCACTTCTTTATTGTCTTTTGTATACACCACATAGTTAAACTGGAGGTTGTTATACTGGTCTTGCAGCTCTCCGTTGATGTACATTTTGCGGTCTTTGAGCTCAAATACATCCTTTGGAATTGCTACACATCGCTTGACATAGTTCTCCTTTTTGTCCTTCGGTCTTACTGTCAAACTATACTGTTTGTCTGTGCCCGCGATGAGTCCTTTACGCACCACGTCCATGCTCCGTTGAGGGTTTTTCTCAAAGGTGTTTACGTTGCCAGAAATGTATAGTCCTTGGTCTCTTAGATACGAGTAGTAGCTTATTTCTGGACGCTCCACCAGTACCGTGTCACCTTCAGGAAAGTTAAACACGACAGGGTCTCCACGCTCTACGTCAGCCCAGCCCGGTAGACGATGATAGTCTAGCTTTTGCCAATCCAAGTAACTTTTAGTGCCTATGACTGGCAGCGTGTGATGAGCAAGCGGGAAGGAGAGAGGCGTCTCCGGAAGTTTGGCTCCATATCTCGCTTTAGATACAAACAGGAAATCACCCACCAACATAGATCGCTCCATAGACGGTGTCGGTATGGTAAAGGCTTCCATCACAAATGTTCTGATTATAAATGCCGCAATGAGTGCAAACAACAACGCGTCACTCCACTCGTGCGCACTGTTTTTAGGCTGGTTTGCCCAATCAATGTTTCCTGTATACTTAATGTCTTTTGAAAAAGCCATTTTAGGCAGCATATAAAAAGGAGCCACCACAGCGAGTAAAGTGTTGAGTGCGCCACGCTGACCAAATGATCTAGCCATCTGCACATGCATGATGATGAGCATCAAAAACTGAACACCCGGCACAATGAGGATTAAAATCCACCACCATGGTCGTTCAGTTACTTTTTGCCAGACATACATATTATAAATAGGCACCAGTCCTTCCCAACCTTTTCTGCCTGCTTTCACAAATAGTTTAGGAAGACACACAAAGTACAGTGCGATAGTTATCAGTAGTAGTATTAAGGGTATAGACATAGTCTTTCTTTAATTGATTTTCAGCATATCGGACATGCCAAATAGTCCTTTTTTGTCGCTGAGCCATTCTGCAGCCAGCACCGCACCAAGCGCAAATCCTCTACGTCCCTTTGCCACATGACTAAAGGTGAGCGTATCAATGTCGCTATCATAGGTCACGCTGTGCGTGCCCGGTACATTTTCTTCTCGTTTTGAAATAATCTCAAGCACCGTCTCGTCAACTGACGATTCGTTTTTCCAAGCCGTTTTTCTATCCACGTTCTCAATCAGCTTTTCTGCAATACTGATGGCTGTGCCGCTCGGGCTATCTAGCTTACCGGTATGGTGTATTTCTTCCATGCTTACATCATAGTCATCATGCGCATTCATGAGTTTGGCCATGTATTCATTGACCGCGTTGTAGAGATATACGCCAATGCTAAAGTTGCTAGCATAGAAAAGGGCAGAGCCTCCGCTGCTCACCAAGTCACGCACTTCACTGAGCTGATCATGCCACCCCGTAGTTCCAGTAACCATTGGTATTTGCCAGCTACTTGCCAGCTTTATATTGTCGAGAACTGATGCAGGTGTGGTAAACTCGATAATGACATCCACATCTGGTTTTTCTGGATTACGCCCAAGCACAAGCACTTCGTGTCCGCGCTCTTTGAGCACAGATTCGACCATGTGGCCCATTCGGCCGTATCCCCAGATGGCAATTTTCACTTGACGAATTTATAGTTTCAAGCTCAGATATAGACCAACATATGGTTGAGCGGTGCCTCCGACATATGGAAGGGCATCTAGACTCAGGTCTTCACTCACATCAAAGTGAAAGAGCTGCGCGTCTACATGAGCGTCTATAATCTGAATGGCATATACTCCCGCCATGACAAGATAGGCTTGGTCTCGGAGTCTTTTTCTATAGTCTAATCGGTCGGCCAGTCGGCTATCAGGATAGATGGACGTGTTGATTGTGTTGGGGTTATCGTCTTGCACCGCAATCAGCGCAGTTCGTATGATTTTCAACTCCTGCACGTGCTCATTGAGCTGATAGGCGGCCGCGCCCATGCCACCATAGATGATGGGTAGTTTCCAGTATTTCTTATTGTAGACTTGGCCTGCACCAGGCAAAAGAGCCGACAGTATAGTGGCCCTGCGTGGGGAGTGATATTTAACTGAATCTGTCTCCGTCTCTTGCGCAAATAGGGTAGAGGCAAAACATAGGAAGAGCAGAATTAGAAGGGGGCGGAACATACCTTATATATCGAGCGCATGGGCGATTCTTCTCAAATCGTCATCGTTTTCGAAAGGTATAACAATGGTTCCACTCCCATTATTGCCTTGTTTGAGCCCTACTTTGGCTTCAACTAGACGAGAAAGACCACTTTTAAATCGTTGTTGCTCAAACGAAAGTGCTGGTCTGCCTGTTTTGGCAACCGCTTCAGCAGGGGCAGCAGTGTTTTTGCCTTTGGCAATTTGCTCTACTGCTCTTACGCTCAGTCCTTCTTCAAGTATCTGCTTGTAGATTTTCTCAATCTTTTTGTCATCGCCAATAGTGATGAGCGCTCGGGCATGTCCCATGCTAATCTTCTTAGCCTGCAGGCCACTTTGAACAAGAGGTGGAAGCTTTAAGAGGCGCAGGTAATTGCTAATCGTAGATCGATTTTTACCCACCTTTTGGCTCAGCTCTTCTTGCGTCAAGCTGCACTCTTCAATCAGTCGCTGATATGAAATTCCTATTTCAACAGCATTTAAGTCTTCACGCTGAATGTTCTCCACCAAGGCCATTTCAAGCATGGTCTGGTCGTCAGCCAGTCTGATGTAACATGGTACTTCCTCAAGACCAGCCAGTTGCGATGCTCTAAACCTTCGCTCACCAGAGATAATCTGATACTGTCCTCTGCCCATCTTGCGCACAGTCAGCGGCTGTATAATGCCGTGCTCGGCAATAGACTTTGAGAGCTCGATGAGTGGCTCTTTTTCAAACTCTGTTCTCGGCTGAAAAGGATTTGCCTCGATGTCAGCAATTTTAATCTTGCTCACCGACCCCAGCACATCTTTCTCAAGCACGCTGCCATTAGATGCTGGCATCGTGATATCCGTCTCTGCATGCTCAAGCAATGCGCTCAGGCCTTTTCCCAATGCTCTTTTCTTACTCATTTTCGAATGCAATCATTTTCTCCTCGTCACTCAGCTTTGTGAGATTGTTCTTTTGGAGTATTTCTCTGGCCAAGTTAAGGTAATTGATAGCTCCCTTGCTACTCGCATCATGCATGATGACAGTCTCTCCATGGCTTGGTGCCTCACCCAGCGTAGTGTTTCTGTGAATGACCGTATCAAACACAAGCTGCTGGAAGTGGATTTTCACTTCCTCTACCACTTGATTGGCAAGTCTCAATCTTGTGTCATACATCGTAAGAAGGATACCTTCCATACCAAGCTCAGGGTTTAGTCTGCTCTGCACAATTTTTACGGTGTTGAGCAATTTGCCCAGTCCCTCAAGTGCAAAGTACTCGCACTGCACAGGTACAATTACTGAGTCTGCCGCACATAGGCTGTTGACCGTAATCAGACCAAGACTTGGTGAGCAGTCGATAATGATAAAGTCATACTCCGACCTCAATGAGTCAATAGCCTTCTTCATCAAAAACTCACGGTCTTCAAGATTGATAATCTCAATCTCTGCACCTACCAAGTCGATGTGGGCGGGCAGAATGTCCAAGTTTGGAGACTCTGTATTCAGAATTATAGACTTTGGGTCAGCCTTGCTGATGATGCAATCATAAATGCTGTTTTTGATATTGCGCGGGTCAAAACCAACACCTGAAGTACTGTTAGCCTGAGGATCCGCATCAATAATGAGCGTCTTCTTCTCTAAGGCACCAAATGCGGCAGAGAGATTGATTGCTGTGGTTGTCTTCCCGACTCCACCTTTCTGGTTTGCTATTGCTATTACTTTTGCCATAATTTCAAAATGTTCGGGATTCCCCGATGTTCATGAGTGTCAATTCTTTTCCCTTTGCTTCAAATTTCCTTTTTGCCTCGTCTGCATCAATCTCGATAAGGCCAAACGTGTCGTAATGCATGCCGAGTACCTTGTCGCACTTGACAAAGTCAGCGGCTATCACTGCATCATCTATTCCCATGGTGAAGTTGTCACCTATGGGCAGAATGGCCAAGTCAATCTTGTTATACTCGCCCATCAATTTCATGTCCATGTGCAAGGCGGTATCTCCAGCAAAGTAGACCTCTTTACCTTCCGTGAAGAAGATAAATCCTCCCGGATTTCCACCATAACTGCCATCGGGCAGCATGCTTGAATGCACGGCATTGACGTATTTCAATTTTCCCCAGCTCGTAGAGATTTGTCCGCCATGGTTCATGGGATGACAATCCTCAACTCCCTGCTTTTCAAGCCAAGTCGCTATCTCGTAGTTGGCAATTACCTTGCACTTACAACGCTTGGCAATCTCTACGGCATCTGCGATGTGGTCACCATGGCCGTGTGTGATGAGCATATACTCACAATCTACGGTCTGCGGGTCAACATCGCTTTTAGGGTTTCCTCTAAAGAACGGGTCGATGAGGATTTTCTTTCCTTCGAAAGTGCCTCCAAATGTTCCGTGTCCGTAAAAAGTTAATTCCATAAAATACTGATGCGCGAGCCTGTATTTGGGCTATCCACAAATTTGCCGAATAATATTACTGGCAGGGCCGCGAAAGCCCCGATATTGCGGTCTACTTTTGCACAGCACATGTTAATTAAGAAAGAGAATGATTAGTATAATCAGCGGGACGAATAGAGCGGGAAGTAATTCTTTAAAAGTGGCCAAGGCCTACGCTCAAATACTTGATAGTGAAGGAACTGAAAATCAAATCTTGGATTTGAATACCATGCCTCACACCTTCGCTTTTTCAGAATTGTATGGTGAGCGAAGCGAAGCATTTGCTAGCACTGTGGAAAAATACATCACTTCCGTGGATAAGTTCGTTTTTGTGATTCCAGAATATAATGGTGGATTCCCCGGCTTTCTAAAGCTTTTTATTGACGCGGTGCCGCCAACGTCATTCCACAACAAGTTAGCTGGGCTGGTTGGTTTGTCTTCGGGTCATACCGGAGCGCTGCGCCCTGTCGATCAGTTTACCAATGTGCTCAATTACTTAAAGGTCGATGTCATTGCGCTAAAGCCTAAACTCTCTGGCATAGAGACGCTTCTAAGTGAAGAAGGAGAGCTAGTTGACGAGCGCTCAGTCTTCGCCCTCAAGGCTCACGCCAGTCGTCTCCTTCACCGCTGATACCTCCACTTCCGGATTGTCAAGGATGTAGTCTATAGATGTGCGTCCCAGCAGTTTCTTTGATGTCTCAGCCGCTGTCCATTTTACAAGCTTAATCTCACCATCTGACAATTCTAGACCGGTGATGTCTCCATCTTTAAAGGAGCAGCAACCTGCGTTAAAGTACAGCGGTTTACGCAGTGTTTTTTCAAGTGACCGTCCTTCATCAAGCTGCACTTTGAGCAGCAGTTTTCTTAGTGATGCGATTTCCTCTTTTCGAGCTTCTGTGGCCTTCTTTTCCTGTGCTTGCTCCAGGTCATTCAGTTCGTGCTGCAGTTGGTCAGCATGCGTAAATGACATAAATACAGGGTGGTGCGTGTGCCCGCAGATGATGATGTTGTCTGTCTTATCTGCCCAAGCATACATGGCCTCATCATGGGCAGATTTCATTTCTATGTTATTTGATGGAGTAGACAGTGGGATTTTGAATATGCGCTGAAAATTGCGCCAAAACACACGCACAAAAAATCGGCTGATTAACGCAAACCTGTCGCTTTCGAGAGTTCCTTGATGACCATGTACCAGCAGTATGTCTGCATCGCGCAGGTCATTTTTTAGTTTCAGGACAATACTCTCTGAGACTCTGATGCGTGGGAACAGCCAGCCCAAGTACTTGTTCATCTTGTCGGCAATCTGCCATGAGTCGTCATGATTACCCCAGATTCTGTGCAACCTGTCACGGTCATAAAACTCCTTTTCTAAGAGCATCACATCCTTGTAGCGGTTCATCACTTTTAATATCGGGTTCTCCCAAAACTCTTCTACGTCACCAAGTAGGCATAGTGTGTAGCCCTTGTCTAGATAGTAGCGCAAGGCTTTTTTGTAGGTCTCTTCGCAGGCCCTAAAGTCATCGGCACCGTCTCCGCGGCCACGGTGGTGGTCAGAGAAAATGATCCACTTTACCTGCTTCGCATGTTCTTCTATGACGGTCGCTTCGTCAAATGAGCGATCCAGTTCTCGATGTATCCTGTGGTGTTCTGCCATCTCTTTATCTTATCAAAGATATCGGATGAAAAATATAGACGAAGAAAAAACTGATGTCAGAATTTTAGATTTCCTTCGTGTCACACTCATTTGTATGTCTGCCTCAGAGATTGTAGCGTATATAATAGGATACTTCGTGCTTCTGGTCATCGTGTCGCGATTGACTTCAGGAAGGGGAGATAACGAGTCTTTCTTTTTAGGAGGAAGGTCGGCCAACTGGATGACGGTTTCCTTTGGTATGATTGGCGCTTCGCTTAGTGGTGTCACATTCTTATCTGTGCCAGGATGGGTCGAAGGGTCATCCTTTTCTTATATGCAGATGGTCTTGGGCTATATCGTAGGGTATGGACTTATCGCATTTGTCTTGCTGCCGGTCTATTACAAGTTAAATCTCACCTCCATCTACACTTATTTGGAAGGTCGCTTTGGGAAAGCAGCATATAAGACTGGGGCCAGTTTCTTTCTGCTTTCGCGAATTATAGGTGCAGCATTTCGACTCTATCTCGTGGCCATCGTCTTTGAAGAGTACATTTTTGGCGAAGAAGTCCCTTTTTACATCATCGCATTAATCACCATTGTGCTCATCTGGGTCTACACATTTAAAGGAGGTATAAAGACCATCATTTGGACAGACACCTTGCAGACCAGCTTTATGCTCTTGGCAGTGGTGCTCGCTATATGGGGTATAGGAGATGCCATGGGGCTAAGTATTACGGGCATTGTCAATACGGTGGCCGAGTCAGACTATTCTAAGAGCTTCTACTTTGAGGATTTTAGTGATAAGAAGCACTTCATCAAGCAGTTCTTATCTGGAGCGGCTATTGCCTTTGTCATGACTGGGCTCGATCAAGACATGATGCAAAAAAACTTGGCGTGCAAAAATCTCTCTGATGCAAAGAAAAACATCATCACGCTCAGTATCGTGCTGGTCTTTGTCAATCTGCTCTTTCTGGGGCTCGGGGCCTTATTATACACCTACATAGACTTTGCTCAAATTGGCATGCCTGACAAGGCTGACCTGCTCTTTCCTAAGGTGGCCCTAGAAGGTGGCTTAGGTAATTCTATCGCGGTCATATTCATTCTTGGACTGGTGGCCTCGGCATACTCCAGCGCTGATTCTGCGCTTACGGCATTAACCACTTCGTTTTATGTAGACATACTCGGCTCTCCAAACAAGAAGAGCGATTCTGACGGTTATTCATCCAGAGCACTTGATTCTACTCAAATGACTGAAGGAAACGGGGTGCGCATCAGAAGGTGGGTGCATGTAGGTATGTCTGTCGTTTTGCTTATCGTCATTGTCATTTTTGATTTGATTAATGATCAGTCTGTCATCTCTCAGATCTTCACCTTTGCAGGTTATACCTATGGGCCGCTGCTTGGACTGTACACTTTTGGTCTGTTTACGCGCATGAATGTCAGAGACAGCTTGGTGCCTGTGGTTTGTTTACTCTCACCGGTCTTGAGTTTTTTGCTCGATACGCTTGTCTATGACTTCGGATTTGAATTACTTATCGTCAATGGTCTTTTGACTTTTCTCATGCTCTTGCTAATTAATACAAATAGCGCGAGTCATCAATACTCGATGCATGAACGAGTTTGGTAAAAAGTTCATGACGCTGCTTGGAGGAAGCAGTATCGCTTTTCTCATACAGTTTGCTGCAGCGCCAGTGCTGGCTAGACTTTACACGCCAAGTGATTTTGGAGTCTTTGCCAACGTGATGGCCATTATCGGCATACTCGCCATTTTCAGCAGCATGAGGTATGATGTGGCCATTGTCAGGGCAGGGGGTCAGGGTGAGCGGCTGCCAGTGTCTCGATTAGCACTGCGCATACTCGTAATCGTGTCGTTGCTATCCTTGGTGCTCATGTTTGTAGGGCAAGACCTGTTGGCAGAGCATTACGAGATTAGCCCTAAGGGTCTGCTGTGGTTGGTGCCAGCCATTCTATTTCTAAGTGCGCTCTATGGCATTTCTGTAAACGTGACCAACAGCATGGGCAAGTACAAGGATATGTCCATGGCCAAAGGAATTTACGCGTTAGTGCTGACCGCAGTGAGTATCTACTTGGGCTACAAAGGAGTTGGGCCTTTTGGACTCTTGGCGGGACTGCTCATTGCATACCCGCTGGGTAATCTCTGGTTGCTTCCTGCCCTCAAGGAGATGACTTCCTCTGCGCCTTCAAAAGAGTCGATGAGTGAGGCAGCCAAAAAGTATGATGAGTTTCCAAAATGGAACCTCCCATTGGCCGCTGCTGATAGTCTCAATCAGCAGCTGATTTTCAACTTGGTGTTCACCTCTTTGTTTGGATTGGAGGCCATGGGTATGTACGCCATCACATGGCGATATGTGCGCGCTCCGATTAAGTTAATTCAAGGTTCAAACGCGCAAGTTTTTTATCGAGAAGCATCTGATATTGAGAGTAATAGGCTGTCTTTGTTCAAGATATCATTGAAGTATTCATTATACTTCTCTGTGCCCGTTTTTATTGCGCTATTTTTCTTTGGTCCAGCCTTGTTTCGTTTCGTTTTAGGTGACGCCTGGACTATGGCTGGGGAGTATGCAAGTCGACTAGCACCTGCGCTGGCAATTGGTCTAGTTAGTGGCTCGGTCTCTACCGTTCCGCTGATCTTTAATACGCAGCGTTCGTTTGCGTTGATGAGTATTCTCTTTCAAGCGCTTGCGCTCGCAGGTCTCTATGTGATGTCAACCTGGATGTCCTTTTCAGTATTAGACTCTCTATCCGTGTACTCGGTCATACTCTCAGCGATGTATGTGTTCTTCATTTTGTGGTTCTACTTGACGATTAAGAAAGAGGCATGAACGAGATTATAGTCAATATTCATTTTGATCACATTTCGCATTCGGGGAGCGCCTCGGCTCAGCGCCCTGATTATATGTTAGAGGCCTTTAAGGCAGAAGGCTATGAGGTGACTGAGATAACTGGTGCCTGGGATAGGAGGCAGGCTCGGGCCAAAGAGGCAATGCATCGTATTTCAGAAGGATGGCGACCACAGTTTGTATACGCAGAAAGCAGTACTACTCCTCATATGCTCGGCACGCCTAATTATTTGCCCAAACCCTCTAATGAACTTGCCTTGGCGGCCTTGTGTCAAGAGAAGAGTATACCCACAGGAATTTTTTATCGAGATATCTATTGGAAATTTGACCGCCCAAAAGGGTTGAGGTCACAGCTAATACACCACTATTACAAGCCTTTTTACAAAAAGGAATGGCGCTCATATTCTGAGCTCTATGCGCAGATTTTTTTGCCTACGACACGCATGATGTCGCACATCCAACAAGACAGTAAGGTGTCTCACAGTGCCTTGCCTCCAGCGACAAGTAAATGGGTGAAAAGGCCAGCACGAAAGGCGGGCAGGCTGCGAATGGTATACGTTGGTGGGTTCACCTCGCCCAAAACTATCTATGGATTAAAGACGCTTCTGCAAGCCGTGCAACAAGTGGAGGTAGACTTCGTGCTGTGTTGCAGAGTGACTGAGTTTGAGCGAGTCAGGCATGAGTATCCAGAGTTGGCTGCGCCTAACATTGAAGTCAAACATCCCGGTCCAGATGAGGTTCAAGAGATACTGTTCACATGTGATATTGGCAGCATGGTATTTGATTTTTCTGCCTACCGCGAGTTTGCTTTTCCGTACAAAGTGTTTGAATATCTCGGTGCTGGCCTGCCCATCATCGCGACTGAAGCTACTGCGGCTGCGGACTTTGTCATAGAGAACAAGGTAGGATGGAAAGTGGCTGACAATAAGAAGTCTATTGTGACTTTGCTACGCGAATTGTCTAATGATATCGAGTCCATTGGCGAGAAGTCTAGGCAGATAGAAGCAATTAGTGGTCAAAATACCTGGCGCAGTAGAGCAAAAGAAGTGGCCCAAAAACTGCTCAACTCATGAAAGTACTCATGCTGGCAGATAGCGGCTCAGTGCACACCACCAAGTGGGTAAAGTCCTTAATGGCAGAAGGAGTAGAGCTTATCCTCTTTTCTCTGTACAGCGATTGTAGTTCAGATATTGCTGAGCTTGTAGACTCTGGTCATCTCAAACTCATAGCTGGTGATTCGGCTTATCAGGGTAGCATTCTCGATCGGAAGTTTGCTCAGAGAGTGAGTGAATTAAAAAAAGTGATTCGCGCAGAGCAGCCTGATATTCTACATGCTCATTATGCTAGCAGCTATGGTCTTTTAGGCGCTTTATCTGGCTTTCAGCCGTACCTAGTTTCTGTATGGGGAAGCGATGTCTACGGCTTTCCAAAGCGTGGTTTCCTCTTTAAGCAGATTCTGAAATACAACTTGCGCAAGGCACGACATATACTCTCAAGTTCAGCGGCCATGCGCACAGAAACTTTGAAGTATACCGCTGGCGATGTGACTGTGATACCCTTTGGTGTGGATACGCAGCGACTGAAGCCAGTGAGTCGAGATGGCAGGCCTACAGTAACCATTGGCACCATCAAGAGTTTGAGCCCGGTCTATGGTATTGATCTATTGATTCGTGCCTTTGCAGAAGCTGTGGCGTGTCTTTCAGAAATGGATGTGCGGCTCGATATAGTAGGGTCAGGAGTTCAGCGTGCGGAATTAGAGGCGCTCTGTCTGGACTTAGGCGTAGCTGAGTTTGTCCAGTTTCACGGAGCGGTCGATCATTCGGAAATAGCACGCCACCTCTCGTCTTTTGATGTTTTTGCGGCCTTGTCGAGAGAGGAATCTTTTGGGGTGGCCATTGTTGAGGCGATGAGCTGTGGTTTGCCAGTACTGGTGTCTGATGCGCCAGGGCCGGCCGAGATTGTGAGTGATGGTCTTGACGGATTTGTGGTGCCACGAGAGAACGTGACTGTAGCGGCCAACAAAATGGTTGGCTTAGTTATCGATGAGGAGCTACGGAAGTGCATGGGAAAGGAGGGGAGAGCAAAGGTGCTTAGGCAATATGATTGGGATAAAAATGTGAAGCAAATGATGAGTGTCTATGAAGAGCACATATCTCATTCAAAAAATTGAACGTTATTTGAAGCCATGGACGTCAGACCCATCAGTATGGAGGCTTTATCAAGCCTTGTAGAGAAGGAGCAGCTTAATCTATTTGTACAGCCTAGGTGGGTGGCCAATTACAATGGCTCTATGCAGGTGCTCGGTGTCTATCACAAAGGCGATGAGCCTAAAGCGCTTTTTACCATGTACAGCGGGTCAAAGCTGGGTGCTGCTTTTGGTATCACTGGCCCATTGAGTCCGCACTGCGGATTGGTTCTGCTTGACAGAACCAAGAAGCTGAGTTCTTCTCAGACTTTTGAGAAGAATGTTCATGCCGCTATTTCAGAGTACTTAATCGCACGCAATGACTCGGTGGTTGACATCAATATGCCCTCATGGATTAAAGACACGCAGTCTTATGTCTGGAAGGAGTTTTCGGTCACTCCGCGCTATACGTACATTCTTGACATTCTCACCTCGTCTGATGACCTCAAAGCGGGCCTGAGTGCCAGTAAAAGACAGAATCTGAACAAGGGCGTTAAAGATGAACTTGTAGTTGAGAAAACTGATGATAAGAATTTGATATACAGCGTTATAAAGAAGACATTTGATGTAAAGAAAGAGGCCTTTCATGAAGATGTTCTCTTAAATATACTGGACTCAGAATCGCTCAAGGATTCGCGATATGCCTATGTTGTAAAAGTCAATAATCAACCCTCGGCTTGTGTTCTCATTGTCCATGATCAGAAGACGGCATATTACCTTCTTGGTGGTTATGATCGGAGCAATAGTCATGAAGGTTCTGGCACGCTGGCCATGTGGCATGCTATCACAGAAGCGCAGGAGAGAGGTCTCAGAGAGTTTGACTTCTTGGGTTCTATGATTCCAGAGGTAGAGAAGTATATCAGAGGCTTTGGCGGAGAGTTGACTCCATTTTTCAGTATTTCAAAAAAGTCGGTGTTGGCTGAAGTCTTTATGAAAATTACAGGCCGGGCCTGATTTAGCGACTGCTGCTTGCCTTCGCACTGTTTTTTCCCAGAACTAAGAAGTCTACAATGCCCTTGAGGTATCCGAACCCATATGATAGATGCAGGCTAAGAAATGCACGAATTATACCAAGCACAGAACTGGACCCTACACGCACAGCGAAGACCAATGCGAATAGAGCATACAATGCCAACGGCAACAGAGCGAGCCAAAAGCCTCCTAAAACGAGCATGGCAAGCGGACAGAGCATCAGGTAGAGCACAAAGAATAGCGGAAAGAGTTGCCTGACAGTAGTTACCGTGCGGTGCTTTTTATTGACTAACACTTTGAAGTAGCCGTATTGATAATACTGCTTCCAAAGACTAGAAAAAGAGCCTCTGACGAAGTACTTGCAGCGTATTCTCGGACTCAGATATATTTTCTTTCCACTGTCCAACAGTCGATGGTTGAACTCATCGTCTTGGTTTCGGGGTAGCTCCTTGTCAAAATACCCGATGTCTTCAAAAACCTCTTGGCGATACGCACCAAAAGCCACCGTGTCTACCCAGCCGGCCTTGAGGCCAGTTCTAAAATGAGCAGTGCCCACGCCAAAAGGAGACGACATGGCCTGGCCAATGATATGGGACACTCCGTCTTCATAAACATTTTCCAAAATGCCGCCTACGCAGCTGGCCTCAGGCTGCTCTGAGAGAAGCGCCATGTTTTGAGATAGAAAGTCAGGATACACTTCTGAGTGAGCGCCCAATATGACTTTGACATTTCCCGTAGCGGCCTTCAGCCCACGATTTAAAGCGATGGGCGTCAGTTTCTCAGGGTTGTCAATCAGTCTAATCGACTTATGCTGCTGAGCGAGCTTGGTGATGATCTCTCGTGTGCCGTCATCACTCATGCCATCTGCCACAATGATTTCTATGCACTCATCATCCATATCTGAGGCAATGAGACTGCGCAGACAAGCCTCAATGTAGTCGCGCTCATTGAGACAAGGGATGACCACAGATATGTCAATAGGTAGAGACAAGAGGCCATAAAGAAAAAGCAATTTTCCAGACTAGATGATTCATTTGTCGCTGAAATAGTAAGGCTCAAATTATTTCACTTTTTTTGGATGCACATGAGTCATCAAAAGATAGATATCAAGCCTTTGAGGCTGCGGTTTGAGTCAAAGGCTAATGATAAAGTGGCCGCGCAGCAAAAGGCCTACATGAAAGGTCAGTTCAGTTTTTACGGACTCAAAGCCCCTGTGCGAAGGGAGTTGCAGAAAGAGTTTTTAAAAGACTATCTCAAAGATAGATTGCTCAACAAAGACTTGTGTCGTGAGCTTTGGGCCCAAGACGAGAGAGAGTATCAGAT
Source organism: uncultured Flavobacteriales bacterium (assembly GCA_964429805.1). Taxonomy (GTDB): domain Bacteria; phylum Bacteroidota; class Bacteroidia; order Flavobacteriales_D; family JABDKJ01; genus CAYSDH01. The sequence goes on from CAYSDH010000011.1 coordinate 34,911, forward strand.
GACGGCCATAGATTACATTCTGCGCACCAAGAGGTCTTGGCAGGTGGAAGACTTGGACTTCTTTCTCGAGCTTATTCAGACCAAGTCTTGGTGGGATACGGTAGATGCCATCGCGGCCAATATGGTCGGTCCACTAATTATGACATATCCTGTGCTCAAGCCAGCGATGCAGCAGTGGAATCAGCATGATGATATGTGGGTGGTACGAAGCTCCATCATCTATCAACTCAAGTACAAAGAGGCGGTAGACTTTGATGAGCTCACGCGCTTTATCAGAGCACATGCAGATTCTACTGAGTTTTTTATTCGAAAAGCCTCAGGTTGGGCGCTGCGAGATTGTGCTAGGCACATGCCTGATGAGGTGCTGGCGTTTGTCCGTGACACCAAGCTGTCAGGGCTCACAGTACGCGAAGCGACTAAGCATCTCAAAGATCATTAACTATATTCGAAGTCTAATTTTTCCAATGACCGAAGACTATCAGGAACGACTTTCGCAGCTTGCCATGCTTATCTATGTCAGTCAAATAGACGGAGAGGTAGATGATGAAGAGCAAGCCTTGGTAGACACCATGGCTGAGCGCCTGGAGATTAAGGAAGATGACAAGCACCTGCTCATGACAGGAGAACTGGTGGTCAAACTACATGTGCCTTCCTCAGAATGGGAGCGGGTAGAAAATTTTCATCTCTGCATGATGATGAGCAGTATCAGCGGAGAGTTTGATTCTCAGGAGGCGCTGTTCTGCAAGAGACTAGGCCTCAAAATGGGCGTGCGTGATGAGGTGATGAATAAAGTAATCACACTTTTTCGTCAGTACCATCCAGATGCAGTTCCTGTCCAGGAGTTGAAGAGAGTGTATCAGATTGGACATAATTGAGCGATAGATGACTCTCCTTAAAAAGGCTCTGATTTTCCTCATCCTCGCGCTTCTTTTCTACACACTTATTTTTCTAGCCCTTGCCAATGTGCAGCTTCGTGGCTCTAGGCTAGTCTATTTCTTTGATGAGAATCTGGCTCCAAAGGGAACCATGTATCGCGCATATCAAGACAAGCTGAGCAATGGGCCTTTTGATGCCATGGTGTTTGGCTCTAGTCACGCTTTTCGTGGTTATGATCCGCGCATTTTTGAAGAGCAGGGTGGCATAAATCTCTTTAACTGCGGCACCACGGCTCAGTCCATGCCTAATACCTATCACTACTTGAAGTCGCAGTATGCAGAGATGCCTACAGACTTGGTCATTTTAGATGTATTCGTTGACATTTTTGAGTACAAGAAGATCGAGTCGAGCATCATGATTGTCAGAAATACCGAGAGCGATGCGCTCGCCTGGGACATTTTCAACGATGAAAAAGACGTGCGATTGCTAAACATGATGGCCGCGCGTTACTTAGTTTTTGAGGACACGACTTACTACCGCAATCCGCAGTATGTTAAGAATGGCTACATCTCAAAGTCGGCCACTATGAAGACGCCTGCTGCTGAGAAGTACAGAAAATTTGAGGCCGATGAGCGGGCTGTTGAGCGTTTCAGACAGTTGCTAGACTATGCCAAGTCGGTAAATATGAATCTTGTCTTGGTCAATCAACCCAGACCAGCAGAGACTAACGCTAAGAATAACGAGGAGTTTAGCGCCTTTATCAGAAAAGAGCTCTCGGCTTACGGTTTTCCCTTTTTAGATTACTCCATGAACCATAGGCTTAAGACGAGTGAGTCGTTTTATGACTTGGGGCACATGAACCAGCATGGAGTAGACAGTTTTAACGCCATCTTGCTTGACGATTTAAAGTCAGCGACTTATTTAAAAGCGAGATAATATGCTGTTTAACTCGCTCGAATTCTTAATCTTTTTTCCGGCCGTAGTTGCCGCATATTATCTCTTGCCGCACAAGTACCGCTGGGTGCTTCTTCTTGCCGCCAGTTATTACTTCTACATGGCTTGGAAGGCTGTGTATATCGTGCTAATTCTATTCAGCACGGTGGTAGACTACCTGATTTCTCAGCGTTTGGGGAGCGAAGAGTCTGAGCCAAATAGGAAGAAACTGCTCTGGCTATCTCTGTTCACTAACCTCGGGCTGCTGGCTTTTTTCAAGTACTTCAACTTTTTTCAGTCTAACGTCAATGTGTTGCTCGGGGATTTGGGCTTGGAATACATGATTCCGGCATCAACTTTTTTGTTGCCGATGGGTATTTCCTTCTACACTTTTCAGACCATGGCCTACACTGTAGATGTCTACAATAGGAAGATTGAGCCAGAAAAGCATCCCGGTTATTTTGCCCTGTACGTCACCTACTTCCCTCAGCTGGTGGCTGGCCCCATCGAACGGGCGCAGAATCTTCTTCATCAATTTCGCCTCACGCAGTCCTTTGATCAGGCGAGGGTAGTGGAGGGGCTTCAGCAGATGCTCTGGGGATTCTTCAAGAAAATGGTAATTGCAGATCGTGTGTCTGCTGCTGTGACGCTAGCCTATGCTGACCCGGCTAGCATGGACGGGCTGTCCTTGCTTCTGGCTACTTATCTCTTTGCCTTTCAAATCTATTGTGATTTCTCAGGTTACTCAGACATTGCCATTGGCGCATCTAAAGTCCTGGGCATTAAACTGATGGATAACTTCCGCACGCCCTATCTGTCGAGCAATATCTCGGAGTTCTGGAATCGTTGGCACATTAGCCTGTCCACGTGGTTTAGAGATTATCTATACATCCCTCTCGGAGGAAATAGAGTAGTGAAGTGGAGATGGTATTATAACTTAATGCTCGTTTTTCTAGTCAGTGGATTTTGGCATGGCGCTAATTGGACGTTTATCGTCTGGGGTTTTCTGCATGGCTCATATTTAGTGTTGGCCATTTGGTTTAAGAAGTTTAACGAAGGCCTCAGTTCAGCGCTGCGCTTAAATAAGAACCTGAAGATTAAGCGAGGCATTAATATGTTTATCACCTTTCATTTGGCTGTGCTGGCCTGGATTTACTTCCGCGCAGAAAATGTGGGAGAGGGGAATATCGTCTTGCAGAAAATCTTGAGTTTCGACTATTCTGCCTCCGCTTTGAAGGCCTTTTTCCAAGCCTATGGAATGAATAAATTACTTGGTATCATGGCGCTGGTGATCTTCTTTGTGATCATCGATCCCTTTATGGATCGCGTTATTAAGCAGCGGATGAGTATGCCAACTTGGGCAAAGTACATTGTGTATCCAGTCCTTGCGGCACTGATTCTTCTAGCAGGAAGTTTTGGAAAGGTTGACTTTATCTACTTCCAGTTTTAAGGAAGGGATTAGTTAAGCGAAGGGTCTTCAGGAAAATTAGCCAAGTGGTCAAATCCTTTACCAAGCGACTTAATTGTGGCCGACCATAATTTGTCTTCATCAGTATCCATGAGGTCTACACCGCCAATTGGCGCTACCAACCACGACTTTTCGTCAAGTTCCTCATTGAGCTGATTTTCTGACCAACCGCTGTATCCTATAAAAAACCGGACTTGCTCTGAGCCGATAAGCTTGTTCTCAATCTTGTCTCTCAACAAGTCAAAGTGACCACCAAGAAAGACGCCCTTCACTACTTCTGTGCTTCCCTCTATCTGGTCTCCGAGCGTATGAAGAAAAAAGAGGTTTGAGTTTTGCACTGGCCCGCCCACACTGATGCGTGTGTCCATGACAGGAAAATCAGCCATGATCTCATCTATACCGATATCGATATACCTGTTAAGCACAAAGCCAAAAGATCCTTCTTCATTATGCTCACAGAGCAGCACAACGGTGCGTTTGAAGTAAGGGTCCTTCAAAAATGGCTCTGAAATCAGCAGTCTTCCGCGCTTGGGTTCGAGTTTGTTTTCTGGCTGAAACTCAATCATGTTATGAATGTATGTCAACTAGTTGTCTGTTACAATGGCTCATGAAAAAATATACACAAGTCGCTCGGTGAACATCTGAATTGAATCTGAAGACGCTGAGCATATGTCTGAACCTTTCTATAAAAACGCGAAAGCACTAGCGGATATTGAGTCTTGACTATCTTTGAGCCATGAGTGATGATATCCGCAAATTCATTAATCAAGACAGAAGAGATTTTGAGCATGAGGGTGTGCTGCTTGCTGACTTTAAAGCCCACCCGGTGGCTCAGTTTGAGTCGTGGATGCAAGAGGCGAAAGAGGCCAAAGTCTTAGACCCTTATGCCATGTGTCTTTCTACCATCGGTCTTGATGGTTTTCCAAAATCAAGAATGGTCTATTTGAGAGATTTGATTGAGGGCAGTTTTGTGTTTTACACGAATTACAGCAGTCATAAAGGTGCCGAGTTGGATGCACGGGCAGAGGCTGCCTTAAACTTTCACTGGTCGACTCAAGATAGGCAAGTGAGGGTAGAGGGCATTGTGAAGCGAGTGAGTGAAGAGGTTTCTGATGCTTACTTTAAACAGCGTCCGCGTATGAGTCAGTTAGGCGCATGGGCTTCTGAGCAGAGCACAGTGATACGTGGACGAGAAGATCTGAAGTCTCGTTTGGCTGAGGTAACAAAGAAGTTTGAAGGAAAAGAAGTGAGTCGTCCGCCTTTCTGGGGTGGGTATGCACTCACACCGGTGAGGTTTGAGTTTTTTCAAGGAAGAAAAAGCCGTTTGCATGACAGGATAGTCTATCAGCATAGCGCTGATGAGTGGAAGCTGTCTAGAGTTTCGCCATAAAAAAATCCCTCTCGTCATAGACAAGAGGGATTTCAATTCTTTTCGAGAAGGGTAGAATTACTTCTTCTTACCTCCGTCTAGTTCATCTTGAAGCTTTTCTAGCTCATCCCATTTACCATCAGCGGCAAGTTTTGCCTGCTCTGGCCATGTATCTGGAACGTGATTACCTCTCACATCTTTGATGATATCAGCAATCTTAGTTGTGTCAGACTTAGAAAGGTCTTCAAAAGTGACTATCCCAGCCTCAACGAGTGTAGAAGCGAT
>CAYSDH010000011.1:39866-62843 GCA_964429805.1 uncultured Flavobacteriales bacterium
GCCTCCACTTTTTCAGCCACTGGTGCTGCTACTGGAGTTTCTTCCACAACTGGTGCTGCTTTTGCAGCAGGAGCTGGTTTAGGAGCAGCCTTCTTTTTAGGTGCCTTTGGCTTTGGTGGTTCTGCCACTACTGTGGCCGCTTTAGCTACTGTGAGTGCTCCGCGTCCTTTGTCCGTTCTTGGACGAGATACGCCCCACGTTTTGCGAACTCTTTTGCCTTTTTTGGTTCTTTGATCTCCTTTACCCATTTCTATAAGTCGTTTCGTCTATTTTTTTAAGGAGTGCAAATATAGGAAAAAAGCCTCCTATGACACTCATTCAGACAACCTTGCAATGATTCCTTCGCTGCCTCTGACGCTGCGCTTCAGCCAAGACAAGTAGAGCTCCTTCTTTTCATCCTCGCTTAAACGCCAGTTCACTGCGCTATTGCGCAGTTTCCATGTGAGGTGATGCAAGATGATAGCAGCCGATACAGAGATGTTAAAACTCTCAGTAAAACCCACCATCGGTATTTTGATATTCTTATCAGCGGCAGCCATCGCTTCTTCTGATAGTCCTGGCCCTTCCGTTCCAAACAACAAGGCGATGGGCCTTTCAATGTCCAAGTCTTCTAGGCTGCCTTCTTCTGCATGCGGACTAGTCCCTATAATGAGGTATCCTTCTGATTTTAATTTCTTGATGCACGAGAGTGTGTTTTGCTGTTGCTCATTATACTTGTGCAGATTGAGCCACTTGGAGCTTCCGAGTGAGACATTAGAGCTCACAGTGTATTTGTGCCTATTCTCTATTATATGGACATCTTGCACACCAAAGCAGTCGCAGGTGCGGAGCACGGCACTTGCATTATGCGGCTGATAGATATCTTCCAGCACCACGGTAATCTGTTTTGTTCTCGACTCGAGTACTTCCTGCAACGCTTTTTTGCGCTCAGGGGTCATGGCTTTTTCTAATGCGCTGACAATATCCATGTGTAGATGCTCTTAAAAATAAAAAGGGCTATCACGAACAAGTCGTAATAGCCCTCCATTTTGAAATGAAAAGTCTCAGACTTTCTTTGCAAGATCAGCTCCTGGCTTGAACTTAACAACGTTCTTCGCCTTGATCTGGATCTCTTTTCCAGTCTGTGGGTTTCTTCCTTTTCTAGCCTTTCTCTTTGTTACTGAGAAAGAACCGAATCCGATCAACGAAAGACGATCACCTTTCTTAAGGCACTTAGTTGTGTTACCGATGAAAGAATCAAGACATCTTTTAGCGTCAGCTTTAGAAATCCCAGCGTCAGATGCCATAGCATCGATCAATTCTGCTTTATTCATTTTATTAAATTTTAAGTTAAACGATTTATTATCTTAACGGGAACAAATATATGTGAAATGCCGCGTCAGCAAAGGGATAGGGGGCGTTTTGGGCCATTTTGTTGAAAAGTAGGTCGATTTGTTAATAAACCCAGTCTAAATGCCCGCCTGACAAGGCTTTCAGGCTCTTTTTAAGGAACTAATAGTTGTTAGATCTAATCAGCTAAAAATTGCCCCGTTTTCAATCAATTTTCCGTTCAAAATATCACGGATTTCCATGCGCCTTTTTCCCGGCAATTGCATGGATAGAATTTCAATATCAAAGTCCTTGGTGCCCACCTTCAAAAAACTCTTGAAATCTGTCTCAGAATGCCCCACATCTAGTTCGCGTGTTTCTAGAATTCTTAATTCAAAGACTTTTGTGGTAACAGCTTGTATATCAGTGTTTTGAAGCTCGCTGGTAGCAGCTGGGTATGGAGACATACCGCGAACCAAATTTCGTATTTCCTCTGCAGGCCTTGACCAGTCTATCTTTCTGTGTTCTGAGAAGATTTTTGGTGCCTTTTTTAGCTCATTGGAATCCTCTACTTTTTGGGCCTGCGGATTGGCTTTTCCATCGGAGATTAGACCAATAGTTTTCACACACAGCACAGCGCCCAGAATCATCAATTTATCATGTAAATCACCCGCAGAGTCGTCTTTTTCGATTTTTACGGACATAGAACCGATGATTTCACCGGTGTCTATCTTCTCATCAATGAAGAATGTAGTGACTCCACTGCGCTCATCGCCATTGATAATGGCCCAATTTATGGGCGCGGCACCTCTGTAATCAGGTAGTAATGAGGCGTGTACGTTAAAAGTGCCAAGTCTAGGCATGGACCATACAGCCTTGGGTAACATGCGAAAAGCGACAACAACGAATAAATCTGCTCCAAGCGCCAAAAGATCAGATTGAAACTCTTCTGCCTTCAGATTAGTGGGCTGCATTAAGGTTAAGTCTTCTTGCTCAGCATACTGTTTTACAGCTGAAGAGCGCATTTTCTTTCCTCTACCTGCCGGTTTATCTGCTGTGGTGATGACACCGACAACGCTATGTTCTGACTCATGAATGGCGCGCAGACTTGCTACAGCAAAATCAGGCGTGCCCATGAAAACGATATTGAGTGGCTTTGACATTGGGGTGCCAAATATGGTCAATTCAAGGCTTTTACTCTCAACAAAAACTTTTTAAGAATCTACTTCGTATATATAGTATGCGCAACGCAGAGCCTGTATATACTGACAAAGAGCTTCGTAATGTGAGTGAACAAGACACGCGAGTGTTTTCAAAACTTTCGGTTTGTTTACTTACTACACTCATTCTGATGATGATTATTGGTCTGTATATCTAGACCTCTTCTAACTTCTTCCTTCCAGACTAGAGTAAGCCCGTCTGTGCACATTCGCAGATATCAGGCTTAATACTCAATCGGAAATTCTGTGCGGCCAAAGGTCGAAAGTAACTTGCGCTCCACATTTCGAACTTTCATTTTCATAGGATGCCTCGACAAGGAGCCGCCATAAGAACCTGATATTCCTTCTAGCTCGGGGTTGAGCGGGAAGAGTGCTGTTTTCAAGGTTTTGTCTGTGCTCAATTCTTCATACAAGACATGTTCTATAAAACGTCCTTTAGAATCGTCAGCACTGAGGAAAAGGCCACTGATGTTTTGCTTGTAAAACTCGGTCTCGCAACAAAACACGCCAGTGATCGCTACTCTCATGCGGGCGTGCATGTCAACCATCATCTGTTCTGAACAGTTTTCCCAGGCGCTTAATATGTGTGGGATATTCTTGAGCAGATAGCGACCAGATATTTTGAGAAAGCAACTAAAGTCTGGTTGTCGCTTTTCAAAAAAGCGGTCAATCATTTCAAATTCTTGATAACCCTTGCCCCGGTCAAAGCCCTTCGATAGAGGGAATCGATGGACTGTAACCAGTGCATGAGACACGGCCGTGGCCAGTTCAGGGACTGACTCCATGTCAAAGTCTGAGTTTTCTAAAAAGTGAACCGGTAATCCGTAAAGTGAGCAGTGGTTAAGTACCGCTGCATATTCCTTGGCTCTTAGCTCTGGTGTGCTTTGTGAGACAAGTATTGTATTGGGTTTTACCGTACCGGTCAAAATGATTGCGGTGCGTTTCATAGCGATTCAAAATTACTCATAGATTCCACCATCAGAGGACTTGATATCAACGATCAGCCCAATGGTCAATATGCTTGGTTAGATTTGCTTTAAATCACGATGAAGCGAAGATTATGGACTCCGTATTCTTACATATTGGCATGCCACGTACGGCCACCACCTTCATGCAGCGTAAGTTGTTTCCAGCTTTAGGCATGCATGTGGTGAGTTTGCCCATGTCTCATTACCATCCTGAGATGCACCGACTTTTAGTGCAAGACGAGTCGCTCTATCATGCAGATGAAGTACATACTGAGCTGAGAAAACTGATTAAAGGAGACACCATTATCTCAAACGAGAACTTTGCGGGGCAGTCCTTATACATGGCTAACTCAAACAGAACGCGCACTGCCAAGCGATTGAGCGAGGCTTTTCCTGAGGCCCAAGTCATTGTGTTTTTAAGAAATCAGCTGGATTTAATGCGTTCTCACTACGCGATTGCCCTGGCCGCAAATGAGAGTGTGAGCCCAGAAGAGTTTATCTGGCAGGGTAGGAAAGGGTATACCGGTCATGGCGATGATTGGCAAGAGTATGCGCTCTATAATACCTACAAGGCCAGAGAGCATTTGGAAGGATATTTATACAAGGAGCTTTTGTCACTATACCACTCCTTGTTCGACAAGGTGCATGTGTTTTTGTACGAAGATCTGCAGGCCAATCCTGAGCGTATTGTCTCAACACTGAGCAAGGTAATGGGTGTTTCTGATGCTGATGGAATAAGCGACTTAATCAAACCCAGAGAAAAGTTGAATTCAAGCATGGGTAATCGCCAGGCAAAATTGATGCGTGGAGTCAACAAGTTTCATGAAGTAGCAGAAGGCAGCAAGCCGTTGGAGGCAATGTACTATCGCTCCAAGCGGTTTATTGAAAAGCGGGTGTCATCAGCTTCTGAGATTCAGTTTTCAGAGCAACTCGAATCACAGATAAAAGAGTATTTCAAGACGAATAATGAAGAAGTGAATGTGCTGTATCCAGACTTGCATTTGTCTGACTACAAGGACGAGTACTTCTTAGATTAACCTACCAGAAAAAAAGGAACAAGGCCAATTGCTGAGCAAAACGGTTTTTTCGCTTTCTGTGGCTGATACGTTTTCTGCTTTTCTTACGCTTTCTGGTCGCATCTACCTTGATGGTATCGACTTCAGACATCTCTTCGATGATGTAATCAATAGAGTTCTTCTTATTTGTGGTCGGAGAAAGCGTATCTTGGTCTTGCACCGAGTATAGAGTGCGCGCTTCTTTGGTAAAAAGAGATTTCTTTTTTGAGTTCTTGTCAGACTTCATGTCTTCGAAAAACTGGTCGCATGTAAAGTGAAGTGAAACGTGGTTGGCGTCTAGAGTTTCCTTTGTAGCTCTCATTATGTCATGAATTGATATGACTGTTTACGAGAGAGCAGAAGGAATAGTTACCTGCGGTGCCGACTTAATTGATGTTCATATAAAGGCCTATACTGTATGCTGGGGCAACCAAGAGCACATTGCCACTCACTGAGCCTGTGTATGAGACACTAAAGCCATGCTTGTCAGTTAGTCCATAGGTGGCTTGCACAGAGTAGTTGGTAAAGCTCATGGAGCTTGTAAATCCGTTTGAGAATTCTCTGGGGTCTTCATTTTGAGCCTTGATGGCCTGAAGCCTGCCGATAAGCCATACTCTAGATTTCTTGTGGGAAATGCCCGTTTCAAAACCATAAAGCCACTCATCAGAAAAGGGTTCGCCTCTTTTGTTGATGCCGCCATACAGCGTGCTATAGCCAGAAAGCGCATCAGTACCATAAGGTACACTGGCATCAAATCTTAGTGTCTGGTTAAACTCATCATCGCCAGTAAAGAGGTTGTTTCGCTCACCTTTCTCCGCGCTGCCGACTGGTATACCCAGCATGGCTGTGCCTGAGATAGTCAAGAAACTCTGTTCAAGAATTCTGAATCTCAACCCAAAGTTGACATCACCAACACCACCTACGGCATCTTCAACAGGAGTGAAGTCCCCGTTTTCCTCAAGTCTAGAACCCGAGACACTGTGACGAGTATACAAGGGAAGGAATAACTCAAAACTAAGTCCGTCACCGATACCATGTTCGGTGTAAAATGATGCAGTAGACACACGAGAGTCAAGCAATGGGTTATACACTGAGCCACCGTCAAAGTATCCGATACTATTCACAGTAGAGAAGCCAAACTTATAGTAGCCGGTGCCTTTACTTTTTACCCATCCTCCGCCAGCAACCATATCTAACGCGAAAAATAAGACGAATACGCTTGCGAGAAGAGTTGACTTTAAATGATTCATGGTCTTTATTTTACAGCCAAAAATAGAGGCTAGAAATCACAGATTAATCACAAGAAGAAGTTAAAGATCACTTCTATCTACTAATCCTGCGGAATCAATAAGAGCTTAGAAACAGTTCAATAATTCAATCTGCTGAGGCTAGTAAGTCTTGTCATGTGTTCTAAATTTCTGCTTCAAATAACCTTGGATTTTAAGAGCCGTCTTTCCATCTACATTGATAAAGCAGAATAGTCATTATCGGAATGAGGGCAGGGAGTAAGACAATAAAGCCCTCAGGCACCCATGAATAAGTGGGAGAGGTGACAGGAGGTTTTCCGCCAATAATCATAGGCCAGTCATCAATCATAAAGTACCAGAGCCCAATGACGGATAACAGTCCAGGAAAAATAAAGGCCGCAAGATTTAACCAGTTGACTATTTCTATGTTGCGCTTTTGAGCAAACTGACAGATATCTATAGCAATGGAGCTTAATGTAACAGTGACGAGTGATAGGGCGGCAATGGAATTGAGCACTCCTCCAAGTGCTAGCCTATGATTACCGACTACTTTCAAGCAGATGAAATAGGCAATCACCACAATACTCCACACTGCGATGAGTCGCCATGAGTTAATCATTTTCATGCTGCTTGTCTTTGGTATTGCATGGCTAATGATAGCAAAAAGTCACTAGTAACTATCCCAGCGCGCTCTAGTGCCGCGCACATCATAATGCACACTCATGCTTCCCGGATATCGGCCAATGCCTCCTTGGTCTTTTATTACTTCTGTTTCGAGGATGTCAAGAATAATGTCTTTGTCTTCTTGTTCTATCCGTCCGTTTTTATCAATGTCTGCCACGACTATATCCACCGCTTCACCACGGATGTGTCGACTAAGACTGGCTCCACCAATCTGCTCATTATAGGCCGGGTGCCGATGTCCGTTCTTGACTGAAAAAGCTGAGGGGTCATGTCCTTTTTGCTCCAGTGATTGGATGAGATCGAGCGTCTTGTAAAAGATACGCTTGTCTAATGCACAGGTGATGTGTTCTCTGTTATTCGTCACGCACTGCTTATATGATGCATCCGTGCAGATAAAATCTTTGAGCCTAAATGAGCCGACTATTACATGGTGTAGTTGCTCGCGTGTTACCATGTAGTAATTCAGATTCTTGCACATCTTGACATACTTGGCCTCAGTAGATTTAGACTGGTTCAAGTATTCTTGTTCTAAGCTAGAGTAGGGCAGGACTTGAAGTTCGGAAAGCACTTTGTCAATACTCTCTCTGCTGTTCACTGGCGCGCTGTCATAACGTGCATCATGACTCCATAAGAGAAGCACTTCTCTAACCTGCCACAAATGCTGCACGCATATCCAGGCTCCAGCCGAGATAAGAAAAAGGAAAAGTAGCAGTATGATTTTCCTGCGCATGACTTGATAACGACATAGTACTTCGGGAATTGTCCTGCTTAGCTCAAGGATTCTTTCTCCCAGATCAGGTTTGCTTTCGCACGCACTTCATAGCCTTCTTCAATAGCCGGAGACTTAAAAATCTTCTCCATGCTGATGAAGTAATTTAACACGCCTTTGCGCCCTTTGTTATAGAGAATGTCTGGGTAGTAACTGTACTCCGTTCTTATCTGCCTGCTGTATTCGGCATAGCGCTCACGGTCTTCTCCGAGCACGCCCAAGTCTATGTCTAGTAAGAGTGCTGTGTCCATTGAGTCTGCAGAATCGTGAATCTTTGTAGCCATGATGTGCGATTCGACTTTAGAGATTATAGCAGGGGCAACTTGGAGCTCAGTCAGTCGCTGAGTAGCGAGTTTAGCGCTCTGTGCTTCATTGTTTTTTTTCATCACATGATAGACAACGTCATGAAAGAAAATGGCCAGCACAAAGGATTCGAAGTCCTCGATATGCGAACGATAGGTTAAGGCACGGCCTAGCATATAGTCTATATGATCAAGATTATGGTAAGCCCTAGACGTGTGGCTATACGCTTCAATTAATTCCTCAAAGAGGGGAGTCGACAACTCTTCAGTCAAGTTCAGTGAGGACATGACTTCGTTCCAAAGCGCTTTTAACCTTTCCTTCATCGTGTATCATTTGTGAATGAGTTCACTCATTCTTTTTCGTGTTGGCCTGTGATTATAACGCTGATATGTCGCGCTATCATCTTTAAAATAAATCAATGGCCAGGAAAATCAATTTCGCCAAGACGAAAATTAATAGCCCGACATAAAACACTTTAAACTTTTTCTGTACGACTTTTGACTGGAGCACATGGTAAGTCACATACGCTAGCCCCGCCAGTGCTATTAGACCAGCAGTTAACTGCAAGAGAACATTGTCAGACAAAAAAAGGACAGCTACACAGCCAAGCGTAGCCATGACTCCAGCAATCTTCAAATACCCTACATACTTTTTGTACGCAGTGATTTCCTCATGGTGATGCTTTTTTATAAACTCGACAATCAAGTCATAGCGCTCAATTTGTACTGGAATGTCAATCATGGAGCCTTGCTGATTTCCGTACAGCAGGTAGTCACCTTTGTTTGTGAGTTGGACTTTCTTAATGTCGTTCCAGTAGATTGTCACATCAGGAAAGCTCGTGTATTCTATGCTTCGAGTAAGGTATTCATCAGTTATAGTCAGCTCATATCCCTGCCAAATCTTTTTGTGTCTTGAGAGAATGCGCCTTCGACTAAAAAGGATGCTGATTGTAAAGGTCAAGGCCATGATGCCGAGGAATTGTATGTAGATAGGGGCACGGGAATGCATGCGGGTTGAGAAGCCTACAACGATTACTATCAACACAAACATCACAACTAAAACAAACATGTTGAGTCTTACACGCTTCTTGGCCGTGACGTCTAAGGCTTCTTGGTCTAACCGAAAACGGTGAATCATTTTGTCGCCCTCTAGACTGTCTCGCTGAATGTTTTCAGGATTTCCTCTTAAGGCGTCTAAATCATCATCAAGCGTGTCCATCGTGCCGTGGTGGATTTTTCATTAGGCCTAATGTAGCTATTCACCATCACTCGAACTTGCCTGAGTGACGGGCGTAAAGTTTAGCCTCTGGTCATATTTCACCACAGATATAGTGGTGTCTGCATAGCTCATACCATCTATAGACTCTGAGTCAATACGGGTTTCCACAAAGAGCGAATCATTGACAAACTCAGTGCTGATACTGTATGAGTTTGAGTCACCTCCTTTCATGGCCAGCAGAATGTCACGACTGCCGCGCTCATTGATTATTCGCACATACTTGCCACGTTCGTCACCAAATCGGTGGCTGTAAAACACACGCGTTTCGAGGCCCTCTATGTCTTTGTAAAGAAACTTCTCGGCAGAGTACACAGCATAGTCGCTTTGACCAATTTTTGTCGTATCCATGCCCATTTCGTGAAGCTCTGCTGAGCTTTTTCCTTTGATTAGTTCCCACTGCTTGTCGGCCTCTTCTGGTCTTTGCCGCTTTTTGACCAAGAGATTATATAACGATACTTGCCCATTGAGCGGCATCACACTTTCGCGCACTCTAATAGGAAACTGTGTCTTTAATTCTCTTCCCCAGCGCACTGAACTGTGATTACCTGATGCCAGCATTTCTGAACGTTCAACCTCTTCGTCTAAGCTTTCAGCATACTCCAGCCTAAGGTCAAAAATTACTTTGCGATGAGAAGTCATGAGCCAGAGATAGCGCTCAAAACTGGTCATCGGGTCCATTTTTAAATTGAGCAGATGGTCTACATTATCATCAATCACCTGCCTCAGTCTGCGAGTCACATCTGCTGTGGGCGTTAGCTCTCCGTTTATCACGCAGATGGTGTCAGAGAGTTGCACATGGACTTGATTAGGTATAAGGTCACTAAAACGATTGAGACGGTTTTCTTCTTCGGCAGTAAATTTCGGTTTAAGAAAAGTTCGAAAAATCCGATTCTTCGCAAAAGGAGACCCATCAGGACCAGCCACTTTATATTTGACATTGTATATCTCCAAATCGGCCAGGCCCTGTCTAAATTGCTCGACAACATGGATGGGGGTGCGCTTATCTATACCCAGTGAAATGGCAAGGCGCTCGTTGCTTTTAAATCGCTCTTTATCAAATCGGATACGGATAAGCATCTCATCTAAGTCGAGAAGGTCTTTGTCATCAAAGTACCTGAACTGATCATTGTAGCCTACTATGCTAAAACCAGAAAGGGTAGTGGGGTCTGCAAAACGATAGTCAACCTCATAAAGCGAAGACTCTGGCAAGGCATAGTCATAACGATGAGCAGGGTAGTTGGAGTAAAATGTGTCATCTGCCATGGTGTGATCTACAAAGTGAAAGCGCGACAGTCCAAAAAGACTTAGTGCAAGAGTTAAGGCGATGCCTGCGCGCTGCAAGAGAGAAGGTTTTTTATACATCCGCACGGCACTGATAATGCTGATGTATATGAAGAGAAAGTAAAATACAATCCATCCTGCTATAAGCCAGAAGTAGTCTGAAAGCAAATCACCTGAGGTGCTAGATGCATTCGAAATAAAACTAAATCCAAACGCAGTGGTCAGAAACACGAGGTGTAAAAACACTAAGAGTGACCAGGTGATGAGACTATTCCAATGAATCAGTTTTCGCATCTTAGACGAGTCTTGACCCACCGCAAACCTCGTACGTTGACCAAAAAAGCGCAGTCCAAACTGCACTCCGAGGGCAGCAGCAAAACTGGCTGCCACAAGATTTAATAAGTCGTGTTCGGTGCTACTCAGAAAGGCGTTGAAAGATTCTAAGGTGGCCTCGTTTATCCTCACGAACTCACGTACCATTTGGACTATGGCGTAAAATGAGAAGGCTGTGCCCAGGGCAATGACTAGAGAAATAGCCGCACGGAAACTCAGTTTGTCAAAAAGACGCGTTGATTTTCCTTCAGTCATGTGGGCTGGCTTGTTTAATTCAACTCGTCTAGGGTCATGCCGCCTTTGAGATTGCTAATCACCAAGTCGGGTATGCTGCTTTTGTGCAGCGTAGACACTTTCGCTCCTCCGGGTAGAGTTTCCCATCCTTCCCAGCTAAACTGCATGCCGCCAACTGGAATTATCTTGACCCACATCTTATAAGCATATGGCATTCCTTCTTCGTCTATGAGCCAGACATAGGTGTCTCCAGGAGTGACACCGCCTTGGCCATAGGTCACTTTTAGTCCAAACTTGCCATCCTCTAGTTTGACTAATGAGCGTGTGGTCCCCTTGTCCATAATTTTGGCTGGAGCGTTTAGCCAAAACGAATCGTTGCAGAAGTAAGACCAGGCATCATCGACAAGTTCTTTGGCTACAGAACCGCTGACAGATTCTCCATTTTTTTTCACCTTACCATTTTTGGTGGCTATGTCAAGGTCCACTTCTATGTCGTCCCATTTGACTAGTACCGTGTTTTGGTGTTTGTCCCAGAGAAAATCATGACGGTCTGCAAATGTCCATTGCACATAGCGCAGTTCGTTCCATGCATCAATGTTGATTTCACGGAGCATCTGTCTGGCCATGATGTCGGCTTCCATGCCATTAGATCCTTCTGGCTCTGACTCGTTATACTTCACATATAGCACGGAGAGCACTACAGCTCCGATGAGCAAGAGAATACCTAAGATGGTAAAGAATTTTTTCATGTCCTTGCGTTTACTCTGTGTTTACCACTTGTCAGCACCTTCTGAGAGCCACTGACCGTTGAGCTTCATTAGCTGCTCGAGAACATCACGCACGCAGCCTTCTCCGCCTTTCTTTGGGCTAACATACTTAGAGGCTTCCCTGATACTGCTATCGGCATCGTTGGGGCAACAGGGTAGGGCCACACATTTCATCACAGGCAGGTCAGGTATGTCATCACCCATGTACAGCACCTCTTCAGCCGTAATTCCTTTTTCTGCAATATACTTTTCAAACACCGCTATTTTATCATGAGATGAGAGAAAGATGTCTTTGAGTCCGAGTCCTTCAAAACGGACTTTGACTTCTTCAGAATTGCCCCCAGTGATGATGGCAATATTGTATCCCTTTTTTATGGCCAATTGCAATGCGTAGCCATCTTTTACATTCATCTTTCTCACCGGTGGGTGACCAGGAAAAAGGTACAGACTGCTATCTGTAAACACACCATCAACATCAAAAATGACGGTAGTGATGTCTTTTAATATTTCTTTATAGCTCTTCTCCATTGTGTCGCTGCATGATTGATGAACTGATGAGTTGGTAGATGCCTTTCAAATCAGAATGGCCTTCTAAAATATCAAGATGACGACTCACTATCTTTCTGTCACCTCGTTTTGCTGGGCCAGTCTGCACGTCAAAGGCAGGTTTTTCTTCCACCTTACTAATTGTGCTTTCCAAGAGGTCGTCAAAGAGTGAGCGTTCTATGTGCGCTTCTTCACAAAGCAAATCTGCCATGTGCACCAAGTGATTGACAAAGTTGTTGAGCACCACGGCTACAAGGTGTGCCTTCTGTCTTTCTTCATTTGACAGTCTATGACAGTTTCCACCAAGCATTTCAGCAAACTCATGAATCATGGCCGATTCTGATTCGACTATGAGATTTACGTCTGGCCAGAAGATATCGTCATCCATTTTCATCGAGCGTAGAGGCCAGATTACGCCTTTTTTTGCTTGAGTTAGCGCGTCTAACGAAGTGCTGCCAGAAGTGTGTATGACAGCGCCTGCAATGTGAGTTATGGACTGAGCCACAGAGGCGATACTGTCATCATCTACGGCAATGAGGTAGTAATCTGCCGTCTCGTCTATGTGTGCGAAGTCCACACATGCATCGGCTTCCAAGTCTTTGGCCAATTGATGTGTAGTAGTTTCATTTCTGCCACACACTTGCAGCACATCAATGCCGACATGTAGCATTTGAGCGCCAAAGACATGTGCCACATTTCCAGACCCGATTATTACAGCTGTCTTCATGCCTGAGTACCCGAAATTCTATTGAGTCTAAATCGCTCAATCACGGCCAGCAATGTGCCAAGCGCCATCACCACGATGCCTATCCACAAGATGTTAATCCAAGGAAACACGATGGCTTGCATCACCACAAAGTCTCTGACATTGTCTTTATGCTCAGCTACTGTGAACGTCATGAGAGACTCTTGAGGGTCAATTTCAGTAAACTTGAGTTTTAGTCTTAGCGGTTCTAACTCAAATTCTATCGGATCCAAGTAGCTACTTTCTTTAAGTACCCATATCGGTTCGGCCTTGTAGGTAGTATCTAGACTAGCTATCACACGCATGCTCGCTTTGACGGCAATGTCGTTTTCGTTTAGTCCATATCGGTCTAGGTTGCTCACTTTATGGAGCGAGTCGAGTATGATAAACTTACCTCCCGAGCGGATGGTGTCACCAAAAGTGATTTTGTGCTCCTTGGCTGGTCTAAAGCCTTGGGCATCTAACGCTTCGTCCTCTTCTTCAATCTCACCATACCTGATGTGCGTGTAGATATCGCGGTCTATATAGTGCTTCGTGTCTGGTTCTGATACATTACCAAACGTTGGGTTGAGCTGAATGCGGGGTCTTAGCGAGTAGAGTTTTTTGCCATGCTCTTTATTCGTCCAGAGTTTAACTTCTGCATTGAGCGAGGTGTTTGGCGCGAGCTCTTTCCAGTGCGAGTCTTTGTCTTCATTAAAGAGTTTGCCTGCTTGATGGTCAGTCTGAGCTTCATAGATTTTACCTGCTCTGTAGATTCTGTCACCTGTCTTGTATTCCTTTTGCACCTGCTCAAAGTAATCCATGGTGTAAAAGATGTTGATGTCCTCTTTCTTCTTCTCTTTATAGGCAATGTAGAAGTCATTCATCATGATGGTGTCATTCTGAAAGAGCAGAATGTCTTCGCTATTAGAGAAGTCCTCACCAAGCTGTGTGATGTCCATCATGGTGGTGTTCTGAGAGATTTTTTGGCTCTGAGAAGTGGATACTAACGCGCCCAAGAGAATCATACCAAAACCAACGTGAGCTATAGAGGCTCCGGCCTTTTTAATCTTACCCTTCATGATGCGTATCAGGTAGTCCATATTGGCTATCACACACCAAAAACTGGTAAAGAGCAGAGCCATGGTCGGTGCGGCCCAGTTATCCCAGCCAAAGTGCCATAGAGTTAGTGCCGTCAGCAGCGCAGCTAGGATGAAACTCAGCGCAAGTTCTTTGACGAACTTTTTCATGTCCGTCTTCTTGTACTTGAAAAACTGCGACACGGCCACAAATATGGCGATGATAAAGGCAAAAGGAACTTGCCACTTATTGTAAGCTTTGATTACTTCCTCTTGCGTCTTGTCAGACAGGGTTCCTGTCGCGAGAGACTCAAAGGCATCAATATTCGTTTTCTCAAAGAGCCATGCGAAGCTCTCTCTCATGGGTTCTGCCAATAAGTTAAAGACAGGCTTAGAGGTCATCAGCGAGATTTGCATGGCCGACATGACGAGCACCAACGAACCGATAAACATCCAAAACTCACGAGACCAGACATCTTCATTGTCGTCCTTTCTTGGGAAGAATTGCGAATAGCCCAAGATTAAACCGCCAACACTGAGCACAAAAAACAGGTGAATGGTTGCGATATACTCTTCTGTAAATATGACTGAAGCAACGAGTATAAGCATGGCGCCTCCGTAAAACAATCGGGCCTTCTTGTTAATCAAAAGCATAAAGACTGGTAGCGCGATAAAGAAGGAGAGGTAGCTCATCAGCTGACCAGAGAGCCCATTATCTGTAAATGCATGCACGCTGGTGTCACCGAGTACACCACTATTAGTCAAGAAGTTTGAGTAGATAACAAAGATAAACGAGGCGCATGCCAGCACGATAGAGGTGTAAGCGGAGTCACCTTTTCGTCTATTGATAAGCATCACGTGACCTGCAGCCACGAGCGTAATCCATGGCACCAGAGAGGCGTTTTCTACAGGGTCCCATGCCCAGAAGCCACCAAAACTAAGGGCTTCGTATGCCCAGACACCACCCATCAAAATTCCTGTGCCGAGTATCACGATGCCCAAGTAAGTCCAAGGTAGGGCTGGTTTGATCCACTCGTGATACTGCTTGCGCCAGATACCTGCACAGGCAAATGCGGCCGGCACAATGGTGCTCGCAAAGCCAAGGAAAACCGTAGGTGGATGGATGACCATCCAGTAGTTTTGAAGAAGTGGATTGAGTCCACGACCATCAGCAAACTGCGGGAAACGAGTCATGTAGTCGGCATAGGCAGTCCAAGGCAGGCCTTGGTTGCTCTCTAATTCCCTAATTAGAGAAAAGGGACTGTTGCCAATTTTTACATCAAAAATGAAAATGCCTAAGACCATTGACAAGACGAAAATATTGGCCACCGCAATGAAGCTCAGCACTGGCGCTTGCCACTCCTTGGCTTTAGACATGATGAAGTTTCCGAGCACGGCATGCCAAAGTCCCCACAGTATGAAGGCGCCTTCAAAGCCTTCCCAAAAACAAGAGAAAATGTAACGTAGCGGCATGGCATTATTACGGTGTTTCCATACATAGTCATACTCGTACCACGAGTTTTTGAGCATGATGAAGAGCAGCGCCATGATACCGACTATGGAGAGGGTGTGGATGCGAAACCCGAGGCGGCCCATCTTGAGCCAAGAAGTTGAGCCTTCTTTTTCTGCCATAAAAAAGGAGATGGCAGAAAAGATGGCCATACAAAAAGCGATGGCGATTAACAGGTTGCCGACTTGGCCGGCCCAAACATGTTCGTTGATATAGTCTACTGAATTCAAATCAGATACTGGCCTCGTGCAGCTTGTGTTTTTCTTCGTTGTATTTAGATGGGCATTTCATCTGCATGTCAGCCGCATGAAATACGTCTCCTTCCGCTTTACCTATAAGCACCAGACTCTCTGACTGCTCAAAGCCCTGGGGCTTGCTTTTCTTCAGATGTACTTCTTTAATCACACCGTCTTGGTCGCGCATGGTAAACTTCGTGAGGCTCGGGTCATTGAGCGGCTCATAGATGATGTCTTCTGACTTGACGAGATAGCCTTCAACACGAAACTGATTGCCCGGATTGGAAAAGGCATCGCCAAATCGACCGACCTTACCGCTCTCCATTAGCGTACTAACTAACATGGCTATGCAGAGTCCAATAAAAATGATGGCGATAATCTGAGACCGTTTCATGCTATTAGTTTTGAATGACGAATGTCGAAAAAAAAGCGTTCTTACATGTCTTTCATGTACTGTTCTAATCGCGAAACCTTGCGATCCAATCTCACTAAGTAGACGATGAACAGCACAAATATGATGGCGATTACACCAATGACCACATTGATGCGCCCGCTGGCAAACATAGTCTCTTCCATGCCATTGGAAAAACCTTGAGCGCTGGTCGTCATGCCAATCAGCAAGCTAGTCCATAAGGTGGTCAACAGTCTCTTCATCATAATCATCAAGTTTCTTATCTAAGACGCTAATTCTGTATCGAATGCTGTATATCCAGTAACCTATGGCTATCCAAGCGATGACAGCCGGATAAAACATCATGCGGAGTTTGTTATCCAAATCGTAATTACTGAAGGCCGGATTTCCTCCTTTGCCCGGATGCAATTCGATGCTGTCACCCATTCTTGGAATGATAAAGATGAAGAGCAAAAGCATGACAAAGGCAAAGATGTTATACACGGCAGAAGTGCGTGCACGCTTCTCATCATCTTCGACCGTGGAGCGGAGCACGAGGTAGGCCAGATAGATAAGCGTGACTAGCGCAGCGCCATTGAGTTGTTTGTCAGCCGTCCACCAGGCTCCCCAAGTGAAGCGCGCCCATAGGCTACCTGTAGCTAGCCCAGCAAAGGCAAATACAAGGCCCACTTTTACGGCCGCTTCTGACTTTAGATCCCATTTTAAATTTCCACCAGCAAGGAGTCTTATGCTCTGAACCATAGACATACACATGATAAAAATCATGGCAAACCACATCGGGACGTGAAAATTTAGATTGCGAATGGTTTCCCACAGAATGACTCTAAATGGCACCGTAAAATGGTTGTGGTCAGCGACAGTGATGGCAGAATAGCACTTTTCGCCAGCTGCGAGCGCGGGGTCTATTTTTAGTCCTTTAGTGCGAACTGATCCCAACTGCAGGATGGTACCGTCTTGAGCATTATTGATAAATAGATTGAGCAGCTTAGCCTTGTATGGCAGGCTGATGTCAAAGGTGGCCAAGAGGTGTGTCTCATCTAGCGCTGTGAGTTCGCTAGCGCAGATGGTCCAATCGTCTATCTCAAGCCACACCTGCATGTCAGGCCCTGATTTGAAATGTGTGTGATACCCAATAATTGACAAGGTGGCGTCATCGGCAGAGAGCTCGTTGTCATGCACCGACAGAATACCTGGTGAGAGGGGAGTCTTTAAGGACAAGACGGTGACTGCAAAGAGTACAGCAGCCGCTACGTATTTCCACCACATCTTTCTCATTCGTCAGTCAACTGATATACAGGTGTTTACAATTAATTTGTGCCCCGATTTCACTCGCGCCAAATGTATGGAAATAAAAGGAAGCCGAGCAGTAATCCAATCAGATCGACTGAGAGAATGGCGAGTGCATATTTCCAGAGTTCGGCCCATTCTGCACCCTGCAGCACTTTGGCGCAATATGTCATGCATGAATAGAGTAGGGGGAGTATGAGCGGAAAGCCTAAGATGGCAATCATACCGCCTTTGTTTCCAGTTTTCCAGGCAATGCCAGCGATTAGAGAAAGCACAGTGGCTAGCCCGATGCTGCCGAGCACAATTCCAATGAGAAAGAGATAGACTTTCCATTCACCAGCATCGTTGAGGGGCAAAAAGAAAGAGTAGACCAAAAAACTGAGCACCGCGACACTGAGCATCAAGGCCATGGAGTAAAGCATTTTGGACAGAATGACTTGTTGCGGAGAGGCGAGTGTAAAAAGGTACAGGCCTCGTCCTTCGCGCTCTTGGTCAAAGGAGCGACTGACTACATTAAAAGAGGCAAAGAGAATAATGATCCACAGCAGGGCATTCCAGATTTGCGCTTGGTCGATGCTTTTAAAAGCGAGGTACACCACATAACAGGTGGAGAGCACATAGAGCATGATGCTGCCTATGGCATGTCCGCTTTTCCAGTCGAGCTGAAATTCTTTTGATATGAGGGTGAGTAGAGGTCTCAGTTCCTGAAGTATCTGGTGGGCTCAAATATCGTTAAAAAAGAGGCGATGATTTGAATCTGAAAACCTAAGGAAGTTGAGGAGAATGCCATTTAAAGATCAGGCCGTAATATTCTTAACCTAGGTGCTTCGTAACTAAAGCCCTCAATGATGCCTGAGAAATAGACGACTATTATTATGAAGATGATCAACGCGTATGCTGCGCTTAAGATGAGTGAGGTCCGTCTGGATTGTGTTTCTTTTTGGGCTCTGGTCAGAATTCGCAGTCGCTCGGATTCGCTCATTTTTTGAGAATACTTTAAAGGTACTTCGTCTATGTCGTGAAATTCATGGCCTGCTGACTTGGTGTTGCGTTTATAAAAGTCTTGCCCACGCAGATTAGCCAAATTCTCTTTGTGATGTTTTAACCATGATGCTATTGTTCCAGAGCTTGACATGTACTGTTAATATAGTAAAAAATACATTAACAGTAAAATGATATAGTTGCTGGCTTAACTGGATTCATAATTTAATTGCCTTTTCCATTGATAAAGGCCACTTCACTCTATCACCCTGGCGGCTTTTTTCTTTGCTCTGTAGTTGTAAATACCTTTGTCAACAAGTGGAACTAGAACTATAAAAACAAAAAGAAGTAAAAATGGAATGAACACAGAAAACACGGCTCCACCTACATATTTCCATGTGATGGAAAAGAGGAGGTCTTGCACATCTGGGATTTCATTTGCCAACTCATCGTCTAGCCATCGATCAAAACCGTTTTCAAAGGCTTCTTCATTCAAAAATATATCGGCCTTGATGTATGAAAAGGCCATTTCAACAAACATAAACACGATCTCCTTTTCGCAGCTTTCCAGACTTGATTGTATTTGTTTGGCGCCAAAAGAGCCTCCCAGTTCTTTCATGATTCCTGATGTGCCTTGGTGAGCCATGTACGCTTCGGCATACTGTTTGGCTAAGGCTTCATTAGTCATGTCCACGTACTTACCCGCTTTGATGACCATGTCATAGGCCTTTTCCATGGTTTTACGACCTTCTTCTTCGCCAAAGTAGCGATGGGCAATCATCTCTGTGATACCGTCAAGTGTGTGTCTGAGTTCTATTTTGGCGGCTTTGCGCGCTGCCAAACTCAGTGCAGCAGTCATACAGAGTGACCACATGGCGAGCATGCTCAGCACCATTGCGGTATTAATCCAAATTCGGTAGCCTTTCTTGATTTCCTCTGGGCGATTAACCAGGCCTTTTTTCTTGTAGATCCTTCTAAGCAAGATAGCCAACGCTAATCCAACTATAAATCCAACAAACATATACAAGGAGACCATAGGAAGATGATTCCAGAGCATAGTGAAAACAGCTTTGGTCAGTTCCCATAATAATTGGAAAAGGTCAATAATACGCGGCATTGGTGTTGATTTTAGACCATTCGAATAAACGAAAATTTAGCCTAAGGTGCCGATCGCAATAAGATGATTCTGACTCCGTCAAGCTGGAACGTTTAATCACCTTTTGAGCATTCGCTCTACAAATCAGGCGAATGCCTTAAGTTCTGATTCCGAAGGGTGAATACCCTTCGGAGCTAAGAAGGTCAAAAATCTGCGAGAGGGCACTCCCTTTAGGGCCGGGGCAAGCGCGTAGGAGTAATCAGAAGTCAGTCAAACACCTTAGATTCCGAAGACTGTATCACTCCAACTGACATCTCAAAAGTCTGCGAAAGAGCGCTCCCATTAAGGCCGGGGCAAGCGAGTGGGACATCAACAGTCAGCGAGAGAGCACACCCTTTAGGGCCGGGGCAAGCGCGTAGGAGTAATCAGAAGTCAGTCAAACACCTTAGATTCCGATGACTGTAACTCCAACGGACATCTCAAAAGTCTACGAAAGAGCACTCCCATTAAGGCCGGGGCAAGCGAGCAGGAAAATCAACAGTCTACGAGAGAGCACACCCTTTAGGGCCGGGGCAAGCGCGTGGGAAAATCAACAGTCTACGAAATGACACACCCTTCAGGGCCAGGCAAGCGAGTAGGAAAATCAACAGTCTACGAGAGGGCGTACCCTTTAGGGCCGGGGCAATCCAGGACTTCAGTCTCTAAGATCGAATGCTCCTTACTCTTCAAACTTCTCCATCACCGCATCACTGACTCCAGTAAAGCTGAAGCCTCCGTCATGAAAGAGGTTTTGCATGGTGACATAACGAGTATGGTCAGAGAACAGCGAAACACAGTAGTCTGCACAGGCATCTGCGTCTGCATTACCAAGTGGGCTCATGGCTTCTGAATAGGCGATAAACGAGTCAAAACCTTTGACACCACTTCCTGCAGTAGTCATAGTTGGTGACTGAGAGATGGTGTTGACACGCACTTTCTTCTTGACACCGTAGTGATAACCAAAGCTACGTGCTATAGATTCGAGTAAGGACTTGGCATCAGCCATGTCATTATAATCTGGGAATACGCGCTGCGCAGCAATGTACGTTAGTCCGAGCACTGAGCCCCACTCATTAAGCGCATCTTTCTCATAAGCGGCTTGCAGCACTCTGTGAAAAGACATACCCGAGACATCGAGTGTTTTGTGGTACCAATCATGATTTGACCCGGTGTAGTGTTTTCCTTTTCTCACATTAGGTGACATGCCAATGGAGTGAAGTATAAAGTCAAATGAGCCGCCAAAGTGCTCCATTGATTTCTCTATCAGATTATTTAAATCTTCGTCTGAGGTGGCATCTGCAGGAATGATGGGAGCCGAAATCTCTTCTCCGAGTTTATTAATCTCACCCATTCGCATAGCGATAGGGGCATTGGTGAGCACTATTTCTGCGCCTTGTTCACGGGCTTTCTGCGCGACTTTCCACGCGATGGACATCTCGTTGAGTGCCCCGAAAATGATTCCTTTTTTTCCTTTCAGCAGATCCTGTGACATTGTCTTTGGTTTAAGTTGAGGCCAAAGATAACGAACCTGTTATAAGACTAGTTCTTTAAAACGCGACTTGTCGAGAGTAGACCGTTTTCATTGCTCAGAGTCATGACGTAGACACCAGCGCTCAGTGCCGAAAGGTCAATCATGGAGCCTGATCTCATTTTGTCTTCGTGTATCAGCTGTTCGCCAAGCAGGCTTGTTACCGCAATAGTCATGGCGCTGCCATTCTGCCACGAGACTTTAACTTGATCAGCACTTGGGTTAGGATAAACCGTCATACTAGCCGCAACGTGCTCTTCGTCTACACTAACGAGTTGGTCAAAGGGCTCTGCATAAAAGACTTGGTCTTGTATCAGTGTGATATCAGTGTTCAGGCGAATGACATCGGCCAAGGTCAGTTCTTCTAACTCAGTGATTTCATCAACTGTAAATGCGGGGTCGTTAAGATAGAAAAACCGATCGCCTTCACGCAGGTTTTCAAACTGCATAGACAAAATGGTCTCCATTGTTTCTCCTAGACTAGTGCCGGGCAGCATGTCTTCAGAGAGCATGCCTACCCAGGCATCCATTTTCTCTATGCTCACATAGGCTTCTTCGAGCGCAAGCACCATTAGTGGGTCGGAGCATACTTCGTCAAAACTTTGAAAAGGAGTGAGGCCAAGTTCTTCTCTCAAGGTATTAAAATCAGGCAAGCCGCGCTCTCGTCCTCGTGTTATGTTAATGGTAGCTAAGTCCATACCACCTTCTCCGGGCGCGCCAAACATGAAGTTTCTCAAATCTCCAATTATGCGGGTATCAAAAGCTTGTTGAGTTTGGGTAGCAGCTCCTTGTAAAAACGGAGAAATGCCTCCTTGTTCGTGCACCACTTGTGGCATGAAAAAACAATCCTTTAAATCGATACTGCCAAATGAAATGGTGTCCCCTAGATTATCTAATCTGATGAGTGACTCATTAATCTGAGTATGACCTATTCTGAATGCGGCCGAAGAAAAGCTGTTCATCACATTGGGATAAATATCATCGTCATAGCCCGCATAAGGTCCTATATCTAGTCCTAGTGCCGGCAGATACTCATTGTAGGTGATGTGTGCGATGAGCGCGCCTACCTCTTTTCGTGCCCGCTGATAGATTTCTTCGTCTG
Source organism: uncultured Flavobacteriales bacterium (assembly GCA_964429805.1). Lineage (GTDB taxonomy): Bacteria > Bacteroidota > Bacteroidia > Flavobacteriales_D > JABDKJ01 > CAYSDH01. Next base: position 61,854 of record CAYSDH010000011.1, read on the forward strand.
TCCAACCGGGATGCGCGATGTCCAATAACTCCGCCCGCCTGTTATGCTCTCTATGAAACAGTGTGTGCATCGCAATCAGTGTAGGTTGCTCGTTTGCTCTTAAATCACCAGAGACATAAAACTTGGCCAATGGCATGCCCTCGATAATCATTGCTGGGGCATTTGGATCGATGGTGTGGTCGTAATTTCCATTAAAAGTATTGAAGGGAAGCATGTTGCCTTCAGAAGTGATGAGTTTACCATTGGCGTAAGCTCTTAGCCAGTTGGCATGCTCAGTATCTGAACCATATATACCGGAAGCATCAATCCATGAACTGAGCGAGTTGATGTTGATTCTAGGGTTGCTCATGTCAGTGCCTGTAGCGGGGTCAAATTCTGAACGACTGATAATAAACTGCTCATTTCCAGTGCCCATTGGATCAAAGTGTGGGTCACCTGTAGGGATGTCTACAGTGATACTTTCATTCTCATCAGTGTGAACTAAGATGATGTCATGATCCACAAACTGCCCAAAAGTCCAGCAGAAATCACTCAGGCCATTGAGATCAGGCATATTCTCATTTTGCTCAAATAGCAGATTACTCAGTTCACGGGCATTTGGTGAGTCAGTGAGGCTTGGGCTTGAGATACCATCACTATATGCAGTAGGAATAAGGTGATTTAACTCTTGTCCAGCGGCACCCCATGTAGGGTTCGACAAGTTGTTTTCTGATCCGTCAAGTGTGCGATTTTGACTGGACATGACGAGCGACACACACAGTGTCACAATCAAAAAGAATGGTTTTAAAATGGCCATGGTCTGTTTGGTATTACTGCTTCTATCTAATCCCGGGAATTATCAAAAAAGCCCTCGAAGATAGGGAATCTTTATCCTGCGTGTGCAGTCGGAACTGGAGAAAGTAGAGCGTGGTGATTACTATTCAACAACAAAGTTTACACTATCAAACCACCGCTCTCCAGCAGACCAGTGAAGCAGATAGGTTCCAGATT
>CAYSDH010000012.1:0-15326 GCA_964429805.1 uncultured Flavobacteriales bacterium
AGGCAAACAAGAATATTGCACTTTACCTATGCTTAGTGTAGAGGCATCGTTACTCGTCACTTTCTGAATGAGGTCTAAAGCCTTAGGCCCAGAGATAATAAACTCACCCATGTGCGAGACGTCAAAAACACCCACACCGGTGCGCACAGCATTATGCTCTTCTCTAAGTCCTTCATACTGCAAAGGCATAGAGTAGCCGGCAAAGGGAACCATTTTTGCCCCCAGGTCTGGATGAAGATGGCTCAGTGCCGTTTCCTTAATCATAGTTTCTTCCATAAGGGCCAAAGATACTTAAGCTTGAGACAAAAAAGGATGGTCAATAGGCTAAAGACTATATTTGAATCCCTTAATAAAATGAAGGCATTTCCAGACCGCATAGCACCCAGATGGTTCATCATGTTTCTTGATGTACTCATTGTAATCACCTCCTTGTTTATCGCTTTTCAATTGAGATTTGAATTTGAGGTGCCGCAAATCGAGATTGACATTCTAAAAAAGACTTTTCCGTTTTTCATTGCCATCAGAGTAGGTATGCTCTTGATTATGAAAATTTATGCAGGAATAATACGCTACACAGGAACAGAGGATGCTGTCAGAATAATCAAAACAACACTAATTGGCACAGTCATTATCGTGGTGGCTGGTATGCTTTGGAACAAGCTGGCGGGTGGCAATTTCATCTTGCCCACAACCATTGTAATCTTAGAATTAATCTTGACTTCGTTTCTGATGATTTTGTACCGAGTGGGTGTGAAACTCGTCTATCTGGAGGCTAGTAATCCGAGGAGAAACAAGTCAAACGTGTTGATCTATGGTGCTGGAGAGGCGGGCATTATTACCAAAAGAACACTGGATAGAGATGCTGCTACAAAGTATGAGGTAATTGCATTTATAGATGACGACAGTTCTAAAGTGGGTAAGAAACTGGAGGGCTCGCCAATCTATCATCGAAGCAAGTTGGCATCACTGCTGGAAAAAAATGAAATCACCGAACTCATAGTCTCGATGATGAATCCAGAAAAACAGAGTAAGCAAGAAGTGCTTGACATCTGTTTGAATAAAGGAGTCAGAGTGATGGACGTGCCACCGGTGCGAAGTTGGATCAATGGCGAATTGAGCTTAAATCAACTAAGACCAGTGAAAATTGAAGACCTCTTGGAGCGTGACATCATACAACTCGATGAATCTTCTATTCGAGAAAAAGTGAGCAACAAGACCATACTCATCACAGGAGCTGCTGGATCCATAGGCTCTGAGTTGGTGCGTCAAGTTGTGGGTTATGAGCCAAAACGAGTGATTTTACTCGAACAGGCCGAATCTCCGCTCTATGAATTCTCTATAGAAATGGAGAAAAAATTTGATGCCAGTAAAATGGAAATTATACTGGGCGATGTCAGAAATCTGGACAGGATGCGAAAGCTCTTTCATGAACTAAAACCAGACATGGTTTTTCATGCTGCCGCCTACAAGCATGTCCCCTTAGTTGAAGACAATCCGAGTGAAGGTGTGCTGACAAATGTGCAAGGCACCAAGGTTATTGCTGACCTATCAGTAGAGCATGGTGTGCGGACCTTTGTGCTTATCTCTACAGACAAGGCCGTGAATCCAACTAATGTCATGGGCGCATCAAAGAGAGTGGCGGAGATGTACATCCAAGCGCTAGACTCTGCATCAAAAACAGAGTTTATCACTACTCGATTTGGAAACGTACTAGGGTCTAACGGGTCAGTCATACCGCTCTTTAAAAAACAAATTGAAGCAGGCGGCCCTATTACGGTGACGCATGAAAAAATTAATCGTTTTTTTATGACCATACCAGAGGCTTGTCAACTTGTCTTAGAGGCTTCTGCCATGGGTAAGGGTGGCGAGATTTTCGTGTTTGACATGGGTAAGGCGGTGCGTATAATAGATCTGGCAAAAAAGATGATTACCCTCAGTGGCCTTGAAGAAGGCAAGGACATTGAGATTAAAATAACTGGGCTTCGCCCTGGAGAAAAGCTCTTTGAAGAGGTACTGGCTGATGAAGAAAACACCAAGCCCACGCATCACAAGAAAATTCTGATTGCTGATACGCGCCAAGTCAAACTAGACTATATACAGACTGAGATAGACAACTTGCTCCATGCCTTTACTGAGCAGAATAATGATGCCATGGTCAAGAAACTAAAGCAAATCGTACCAGAATACAGAAGTGAGAATTCTATCTTTGAAAAGCTCGACTGAGAAGTAATGAAATCAATCATCAAGATCAACATCCGCTTTGCCGACATCGATGCAATGGGGCATGTCAACAATTCTATCTACCTGAATTACTTTGAGCAAGGGCGCATGGATTTTTTTGACAAACTGCTGGGTAGTGAATGGGATTGGAACAAAGATGGTACAGTCGTAGCGCGAAACGAAATAGACTATCTGCATCCCGCATTTCTACATGATGAGTTGGAGCTGACTACGGAGTGTACCCATGTTGGGTCAAAAAGCATGGTGCTCACTTACGAAATCCACTCTACAAAAAAGGGCACTAAGGCACTCTGCGCCAAAGGCAAGTCAATTCTTGTAGCCTTTAACTATCATGAACAACAGTCTCAAACCATTCCTGAAGAGTGGCGTAAAAAGCTCACATAGACTCCGCATGACACGGCATCTTTTCATCTTCCTTTTTACACAGCATTCTGTTTGAAATAAGGGAGTATTGCTCCTACGCTGGCCTCCTTTGACAATAGCTTTGTTAGAAGTCAAAAAGAGGTTAGGAGCATGGTCAAGTCCGTATTAGTAAGTATTCAATTTCTAGGCGTATTGCTTCTCAGCACGTACAATCCGAAAGATGTCAAAGTGCATCACACGGCTCCACTTTTTGCAATGCTTGATGAAGAGGTTGAAGTCACGGTCTATTTTGAAAAAGGAAAAGTTGACGGCTTTGCCAAGTATCAAATCAACGTGCCTGACGGTATGACCGTTACTCCAGGTGAGATACAAGGGGCATCATTTACATTTAAAGAAGGTGAGGCGAAATTTATTTGGATGGCGCTTCCTGAAGAATCTGATTTTGAAATCACGTATACATTGAAAATTGAAAACCAATGCAAGGTTGGTAACAATGACATAGAGCAGTGGTTTTCATATCTCGAAAAGAATGAACGTAAAACCACTGTGCTTCCTCTTCATGTCATGGAAGTGGCAGGCGAGGATGTATCAAACTCAGAAGTGAGTGATGGGTTAGCAAACGGAAAAAGGACGGTCACTCAATTGGCCGAAGACCATTACAAAGTTGAAATAGCCCTCTACAAGGATGGCATCAAAGGATTTGCAAAACTTCAGGAGACGCTACCTGCGGGAATGAGAGCGGAGGCACTAAACAAAGCCAATGGTGTATTTACTCAGCTTGAGAACAAAGTTAAAATAGTGTGGTTCAGCATTCCAGAAGAAGAAAACTTGAGTATCGTATATGAACTGTTTGCTGATGCGCCAATGGCTGAGCAGCTTGACATTATGGGTGAGTTCACTTTCTTAAAAGAGAATGAAACTAAAACTGTAACACTTGAGCAAGTATCATTTAAAGGATTGGACCTTGCTGAAAACAGCACAGAGGACTCAACTGAAGTAGTAGACAACACGATTGACAACATTACTGACGAAGTGGAAAACGCAGTAGATGACAGCACTGACACAGTTACTGACCCTATTGACGAGACGGTGAACAACACCATTGATACTGGTGCAGAAGAAGTAGACAATGTCGATGAGACTATCTCTGACACCACTGACAATCAAGTTGATGAGACGATAGACAATACCATTGACCAGACTCAAGAGACTGTAGACAATACCACTGACGAAGTGGTAGACAACTCAAGCGATGAGACTCAAGAAACGATTGACAACACAGAATCAACTACAGACGAGACCACTGACAACAGCAGTGCGAACAATCAAACTGACGAAGTGGTGATAGATAATCTAGGCGATTTGACTGATGTGCCTAACCCTGACAATGGCGTTTCTTACCGAGTACAAATAGTAGCAGGTAAAAACGTTGTAGATGAAGTCTACTTCAAAAAAAGACACAAATTTGTACAACCTTTTGATATTGAGAACCATATGGGCTGGATAAAGTACACTACGGGCACTTATGATGCCTATAAAGAGGCCCGCGATTCAAGGGTATATATCAATAACAATTATAACTTTGACGGGCCCTTCGTCACCGCTTATAATGATGGCGTGAGGATTACAGTGCAAGAAGCACTGATGATAACACGTCAACAATGGTATCAGTAGTAAAATCTAGTTCTCCAGCATTTATTTTAATTGCGCTCATGACTTTGTTTGTGAGTCGCGGACTTGCACAAGAAGAGAACACGTTTAGCCCGTTTATAGGTCTTGGAATTGGTAGTCTCACTTTTTACGGTGACGTAGGAACAAATCACGGTGACTATCACCCCACTGTGAGTAATGTAGGTTACCAGCTCAAACTGTCTAATCAGATTAACGACAACTTTGATTTGTCTTTCGAAGCGCTATTTGGTCAACTGACCGTCAATGAGCGCGGACTAAACAGAAACCTGAATTTCAATAGCGAGATTCGCAACGGTGGGATACACCTCGGTTACAACTTCGGTCACTTTCTGCCCGAAAACAGGACTATTACTCCTGTGCTGAATATAGGAATCACCGGCTTTGAGTTTTTGTCGAAAAGCGACTTGCTTGATGCGGAAGGTAGACGCTACCACTACTGGAATGATGGAACTATCAGAGACATACCACAAGAAGACCCTAATTCTAGCGCAGCCGTTTTATTGGACCGAGATTATTCTTACGAGTCTGACCTGCGTGAGTTAAACCTTGATGACATTGGAGATTATAACGAACGTTCTTTCTCAGTGCCAATTGGGTTGATGGCACAGGTCAAGATTACACGGCATTTTAAATTTGAGTTTGGAAGCAGACTGTATTTCACTGGCTCTGACTTGATAGACAACATTACTGATGAGAGTATCGGAGATAGAGCCGGCAACTCTTCAAATGACAATTTTCTATACACCAGTTTCGGACTTAATTACGGACTACATAGAAAAGTAGAGTCTTATGACAGTGACATCATTGACGCAGAGTTCTTGGCCGGAGTAACTGACAAAGCAGACGAAGATGGAGATGGTGTCATAGACATGGTAGACCAGTGCCCACGTACCCCTGCAGATGTGAAAGTTAAAAAGAATGGTTGCCCTGTAGATGGTGACAATGATGGTGTACCAGATTATCTGGACCAAGAATTAAACACCGTGAAAGGAGCAGTTGTGAATGCCGAGGGTGTCACAATGAGTGACGAGTTCTTTGAGAACAGACACAGCGATTTCATTAACGGTAATGCAGTGAATGTGGTAGAAGAAACTGTGGAGTCTGCCGCTGTACCAGTGCCGGTGTTTACTCCCAGAGTCGGGAAGAAATACATGGTACAAGTAGGTGATGTGCAAGAGAACATTAGTAAAGAGATGGCCAACAGCCTGCTCAGTATGCCAGATGTGCAAACCATTGAGCAAGGCAGTACTACTTTATATATGGTCGGAGACTACTCTAATCTTCCAGATGCTGTGAAGCGAAAGCTGTCTCTAGAATCAGAAGGAATTTCGGGGTCAGTAGTGCGTTCTGAAAACGGACAAGTGGTTGACGTGAGTGATGAGGCCGCTGTTCTTAACTCTGGTGTATCTGGAACCAGTATGAGCACAGACAACGGGACACTTTGGAGAGTTCAAATTGGCGCATTCAACAAAAAAATGCCCTCTACCCTTTTCAGCTCAATGGATGACATCATAGTAATAGAAGGGCAAGATGGCCTTGTGCGATACTTCTCTGGTGTATATGATAATGAGCAGGATGCCAATGAGTATAAAGACATTCTAAAAAACAGCGGATTTAACGATGCATTTTTGGCTGCCTTTGAAAACGGCACTAAGAAACCAGTACAAGCTGCAGTAGACTCAGCTACTGGAGTCAATAGCTACGAGGAGCTATGGTCGCGCACCACGCCAGATGGTTTTGATGAGGCTAAAGTGACCTACAAGATTAAGTTGGCAGAGTCTGATGGATACCTTGATCCAGAGAAACTAATTCAGTTTCTGGAGCTTGGAAGTGTTGAGCAAAAGAAAGATAGAGGCCGCACCTACTATTTGATTGGAAAATTTGACTCAATGGCTGAAGGAAAAAGCTCGTTGTCAGATTACCACAACGCAGGCTTGTCTGAAGCCGAAGTAGTTGGTGAGTTTAATGGCAAGGTGCTCAGTGAGAGTGACATTCAAGAAATGCTTAAAAACTAAAAAAGGGAGCCTTACAGGCTCCCTTTTATCTCAACTGCTCAACGCAGATCTATTTCAATAGCTTCTTTACGGTCTTTTTACCCGTTTTCTTTTCGTACACCTCAACCAAGATTACACCTTGCACAGAGTGAAGTGGCATTCTGATTTCAGACTCTAGGAACTGATTCGTAGACTGATCAATAACCTGACCAAGTCCGTTGTAGACTCTGATATCTACATCCTTACCTTCAGTCGAACCGTTTACGATAACAAGTTCATCATTGGCAATGGCAATGTTCATCACATCCTCAAGTTCGCTTGACTTCATGATTGGCTTAATCACTAGATAGAATCTCTCGTAGTAGTCTCCATCATCTAACAAGAACTGCACTCTGTCATCTAGACTAAATGGATGATAGATATGTGTCTCCATGTCATATATAGACAGTGATACTGGGAATGGGAATTGCTTTCTGTTTTCTAGCACAAAAGTGTGTACCCCAGAGCTCATCACTCTCACTACCATCGGGATTTCATGAATCTGACGTACATCAGGAATCGACATGTCTGACACGTGTATTCCGTCATTTGTAGTCACAGCCAAAGTTGGTGATGACGCAGACTCAGGCTCATCTTCCATGATATCTAAGAACTCATCAAAATCCCAAGTGGCATCAAGGTCGTGTCTTACAACAACATTGTCTGACCTTCCATTCTCTGCATAACATGCTATCTGCAGGTCAGCTTCACTCGCAGTATTATCAAGTCCACGTGCCACTACTGACATGATTAAGTAGAATCTATCGTAGTACTCTCCTTCGTCTAGCAACAACTCTACAGACTGATTTCTTGACAATGGATACTCTTTGTGATCGAGCATATCATAGATGGAGAGTTCCACTAACAATGGGAAGTCTTTTCTATTCTCTATCGTAAATTTTGTCGCACCTGTAGTCGGCACTTTCACTGTCAAAGGAATTTCAGTAATTCCTGGAATATCACCTAAGACGTATAGTCCGAGCGGTAGTTCGTCATTACTCAACATAGCAATAGATGGACTTCCAGCCTCAACATCGTCTTTCAAAATGTCTAAGGATTCATCAAAATCAAGAGTGGCCACTCTATCGTATCTCGCTATAACGATGTCATCTCTTGAGTTAGAAGCAGTCAACTTCACTACAAGGTCGTTTTCTAACCAATGTGTACCTGCAATTTTAGTCTGGTCAGAAGATGTAACAACCAAGAAGAATCTACCCTCATGAGTACCTTCATCTAAGGTAAACTGCACCGAGTTGTCATCTGTAATAGCATGCGTCTCATCTGTCTCTAAGTCGTAGATTCCGAAGTTGTACCCACCTGGGAATGACTTCATACGCTCAGCCGTAAACCTTGCTAAACCAGTCTCACCGACATAGACTTTGAGCGGCACTTCGTACGTTCCATCAAAACCAGGAACCGAGTAAATAGAACACTCTACATCATCCGCACTCATTATGGCCAGTGAAGGCACAGTTTCATTTGGACTTGCAAATTCGTAAGCGTCAAAATCTGGATCGTAATGATAGCTTGCCGCTTCATTTAGAGCTAGTGCCGCTTGATCTTTTCTTCCATTCGCAGTTTCAACTGTCAAGTAGAAATAGTCCTTTTCGCTGATGTTACTCTTAAAGTCTACAGCTGTATTCTTTTTCGCATTTTCCTTAATTCTTAGCGTTGGAGAAGCAGCAGTTGCTTGCACCCAGAAAGCTTGAGAAGAAGGTATGAGTGAGCTTCCGCCATTTGTACCTACACCACCGATGTAACTCATGTACTGCTCGATTACGGGATCCCATACGTATATGGCATCATCAAGATTAGACTTGTCCCATCCTGTCGCTTCATCCCAGTCAATGGTTGATGCATACGGATTGGCCACTAAGTTCCACCCGTCATATATCGCCCCACCTGATGTAGAAGTATAGGTCAAGTTGTAATCCATATCACCAGAGATGATATCTCCTTTAACCTTAATCATGTTATGACCTGCAGCGATGTATGCTCTTCGTCCTTCACCGTTAGGCACAGACTCTGTAATGTTAGTCACATCTAGTATTCCAATATCCTTATGCCCTGCTTCAGTCTCGTCATACTTTGTGATATTGACAAAAGGGTAAGCCGGATAATTTGCTCCTGTAAATCCAGTTGTGATGAAATCGTACTTCCACTCGTTTAGCGTCATACCATCAATTGGGGCAGCAAGTAAATGCCAACCATTAATAGCATCATTTAAGTATCGTTCAATGTGCGTGTCTCCATTAAGAGTTCCGTTTTGTACAATTCCGATGCGCCCGGTTCTTGACTCGTCAGAACGAATGACCAAACCATCATTAGTGTTAAGTACACCATTGTCAAGCAAGAGTGTTTCCCACACATAGATTCGTCCACCAGGGTTGATAGTTGTCGTGGCCCCACTTGTCTTATCAAGTGTTACGTTGTCAAAATTAGTTGAACCGTTGACCAAAGAGTTAGTTGCTCCTGAAAAGTTAACGACTCCATTACTCGCCATAAAATTACCTCCTGTTGCTTTGTTCCAATCACCCTCTACGAAAGTGGTAAAGCCCATGGCATCAAAAGAATTTACAAGATCTATTAAACCAGTTACCGTAATGTCAGTATTCAAAGTGGTTGTACCACGAAGATCAAGATTGTGGAATGTCTCATTGTTAGCAAAGTGAGAAATAGAGCCAGTTCCAAGCATGTGTACTGTTCCTTTTCTTGCGAAGAAGGTTCCGTTTTCATTGACCCAGTCTCCGTGCAAATAGATGTTGTGATGCGCTCCATCTTTGTGTACATCTAGATTCGCATTTTTGATACGCAAATCGTTTAGTACTGTAATATCTGACGTCAAACGCTTAAATCCGGGTGCACCCATTCCGTTCAATACCAGATTATAGTAGCCTGAAATTGATGGATAAATCAACTGTGCAAATGAACTTGGGGCTGAATATGTAACCGTGTTACCAGGAATAGACGCGTCTAAAGGAAACCCAGGAAAAAGTCGAGTGAAAATCAGGTTAGCTCCGTCATCGTTGATTATCTTATTATAACCAGCACCACTCATTAACCTGAATTTGATAGTTCCTTGATTCGTCAGGGCGACATTATTCTTAAACGCTCCTCTTAATGAAGTAAAGTCAAGCACTGTTCCCGGAAGGACAGTTTTGTCTTCACTTCGAAACTGAAACTCCTTGTTGTTACTCATAATTCCAGTTCCAGATATCTCTGCACCGAAGTGGTATATATATCCGTTACCAGAATGGACTCCGTTAAGAGTATAGTCTCCGAGTATGACCAAATTCTTAGAATTTGACATCTCTCCTGCTGCTTGTATGTCCAAGTCGCCTTGACAGTTAAAGCTACCACCATTTACAGTACACTTTCCACCACTTAAGATGGTAAGGGACGCTACTTGCTGATTTGCTGAAGAGGTTACGTCATGCACGATGATTACATCATCTGCCGCTGTTGGTACTACTCCTCCATCCCAAGTACCTGGGGCAGCAAATGACCCTGAAGCCACCGAGGTGATTACTGCGGCATTCAAGCCTGCAGACACCATTAAAACTGTTATTAATCCTATGATTATACGTTTCATATCTTCTTTCCTTAATACGTTTTGTTACCCTCTTATTACGTACTAGGGGAAAAAAGGTTCTTGAAAAGACACTAAGATTTGAAAGAATCTTACTTCGTGATGATGAGCTTCTTTGTTGAAGTCGAATTGATATCACTCAAAAGGGTGACAGTGTAAATGCCCTCTTGGAGATGAGAAAGATTGACGGCTCTAGAAGATGGTAGCACACCTTCATACACAACCCCTCCCAAGACACTGGATACCTGAATATTACATCTATTACCAAGATGCTTCTCTAAGTCAATTTGTACCTGCCCCAGACTTGGATTAGGATATATAGAAAACCCAATCAACTCTTGTTCGAGCAATGAAGAACCAACACTACAAGGGTTGGAACTCCCGTCCATACTGAGTTCTGCAGTTCCGAGTGGGTTTAATAAAGACTTTAATTTCTCTCCTGGTGGATTGGGGTTTTCCTGCCAATGCCATGACATTTTGCCAAAGAAGTCTGGTGCAGTTTCATCATCACAATTAGAAGACCCACCTGTGTAGGTTCCAATCACACGACCGCTGGCATCAAGTAGAGGTGCACCGGTAGAGCCTAACTCCATTATTCCCAATCCATTCTCTGTAATGTCCCACCTTACTCTCCAATGAGTGAATATCACTTCCCAGCCTGATGTTACTGGGTCTATGGAGTAGGTGCTTATTTTCTTGGCATCTCCATACGGATAATGAATACCGACACCACCACCTGAAGTCACCTCATCAAGAGCATTCCAACCGGCATAATACACTGGATAACCGTGGGGAATATCAGTGCTAATTTCAAGAAGAAGAAAATCGGAGCCAGATTCGCCCCCATCATCATTACTATCTCCTCTATTAAAACTTCCTACTATGGATCGATCTATATCACGCACATCACCTCCACAACTCAGCGCATCATTGCCAAAATGAAATCTGTAATAGTCATAATCTGAGTCTGAGGATTGAAATCCATCTTTTAATGACGTATTCATGGATGTCAACACATACGGTTTACAGTCTTGAGCACTATTATTGACAACAGTACCTGAAGCCCAGAAAAGCTGCCCATTTATTCTAGATCGGATACGGACCACACTTTTAATCTCATCTGTCCAGCCATTACCTTCTGAGCAGGCAACATCAACTTCGCAAGGACTGGTCCCCACATTGTCATTGTCATTAAAACCGATTATATCTCTATATCTATAACCAACATCAAGCAGCGAAATCCGCCCTAAACCGGCATCTGCAAGTGGCTCGTAGTATTCAATAGTCACTACTTCACCTCTCACCATTCCTATACAAAAACGACTCGAGGCTTTGTTGTTATCTGAAGTGAAGGCGCCTTGGTGCTCCGTCATATCTTGATTCATTACAAACAAGCGTCCGCCTGGAGGCATGAAAAAATCATCGAAGTAAAGTTCTAGGCTATACGCATCAGGCACTTTAATAGACATCTTCCAGACCCTGTCACCATTTGGAAGGACAAACCAAGTTCCATCATTTTCTATGTCTGCATCTAAAGGCAAGGCAACAGCGTCTCGGAGCAGATTACCGTTGGCATCTGAATTACTATCTTCTAGCAAGAGAGAAGAGACGTTTGGGGCGCTCAACACGATGGTCGGCACATCAACATTAAGCGGAGCATTAGTATAACTCAAAGGGTCACCATCAGCAGAAATTTGAGCTTGAAGCATCAAACTACTCGCGAATAGAGCAAAACCAAAAGCAATATGTTTAAGTGTCAGGCGCACAGTTGATTGTAGAAATATACGAATATTTGGAATCTCACGCCAGATGCCCATCTAGCGGGCATTTGGGGACTAATAATCGTAGGTCCGGTCGTATTTGAAGACTTCTAACACGGATGGCCAGCTCTTTTTTAACCTCTTTTTCACCTCCTCAGGCTCCACCCATTTCACCTTCTCGATCCCTTCTTCACGTTGCGGCTTTAACTTGCCCTTAAAGTCGGTCCGCATGTGGTACCAGTGAGACATCTTTAAAATCTTGCGCCCATTGCGTCTGTGAATGTGATACGTAGTGACCACTTTACCTGTTATACCAAGTCCTGTCACGGCACATTCTTCTTCGACTTCTCGCAAGGCACACTCCACCAGGTCTTCGCCTTTTTCTATCTTGCCTTTGGGCAGGTCCCAGTGCCCAAGCCTGTATATCATCAAATACTCACCTTTTTGATTTTTCACTAAGCCACCTGCGGCCCTGATGATTCTGAATTTTTTCTTGAAAGCAGCCCAGCATTTGTCCACATTCTCGCATTGAAGCAAAATGTCAATCTCATTAATTTTTTCCTTGGCGATTAATGAGTTGATTTCTCTCCATGAGGGCACTTCATCCTTACACTTAAAAACGTGCGTGTTTTTTTTCGCTTTTGCTCGTTTTCCAGCAATTCGAATAACACAATTATGAATGAAAACTTTATACATTTGAGGTCATGAGTTCAGTCAATGAGGCCGGGTTGAAAGTAGCAGAATTTTTACTTCGAATCAAAGCCGTCAAACTTCAGCCGACCAACCCGTTTACATGGGCATCTGGTTGGAATTCCCCAATATATTGTGACAACAGATTAACCCTGTCTTATCCTGACGTACGCACGTTTATACGACAAGAGTTTGTCAGAGTAATAGAAGAAAAGTACGCATCAGTAGATGTGATATGCGGTGTAGCCACTGGCGGCATTGGCATTGGCGCCTTGGTGGCACAAGAAATGGGCCTACCGTTTTGTTATGTCAGAAGCTCTTCAAAAGGTCATGGCCTTCAGAATCAGATAGAAGGAAAACTAGACAACGGCCAATCAGTCGTGGTCATCGAAGACTTGATATCTACTGGAGGCTCTAGCCTCAAAGCTGTCGCTGCTTTACGTGAAGCCGGAGCAGAAGTAAAAGGCATGGTCGGCATATTCACCTATGGGTTTGGCATTTCCAAGACTGCCTTTGAAGAAGCTGGAGTAGACTTGGTGACGCTTACAGATTATCACACCTTAATCAGGCAAGCTTTAGACCAAGGCTACGTTAAAGAAGAAGAAGTGGCAAGTTTGAGAGAATGGAGAGAAAACCCTCAATCGTGGGGCAAATAATAGGATTATGACGACTATAGAGAGTAAACATGTTGAAATTGGGAAGTCGAAAGAAGATGTGTTCGCGTATGTACGCGACATGACCAATTTTAAAGAACTCCTGCCGCAAGATCGAATAAGTGACTTTCAGGCAGATAATGATTCCTGCTCTTTTAAAATAAGTGGCATGGCGACCATAGGCCTCAAAGTCAAAGAAGTGCATGAACCAACACGCATGATATTAGAATCAGTGGACTCTCCTTTTTCATTCACGCTTGATATAAATGTGATAGATAAGGGCGAGGGTAGCTGTGAAGCATACCAAATAGCTGAACTCGATCTTAACCCCATGATGAAAATGATGGTGCAAAAACCCTTGACCAACCTGTTTGACCATATTAGTGACAGGCTAAAAGCTGTTAACTCTTGAGTCAGCCCGGGCAGGCCTGGTCAATTACAGTGTGTATATTTGAATCTTTCATAGCAGATTAAACTACTGACAACATGATGAATTATCCTTCAGTCAAATTTCCTAGAACACAAGGCAACGAATTCGTAAAGACTCTGAGAAAGAGAGTGAACTCGTATTTTAAGGACAACGAGGTTTCCAAAAAAGCGACCGTAGAGATGGTAATCAAGTCCATTTCGGTTCTAGCCATTTATTTCATTCCCTATGTGCTGATGCTCACTGGAGTAGTTAGTTCACTTGGTGGAATTTTCGCCCTTTTTGCCGTTATGGGCTTTGGGATGTCTTTTATCGGTATGAGTGTCATGCATGACGCCAATCACGATGCCTACTCCTCTAAAACTTGGGCCAACAAGCTTTTCGGTTGGATGATTACACTAGTTGGTGGCTATGTCGGTAACTGGAAACTACAGCACAATGTGCTTCACCACACCTTTACGAATGTAGAAGGTCACGATGACGATATTGATGCGGGATTCATTCTAAGGTTTTCACCACATGACAAGCGCCTAGGCATACATGGCTTCCAGCACATCTACGCCTGGTTCCTTTATGGATTTATGACTTTGCAGTGGATTACATCACATGATTATGGTCAGCTCAATCGATACACTGAAAGAGGATTGATCAAGAAAGAAGATTACTGGAGACAATTTGCTGTGATTACCGCATACAAGATTTTTTACTACGGTTATACTCTTGTGCTTCCTATCATTCTGTTAGACATCGCATGGTGGCAGACGCTACTCGCATTCTTAACGATGCACTTTATTGCTGGAGTTGTACTCAGTACTATCTTCCAATTGGCACACGTAATGCCTCACTCTAGTTTCCCTCAAGCAGACGAAAAGGGTGACTTGGAGAATAACTGGGCAATTCATCAGTTATTGACCACTACTAATTTTGCTCCAAAGAGCAAGATTGTATCATGGTTTATCGGTGGGCTCAATTATCAGATTGAGCATCACTTATTTCCAAATATCTGCCATGTGCATTACAAGAAGATTTCGGCTATCGTCAAGGAGACTGCGAATGAGTATAACATTCCATACTACGAGCAACCGACAGTCTTAAATGCAGTGCTAAAGCATGCCGAGATGTTGAGAAAACTGGGCAAGTATGACAGCCCAGATTTTGGAATGGCGTAGCCACTCCCCTTCACTCTTTGAATTAATATGAAGTTTATTGATGAAGACATCTCCAACTACGCGGAGCACATGTCTTCTCCTGCCCCTGCCTATCTTACAGAGTTAGAGCGCGCATCAAACCTGCGCACGACCAAAGGGCGCATGGTCTCTGGTTTTCTGCAAGGCAGATTGCTTGCGAGCCTGAGTAAGATGAATCGTCCTGAGCTCATTTTGGACATCGGCACCTTTACCGGTTACTCGGCTCTGTGCTTGGCCGAAGGACTCAGTGAGACAGGTAGATTAATTACTCTCGAACAAAACGAAGAGCTGTCGGTAATACAAAATGAATTTTTTGAAAAGTCTCCATACAGATCTCAAATAGAGCAAGTGTTTGGAGATGCGCTGACATACCTCAAAAATTGTGCGCTAAGGCCAAACCTCATCTTCCTTGATGCTGACAAGTCTACCTATGTGGAGTTCTGGAATGAGATTAAGGAAATAATGCCACAGGACGGGGTGCTTATAGCAGACAATGTACTGTGGTATGGCAAAGTGCTCATGGACAAAGATGAAAACGACCCCAGCACCGAAATAGTCAAAACTTTTAATCAACTGGTAAAAGATGATGAGCGTTTTGACGTATCCATGCTGCCTATTAGAGATGGGCTTACTTTGATAATAAAGAAATGATTGACTTACGGAGTGATACGGTTACAAAGCCTACCGCAGC
>CAYSDH010000012.1:15336-59060 GCA_964429805.1 uncultured Flavobacteriales bacterium
GGTATCCGTTAGCAAATAAAACGCGCATTCTAACGATTTTTTTACTAAGAGCTATGTCAGTAATGGTGCTTTAAGATTCTTTAACCAGAGAGCAATATGATAGATATTCGATTAATATTTTATGCAATGTTATAACATAACAAAAATGTAATAAAGAAATGATTGACTTACGGAGTGATACGGTTACAAAGCCTACCGCAGCTATGCGCGAGGTGATGTTTAAGGCAGAGGTTGGAGACGATATTTTTGGAGAAGACCCCAGTATCAATACTTTAGAGCATCATGCGGCATCACTCTTTGGCATGGAGTCAGGTCTTTACTGCTCTTCTGGGACACAGACAAACCAGATAGCAATCAACGTACACACCTCCCCTGGCGATGAAGTCATCTGTAGTAAAGAGGCGCACATCTACAATTACGAAGGAGGAGGAATAGCCATGAACAGTGGTGCCTCAGTCAGGCTTCTCGATGGCGACCAAGGCAGGTTTACCTTAGACAGTGTCAAGGAAAACATAAACCCTGATGACCAGCACTTTCCTGTCTCTCGACTTATTTGTCTGGAAGACTCCTGCAACCGAGGTGGTGGATCTATATGGGATCATAATGAAATCGCTAAGATATCTGCCTACGCTCGTGAGCATAATTTAGGCATGCACTTGGACGGGGCTAGACTGTTTAACAGCCTTGTAGAAACTGAAGTAGACTGGAAAGAATACGGCTCGCACTTTGACAGTATCTCTATCTGCTTGAGCAAAGGCCTCGGTGCCCCCGTAGGCTCAGTGCTTCTCGGCAGCGCTCCGTTTATCAAGAAAGCAAGGCGTGTAAGAAAAGTATTTGGAGGCGGTATGCGCCAAGCCGGCATCATCGCTTCGGCTGGGTTATACGCTCTTGAGAATAATATAAGTCGCTTAAAAGAAGATAATGACCATGCTAAAGAAGTGGCTTCAGTGTTGGACAAATTAGACTGGGTAAAAAGTGTCATTCCAGTGGCAACAAACATTGTCATTTTTGAAGTGGCTGATGGCAATCAATGTCAAGAAGTGATCAGGTTGCTTGAAGAAAAAGAAATTAAAGCCTACGCCATTGGTGAAAAGCAAATTCGCTTCGTGTTTCATCTCGAGGTCAATCGTCAAGATGTGACCCGACTTATGGAGACACTCGGTGGACTTACTCTACCATCAACCTCCCAAGCGTAAGGAGACCTGCGCTATTCTCTGCGCTGAGTATGTACATGCCCTGATCAATGTGAGCGACATCAATAGTGAGTCCGTGTCTGAGTATCACTGGCCAAGTACCAACAAGTTTACCAGTTAGGTCCGTCAACTTGACAACCACATTTTCTTCCAGCGAAGTAAAGAAAGTCAGTTGTTGAGACACGGGGTTTTCATATCTTATCCTGTCCCAGTTTGTTTCGCTAAGTCCTATTGGCATCACCTCTTGAAAGCTGCTCACTACCGGCAAGTGATCGCTCATCTCGTATAGCGCCAAGGCGATAGAATCAGGAACAACGGAGTTTGAAATGGTAATCAATTCAGAATTATAATTATCACCTCCCTGCCCTAGCGCGCGGTAAGAGTCTGGCATATAGATCAGGCCTTGGTCGCCAATCAAAACCGTTTCTGATATAAGTGTCATGTCAAAACGGTCATCTAATCCACCACCGCTAAAACAACCGCTATTGGTATCGCTGAAGCGTGTAGACTGCGTATGGTAGTCACTGTAAAAACTATTACTGGACCAATTTCCCAGCGCATTGACAGGATCATGAAAACTCAATGTTGGATCATCAGTAGCAATGAGATTCTGAAAGCTCTCTTCGGTACTACTGTCGATGTTAAAGTCTCCCGATAAAATATAATTATCTATTCCTCTCGTTTCAATTTCTGCCATTAAGGCTTCGGTTTGAGCTGCTCTTTCATCAGAGTCGCTCGCTGCCAAGTGACAGACCACAAAAGTGATAAAGGTGGTGTCAGTTCCACTTGTATTTAAATAGCCGCTATACAAGTCAATTGGTCTGAGCAACCATTGCCCATCCACAGACTGGTTGATGTATGATTGATCTACCATGGTGAATACATCACTGCGGTAGTAGAATGCATTGAGAATTGAAGAAGGAGTAGCAAAATCTGTGAGCTCCGCTCTTGACCATTGCGTCACTCCATCTACGTTGAGCGCATTATCTAAAATCCTGTCAGCCAATTGATCCTCGTCACCCAGTTCATTCACACAGAGAATGGAGACTCCTGAATAAGCAACAATATCTTTCAGGTACTCGTCTTTATTATCTGGATCATTCTGCCAATCCTCACATCCAAAGGGGTTGCCGTACAGTGTTAGATTATAATGCATGTGACTAAACTCGGTTTGACCAACGGCCATCGAGACGTAAAACAGCATGATGTAAAGAGAAAGTAACCTCATCCCTCAAAGGTAAGTGAGAGCACGAAATTTTTGGAACGCAACTCTTGCAATGGAGCAGAAAATCTGGTGTTATCTTGTATGAGAAGATTCTTCAATCCCACGGCCATCTTTAACTCAATGCCGAATTTGAAGTAAGGCAAGAAAAAGTCAAAACCTCCGCCAACATTAGCCAAGATGTCATTGCGAGCAATTTTTATGACAGTCAAATCTCCACCAATGTTATTGTTATTCACCTTTTCTTGAGAGGCCATGTCTCGACTAAACTGGGCTCCAGCCAAGGCGTATACTGCAAAGTTTTTTATACGATCTGAGCGGTACTTCAAGTTCAAGGGGAAGTCGATGTAAAAGGAGCGCACGCTCTTTTCAAAGAGCTCGACTTGCCCATCTTCTTCGAGAAGTCGGTACTGCAGTATTCTCTCTTTTGGCGAGATGCCTGGTATAAATCGGATGCCTAAATTTTTTGTGAAGTGCAATTCTGAAATAATCGCAATGTTAAACCCAGGTCGAGAAAAATTCTGAAAACTCACTACTGAGTCAGCAAACAAAGGGTCAAATCTGCGCTCTACAAAAAAGTCGGCATTGTTCATAGACAGCTGGACTCCGAAGTGGTAGACACGGGTGTCAAACTTTCCAAGGTTCTCAAGTGCCTTCGCTCTTTTTTGAGCAGAACTCTCATTCGGAAGAATAAAGAGAGACAACAAACATATGACCACAACGCGCAGATACATCTTCACAAAGAAAGGTAACGCAGAGAATTGAAAAACAGTATGATGCGGGTGATTATCAATAATCAGGCTTTAGCAAGATAGATACTTGCAATGCCTCCAGTGAGGAGATGCGTTTTTGCCTCTTTATACCCAAGCTCTGTCAAGATTCCGGTGAATTCATCTCCGTAAGGGAAGGCTTGCACCGACTCAGGGAGATAGGTATATGCTGACGAATCTTTTGACACCAACTTACCAATGAGCGGCATGATGTTTCTGAAATAGAAACCATAGAGCTGCTTGATTGGAAATTTTTCAGGCTGAGAGAACTCAATTATGGCCACGGTACCACCAGGCTTTAGCACCCTGAGCATATCGGCCAATCCTTTTTTGAGATTCTCAAAATTTCGCACTCCAAAACTCACAGTGACTATATCAAAGGTGTTGTCTTCAAAATCAAGGGCTTCACTATCACCGAGCTTAAACTCCATGATATCTTGCTTTCCTCTCTTTTGAATTTTCTGCTTACCGATGTCCAGCATTCCCGCAGAAATGTCAACGCCCACTACTTTTTTTGGATTGAGTGACAGCGACTCAAAGGCAAAGTCTCCAGTGCCAGTGGCAATGTCTAAAATGTGGTCTGTTTTCAATTCCTTCAGCATCCGAATGGCCTTCTTTCTCCAGAGGACATCAATTCCAAGAGAAAAGAAATGATTGAGAAAATCATACTTGTGCGCTATGCTATCGAACATGTCTGCGACCTGTTCTTTCTTTGACGCATCACTTTCTTTGTACGGTGTTATAGACATATTCTTATTTAGTAGACAGAGTTTCAGGTTGTAATGCTTCTCTATCTATGGGCACGACACCTACTTTTTCGCAAACCAAGCCTCCAGCGAGGTTTGATATGCGTGCGATTTCTTTCATTGGCAAGCCTGAGACGAGGCATAGAGTTGCCACAGCTATGACCGTATCTCCTGCTCCTGATACGTCAACTATATCTCTCACATGGGCGGCAAGGTGCTCTGAGTGACCATTCTCATTGAAATACACTCCGTGTTCTGAGAGCGTAATAAGCGTGCTCTTGTGAGGCATTGTGGCTTGAAGCGATTGCACCGCTTCATCAAGGGCTGACAGGCGAATTGAGCCACCTCCTAGGCCGAGACCTTCATTTAGTTCTTTCAAGTTTGGCTTAAACAGCGTGCATCCGGAGTAGGACGTAAAGTTCTTCAACTTAGGGTCTACACTTGTGGGGATGTCTTGACTAATGGCCAGATCAATGACCTGACTAATCAGTGAGGCTGTGAGCACTCCTTTGTTGTAGTCTTGAAGAATGATGCCATCCAGTCCTTCTTTTGTCAGCTGGCCAAGCACTCCGAGAAGTTGAGCTTCTTCTTCAGGACTTATATCATCCGTCTGCTCTTCATCCACTCTGAGCTTATGCTCGCCTCCACTAATGATTCGAGTCTTGACTGTAGTTCTGCGGTTTTCGCTAAAGACTATACCATTTTGGCTTAAACCCGCGGTGTCTAGTAAGTCGACCAGCTCATCTTTTCTTCCCTTACTTCCACTAACTGAAACGAGTATTGCTTCTGCCTCAAGGGCCAGAATGTTGAGCGCAACATTTCCAGCTCCACCAAGGCGAGCCTCTCTCCTATTGACCTCTACCACCGGCACTGGAGCCTCTGGCGACATGCGGTTTACTTCGCCCCAGATGTAGGCGTCAATCATCAAATCGCCAACTATAGCAATCTTTTTTCCTTTGAAGGATTCAATCAGATTTATATCTGCACTCTCTTGACTCAAGAACGAAGCATTTGCAATCCACGCACAAATCTGCTCATGGCTTCTGTTAACGTTTCTTTCGAGGCCGCGTAGCTTATTCTGAGATAGCCTGGTGACCCAAATGCTTCTCCCGGAACTAAAGCAAGATGGACTTCTTCCAACAAAAATTCTGTCAAATCAGAGGCGGTTTCAATCTTACGACCATTGTACTCTGTGCCTAAAAAGTGACTGACCTCTGGGAATAGATAAAACGCCCCACCCGGATTATTGACCTTGAGTCCGTCCACTTTAGACAGCGTGTCAACAATGAGTGTTCTGCGCTCGGCAAACTCGTCAGCCATGTATTTAATAGCTGATGGGTCAGCACTCACGGCCGCCTTGGCTGCCTTTTGAGAAATACCTGAAGCGCCCGAAGTCACCTGTCCTTGTATCTTGCTGCAGGCTTGAGCGATCCACTTGGCAGCGCCTATATAGCCTATTCTCCAGCCCGTCATTGCGAAGGCTTTGGAGACTCCGTTGACCGTAATCACTCGATCTTTCACCGCGTCAAATTGGGCAAGACTTTCATGCTTACCCGTAAAATTGATGTGCTCGTAAATTTCGTCACAGACTACATAAAGTCCTTCATGACGCTCCATTACTTCTGCAATACTCGTCAATTCTTCTTTCGAGTAAAATGCTCCTGAAGGATTGCATGGCGTACTAAAAATCATCATTCGAGTCTTTTCAGTCACAGCTGCTTCAAGCATCTCACCAGAGATTTTAAATTCTCTGTCTATGCCAGCCGAAATCCACTTAGGAATACCTCTGGCCAACTTGATAATCTCTTCATAACTCACCCAGTAAGGCGCTGGCAGAATGACCTCTTCGCCTTCACTCACAATGGCCATCACTACATTGGCAATGGACTGCTTAGCACCTGTAGAAACCACAATCTGATCTGGCTCAAAATCGAGATCATTGTCTCGTTTGAATTTGTGGCAGATGGATTGCCTAAGATCGAGATATCCGTTTACTGGCGGATACGAAGTGAAGTTGCCGTCAATGGCTTCTTTAGCCGCATCTTTAATAAAATCTGGCGTATTAAAGTCAGGTTCTCCGAGGCTTAGACTGATCACGTCTACTCCCTTTTCCCTGAGTTCTCTGCTCTTTCTGGCCATGGCAAGCGTGGCTGACTCTGCCAATCGCTGGATGGTATCTGATAGGTGTTGTTTCATTGCTATTCTTGTGTGGCGAAGCTATGAATTTATCCAACCTCAAACGGTGCCTCTTTCGCATTCCAAGCCCATGTTTTTATTCACATTAGTGAAGCAGACACTTGTTGGTCAATCACATAAAAATCAGGTGTTTGATACAACAAAATGGCTTCATTTACAGTATAAAAGAGAAATTCATCAGCATGGACAGCGTTTTGAGCCAAATCGTCATTGTACTTGTACCCGCTCTCGTGGTACTCTTTGTTGCCTTTTACCTAGTCAAATACCAGTTAGAAGCACTGCACAGGAAATTTGGTTATTTCAACAGCGGTGGCGCACCTGGAGCGGCAAGGCCTAACCATGTAAACTTTCAGGCTTATGAGAGGTTGGTGCTATTTTTAGAGCGTATTAACCCAGGCAACATGGCCTTGAGAATGAATAAGCCTGGAGCCAGCGCACGCATGCTCGAAGCTGACATGGTAAAGTCTATTAGAGAAGAATATGAGCACAATTTGTCTCAGCAGATTTACTTCTCTGATGAAATATGGAAGCTCATCAAGCAAGCGAAAAACGAAACGATAAAGTTGGTGAGTCTGGCTTCTCAAAAGTGTACTGACAAATCATCAGCGACAGACCTCAGTAAAATACTACTCGAAATCTCTTCAAAAGTGGATGAGTTTCCGCATGATGTCGCCATACGATACTTGAAGCAGGAACTTAGAGAAAAAGTCTAAGAACTAAATAGTTCATCAGTCGCGGCAAAGGGATCAATGTCACCACGCAGCACACGTCTTTTCAAATCAGAAAGTTTACACGACATGTCTGACTTCGCGTAAAACTCACTGCGAATACGCTCGTCTAGCGAAGAGGAAAACCAAGTCAACGCCTGGTTCGTTCTATTTTCTTCTAAGTCACCTGATGCCTTCATGGACGTAAAGTACTGCTCCACATGCTCTAGTACAGCCTCTAAACCTGTGCCCTCCATGGCACTAATCATGTCGACTTTAGCAATCCATCCGTTAGACTTAGGAGGCATGAGATGCAGCGCATTTCTATAATCAGTCATAGCCGCTCTACTCATGGGGATATTCTCTCCTTCTGCTTTGTTGATGGCAATGAAATCTGCCATTTCCATTATCCCTCTTTTTATTCCTTGAAGTTCGTCTCCTGCTCCAGCCAGCATGAGTAGAAGAAAAAAATCTGTCATGGAGTGTACCGTAGTTTCGGACTGTCCTACTCCAACGGTTTCTACTAAGACCACATCATAACCAGCAGCTTCACACAGCAGTATGGATTCTCTAGTCTTTCTGGCCACACCACCAAGTGTTTCTGAACTTGGCGAAGGCCTGACAAACGCATGTTCACTGGCCGACATCTTTTCCATGCGCGTTTTATCTCCCAGAATACTTCCCTTGCTGCGTTTGCTTGAAGGGTCGACCGCCAAGACGGCCACCTTCATTCCACGCTCAAGTAGCATACCACCAAAGGTGTCTATAAACGTGCTCTTGCCAACACCGGGCACTCCTGTAATACCAATGCGCCAAGAACCACCGGCATGCGGCAGACATTTTCGCAAAAGCCCTTTGGCAAATTCTACATCGCTGGGCCGCGTGCTTTCAATACTGGTGATGGCTTTACTCAGTGCCACTCTGTCTCCAGAGATGAGGCTTGTAGCCAGCTTCTCTATGTCAGAAGATTGTGGTTTGAGGCTCAATGCGCTTACTTATTAAGTCCCATATTCTCTTCTACAAAATCAAGGACTTTGGTCATCAAGTGCACGCGGTCTTTGCCTCGCACATTATGCGCATGTCCCGGATATGGGAAGAATTCTACTTGCTTTTCAGCATTGATAAAGGCATTAAGCAAAGTCATACTGTGCTGCATCACTACTACATCATCAGAGGTGCCGTGTATCAACAAGAGCTCGCCTTCAAGGTTTGGGGCATACTGATAGAGGGCAGCATTCGCATATCCATCCGGATTTTCTTCTGGCGTGTCCATATACCGCTCTGTATACATTACTTCATACATGTGCCAGTCGGTTACAGGACCACCAGCAACACCCGCTTTAAACACACCTGGATTTCTCAGCATCATGGAGCAGGTCATGAACCCACCAAAACTCCAACCGTGAATGACCATGTTATCGCTATCCACATAAGGCAGTGTCTTTAGATAATTTACACCTGTCATCTGATCGGCCATTTCTACCGTACCGAGATTTCGAAATACGGACTGCTCAAAGTCCAGTCCTCTATTGGCCGAACCTCGACCATCTACAGTAAATACAATCATGCCTTTTTCTGCTGCCGTGTGCATCCACAACGAAGCTCCTGCCAGCCACGAGTCTGTGACTAACTGAGCGTGCGGCCCACCATAGACATAGACCAGCACCGGATATTTCTTTTTCGGATTGAAGTCACTCGGCTTAATCATACGGGCATATAGATCGACACCGTCATCTGACTTCAATTTGACTATCTCAGTTTGGCCTACAGAATTGGTGCGCAGAGGGTCTTTTGCATTTAAAAGTTCCTTAACCAGTTTTCCATTATTGTCATAGACACCAATTTTTCTAGGCGTATCAACTGAAGAATACTCATCAATGAAGTAGCCCGTTTTCTCATTGACTTGGGTTCTGTGCGCGCCCGAATCACTCGTCAATCTTTTCATTTTGCCAGACTTGACATTCACAGAATAGAGCACTCTGTCTAGACCAGTGTCTGTGGCTGAAACGTGTAACTCCTCAGTTTCAGAATTGTATGCTTTAATACTAAGTATGACTCGATCACCATCAGTCACTTGATTTAGGAGCTTACCTGAAGTATCATATCTATATAAATGCTGATACCCATCTCGTTCTGAGAACCAGAGAAATTCATCCTTTGTTCCCTCAAGAAAAAATGGTCCATGTTCCGGTTCTACATAGCGCTCATGCTTTTCTTCGAAGAGTACATTTTTCTGTTCACCAGTATTGGCATCATAGCGCACTAGTTTAAGGTGGTCTTGCCCACGATTGAGAAGCGCTACGTAAATGTATTTACTCTCAGGGCCCCAGGTCACGTTGGTCAAATACTGCTCGGCCGGTAAGCCCGTTTTCAAGACAATGGCCTTACTTTTCTTAACGTCATAGACATAAATCTCTACACGCTCACTATTACCTCCAGCCATGGGGTAATAAAATGGAACATCTTGAGCAGGAGTACTGTAATAATTCATAATGGAGTACTCGCTCACATCAGACTGATTATTGACGTAAAACGCGAGTTTTTCTGAATTAGGAGACCAAAACGTGCCTTTAGAAATACCAAACTCGTAACGATGCACAGCTTGTCCTGACACGACACCTTCTCGCTCAGCAGTTGTTATTCTTATGGAATCAAGCTCAGCATTTGAGCAGTACAGCTCGTCACCATAAGTCAACGCAGCCATGGTGCCACTTGGAGCCAAATCATGGTTTATACCTCTGGCTATGCAGGTGACGTTACGCGCCACTTGGTGGGCCTTAATGTCATACATCCAGAACTGTCCTTTGTACTGAAAAGAAAACCTGTTTTTATCAAACCATTTGAGATTTGGCAACTGCTCTGGTGCGATAAACTTGCCCGCGTTAAATCCATTTTTGATGCGATTTAATGAGGTGATTTCCTCATCCGGCCTACCGTCTACAAATCCCCTCATAACAAATATGTCAGCTCCTTTGTCGACCACATAACTGTAATCTTCTGTGCCGGGTATCCACTTCAGATTCTTAATACTCTGAGGCGCAAAGACCGACCGACCTTCCATGACCGCTTGAGTCAAGGTAAGCGGTTTTTTTTCTTGTGCATGTACTAAGCCGATGCACATCACGGCCAATAGTAAGCTCCAACTTCTCTTCATTACTTTAAAATTGATCACAACCAAATATATCAATAAACATTCCACAGAAGGCGCGGGTATATCTCAAATGGGATTAAACAAGTGTCGTTGAAAAAATGACGGTCTGCAGGACAGTTGTTGGGGCCTAGCTGACTTACATTCGTTCTTAGAACAAACACAGGCATGAAGAAGAATATACTAGATAAGAAATCGATTAATTTTTTCGAAAAGTACATCAATAATGCCTCTCCTACGGGCTTTGAAAGCGAAGGTCAAAAGCTATGGCTCAAGTACCTAAAGCCATATATAGACGACTATATAGTAGACACTTATGGGACAGTAGCTGGAATTATTAATCCAGGAAAAAAGTACAAAGTAGTAATTGAAGCGCATGCTGATGAAATCTCTTGGTTTGTGCATTACATCACCAAAGATGGTTTTATCTACCTGAAGAGAAATGGTGGTTCTGATCATCAAATCGCTCCGTCAAAGAGAGTAAACATCCATACTGACAAGGGGTACGTGAAGGCCGTGTTTGGCTGGCCAGCTATCCACACGAGAACTATGTCAACGGAGAAGCCGCCAAAATTGGAGAATATATTTCTAGACTGTGGCTGCAAGAGCAAAGAGGAAATAGAGAAGCTTGGCGTCCACGTAGGCTGCGTGGTGACGTATGAGGATGAATTCATGATTCTCAACAAGAATTACTATGTAGGTAGAGCGATGGACAATCGTGCAGGTGGATTCATGATTGCTCAAGTTGCAAAAATGCTCAAGGAGAATAAGGACAAGCTACCGTTCAGCCTCTATGTGGTCAACTCTGTGCAAGAGGAAATTGGACTGCGTGGTGCTCAAATGATATCTGAAACGATAAAACCTGATGTAGCCATTGTGACAGATGTGTGCCATGACACCCAAACTCCTATGATTGACAAGGTCGCTCAAGGTGACCTTAGTGCCGGTGCTGGTCCGGTGGTGAGTTATGGCCCTGCGGTTCAAAACAACCTGCTAGACCTCATAATCGGTCAGGCGAAAAAGAACAAAATTCCTTTTCAGAGACTAGCCGCTAGTCGCAGCACAGGAACTGATACAGACGCCTTTGCGTACTCGTCAGGAGGTGTTGCTTCTGCGCTTATCTCCCTGCCACTCAGATACATGCACACCACTGTAGAAATGGTGCATAAGGATGACGTAGAGAACGTAATCAAGCTTATATATCAGAGTGTCAAAGCGATAAAGAACAATCAAGACTTCAGATATCTGAAGTAATTAGTCGCGTCAAAAGGGTCATTTCATTAAATTTGGGGGATTCTCAAGAACAGAATACTGCCTTCAGATGAAAAAACTACTACTCGTTTTTGCTCTTCCCTTGACCTTCACGGTTCATTCGTGCTATGAACCTGATGCGGTTAGAGACGAGGATTTGCCCGGTTTGCTCCAGCAATCTTGTTTTGACGGTGTAGCGAGTGGTGGTGAGACCTCTGTAGATTGTGGTGGTCCATGTCCTCCTTGCGCCAGTTGCAGTGACGGAGTTCAAAACCAAGGTGAGGTTTTTGTTGATTGTGGTGGCCCTTGTCCAGCATGTCCTTCATGTTTTGATGGAATACAGAATCAAGGTGAAACAGGTATCGACTGCGGAGGTCCTTGCCCAGATTGCTGAAAAAAAGACGGTGACTATTCAGCCACCGTCTTCTTCTAAAACTATTTTCTAATCAGCTGTTTATCTGATCACGAGCTTTCGAGTGAACAACTGCTGACCCATCTTTAATTGGACCATGTACACGCCTTGGTCATAGGTTGATGCGTCAATAAAGAATTTCTTTTCTCCGGCAGGCAGCTCACCAGCAAAGATTGTCTCAACTTCTTGACCTACAATGTTATTGAGAGTCAATGTCACCTGTGCCGCTCGCGGAAGCTCTATCGGAAACACCGTAATGGCATTTGCCGGGTTAGGATAGATGGCAAGAAGTGGATTAAATCCATCAAGCTCATCAACAGAAATGATGGTGCCAATCTCAAAAGTCCAGAAGCCGTCAGGCGCAACCATTGGTCGGCTGAGTTCTTTTCCTGAAGTAGCAACTCCATGCACATAGTAGTCTATAACCGCACCAGAAGGCTGAGCTGGGATGTAACCCGTCCAGGTATTTTCAGATGGGTTAGTTTCAGACATAGCCACCATAGAAAACGCACCACCATCTACTCTGTAGTATAGCTCTCCAGCAGAAATTCCGCTGGCATGGTTAATCAGGGCATTGACCTCGTAGTCCACTGTTGTCTCTTCAGTATCAGCAAGTGGCTGGTGCACGATGTGCATAGGGTCGTTCACTCCGACTGCCTTGGTGATACAATGTATGGCACCGCTCAACTGAATGATGTCATTACACTCAATACCCTGCACATTATAACCTGGCAGTAGACCTTCAATAATCTCTAAGGCTGGGCCGTCATACTGCGCCTCATAGGTAGGCACAAGTACAGTTTTGTTTACAAAGACCATGTTAGAGTAGGTTCTGTAATCACCATTTGAGTTTGGAAAAGAACCTCCTTCTGGTGGCATCTGAATGCGCTCTACCTTATATGGTGTACCAAAGGGAGAGGTATAATTATCAAGTACATACTCAAGATTTGCCTCTATCTGCGGCCCATCAGCCACACCACTCGGATACTCACCCATCAGGATAGTTTCTTCATCCATGAGCTTCATGTGCATGTCAATGTGATGAATGGCATCAAAAGGCAGCACATCCATTTTGATGTAGGTGTCAATACCCATGAATTCTTCCAAAATGTCATTAATCTCATCTAGGGAGTGGTCAGGATACTGTGTACCCCAGAATGTATTTCCGCCTTCGTTTTCTTCAATAATAAGCTCAGAGCTAAATGCTGTTCCCATTCCGTCTACCATGAAGTTACCTCCAGTAGCCATCAGGTCCCATGGTGCTTCGGTAGTCGCATATAGAGGCACACCTTTATACGCAGCTATTCCTTCTGGAGTGGCATCATCTGAAGGTCTATTTCTGTTGTAAATCCAGTCGACCATGATTGGGTCTTCGACATCATTCTTGTAGGCCGTCCATGCACCGTAATCTCTTCCCCAGATAGAGTTAGAGTTGATGTCTAGAATGGTGATGTTATCCAAATCGTCAAACGGAGCGCCTCCGGCATTGTTGCTGTTCAAGTAGTTAGTCACTTGATTAGAATTATCAGCAATGATGATTACCTCACACTCCTCTTTGGCGTGAAATGCAATCTGCTTGAGAATGTGACTAAACCCTTCCCAAGTAATAATGAGAGATTGTATCTCTTCCCACTCGGCCATGGTGCGCACGTCAAATGATGGTGGGATTGTGATGGCATTTCCTAGTAGACCTTTTTCTTGATCTACGGGTTCATTGACCTCAAACGGGTCAAGTTCATGACCAAGAACATTGTTGTTAGTCTCTTGTGCAAAAATGACTGTTGTCATTAATCCGAAGAAAGCCAGTAGTAGTGATTTTTTCATTTTCATAATTCTATTTGCAGCCTCTAAGTTACGATAGAGGAGGTTGTTAAGACAGTTTAACTTGAGCTTCTTATTCGAATCCTATTTTCCAATTCGCTAAGCGCCAAAGCAGGAACATCATGGGTTCCTTTGAAGTGAAGCAGATCGTAGCTTATTTCCTTTTCATCTAGCTGTCGGAGATGTGTGTTTAAGCGCTCATCATTAATGAACTCATCTTCATCTCCGCATGCGATATGGACGGACATTTTTTCAATCTTCTCTTTTCGTACTCCCAGATTGACATCCTTAGGGAATGCACCCGCCCACATGACCAAATGATTGACTGATTGCTGAGTGCTCATTGCCCAGCGCCCGATTGTTGCTGTTCCTTGAGAAAAGCCAAAAGCGACAAACTCATAGTGACTTGTCGCTTGCTTTAATTCCTTTGACACAACTTGGTCGAGGTAGTTGACGTAATTTAGAATATCAGTTTCACGATTCTCTTTAGTCATCCATGAGGCTCCTACCCTTCCCTCTGTACCATTGAGATAAAAACGATGAAGACCTTCAGGAAAAATAAGAAAGTGCTCTTCGCCAAGGTGCTGAAATTTTCGTTTGAAATACTCCGACAAGTGACCGTAACCATGACAAACGAGCCAAACGTACTTCGTATGCTCACCAAGTGTGCCCTGAGTATAATAGCGCGCACGACATGAAAAGTCTACATAATCCATGAAGGAAGAATGGTGTATCAGTAAAATGTGAGAGAGTCAGATTACCCTGACCGAAATCACTTTTTAGTAAACTCTTCGATAGAAGAATCAAAAGTGAGGTAGTATGTGCTCTTTCTGAGATTAGAGACATTTACTTCAGAGTCAAAACCCTTCTTCGTAATCTGACCATACTTATTGTAGATCTCGAATGAGGTTTTTTCAGAAAACTTAATTCTGTTCTTTTTCTTGTCGTAAGTGTAAGAGATAGGACTTGCCGTTGACTCAAAAGTAACGGCCTCCGAAGCTCTCACTTTACCACCAAAACTCTTTTGGATAACTCTCAACTTATTGGTCCCAGAGATTGGCACAGCTTGAAACTGGTATTCATTGACGTTTGAGGTTCCCAGTCCTTGCACTTCACCGATGGTGACCCACTTGTTCCATTTAAACTGCTGAACTACAAATGGTAACTCTCCTTGCTCATTGGCTGTAGTCCATTTAAGCATTCCATCGGTCGAACAACTAATCTGCTGAACTTCAAAGGTAGGCTTGGGCTCTAGCGCCTCTGGATTGAGCACCTTTGGCTCACAACCATCTTTAAATTTTATTTGAACTTCTACATCATCACCCATGTCAAAACCATACTGAGTAAGGTCTATTTCAAAGGCGTCTGAATTTACTTCGTCTGCAGAAATGTCACCATTAACGGTTATTTCGAAGACACAATATCCAACTCCCGTGGCAGACTTGCCATTGAGGATAAATAGATTTCGCAATTGGTACTTTCCTTGAACCACGATGACTCCAGAAAATGCATATGAGCCAATGAACAGGGCGATAAGCAGTAAACCGAGATGTTTTTTCATTTCACTGTTTAGTTAGATTCACAAATATAAGAGTAGAACTAGACTATATGCCTATAAAATCGTGCCGTATTCACACGGTTGTTAACAAATCTCCTCTAAAAGACGATGCATCCCTCACCATGTCTGGAAAGAACAAATCAAAGGAATCAGACAGCGTATCATAATGCTCCTCCAACACCTCTATGGCATTCTCCATGTTAGATTCATATCTGGTTCGCTTAGAAATACCCGCAAACGCGCGCCCCAAACCATCAAAACTTCTGTACTTCAACAGCCAGCCCCCTTCTCTCATGCCTTGATAGAGGCGCAGGACTTTGGGAGGAAAATAATCTAAATGAGGCTCAAAAGCGCTGAACTGATTGTCTAGAAAACCTTCTAAATCACCCACTCCGTAAGTCTCCCACTTCATGGCCAAAAAATGATCGTGGTACATGTCGAGCACCACACCAGCGTACTTTCTAAAGTATGGCCTGAGTAAGGTTTTCATTTCAAGATTGACCGTGTGATCGTCAGCATAACCATCAATAAACCGATGTAGCTTTACCCCGTTTTGCATGGCAGGCGGCAAGTCGGTAGGAATTCGACCTTTTACTCCATCTCCTATGAAATTGCCCACAGTAACCTCAATATCATTGCCCGAAAGAAGAAGATGTGCGAGATAATTCATGAAGGGGATTTTTCCACTTAAACCACTGACTGACCTCTCATGTAGCTCAGCGAGTCAATTGCATAGGTAAGGATTATATTTAACCACGCGCGTGGCAGAAGACAGGAAATATTATTGGTTTGCTCAGGTGACAGCTTGGGGCATTTGGTCAGGTCTACTGGGCTTGTTCAACTATGTAAACGACATTTTTGGGCCAGTTGAAGTGGCTGTCATTTCTCTCATCATATTGATGCTCGGCATCGGTCTATCACACGCTTATCGCTGGTTCATGATTAGTGACCGTTGGCTCAGACTTCCGCTAATGAGATTGTTTCCAAGAGCGGTAATCGGATCATTAGTCTGCGGTACAATCTACACACTGGCTTTGGCTTCTATACTTGACCTATTTTTCTCTAGGCCCGACTCTGCGGTTATTCTTGGGGCTCAATATGACCTGCTTTTCCAACTACTAGTCACATGGATACTCATCTTCATGATTTGGTCTGCCGCCTACTTGGCTTATAATTATGTGCGCAATTATGAGCACGAAGAAATCAAGAATCTCAAATTAGAATCGACCTCATTGAAGCTCGAATCGAGCAGAAATGAAATGGAGCTAAATAGTCTTCGCGCCCAGCTAAACCCGCACTTTATGTTTAATGCCATGAATAGCATTAGGGCGCTTATAAATGAAGACCCCGAGCTGGCCAAAAACGCAGTAACCAAGCTCTCCAACATTCTGCGCAACACATTGATATCAGGAAAAAAGAACACCGTAACGCTTGAGGAAGAAATGGCCATAGTAAAAGACCACTTAGCACTAGAAAAGATACGGTATGAAGAACGCCTGTCCATTAAGTTTGACATACAACCGGGCTTGATGAGTTTTAAAATCCCTCCGCTCGTGATACAAACGTTGGTAGAGAATGGAATCAAACATGGCGTATCTAAAATTACCGAGGGAGGCCTCCTGCAGATTGAGGTCAAATCAAAAAATGACTGCCTGCATGTTGTCGTAGAAAATAGTGGTCAACTCCAAGAAAACGCGCGCTCTGAGACTGGCATTGGACTAGATAATGCCAAGAAGAGACTAAAAATAATGTACGGATCTAGCGCCTCTCTGTTGATTAAAAACAAAAACGAATCAACGGTGAGAACTGAACTGATAATTCCTGAATACACGAAAGAATGAGAGCACTTATAATAGATGATGAGCGCTTGGCTCGAAAGGAACTCAGCGGCATGCTCAAACAGTTTGTTCATATTGACATAGTTGGCGAATGCAGTAATGGCGAAGAGGCGGTAAAGAAAATTGAAGCACTGAGACCCGACCTCATTTTCCTAGACATACAGATGCCGGGAAAAGATGGGTTTGAGGTGCTATCAGAATTGAGCTTCGTGCCTAAGGTGATTTTCGTGACTGCCTATGATGAGTTTGCACTAAAAGCCTTTGAGGTGAGTGCGCTTGACTATCTGCTAAAACCGGTTGAGACTGAGCGCTTGGCCGATGCGCTCAAGCGATTGGAAAATGATGAGTCTGAGGAAAGTAAAAAGGACATGGCTCAGCTATCAAGACTGAGTGAGTTTGACCAAATATTTTTGAAAGATGGCGACAAGTGCTGGTTTGTCTCGCTGAGTGAGATTAGTAAATTTCAATCTGAAGGAAACTACGTGAGGGTTTACTTTAAAGGAGTAAAACCCATGATATTAAAATCGCTCAACACGCTGGAAACCAGATTAGACTCAAAGGTGTTTTTCAGAGCCAACCGAAAATTCATCATCAATCTTAAATGGATAGACAAGATGGAAAACTGGTTTAACGGAGGTCTAAAAGTGTATTTGAAAGACGGATCTGAAGTTGAAGTTTCCAGACGCCAAGCAGCTAAATTTAAGGAGGCGCTCAGTATATGATTAATTCTACTTTTGTCAGCGCTTAAAATCGAGAACAATTATGACAAAGTTCAACAGCATTCTTTCAGTGATACTCGCCTTGGCAGTGGCCTACTTGCTTTTTGACAAGTTTAACTCTGCCGAACCAGAGGTTGTTGACACACCTGCAATAGTGAAAGAAACTACTGATGTGGTCAGTGAAAACCGTGGACTGATTGCCTACATCGACATTGACTCGCTCAACGAAAATTACCATCTGCTTGATGAGAATTATGAGCAGCTTGATAAGTTCAGAAGAAAAATAGAAGGCGGACTGCAGCGCAGAATGAACAATGCCCAGAGCAAGATAGAGTCATACAGAGAGTCTATCACAACCGAAGAGCAGTACATGCAGGCGCAGCAGGAACTTCAAAATGACCAGCTTGCCATTCAAAAATATCAAGAAGACAAGGCCATTGAGCTGGCTGAAATGGAGCAAAACCTCCAACTAGGGTTGTACACCAGGTTAGAAGCTTTTCTAGAGGATTTTAATCGTGAAAATGGCTACGACTATGTGGTTGGCTATCAGAAAGGTGGTCAAGTGCTGTACAGAAACAATCAGCTAAACATCACCGACCAAGTGATAGATGGACTCAATGCTATCTATGATGCCGAGCAGTTAGAGGAAGAGAAAGCCGAGTAATTAAGGCTTAAAGTTGACCAAGTATAGCTTATCCGTGGCTCTGGTGACGGCCGTGTATAGCCATCTCCAATAAGAGGTATCCATCATTTCTTCAGTAATGTAGCCCCTGTCAATGAAGACTATTGGCCATTGGCCGCCCTGAGCCTTGTGACAGGTTATGGCATTTCCGTATTTCACTTGAAGCGCATTGAGCCAAGGGTCAGCGCGCATGGCTTGCTTTACTTTAGCGACAGAACCGTGGTCAGAAAGATCTTCCCTCACCTGTTCATACAGCTTATTCATTCGCTCTTCATCTAGACTCGGCCCCTCCACCGAAAGCACATCTAAAATGACATTACACTCTATAGATGTGTCCGTGTCATAATCTACAAAGCGCAAGCCTACCGTGGCAAAGCGCAAATCGTACAGGTCTTTGTAGGACTTCACATACTCCACCTCCGCAATGTCTCCATTGGCAATAAAGGCCTGATTGCTCTCGTCTCCCAACCAGTGATAATTGTTTTTTACGATCATCAATTGGTCACCAGTTGCTATTTCCTCTTCTAAAAAGAGCGTCCTGTTTCTGATGTGCTTGTTATAGTCATTCGCATTTTTATTAGACCGGCAGAGCACTTTGACTTGCTCAATACCCTCTCTGTCATACGCTCCTTCGAGCAATTCGAGCATCTCTTCTCCATTTATCACTCTCACATCACTCAGCGCATCAATATCAAGCGCTGACAAGGGGCCATCATCACCTTCAATCTTATACCTGAGCGCTGTTGCCAGCTCTAAAATACCCGACCCTTCTGCCTGTCTGACCACTTGAGAGAGATGTGTACGTGCTATTCGAAGGTCAAAGTGAAGTCTCAACGAATCGACCTCAAGCGCAGGACTTCTCTCAGAATGTACCGGAGGTAACTGCGCAGAATCACCAATCAGCAGTAGGCGACAACCTGATGAGCTGTAGATAAATTGCATAAGGTCACCGAGCAAATCTCGGCCCATCATGCCGCCAGAACTTATCATTGACGCTTCATCAACAATAAACAGTCTATTCCTCCAGGTGTTCTCTTTTAGTGAAAAACGCATACCTCCATCGGCAGAGGGCACTCTTCTGTAGATGCTCTTATGAATGGTAAATGCGGGCATTCGGGTATATGAAGACAGGACTTTCGCGGCCCGACCGGTTGGAGCCATCAGGGCAAATCGCCATTTGCGCTCACCCATAGTCCGCACGAGCGACTGCATCAAACTAGTCTTACCTGTACCAGCAAAACCAGTCAATACAAGCGCACACCTGTCTTTATTACTCGCCAGAAACCGACTCAAAACGACCATTGCTTGCTGCTGCGTTTCCGTTGCTTGGAAAGGCAGATTGCGTTCCAATGAATGCAATAATTCCTTCGTTCTTTTATTGGATTCGCCTGATGTGCTAATCGCCCTGTTCATAGGTCTTGGCAAAGTAAGTGCTATGTTTCAGCATTAGAGGTGAAAATTGTAAGTTTGTCAACCATCGAAAATCGGTGTAATTATGGAAAAAGCCTTCAGAGTAGTCGGAAAATTTTGGTTCCCAGTAACCTGTATCATTTTTGGTATCATCTTTTTAATCAAAGGCTCGGGACAGTCTAGTGAATACATGATCGCATCTGCTGCGGTCTTGCTGATAGGACTTTTGTCACTGTTATTCCTTGTAGACATGATTAAGAAGAAGGTGCTTCTCATATTCACTTTCTTGTTTTTGGGAGCGTCAGCGTGCTTTGCCTACCTAAACTACAAGTCTATAGATGGTACGATGAAGCTTATGGCTGAGAAAAAATTAGTCAAAGCACAAGTGATTCAAGGACTTAAGGATATGCGAACTGCCCAGTTGGCATACATGGAGGCCAATGGCGTCTACACTGAAA
Organism: uncultured Flavobacteriales bacterium; assembly: GCA_964429805.1. Taxonomy (GTDB): domain Bacteria; phylum Bacteroidota; class Bacteroidia; order Flavobacteriales_D; family JABDKJ01; genus CAYSDH01. The sequence continues at coordinate 35,468 of CAYSDH010000012.1, forward strand.
ACCTTGATGAGTTGACTCAATTTGTCAAGAGCGGAACCATTCCAGTTTTGAAGAAGATTGGTACTATTCCAGATTCTATTGGAACTGAAGAAATGGCTAGAGAAGCTGGATTAATCATCAAAATGCCAGCAGGTATGACTGATGAGCAGGTGCTCGCCAAAGGATTGATTGTGAGAGACACTGTGCAGATATCTGTGATGCAGTCTAAGTTTGAGAGTGAAATAGCACTCAAGAAGAGAAAGTTCCCATTTGATTTGAGCAAGATGATTTATGTGCCGAGAGACGGTGCAAAGTGGACTGTAAAGACAGGTAAGCTAACTACAGGTGGTGTTGAAAAGCCATTCTTACTGATACAAGATCCAGTAACGAAAACGGATGAAGCAACAGGTGGACCATTTTACGGTGGTGCAGCAATGGCCGTAGGTTCTACCGAAGAAGCTCATACCAATGGTAACTGGAAAGAGGACTGAAGCCATATTGGCTAATCTGAAAGGACTTCACCTTCCGAGCTGTCATCTTGCCATCAATATGGTAGACGGCTATTTCTCATACCTTATCACTGATGTCAATACCAAAAGGCATCTAAAAAAAGCCAGATTAGAATTTGACTTTGAAGACCTTGACGGCATTTTAAGCGGCCTGTCTTCAGGCGAACCGTTTCGGTCAGTTTCCTACAGTTCGCTGACCTATGAGCGGACCATCATACCTGATGGACTCTTTAAAGAATCTCGCTGTCGTGAATATCTCGATGTGCTCTATGACTTAAATCATGGACACACCGTTACTCATGAACCTTTAGGGAGCATGGACTGCCAGATGGTCTATACTGAAGAACTCGAAATCAGAGACCTGTGTATTTCTCATTTTCCAACTATCAAGTTTCATCACGGAGCGAGCATACTTCTCGAGTCTATGGTGAGAGAAAATCAGTTTGAAGGAGCGCCACATGTGCTCATACACACGAGAGAGAACATTGCTGAGATAATGATTGTCATGGCCAAGAAGCCGATGTTTTTTAACTCATTTGACATTCAAAACGAGACGGATCTGTGTTACCACCTGCTGCACACATTAGAAGTGTCTAACATAGACTATCAGCATGCGGAAGTGTCTATGGGCGGTAACATAAGCAGCAAAGATTCTGCGTTTAAACTAATCCAGTCATACTGCCCGAAGTTGAAGATGATCAACTTTAAAGGCACACTCCCCGGCCTCAGGCACCTCTCTGAAGATGAACTTGGGCGCGATGCAGTGCTCATTAACCAGTATCAATGCGGATTATAAGCGGCCGATTTCGTGGCAAGAAGTTAAGACCACCGTCAAACCTGACCCTAAGACCTACCACTGACTTTGCCAAAGAGAGCCTGTTTAATCTGCTCCAAAATAAAATTGAGTTGGAAGGAATTCACTTTCTAGACCTTTTTGCTGGCACAGGCAACATCAGCTACGAGCTAATCTCAAGAGGTGCCGGAAGCGGATTCTGCGTAGACATCTCTCTGGCTTCTCACAAGTTTAGGCAGCGCATGATTAAAGAGCTGGACTGCCGAGAGTTAAAGTCTATCAAGACTGAGGCGTTTAGGTTTGTAAGAAACATGGATGATCGCTTTGACTTCATCTTTGCAGACCCGCCTTATGACATGGAAGACCTGCCAAAACTTCCTCAAGCGATATTCACCTCTGGCCTGTTGAAACCGGACGGATTAATGGTAATCGAACATCCTGAGAACCATACCTTTGATGACAGCGAAGGATTTGTCGAGCAGCGAAATTATGGTCGAGTCAACTTTTCCTTCTTCACTCTGAATTCGGAAGAATGAAAGTCGCAGTTTTCCCAGGATCATTTGACCCTTTTACTAAAGGACATGAGTCTGTGGTGTCAAGAGGCGCTGACCTCTTTGACAAGGTTATTATTGCCATTGGCACCAATACTTCAAAAAAGTACTTCTTTGACCTAGAGCAAAGAACCGCAATGATTAACAGCGTGTTTGCCAATCAACCGAAAGTTGAAGTCCACAGCTTTGAGGGCCTAACGGTAGACTTTTGCAAGAAAATAGGCGCAACATACATTCTACGCGGACTGAGAGACAGTGGCGATTTTAGCTATGAAAAGCGCATAGCCGTCATGAACCAGTCCATGAATGACGGTCTTGAGACCATCTTTTTACTCACAGACCCCGCTTTAGCTGGTATCAGCTCCACAATTTTGCGCGAAATACTGCGTAATAATGGGGATATCAGTCCTTTTGTTCCGCTTGGAATGAAAATTGAGTTCTAGTCAATAGATCACTTCATTAATGAGATTAGTTTCGTTTGTATTCTTGCTATTCATTGGTGCCACATCAATGGCCGAGACGGTAAGCATCACTGGCACTGCAATGGACTTTGCAGGAAAAAAAATAGTACTGCTCACTTATACCGATCACTTTTCTAAAAATCTAGCGTTTCTGCAAGAAACCATGATTGCTGATGATGGACTGTTTGAGCTAACACTAGAAGCCAATCAAGTGAAGCTCTACCGACTCGAATGTGACAAAGTACATGCACACCTGTATGCCGAGCCGGGTCGCTCATATACCATCAACTTCTTAGTTCCTGCTCAAGGTCTGCCGCGAAATTTTGCGGCCAAGACCAAGACCGACATTTCTTTTGTAGACCTTGACGAAGCAGATATTAATAATCAGATCTCCACTTTCAACACCTTCTATGACGACTACTTTGAAGAGCACTATGAAGAGATTAGAGAAATAGCTCACCCTGTAGCTCGAGGTGAAATGGAGGGTGAAGAATTGCCCGGAAAAGGCAAAGAACAGTTGTTCAGAGAGTTTTTCTCCAAGTTTGAGCACGTGGCTAAAGAAAAATTTCCTTCTACCAGTAGCGCCTTTTTTAATGAGCATGTGAATGCCGTTTTTGCCAAACTCAATCTCATAAACCTTGGCCTCTCAAGAGGAAGCAAAGCGCGGGCGCGACTCGGTGAGGTGTATGACACGTATCTGAATGGCCATCAACTCAATCTGAATAATCCAGAGCAAGTCGTTTTTCTAGGTGAGTACTTTCGTCAGTGCCGGTCATTGCTGATTTTCTCGCCAGAGCGAGAGTTTTTAAAGGCCTTTGGCAAGTCAGGCAACAAGACTCAAATCATGTCCACCATAGAGGAAGACAGCCTACTGCGCGACACTCGACTCAAGAGTATTTTTGCCATAGAAACTGTCATGACACTGTGGAGTGAAGCTCGATATGACAAGCAGAGCCTCTCCAACATCTTAAAAGAATTTGCGCTTGATGAGGATGAGATGACAAGTGCGCTAGCGCATAATGTGCGCGTAAAGTCTATCCGCCATCAAAAAGGTTTTGAGGCGCAGGCATTCAAATTGCGTGATGTGCATAATGAGTGGCACAGTCTCAGCGACTTTCAAGGTAAACCTATCTGCCTCGGGTTTTGGACTACATGGAGCAGGTCCTGTCAAAAAGAATTGGCCATGATAGACCAACTCGAAGAAAAGTATGGGAAAGAGATTCAGTTTATTATGATCTGCCTTGACGACAAAAAAGAGGACATGGACACTTTTTTGAGGGACCAGTCAAGTGCAAAAGGTCTACATCTTTACGGAGGAGATGACTTTACTTTAAAATCAGAATATGAAGTAATCGCATTGCCAACTTTCTATATTATAGATAACAAAGGGGACTATGAGTACGTACACTGTCCTAGACCCAGTGAAGGATTAGAAAACCAACTGGCAGAGGTTATGAAAAAACTGTCTGTGCGTGAAGGATTCACACCTGGTCAAAAACGAAACTAACTGTTAAATAAGTGGCTCGGAAATTGCTCAAGGTTATGTTAGAGGTTCTATCCAAAAACGTAATTTTCCTCAAGAACCAGCCATAGACTTTACACTGAAATTGAAATCACTGAAATGAGAAATATCATTCTACTTTGCCTTGTAGGCATTCTGTCTCTGCCACATACTCTTGCGGCTCAATCTCAAGACTACAACCTCGAGACGTTCACTACCCTACTCTATCAGATTAATGAGATGTATGTGGACTCTGTCAATAATGACAAGTTGCTGGAAGATGCCATGGTGGGCATGCTGGAGAAGCTAGACCCGCACTCGGTCTACATTCCTGCTGACGAAGTAAAGCGGATGAACGAACCACTAAAAGGAAACTTTGATGGTGTCGGTATACAGTTTAACATACTTAAGGATACCATATTTGTTGTGTCACCAATTTCAGGTGGGCCTTCAGAAAAAGTGGGCATCATGGCTGGTGACCGCATAGTGACTATTGACGGTGAAAACTGGGGAGGTGTTGGCATCAAAAATTCTGATGTGACGCGACTACTTAAAGGTCCAAAGGGAACTGTGGTAGAAGTTGGTGTGCTGCGCAGAGGAACGAAGAAACTGATCGACTTTGAAATCACACGAGACAAGATTCCACTCTACTCTGTCGATGCCTATTTCATGGCCGATCCACAAACCGGATACATCAAGGTAAACCGATTTGCTGCCACAACTATGCAAGAGTTTAGAGAGGGCATAACAGCGCTCAAAGCCAAAGGAATGAAGAATCTCATATTGGATCTTCAAGGAAATGGAGGAGGATATCTCCGCACGGCCATAGCCATGGCAGATGAGTTTTTGTCTGAAGGTGAGTTGCTTGTCTATACAGAAGGAAGAGCCTATCCAAAAAACGAGACGTTTGCCACCAATCGAGGTGATTTTGAAAAAGGAAAACTTGCTATACTCATTGATGAGGGTTCTGCCTCAGCGAGTGAGATAGTCAGTGGAGCGGTTCAAGACTGGGACCGTGGAGTGATTATAGGTCGTAGATCATTTGGAAAAGGACTAGTCCAAAAACCAGTGAGCCTGCCTAATGGATCGATGGTCAGGCTTACAACTCAAGAGTACTTCACCCCTGCCGGAAGATGTATCCAAAAGCCATATGACGAAGGAAAAGACGCCTATCTCAAAGAAAAATCTGAACGATACGAAAAAGGAGAACTCATGTCTCTGGATAATATGGAGCTGCCAGACTCGCTCAAATTCTACACGAAAAGAAACAAACGAGTAGTCTATGGAGCGGGAGGAATTATCCCAGATGTCTTTGTACCACTTGACACTTCGTTTAGCTCAGACTACTACACTGACGTGATAAGAAAAGGAATTATGAATGCATTTGTGCTCAACTACAGCAACCAGCACAGAGAAAAGTTAATTGCTCAATATCCAAACGTAGATGCTTTTGTGTCTGATTTCAATGTTGACAAAGACTTGCTGAAGGAATTTTTTGCTTACTCGGCCAAAGAGGAAGTTCCAAAGGTGGATAAAGACTATCAAACGAGTCAACTGTTTATCGACACGAGAATTAAAGCGCTGATAGCAAGAAACTTATACAACACTTCGGCCTTTTACCAGGTGATTAACCCTATCCTTCCGGCATATAAAAAGGCCATGGACGTGATGAGTGACGACACCTTTAAGCGATTGAAGCTTGTACAGAATTAACGATTGACGGTTAAATACTTGTTAATGCCTTATAGGAGTAGGATTGGCTTTTGTTAGCTTTGCTCCACGAATCAGAAAACATTCATACAATGAGTAATACAGGGAAGATAGGATTGATGGCGGTTATAGCCGGTTTATTGGCCTTCGCGGGTTGGAAAGTGTACAGTGACTCTTCAGGAACTAGCACAAGTAACGCATCGACTATCAATGCAAGTTCATCTACGCCAGCGAGTTCTACTCCTGCGAGTAATTTGAACATTGACGCGAAGAACGCAGCAGCTAATGCTACAAAGACTCCTACAATCACAGGACCGTTAACGGTGGTGAGTTTTGCAAACATGGAGCATGACTTTGGTAAAATTGATCAGCAAACTGAAAATGAGCACATTTTCAAGTTTACAAACACAGGAACTGAGCCACTGATTATTTCAGCTGCGAAAGGAAGCTGTGGATGTACAGTGCCTCAATACCCGAAGGAGCCAATTCCTCCAGGAGAAGAAGGTGAGATCAAGGTGGTATACAAGCCAGGTAAGCAGAAAAACAAGCAGACGAAGCGAGTGACTGTAACTGCCAACACTGAGCCAGAGCAAACAGTGCTCAAGATTACTGCTGAAGTACAAGAGCTGCCAGAAGGCTGATCTACCTCAGAATATATTAAAAGAAAAAGGGCCGAATAATTCGGCCCTTTTTTAATGCGTTAACTTTTTCCAATAGTCAGATGAGGCCATCAATTCGTGAGGCTAAATCTCTGTCCATATCAGTCACCTTACCACCTTGGTCATGCGTACTCAATTCTATTCTCACTTTGTTGTAGACATTTGTCCAGTAAGGATGATGATTCATCTTTTCTGACTCAATTGCCACTCGTGTCATAAAGGCAAAGGCCGCAGAAAAGTCTCTAAACTCAAACTCTCTGACGAGTTTGTCATTCTCTTCGCTCCACATACTTATTTGCTTTTTACGAGGTCTAGTTCATCAATGATGTGGCCGGCACCTGCAAACTCGTCAATGATGAAGAGTACATACCTGATGTCGACCATGATGTTACGGCAGATTTCTGGATCAAACATGATGTCACTCATGGTACTCTCCCAGGTTCTGTCAAAATTTAAGCCCACCAGTCGGCCTTCAGCGTCAAGCGATGGACTACCTGAATTTCCTCCTGATGTATGATTTGAACCTGTGTAGCATACGTGCAGCTCTCCAGTTTCATCATCGGCATAGCGACCGTAATCACCTTTTTTGTGAAGCTCAACTAAGCGCTCAGGAAGATCAAAATCTCGATGCCCTGGCTGATACTTGTCTATGACCCCATCAAAGGTGGTGTAATATCTGTATATCACTCCATCTTTTGGCTTTGAGCCTTCTACCTTACCGTAAGTCAATCTCAGTGTCCCGTTGGCATCGGCAGAGAAGGTCTTTTCTGGATACACTATCTGCTGGGCCTTCACATAACCACGCATTAGCTCATCAATTTTTTTCATGTGCATGGTGATTTTCGGACCGACATTAGAGCGGTACGATCTCAAAAAATCACTGGATAACTGAAATGGAGGATCCGCCTTCATCTTCTTCACCACTCCTTTGTTCAAGCCATTAAGCGCCTTTAATGTCCGCTCCTTGTCCACAAAAAAACTGGCCCCGTAGATTTTACCAGAGAGTACACTGACTTTGCCTTTGTACTTACTATTCAGTGTTTTCTGAAAAAAGTCAGGTTGTAAGCCTTTGTCAACCATACTCATGTAGAGTGGTGTGAGTGCGTCCATGATATTTTTGTCTGTAGAACGGTCATAGTTCTTAAAGTGAGACTCTGTTCTACTTTTCAATTTGCTTATTTCATCAGCCAATTCTCCACTTGCTGAGAGGGCTTCATAGTTGGCCAGCAAGTTGTCAAAAGAGTTGGCAAAGCGCAGCACTTCTGGCCCGTAATAGACATACTCTATAAATAAATGTCTGGCGGTGGCATACTTCTCAAGGTCAGAGTACGCACCACTTAAGTCTTTAACAACAGTGTTAAACATGGAGCGCATGTCGTCATTGTCTTTGAGCAACTCATTAAACTCCTTTTCTCTCGCTCTCTTCACCTCCACGGCCTTATTACGCGTCAACCCAAAGTTTTGGCCTATCCATTTTTTGTAGGCATTTGAGATTCTGGCTTGCTTGGCTGCATACTGTATGCGCACCTCGTCATCTTCGGCCATGGCCTTGTCAATAATCTCGAGGCTTGTCTCGCGCATTTTAATCTTCGCAGGATTAGCCACATTCATTTCATAATCTACCGCATCAGAGTGGAGGTATTGCTGTGTGCGTCCTGGAAAACCGTAGACCATGTTAAAGTCACCCTCTTTCACTCCATCCATCGAAATCTGAAGCGACTTTTTAGGGTTGTATGGCTTATTTGTATCGGCATACTCTGCCGGCTGGTTACTGGCATCGGCATAGATTCTGAATAGCGCAAAGTCACCTGTGTGTCTTGGCCACACCCAGTTATCCGTATCTCCACCAAACTTACCGATAGACGATGGTGGTGCTCCAACCAGTCTGACATCCATGTAGGTGCGCGTCACAATCATGTAATAATGATTCCCATAAAAGAATGGTCTGATCTTGGCAGCCAGTCCAGTCCCTTTTGTGCTTTCGTTTTCTATTCGTCCGCTGTTATCTAGTATTACTTTCTCGCGATCAATGGCGCTCATCTCGTCAGTCACTCCTGTCAAGACACGATCTGTCACATCTTCAATACGCTCTATAAATGTGGCGGTTAACCCAGGGTTTTTTAACTCTTGGCCTCTGGTCATGGCCCAATAGCCAAGTTTTAAATAGTCGTTTTCTACAGAAGAATGACTCTGCACCTGACTATAACCGCAGTGATAATTTGTCAATATCAAGCCTTCTTCACTAATAACTTCTGCCGTACATCCACCGCCAAAGTGTACAATGGCATCTTTCAAACTCGACTCATTAATGGAGTAGATATCTTCTGCACTTAGCTTCAATCCATTGGCCTGCATGTGATCTTCGTTCAGCGCTTCTAGTAACGCTGGGATCCACATGCCTTCGTGCGCAGTGCATGTGATGGCCATCAACAGTGCACAAACCAATACCAATCCTCTTTCTTTTATTGTCTTCATCTCAATTTTTTAGCTGCCCGAAGATAGGATTACTCGCTTATTTGAGTAACACAGACGGCAGGATATCCATTAGTCCTAAAGACAATACGTGCGCTTGATATTCACATGTTGATGGTCAAAAAAGCCTTTTGCAGGCGACATGTATAGGTGAAGGGCCTTATTTTTGAATTATGCATAGCTATTCAGTAAAATCTCTTCTACTCTGTTTGATTCTTGTGCTCGGTGTTCAGCTGAGTGCTCAAGAGCGAAATAATTACAAGCGTCATGGGTCAAAACTTGACATGAGACTTGGATTTAAAGCGGGCGTTGTTTCTAGCAACTTTGGTGGTGACGATTTTTTGGTGGAGTATGATGTCAACAATTTAGACGTGTACCCTGCCGTGCAGTATGATAGCAAAACTGGTTTTCAAGCTGGCATCTATGCCGACATCAGGCTTTCTGATAAGCTCATAGTCATACCAGAGATAAACTACACGCAGATGGGAACGAGTATGCGCAGAGATGTGGATCTCAATAATGAAGATGGCGCTTATGTAGTGGCAACAAACTCAGTGGTCACGCAAAACGTGCAGTTTGTGACCATCGAAAAAAACCTGAATTACCTTCAGATTCCGATACTTGTGAAGTATCCGATTACGCGAGAAATTCACCTCGTAGGTGGACCGCAGATTTCGTTTAAAATTGGAGAAAATGAAGAGATTGGCGTTAGTTCATTTGACACTATTCCTGACCCTTTTCCATTTATTGATCTTGAAGCACCGAGCTTATTTAAAAACGGTGACATAGGTATGGTCCTTGGAGCCGTATTCCAGCACAAAACTGGATTTAATGCGAACGTTAGATTCAACAAGAACTTTAAAAACATCAATAAAAATGAAGGCTTTGACCTCTTGACTATTGAACCAAGAAATGTCAATCAGGCCTTCATTTTCTCAATCGGATATACCATCTGGTATGACAAAAGATTGAAAGAAGACATTGGTCGGAGACATTAAAGACTCTTCGTCTTTCCTCCATCTACGATGATGTTAGAGCCCGAGATAAATGAAGCACTTGGGCCAGCTAAAAATGCCGCAGCATACGCTATTTCTTCCGGCTCGGCCGCTCTATTGGCAGGCACATCACTATTTAAGCGCTTGAGCATTTCATCTGGACTCACTCCAGCCATATTTGCCCGCATGTTCACTAGCTCATCGAGCCTTTCCGTTTTGGTATAACCCGGCAACACATTGTTGACAGTAATACCGTACCCGCCCACTTCATTGGCAAGCGTCTTAGACCAATTTGCCACGGCCGCTCTGATTGTATTAGACACGCCCAAGTTTTGTATCGGTTGCTTTACTGAAGTAGAAATAACATTAATCACTCGGCCATAACCAGCATCCTTCATTCCAGGAATTAGCAATTGAGCTAACTTCTGATAGCAGAGCAAATGCATAGTAAACGCATTAGCAAAATCTTGAAGGCCACTTTCTATAATCGGTCCCCCTTTAGGGCCACCAGCATTATTGACTACAATGTGGATGGGTGCAGATTCAGAAACAATTCCCTCAATGGCCTCGCCTAAGGCATCAGGATTTAAAAAATCTACGACCAAGTATTTGTGCGACTGCCCATGAGAAATGTCCATCCCTTCGACTACGCTTTTGAGCTTATCTTCACTTCGGGCAACGACTGTGACCTCTGCACCGAGCGAAGCCATCTCGTTGGCAATGGCCCTGCCAATACCCTTACTTGCTCCGCACACCAGTGCTCTTTTACCGTTTAATGAAATATCCATGGCCTAATTTTTGATCACAAGATTAGAAAATATTTCTTTCTAGCATCAATTCTACTCAATCACCTTGTCGCACTGGAACGCGCAGTATATGGACTTAGGAATATGATAATCAAACATATAGAAATCAACTCAGAAGGTCATATTAACGCAGAATATCCGTTAAATTTACAGCTAGAGGCCGATCTATGTGATAATTTTGAACTCTTTAATAACTCAATAAACATAAAAACAATGGCAACACTCAAATTAGACAAGAAGGAGGCTGCCGAGATGAGGGCGTTCTACCAGACCGAACTGGAGAAGGCCATATCAAGATTGGAGCACATTAAAAACGTACTCGATAAACTCGGTGATAATGGCAGCGGCATCTCGATCAAAATTTCAGGTCGCGCGTTGAGCCATGAGACTAAACCAACCGAACTAAGTAAGTCAACAAATCAGAAAAAGTTAAAGCCAGGACCGGAGTCAGTCTGGGATAAAATGGTGCTCAAGAAACTGAAATCAGTGGACAGACCGCTGACGTACGAAGAATTGACAAATGAGATAATGGAGTCTCAAAACATACCGAAAGAGCGCAGAAAAAGAACTAAACAATCTATCATCAATGTGACGTTTCGCCTTAGAAAAAGAGATGAAAAAATAGACACCTTTTCTGCTGGAAGCAGAGAAAAATACTTGGCACTAAGCTCATGGTTTGATTCCTCTGGTGAAATCAAAGCGGTGTACAAAAGCAAAGTGACCGACTCGGCTGAGCAAGCCTCTTCTGGAAAAAAGAACAGCTCAGCGAAAGCAACAGCTAAAAAGAAGAAGGCTGGCTCATCGAAAAAGAGAAAAACTGCAAAAAGCTGACGAAATAGCACTGAATAGTCTACGTTAACTTAATAAGTCACATGTTCACATGTGGCTTTTTTTTATGGATATTGGCATGAAGATGGCAATAATATTAGAGCAAACTGAACTCAACCAATAATCGAGTGTATTAAAATATACAATGATGCGAAGCACTTCTTTCTGGATCTTGACGGTCCTAACACTACTGCTATTTACCTCAAGTTACACGGGTGAATCAACACTGCCAAAACCGAGCAAAGAAGATCCGCGATGGACTGAAGTGCAGAATCTTGAAAAGAAAGGACTGTATAAATCAGCGTGGGAGGTGGTCAATAACATATACGCTGAAGCTGAACAGCAAAAGGACTTCGAGACCCAGTATAAGGCGCTATGCTATCAACTAAAATATAGCCAGAAGATAGACGAGGAGTCTGAAGAGATTGCCATCGCTCGGCTACAGAAAATTGCGGATAGTAATCGACTTCCTATTTCAGCACTGGCCCATTCCTTATTGGCGCAAACTTATTGGAGTTATTTTACTCAACATTCTTGGCAAATTCTGCAACGCACAGAGATTGAAAACAACACAGAAAAAGACATTGCGCTGTGGGGAGCAAAGAAATTTATCAGTCAAGTAGACGAGCATCTTCAGGCCAGTTTAAAAAACAAGAGTGAACTCAAAGCCATTAAGCTGACTGACCTCAATCCCGAAATTCTTTCAAACACAGAAAATCTCGACAGAACGCCTCGCCTCTATGATCTTCTGGCGCATAGCGCCATTAGTTTTTATACAGACAGTCGGGCTGAGGTGACCAAGGGAAGAGACTATTACCAAATCGCTGAGGCGTCATATTACGATTTGGGAGAGCAGTTTAAAGACATGAAGGTGAGCAGTAATGATGAGCTTTCTTTCACGCTTCGAGCCGTGCAACTTTTTCAGGAACTGCTTAAGGAACAGAAAAGTCAATCAACGAGCTGGTTGCACACCGACTTGAAGCGACTGCAGTTTGTCAAGCAACACTCATCATATAAAAAGGCGGAGTCCAGCATGGATGATGAGGCCTACTTTGATGCGCTATCTGCAGCGGTAGAGACGTATGGCTCGCATCCTGTAATGGCCGAGTACGAAGCTGAAATGGCTCTCTTGTTGGAGAATGACGGAAGAAAAAATAAGCACGGTAGTCAACCAGAAAAGGCCGACAGACTCAAAGAGGCCAAAGCAATTTGTGAAGCGGTGATGAGCAAGTATCCAGACTCGCATGGTGCGGCTCAGTGCCTGAATATATCTGCGAGAATAACTCAACAAACAGCTCGCATAAAAGTGGAGTCGGAACTTATACCAAATCGCCCCGGACTGATACAAGTGGAATATCAGAACATTGATGAATTATGGATAAGGGTTGTTCCAATTACTAGTGACGCTGGAAGATGGAATCGATATAGCGATGAGACAATTAGTGAGCTGCTCGAAGTAGAGGCTGCTCATGAGTTTAGCATGGACTTAATAAACCCTGGCGACTATCAACTGCACAGCAGTGAGTTTATGCTCCCCGCGCTGCAAGCCGGTTACTATGCCCTACTCACATCAGCAGATAAGTTTTTTCTTCCAGCGACTTCTAAATTAGAGTGGTGTGGAGTGCAAGTGACAGACATCATGGCCATTACCAGAAAAGATGAGCGCGGAGGTGAAATGATCAGGGTGCGAAACCGTGCAACTGGAGAGGCTCTGCCCGAAGCGGAAGTGAGTCTCATCTACACTGATTACAGTAGTGGAAATAGACGAGAACGAAGTGAAAAAGTAAAAGGTCCTTTGAGTTGTGATGCGCAGGGAGAAGTGTATTTCCCATTCATCAAAAATGGCTACGGGCAGCGGTACGAAGTCAGCTATAAAGGCCAGAAACACTTTGTGCAAAGTTCTTTGCAAGAAGTTCGCAGAACGCATAGCAATACACTGGTCAACTTGTTTTTAGACAGGGCTATCTACCGACCTGGCCAGACCGTTTACTTCAAAGCCATCGCTGTCACTTCCAATGGCACTAAGTCGGCAGTAGCCGCAGGTTTTGATTTACATCTTGAGCTAAAAGATGTGAATTACCAGACCGTGAGCGACATGAGGTTGAAGACAAATGAATACGGCACCTGTCAAGGTTCATTCACCATTCCATCAGACGGATTGACGGGCAGCATGAACATCATGACTGCTCAAGGAGGAATTTCTTTTTCTGTCGAAGAGTATAAGCGCCCAAAATTTGAGGTGACTATGGACCCTGTAGATGAGGAGTTCAAACTCAACGAAACGGTCACTGTGACTGGTATAGCAAAAGGATATAATGGTGCCGCTGTCAGCGGAGCCACTGTCTCATACACAGTCAACAGAAGACCGGAGATAAAATGGTATTGGGGCTGGTGGCGAAGACCATCTATATCAAGCGCAGAAGTGGTGATGAAGGCGGGCGAGACAACGACCGATGATCAAGGTCGATTTAGCATCACGTTTGAGTCAACAGGAGATAAAACCGCTGACCCTAAAGACATCTCCTACTTTAACTTTTCTATAGCCGCTGACGTAACTGACATCAATGGCGAGACGCGCAGTGGAGATACAAACGTGCGGATTAGTGATAAGTCAGTCATGCTCTCCATAGACATTGACGAGGAAGTGGAGCGCAGCCAGTGGACAGATGTCGCCCTAAGTGCCACAAACATTAATGGTCAAGACATCACGCAAAACGGAGAATGGGAGCTTCGAGCATTAGCAAAAACGGACCGTGTCAAGATTGAGCGCAAATGGCAAGATGCGCAATATATGGGCATTTCCGAGCGAGACTTTGGTATGCTCTTTCCCAACATGGACTTTGACCCGAAGGCGGCTTTCAAAGATAAATCAGGACGCCTAGTAGAGAGTGGAACATGGAGCACCGAAACGGGCCTTCTTTCAAAAAAGATATTCTCTAAACTGGAAAACGGCTCATACACCTTAAGCCTAAAAAGCACTGGTGCAGATGGAAAAGAATACAGCACAGAAAAGAAGTTTACTGTCTATGCGCTCAAAAAAGGACCCGCAGTATTTGCCGATGGCCTAAAAATTCTGACAGACAAAAAAGAGTACAGACCTGGTGACAAGGCAAGTATTTTGATTTCAAGTTTATGGTCCGACCTGCCTGTGCTCGTCTACACAGAGCATGAAGGAAAGGTGCAGTTGAGCAAAGAACTCAAACTAAACAAAGAGCAGACACTAATAGAGGTGCCGATTACGGCTGCGCATCAGTCTGGTTTGAGAATTCATGTGGCGGGTCTGAAAGAGAATAGATACTACACCATGACCAAAGAAATAAACGTGGAAAAAGTAGACCAACTTCTGGATGTCACCCTCGAAACGTTTAGAGATAAAATGCTGCCCGGATCTAAGGAAGAATGGCGACTAAAAGTGAGCAACAGAAACGGAGACAAGAATATTTCTGAAGTACTGGTGAGCATGTATGATGCCTCACTCGACCAGTTTAGGTCGCACGACTGGAACTTTAACCCATACAGAAAGACGAGAGCTGAACTTCGATCTCGCACACACAATGGCGGAGTGAGCAGCTGCAACGGACGTGCTTGGAGAGACAATCTACCCTCTAGTCCTTATCTCAATCTACCAGGCATAAATCGCTTTGGATATACCAGTGTGCTGTTTAGCTATGGGCATTACGAGTACGAGATGGTTGAAGAGTCAGAGTACATGCTTGATGCGAACGATGCCGTAATGGTGCGCTCGGCTCGTTCAGATGCACCTGCTGTTGGGGGGTTAGTATCTCTTGACAATGCAGGCAACTCAGCCGTCCAATCTTTCAAATGGGAGGAAGGCTCTGCAGATAAAAAGCCCGCAGAAGAATTGACCTCAGAAAGTAAAAGCCCTCCGCTTCAGATTAGAAGTAATTTTGAAGAGACAGCATTTTTCTTTCCGCAACTGCTCACCGATGCACAAGGAAATCTAATCTTCTCTTTCACCCTTCCTGAGTCATTGACCACTTGGAAATTTAAAGCCCTCGCACACACCAAGGAACTCCAGATAGGTAGCACAAGCCAAGAGGTCATCTCTCAAAAAGAACTCATGGTCGTCCCAAATCCTCCGCGCTTTTTGCGCAAGGGTGACCTCATCTACCTGAGCACCAAAGTGACTAACCTCTCCGACCAATCGCTGAGTGGTCATGTAAGGCTAGAACTTCTTGATGCCATGACTAATAGTCCGATCAGCACAGTGCTTATAAAAGACGAAGAATCAAAAGCTTTTAGTCTGGCCACTGACGAGAGCAAGGCTTACTCTTGGCACATCGAAGTGCCGCAAACCTATGAGGCGGTCACCTACCGATTTATAGCCGAGTCTGAGACTCACAATGATGGAGAAGAAGCCATACTGCCCGTGCTGAGCAATAGAATGTTGGTGCATGAATCCATGCCATTTTCCATCATCAAAGAGCGGCAAAAAGAATTTGACTTCACGCGAATGGCTGAAGCATCTAAATCAAGCACGCTCACCAATCATGCCTTGACCATGGAGTTTACAGGCAACCCAGTGTGGTATGCCGTGCAAGCCATGCCCTATATGATGGAGTATCCACATGATTGCTCAGAGCAGATATTTACGCGCTACTATGCCAACGCGCTGTCCGCTTCGATCATGGACAAAAGACCGCTACTCAGAGAGGTGATTAATAAGTGGAAGACACTAAGTCCGAAGAGCTTTCTCTCTAACTTGGAGAAAAACCAAGAACTCAAATACGTCTTACTCGAAGAGACACCGTGGGTCATGGAGGCACATAATGAGACAGAAAGACAGAAGCGCCTCTCCCTCCTACTCGACATCAACCACATGTCCAATGCACAGAGCAAGGCGCTCAATCAACTGAAGAAAAATCAATTGTCATCAGGCGCTTGGCCGTGGTTTAATGGCATGCGCGAAAGCCTGTACATCACTCAGCACATTGTGTCTGGCATGGGTCATCTTAAAAAACTAGGCGCAGCACCTGATCAACGTGTAGACCAAATGATACGCAGTGCGGTCAACTATATGGATGCAGAACATAGTCGCAGATTTGATGAACTAAAAAGACTTCATGCCGATTATCTCAATGAAGATCACACAGGTCAATTCCAGATACAGTTCCTCTACGCACGAAGCTTCTTCCCAGACATACCCGTCCAGAAAAGACACAAGGAAGCGCATGAGTACTACGCAAAGCAAGCCCGTGAATATTGGTTGAGTGATAACGACTATGTGCAGGCCATGAATGCCTTGGCTCAATACAGAATGGGTGAAGAGAAAAAGGCCAAAGCCATCATGGCATCACTCAAGGAAAAATCAATCATGAATGACGAACTCGGTATGTACTGGAAAGACTACAGCAGCTCGTGGCACTGGCATCAGCCTGGTGTCGAAAAACATGCCATCATGGTTGAAGCGTTTAACGACATCATGGATGACCAAGAGGCCGTGTATGGATTAAAGCAGTGGCTCATCTTCAATAAACAAACGAACGATTGGGAGACAACCAAAGCAACCGCTCAGGCCTGTTACGCCCTGTTACTAGGTGGCACTGACTGGACTAAATCACGCGAGTTTTCTGTGCAAGTAGGTAAGGAAATGATCTCATCAAAAGACCCATCGTACAGTTTAGAAGCCGGTACCGGATACATTAAAAAAACCTGGGCGCCAGACGAGATTAAAGCAGAGCAAGCGAAAGTAATTGTCAGAAAAGATGGTGAGGCACCCGCATGGGGCGCGCTGCACTGGCAGTATTTTGAGGACTTGGATAAGATTACTTTTTCTGAAAATCCGTTGATGATTAGAAAAAAAATATCGGTGGTTAATCAGACGGATAGTGGCGAGACACTGTCGCTCTTAAAAGACGGTGCGCAGATACAAGTGGGCGACAGAGTTAGAGTGCGCATGGAGATTGAGACAGACAGAGAAATGGAATATGTGCACATCAAAGACATGCGCGCTGCGGGAGTTGAACCTGTAGATGTGATTTCTGGCATGGTATATAGCGGTGGACTCGGGTTTTACAAGAGTACGCGCGATGCCTCTACCAACTTCTTTATAGACAACATGAGAAAGGGGACATATGTCTTAGAGTATGATGTTTTTGCCTCGCAAGCTGGTCAGTTCTCAAACGGTATAACCACAGTTCAGTGCATGTATGCACCAGAATTTACTAGTCACTCTGAAGGCATAAAAGTGCACATCGGTCAGAAGTGATATCCGATGCTGATGTTAAATGGAATGGGCTCAGTCGGAAAGTCGATTAAGGGATTATTTTTCAGATCGTCAATGTCATCTTTAAATTGTTGACTCCAGCTTGGAATCAAGAACTCCAAGGCCCAGACGTTTAGCCGCTTATTGTAAAAGTTAAATCCAAACCCACCCGAGGCTCCGTAGTACAGTTTATTAAATCTTGTCGCGCCCTCTATGACGATGGCTGCATTGTAGCCATACATGCCCACCAGCACGATGTCGGTTCGCTGGGAAACTGGAAAAACACCTTGAGCACCGAGACCTCCAGTCACACCTGCAAAGGCATAACCTCCGCTGGCAAAGAGTGACAAGTTTCTCAACACGGGCTGAGTATAGCGCACGCCTATGCCGCCATAATCTAACCCCAATCCGAAGCCAAACCTTGGAGCGAAATCTCTGTCAAAAGCAAACTCTTTTTCGGCTTGTCTTTCTTCATCTGATCGAACGTATTGGGCCGACAGAAATGCACTGCAAAAAAGGAAACTGATAAGTATTGGAATTTTCATGGTTCGGAATTTGAACCACAAAATAATAATTTCAGAAGGCTTTAGGCAAGAAGTGTACTTAGTCTAACACGAGTTTCGCCACGTACTTTCCGATCACATCAAACTCGAGATTTACTTTAGAGCCAAAGACCAACTCTTTAAAGTTTGTGTGTGCGTATGTGTAAGGAATTATCGCCACAGAAAAACTCCCCTTCTCCACATTAAAACAAGTGAGACTCACACCATTGACTGTGATTGAACCCTTCTCTACCATCACATGATCACAGAGCGTATGGTCATACTCAAAGTCATATGTCCAACTTCCTTTGTTCTCTGTCACGCCCACACAGGCGGCCACTTGGTCTACGTGACCTTGAACAATGTGCCCATCTAATCGCCCACCAATTTTCATGCTGCGCTCAAGATTGATGGTATCACCAACAGCCACATCACCTAGATTTGATTTCTCCAAAGTCTCTTCGATAGCCGTCACCATGTACCCGTCATCTCTAAGCTCGACCACCGTGAGGCAGACTCCGTTATGAGAGACACTCTGGTCTACCTGCAGCTCTGGCAGCATGGTACTCTTGATTAAAAATTGGCGATTGTCTTTTTGTGGATGAATGTCGAGCACTCGCCCCACTTCTTCAATGATTCCTGTAAACATAATTACTCGGCAGAACCTGGCTTATTGTCTAAAACATGGATAGTCCCGCTTTCGAAGCGTGGCACAATCCCTTCTAATGTAATCTCAAAAATGGCGATGTGATAATAGTACACCCCGTCACTTACTTTTTGACCACTTGTCTTGTCTGTCCCGTCCCAATCGATTTGTGGGTCGCGTGTCTCAAACATCAGCGTACCCCATCTGTTATAGATTTTGAGGTCTACTTCTGACACATAGCCCCATGGATCAAAGGGGCGAAACAGTTCATTAAACTCATCTTGATTTGGAGAGATCACGTTAGGCAACATGTACTCCGGACACCCGTCTATACAGACGGTATTACTCAGCTCGCTTTCATTCATCACGAGCGAACCGTCAGGCTCTGTGCGCGTATCAAGTGCTGTGATGGCATAACAACCAATTGGGAAATCTTCTTCTGGAATAAATGTCGTGTCGCTGGCACCAACAAGGGTAGTCAAGAACGTTAACTCCTCACTAGGAGTTGCTGCGTAGTACAGATTGTATTCCGTCACATCATCTGCACAGAAGTCATTAGGGTCACTCCAGTGCAACTGATAATTGCCCAACTCACATGTCCCAGTCGACTCTATAAGCGGAGGGCAAGGTGGTGTAAGATCGATGGGGCTTCCGCACTTCTCTTGAGAGAAATTTAAAAATGGTCCAGAAATCATAGAGAGTGGATCGTACTCTCCTCTGGCCATAATGAAGTAACAATACTCTGTACCATTGACCAATCCTTCATGCAGAAAAGTAGTCTCTGTGGTGGTGGCAAGTATGTTAAACACACCTGACTCTAAGAACCAGACTTCGTACTCATAATTGTCCCAAGGCTGAAAATCAGACCACGACAATGACATGGATGCATCAAGCGGTGCCACTTGCAGAAATATGGTAGTCGCGTCATTAGATGAACTCACAAACTGCTCTTCTCCATTGTCATCTGTGTTAAAGAAATCAACTCTGTATGTGTAGACAAAGTCCACTGTATTGAGCCCTATGTCAATGTATTCAAATCCTTCTTGGATGTCTAAAATGGCTGTTGGCGCGGTAGTCTCCACCAACTCTTCAGTTCCAGCCAGACCAGTAGTGCGGTATATTTTATAAAAATACGGCCCAGTAAAATCCAATGTGTCAATTTCGTTTGGCGCTAACCATCTGACTGTATCCACTCCTGCCGTGAGATCAGTTATACCCACACTGCTGTGCGTGATGACAGGAATCTCTCTTCCTATTTGACTGCAAGTCTCTTCACTCACAATGCTCTCTGCTCCATCTTCAAAACAGGCCGTCACTCGGTAACACACCTCAAATCCAAATGGCACATCTGTGTCAATGTAATCTGTGCTCGCATGTCCTTCCACCTCATCTATCAGCACATAACCCGTGCTCGCAGGAATACCCGTTTCGCAAAACGCAGGATCATACGGACTCGACCCTATGCTCCTGTATATTTTATATCCTATGGCATTGTCACAGGCGTTGGCATCCCAAGAGAGATTCATGGTACCATTTAGCACAGTAGCTTGCACATTCTCTACAGCCGGAGCGATTACCGTAATGGTAAAAAACTCAACGTCAACTAAGTCTGCGGGTTGATTAGACTGATCTGTGGCTGTCACATACACTGCATAAGGACTTAGCCTTACATCATTACAGTCTACATTCCATTGAAACGTTCCTTGTGCTGGATTAGTCAACGCAGTCTGAGTAAAAATAGACGGGTTGTTTGCCAGTTCAAACGTCTCCCCTTCAAGCGTGATAAGCACATCATGATCGTCTGGGTCATCGGCCTGAATCTGCAGAGCGAACAGGTCTCCGGCAATCACACAGGTGTCAGGCAATTCTGTCAATTCTGGCGGCTGATTATTACATGCCACTACGCTAATCTGCATATCTCTAATTACAGAGCCCATGAAAAAATAGCTACCTGCAGCTTCTCGCCATTCAGAAATTTTGATGCAGAGATTATACTCTCCTTGATAAATCGGGCTGTCCCAAGTCACGGTGCCTGACTCTTGGTCAATTGTTAAGGAGCCTTGCTCATTGGGGTTGGGCCAATTATTAGGAAATGTGTAATCGACTATCACCTGCATGTCTGCACCTGTGCAGGCGACTATTTCGTATGACAGTGAGTCACCATCAGGGTCAAATGCCGCAGGGTTATGTATCCACAACGCACCTATACAGGCATCACCTTTGGGCGGGTTAAACATCTGAACAGAATTATTACTCAGTCCGAGTGCCGGAGCAGAAGAGATCACCAGCACTGTGGTGATGGAAAACACCTGGTCTATAGATTCTGGAATATTATTAATGCTCCCATTCCTGTTTGGATCCTCTACGTAGAGACTATATGTTCCGGGACCAGGAAATGTGTGCTGCTTGGTATACTCGTTGCGCTTTACAGAATTAGGAATCACGATTGACTCAACTGTACGCTGTATACTGTCCACATTGGCGCCATGCCCCCAAAAGATGGGCATATACTCACGGTCAGCATTGGTGTCACTGCTTATGTCAGTGCAGGTGAGTATGGTCACTTCATAGGTAAAGCCAGAGATATGTTTGTAGGTAATCTCTCCAGCTCTATTGTGAGTGGCCATAGCTGTGATACTCGTGAGTAAAATCACGAGAAGGAAAAGGGCACGAATTAGAGGTTTATTCATGTTCATCAGGGGAGTCGAAGATACAATTTAACGCCATCGGTACGCCTGCTATTATCAGAAGACCTTTAATATTCCGCACGAGGATAGGAAAGCTGATTTAGAAGGAGAGAAAATCTGTCACCAATTGATAAAACTCATCGGGCTGTTCTGCGTGCAACCAGTGCCCCGCTCCCATCATCTCGATGATCTCACTTTGTGGAAACTGCATCTGTATCATCATGTGGTCTTCTGCTGTGATATAATCTGATGCACCACCTGCCAAAAAGAGGCTTGGCACATGCACCATTTCTGTACCTACTGAGGCCACAATATGCCTCATATTTTCACTAATCACTGGCAAATTCATTCTCCATGCTAACTGTCCTTTTTCTTTCCAGTGCAGATTCTTGAGCAAGAACATGCGCACTCCAGGCTCATCAATGAACTCACTCATCAGTTGATCCGCTTTTTTTCGTGAGTCGAGGTCCTTTATTCTGTCAATGTGATGCAGGGCCTCCAGTATTTTCTGATGGTGCATCTTATACTGCTGCGGTCCGATGTCGGCAATCAGCAGTTTGTTTAAGCGCTCAGGCCAGTTCATGGAAAAAGTCATGGCCGTCTTGCCACCCATCGAGTGCCCTAACAGATTTATGGTATCGAGACCTAAGTGATTGATGAGCGCCAAGAGGTCTTCGGCCATCACTTGATAATTCATCTCATCTGCGTGAAAAGAATGTCCGTGATTTCGCTGATCGACTATGTATACGTGATAGTCTTCTGCAAAACGCTTGGCAAGCGTCTGCCAGTTATCTAGACTTCCAAAAAGCCCGTGAAGAATAAATAGAGGCTCTCCCTGCCCGTAATCTTTATAAGTCAGTATCATCTTAACTGGTTGAGGTACATATTAACCGTGTTCTCCATGCCATATATCAGCGCGTCACACACCAGTGCATGACCGATGCTCACTTCCAGTAGTCCGGAGACAGAATGACTGAAGTATTTCAAATTTTCTAAGTCGAGATCATGACCAGCATTGAGCCCCATCTTCATCTCAAGCGCTTTTTCTGCCGCCAGTTTATAGTTAAGCACAGCCACTTCTTTATTAGACTTATAGTCTGTGGCATACGCTTCTGTATACAACTCCACACGATGCGTGCCCACTCCTTCTAAGGCTTCAATCTGCTCCACATCTGGATCCATAAACAAGGACACTCGCAGGCCTGCACTTTTCAAATCACCTACTATTTCTTTGAGTTCATCAGCTCTTGACAGCACATCCCAACCGGCATTGCTCGTCAGCACATCTGGCGAGTCAGGCACCAAGGTGACCTGATCAGGCTTCACCTCTTTGACCATGTTTAAGAAGGCCTCGTTAGGGTAGCCTTCAATATTAAATTCTGTGTGCACCACCTCTTTGAGCGCATAGACATCAGCATACCTGATGTGACGCTCGTCTGGCCGCGGGTGAACCGTAATGCCATGCGCGCCATAATCCTGAATTTTTTTTGCCCAGTGAAGCAGGTCAGGATTGTTGCCCCCTCTCGCATTTCTCAGGGTAGCGAGCTTGTTGATATTGACACTCAGTTTAGTCATAGTCCATGTTTCAACCGCGAAGTTATCACAATCAAATTCGCGATATGGCACGGTGAACCTATAATGAATACATTTGCTCGTATGCTCGCGTCAAATATCATATCAAATGAGATTCCGCCACTGAAGATTACTGATCAGTGCGAGAAGGTGCTCCAGTGGATGGATGAGTTTAGAGTAAACCATCTTCCAGTGTTTAAGGGTGCAGAATACATGGGTCTTGTCTCTGAAGTAGAAATACTCGATGCTGGAGAGCTGGACAAGAATCTGGAAATCTTTATCGGCAACATGCCAAAGATTGCCGTGCAGCAAGACCAACATATATATGATGTGATAAAAATTCTGGATGACTATCACATCAGTTTAGTCCCAGTGATGGACAATGCCAATCGTTTTCTCGGTGTCATTTCCTACAAAGAAATTATCTCTGCCATGGTCGAGACATTTACGCTTACAGAACCCGGGTCGGTGTTTGTGCTTGAGATGAATGAGGTGGACTATGCCCTGTCAGAGATAGCCCGCATCGTGGAGTCAAACGATGCCAAAGTGCTCAGTTCACACGTCAATAAAATAGGCGACTCAAATGTGGTTGATGTGACCGTAAAGGTTAACACGGTCAGTATTGACGGCATCTTGCAGACACTTGAGCGCTATGA
>CAYSDH010000012.1:59070-60156 GCA_964429805.1 uncultured Flavobacteriales bacterium
TGACTACACCATCAAAGCCTCTTTTCAAAAAGGCACCTATGAGAATGATATGAATGACCGCTACGAAGAGTTCATGCGTTATCTCGATATTTGACCCTTGCGTCACTTCAGCTACATTGTATTCTTTCTGCTGCTTACTCACAGTTTATTCTGTCAGCAAGACAGTAAGATACTGACCATCAAAAACTATGTGATTGAAGGAAACAAGACCACCAAGCCTTGGGTAATAGAGCGCGAGTCTGGTCTGCCATCTGGCAGTACGTTTCCGGCAGAGGAGTTGGCCCTACGTATAAAAGAAGCGCGCAACAACATCAACAACCTTCAGCACTTTAACTCAGTAACTATTAATCATGTGCTACTGCCTGATAATGAAGTCATGTTGCTGGTCGAAGTCGAAGAACGCTGGTTCCTCTACCCCATTCCTATTTTAGAATATGCCGAGCCTAATTTTAATATATGGTGGCGCAACAAAGACTTCTCACGAACCAACTATGGCCTGCGTCTGGTGCGCAACAACTTTAGAGGACGAGACGAAGACTTGGCGTTTACTGTAAAGTTTGGATTCACCAGAGAATTTGGGCTGGACTACACCACCTCATACCTTAAGAAAAACGGCCGCCTCGGACTCAATGTCAAATTGCGCTATGCAGAAAATGATGAGTTTAACTACGGCACCTTCAATAACCAGCGCCTCTTTTTCTCAGCAGGCAATGGACGTTCGCGTGCAGAGAGAGAACTGTTCGTTTCACTCATCAAGCGCCCAAGCATATACGCCAGGCATACGGCTGGTATACGAAATGGCCAAGTCACCGTGGCAGACTCCTTATTAAGCATCGACCGGGGACACTTGCTCAACGGGCAGAACACCATGAATTTTATGGGGTTAGAATACCGCTACAGGTATCAGCGTGTAGACAGAACTGCTTTTCCGCTTAAAGGAAATGAGGTGGAGTTTCTAGCCAAGCAAGATGGACTGGGGCTACTCGAAAACTCTCCTTCTGTATTTACCGCAGCCGCGCAGTTTAAAAACTATGCTCCGATTAAGGGAAGATTTTACCGCCAAAACATGGTGAGGGTGCATAAGCG
>CAYSDH010000013.1:0-36590 GCA_964429805.1 uncultured Flavobacteriales bacterium
CAGTTACACCCGCGCTCACTTCCGTATTTACAAAAGAAGTGGTGCGACCTATAGTCGAGTCAGGTAAGAATACAAACTGCTCCCCGATTGCCGTAGCTGTCAAATACTCCACGGTTCCGTCTCCTTGTAGCCCGTTGAAGTTGAGTATCACCTTGTCCGTGAAGTTTGACTTGCCTTGGTATGAGGCTAGTCCACCGCCACTCGTATTCATCTCAAATCCGAGTGAGTAATCTTCTTGAACTCGCAACGGCTCACGTATGTCTGGGAAAATACCGCCTGAGTGCAGTGTTCCGTCAAGCTGAATGTTATTGGCCACAAAGTTGTCTAGACTGTCTAGCGTAAAGGGTTCTACTGAGAAAAAGAAGTTCTCTCTGTCATACGCGCCTCCTTGAATCTTGGAATTGTCATAATAAACAAATGACTCTCTGGTACAATCAAAAACCGGAAACTCGGGATATTCCTCTTGCTTCAGCCCTGACTTGTTTTTGGGGTTGTCTATATATAGTACCCCTTCTCCGTTTTCGATTACGTTTTTTACCCGCACCATTCTCGGACGATCACCTTTGGCATCAAACTCTTCTACTCTTAATCGAACAGAATCAATCTGTGCCATCTCAACATTAAATGCTTCGTAGTTGAACTTACACTCCTTGCTATATAGTTCGATATTACCCGCCACAATGGCTCCGTCAAAGAGGAAGTCTCTGTTTTGCTTGACCGTCAGCTCCTTTCTGTCTGGATAGATGGTCACTTTTTGAGAATCACTTAACTGAATCTTGGACACACCTTTAAGTAAGAGATCATAATTAACGAGGTTGAGTGTCCCGTTATGATCAGAGCCTATGCTCGAATTAAAGAGCACAATGTCATAGTCTCTTTTACCGGCTCTGTCCATGACATAATCATCAAGCTTGTCTCTGACAATTACGTATTCTTGCTCTAGGAAATACTCGAGAAATCCTTGATTGGCAAGTATTATAAGCTGTTTCTTGGCATCTGCCTTAGGCAATCTCGTAGCTCGAGCGTAGTCTTCTACTGAGAACTCCACTCCCACTTGTTTGACCAGGTCTCGCACCCTGACTAGCGGATTAATGGGGTCAATACCTTGCAGCGCGTAGTATCTTCTTTCTTTATAGTAGTCTTTTGACTCAAATGCGGCTTTGGTGTTGGAACTACCAAAGAGGTTACCCATTTTGATTACTGGGTCATCAGTATTCCAGTACATGACCTCAAAGTACATGTCGAGGTTGTGAAAGGAGTTGTAAAACGGACTCTTTGACAGGCCTTCATCTGCTCTGGTCAAGGTCATTTGCTTTTTCTCCTTCATGAACTTGAGCTGCACGCTAGGGTGAGTGATTGAGTCTTCTGAAAGATAAATTGTGACTCTCGCATTATCAGAAGCCACTTTGTCTGGTCTGATGGTATAGACCAGCGACTTGGCGACCATAAACTCCTTGTCGTCTCTATACACGATAAGCTTTGCCGGTTGCTCTAAGGTACCTGACCCGATGAGTCGGTTTCCCTTCATGGTAAATCCACCATCATAGTCCATGTTTTTGACAATGTCTTTAATCAAGAATCGCTGCTCATAGGACTCAAACAAGGGGTATGACGTAGAGTTTGCGTCCTTACCGGCAATAATTTTATCACTGACCTTACCGAGCAGTGGCTCAGGGAAAAAGTCATTGTGAAAGAGTGCGGAGTCAATCTCAAAATTAGATGCCGTGAGCTCCACTTTGTAGTTGAAGACTTCTGCAAAGGTCTTTGTTTCGTCCATGCCGGCTCGCTCCCAGGTTACGACTCCACCTTTTCCTTTCCACATTTTAGAAAGTGGATAATAGACTCCTTCTGTGTCCTTAATGATTGAGCTATCTCTCTTGGCGTAACAGACTAGCTTTCCTTTTGGAAAAATGACCATCGGCACCTTGTCGTATTTCAATTGGAAATTTTCAGTCTTGTTTTTCCAAGTAAGGGTGCTTTTGGTAAAGATTATTCCTTCAGCATGCAGGTCATTCATGCGTAAGATGAACTCTTTATACTTTGACTTGCTCCCTTTGGCCGTGGCTTTCATGGCTTTTACCCATGCTTCATTATGGGCGGCATCACCTTTGGCATCAATGGCCATGGCGGTATTAAAGAATGCTTCAAACTCTGGAAAAGGTCTAAACCTCTTTTTGAGCAAATCATCTCCTATAATGTAAATTTCCCGCCTACGACCGTCAGTCATGGCCGGGTCATTCCACCAAGGGGCAAACTTTGATTCAATAAATTCTTTGGCTTTTTTCTTGTCAGCGCTACTAAACATGTCAATGACTTGCTTTTGAAACGCGGCTTGTTCCTTGGAGAAAGCCTTGATGACTTGTCCGTAGGAAATTTGGGGTATCAGGAATCCAAACAGACAGTATAGCACAGCTGTTTGCCCTAATCCTTTAATAGTTTTAGTGCAGTCCAATGGTCTCGTGTTTTCATTTCAGCGAAGTGGGCACCCCACTTCTCAGCATGTTTTACGAGCAAATCACAATCTTGTTCGTAAAAACCACTAAGAATTAGGCTTCCGCCTGGTTTCACGCTTTTGACGAGAACCTCCATCTCATCTAAAAGGGCATTCATATTAATATTAGCTAAGGTAACGTGGTAGGCTTCGGTGCCTATCTCCTGTATATCAGCTTTTTCAACACCTATATGAACACAAGAATTATGCTGAATATTCTCTTTCGCATTTTCAACGATGTAGTCTTCTATGTCTGTAGCCACTATTTCTACTGCACCTTTCTTCTCTGCAAGGATGGCCAACACCCCTGTTCCGGTCCCCACATCAAGAAGATGCTGGCCTGTCAAATCCATGTCGAGTAGATACTCGACCATCAGACCAGTAGTTTGATGATGACCGGTACCAAAGGACATTTGAGGCTGAATGATGAGCTCAAACTCATGACTGGAATCCGCCTCATGAAATGGCGCCCTTATCAGGCAACGATTCGCAATCAACACTGGGTCAAACGAGTCTTCCCATTTCTGGTTCCAATTCTCATCAGGGAGTACTTCTACCTGAGTATCGACACTTAAACTATCTATTGCAATAACTTCTGTTAGCGACTCGCTGTCAAAGTTTTGCGACCTGACATAAGCCTCCACACCACTATCTGTATCAACAAAACTCTCAAACCCAATGTCAGCCAACACAGCCACTATTATTTCCCTTCCAGGCACAAGTGGCTCGATGGTCAAAGTTACCTTCGTGTAAGTCATTCTGCTGCAGAAATAATGGCCTTAAAACTGTCGTATTTCAGCGAAGCTCCACCAACCAAACCACCATCAATGTCTGACTGCTGAAATAGCTCTTTTGCATTTGCAGGCTTCACACTGCCACCATATAAGATTCGCACCTGCTGAGCCACATCTGAATCATGCAGCGACAAGATTATGCCTCTGATAAAGGCGTGCATTTCTTGAGCTTGTTCAGGCGAGGCAGTTTCGCCCGTTCCGATGGCCCATACTGGCTCATAGGCAATAATCACTTCTTTCACCTCCTTTGAGTCGAGGCTAGACAAACCTTTGACTACTTGCTCATTGACCACTGAGAAGTGCTCACCAGCCTTTCTTTGCTCTAAACTCTCTCCGCAGCACAAGATGGGCGTGATTCCTTTATCCATGGCCGCACGGACCTTCTTTGAGACCGTCTCGTCTGTTTCTCCAAAGAGCGCTCGCCTTTCTGAATGCCCGATGATCACGTGACTCACTTTAATGGAAGCGAGCATTGACATGGATATTTCACCGGTGAATGCTCCATTCTCTTCGTAATGGCAGTTTTGAGCCGCCAACTTAATAGAGCTGATGTTGGCTGTAGAAAACTGAGAAAGATATGCTGTTGGCGCTGAGACTATTAGCTCCGTACGCTCATCTTTATAGACGATGCTCTTTAGGTCGGAAAATAAGCTCCGCGCTTCGTCATAATTCAAATTCATCTTCCAATTTCCTGCAACTACTTTCTTTCTCATTGTTTCTTTTTTCAATCGCTTACTCTGATTCGTGGGTCTAAAATCCCATAAATGATGTCAACCGCGATGTTAATGATGACAAATATGCTTGAAATAACAATGACCGAACCGATGACTAAAGGAAAATCCTCGTTAATCAGCGCTTCGTATACACGCAAGCCCAGCCCCTGCCATCCAAAAATAAACTCGATGAACACGGCTCC
This sequence comes from uncultured Flavobacteriales bacterium, assembly GCA_964429805.1. GTDB lineage: Bacteria > Bacteroidota > Bacteroidia > Flavobacteriales_D > JABDKJ01 > CAYSDH01. Next base: position 4,202 of record CAYSDH010000013.1, read on the forward strand.
TGCCAGCAGCGAAGCGAACCAACCCGACACAGCCGTTACAAGAGGGTTTAGGGCATTTCTAAAGGCATGTCTCATGACCACTTGCCACTGGTTAAGTCCTTTTGCTTTTGCTGTTCTCACGTAATCAGAGGACAGCTCTTCGAGCAGAGAATTGCGCATGAGCTGAGTCACCACGGCTAAAGGCCTGATACCGAGAGTAATCATAGGCAGAATAAGGTTTCTGGGAGAAAGGTATCGGCCTTCAAACACGTCAATGTCGTACAGTGAGCCTGCTTGGTTCAAATATGTACCCGGCAGCTTGAGGTAACTCTGGCCAAATGGAAGAATGTTAATACCAAAGACCATGTCAAGCAGCATCAAGACAAACCAGAGCCCAAGGCCAGCGATAAGACCTTTAAAAGCTACAGTGAGCAGTGCTGTCCAATTCCGCTTTTCACTCTTGAATAAGCTGATAGACAAATAAATAGCCATAATGACGAACGGGAGTGCTGGAATTTGAACCGCAGAATACCAGAGAAGTCCTCCAATCCAAGAGATGATGATTGCCATATAAAAAGATGGTGCGGACATGCCAAGCACTGCAAAGATGAGTGAAGAGCGGTCAAAAAAGGAATCTTTCCAGACTGCTGACAAGATGCCCAAGAACATGCCGACAACCAAGGCAAAACCGATTGCTGCGATGGCCAGAATGGCGGTGGCCGGCAAGGCCTCTGCGATTATGGCACTGACCTCTCGCTTTGATTGGTAGGACCTTCTGAGGTAAGGCGCCTTTATAAAAAGTGCCCTGTCTCCCAATGACAAGACTTTATGCCCTCCATAGGTAGACTCTGTGTAGTAGATATGGCTCGATTCATTTTTCGTGCTGTGCACAGACAAAGGCGATAAGTCATTGACATAGAGCAGATAACGCTTGACAAAAGGCAAGTCATAGCCTAGATCCTTCTTTACTGCAGCAATGGCCTCAGGTGTGGCGCGCTGGCCAAGAAGCATTTGGGCTGGGTCGCCAGGTTTTAGAAAGAAAATGACAAACACCAAGGTGACTACTCCCCACAGAACAGTCGTACCATAAATTAAGCGCTTGAAGATGAAACTCAGCATACCTACTTCAGCAGGCTGTTCACTTCCTCCATATCAGGAATGCTAGTGTTTGGCCACTTACCAAGCACCATTCCTTTTTTCATGAGGACCAAGCCAGGATTAGATCTGACTACTGTCTTGAGGACCTTTCCGTCTCCAATAAACACCGGGAAGGCGAGTTGATTTTCATGTCTACTAATCTCGACCTCGTTAGTCGGTGATGAGGAAATACCAAAGATGGCTCCCCCCTGCTTCTCCCAGTCTGCGGTGAGCTTTCCGATTTCTTTCATGGCCGCATTATCTGCTTTGGTGACGTCATAGGAGATGACCATCAATACTGGCTTGTCATTGTCTAGTAGAATGTCATTGACATCACTTCCTTGTTCATCTTCGATTCTAAAGTCGGTGATTAGCGGCTCATATCCATCAGCTACCTTGTATGACTCGCCTTGAGCCTCTACAAAGTCCCAGTCTTGGTAGAGCTTTTGGCTAGAGTACACATCACTTCTGAAGACTTTCTCTTCTCCAGATTGCTTGTTTTTAAGCAAATAGTCTGTGGCATAGACTGGAGCCTTAAGACCGAGCTCTTCTGCGGTTTTCATTCCCTCTGGTATGCTCATATCAACAGCATAAGGGCGATAATCTCGCGCTGGCAGGTACTGGTTACAGTACCAAGTAAACAGAATGGCCAAGAGCGCCACCATTGCTGCGATGGTCCAGTCAGCATTGTCTTTGAGTCTCTTGATGAGGAGATAACCTGCGAAGCAGACCAAGGCAAAGATTACTGGAAAGTACCATCCAAAGACCCAACTCAACAGGGCAATGAAGATTAACGAACCTGGCAGCAGGACACGATCTTGCTCAATGGTATTGAGTGAGATTTTAGATCTAGAGAAGAAAATAGGCAATAAGAAAATCCCTAGAATGAGGTCTTTGTAGAAGGACTCCCACGGAGTGAGGCTTCGTCCGAGCGAACCTTTCATGGCGTCTCCAAAGCAACCACAGTCGGTGACACAGGTGACGGGGCGCTCTTCACTGACACCGTTAATCATAGTCATGTAGGTGTCGCTCTCGTTGCAGGTGGCTGTGTAGAGCGTCAACCAGGCAAAGAAGACAGTGAGGATAAGAAGTAACCAAGTGGTCAGCTTCATCTTTCCTCCAAAAATGACAGCAAAGCCAAGCACTATCTCTGCGAGACAGGCCAGCACACCTAGTATGAGGGCATAGTCCTCTAGAAACGGAAGGTTGAGTGCGCTCTCTGCAAAGTACTCTTGCAGCTTATATGAAAATCCTTTTGGGTCATTGGCTTTAATGATGCCCGATACCACAAATAAAGATCCGACAAATATTCGACAGAAGTATAAGAGTCCTTTCATGCTGACTAATGATTTACCCAAATGTAAAACCCTCGCCTTTGACGCGGGTGGCTTTAACAAAAATTTATCACAGCATGTGGTGTGGAACTTGGCGATGAGGCATGGCCATAAAACAGAAACGGAAAACACCCTTGCGAGTATCTTCCGTTTATTTCATCAACACCGTAATGCTAATCAAATCATCAAGTTACAGTTCTGAACTTTTATAGATTTAAATCAAAAGACTCAATCTACTCTCTTACATGACCTTGGCCGAAACCGTTTCTCAGATGATGGGTTGACAATCTGTTAGTTTCCTCACGGTCGCTTTCAAACTATCCATCTTTGAACACAAGGGCCTGAAATCACTTTCGTTCTTTCTAGTTGTATCTCCATGAGTTACCACTCATTTTGACGATATCGGACTTTATATATCCCGAACAACCAAGTAATGCTCCTCTAGGCAGCAGTTCGTATCTCTCACTTGCTTGACGCAAACTTAATAAGGTGATGAGCAAGAGAAAGACAGATTGGGTTCAGAATTTTGCACAATAGCCCCACATACTTTTGAACAATTTGCCTTAGGGCACAAAAAAAATCCCCATGCCAGAGCAAGGGGATTTAAATCCTGTAAGGAAAAGAATGCTATTGAACAGACTCAAAGTTGAGCTGGACACGACCTCTTTTGGTAAGAGTGTATCCGTTTCTATTCACTAGGTACTCATCAATGTATAGTTTCGTAATTCGCTCGCCAATTCTTCCATGACCAATTGATAGTGATTGGTCGTTTTCAATGCGTTTCCAAAATTCACGCTCTAACTCAGCCAACCTGATGTTAGAAGAGAAGCCTTTTTCTTTGTGATCGTGGATTATCTGAAGAATTAAAAAGTCGTACTTGTCCATAGTGTTTCGAAATATTTTGAGGTTAATTGACGTGTTTTTTCAGTGTATCAACAGAGAGGTGAAAACATCATTCATCTATCTGAATCGTTAAGCAACTCTTCAAATGTAGAAGTTATCAAACGCCATGGAGAGTAGTGTTGACAAGTATTGAAAACAAATTGAGAGCGATTTTTATCGCTTGTTTCTCAGTCGATTAGTCGATGTCAATTCAATCTTAATAACTAATGAAAAAAAGTTGAGGCCCGCTATTGTAAAAGCAGATTACGCCAAAATCACGTCAATTTTGGGAATGCAATTTAGACTTTAAGTATTGACATTCAGCCTAAATCAAATTTTCTTGGCCAACATAGGATCCAAAATTGAGAGAAGCAGTCTGACCTCTTCCACTTTAGACTCTTTTTTCGATTTATTAAACGATACCATCAGATTGTTGAGCATTCTCTTGATAATATCTACGTCTTCGCAGGGGCTAACAAAACGGTTATCTGCATCTATGTCAAGATGCGACAGGAAGTTGTCAATCTCTGTCCTGTGCAGTATGGCTCCTTGACCAAAGGGGTTGATGTAAAACAGAATGCCGTCTTCAGAAAGAGAAAAGGACTCGTCAATCAAAAACTCATCTTCTCTGTAGGCCACTACAAAGTGGTTAGGGAGATTGATGCCAAAGATTGGAATATCAAGACTTTGAGCGATAATGATGTATAGAACAGAAAGTAAGAGTGGATTACCTGTTCGCGTCTCAATCACCTTATTAATCATCGAGTTTTTTGGCGAATGGTAGTCAGTTTTGTTGCCCGAGAAGCCATACTCGTTGTAAAAGAAATGATTGATGACTTTCACCTTTTCGAATGCTGTGAGGTTGTCATTAAGCTCTAACCATATCTCCTGTCTCAATTTTGAGATGAAGTCTTTGACCTCAAATTCATCCATTTGTGGATACTGCACCTTGGCCACCAGTATGGCTCCATCTAAGAGCGACCTGTCTTCTGCGTGGAGCCACTGCTCTAACCCAGTCTTCACTCCAGCAATTTGAATTTCTTGAATGATGTCCTCGATTCTATTCATGAACTCAGGCCCGAAGGTCTGATTAGACCACTGATCTTCTAGAAACGGAACAATCTGGTGACCATGCGCCACTATTTTTTCCTTGACTTGCTGAAAGATTTCCTGGTCTGGATCTTCAAGTAGTGTGATTAGGGCTTGTATCTCAGAGATTTTCATGTAATAGATGCTATAGGTCCATTACAAAAGACTTTAAATGATTGCTACGGATCAATAGCCTCGACAGACTTGTTTCATCAATGGGCTGTTAATCTCTCAAGCACCTCTCCCACCATCTTTTTAACGACAACCTTGTAGTCTTTGCTGTACTCTCTACGAATCCGGTTGGCTATGATGGCACATAATGTGGCTGGTTTGTGGCCAAAATTTCGAGCTAAACCGAAAAGTGCACTCGTCTCCATCTCATAATTCGTGACTCGTTCGTCTTGATGAGTGAACGAGGAGATCGTTGAATTGAGCTCTGGAAAAGCCAACTCACCCCTCAGCTCTCTGCCCTGTGGGGCATAAAATCCGCTGGCGGTGGCAGTGACACCAGTAGTTTTACCTGGCGCCAGCTTCAGTCTTAAGTCCAAATCTCCTTCTACAACATACGGCTTGGCCAACTGCATGGGATAGGCACAATGAAATATAAATGCGTCTCGAAGCGACTTCTCTTCTTTGGTGTAGTCAAACTGATAGTAATTGAGCAGACCGTCAAAACCGAGGCCATATTTACTTGCCACTATCGAGTCGATTGGTATGTCTTCTTGCAATGCTCCAGAGGTGCCAAGGCGAATGATGTTTAAAGAACGGCTCTCTGATTTCACCTGTCTTTTGTCAAGATCAATATTGACTGCAGCATCAAGCTCGTTGATTGCAATGTCAATGTTATCAGTACCAATGCCTGTAGACATGACAGTAAGCATTTTGCCATTGTACTTACCGACATGGGTAAAAAACTCTCGGTTACTCACCTCGGCCTGTACACTGTCAAAAAACGAACTAATGAGTTTGACACGTGCCGGATCACCCACCACTATCACATCATCCATGATTTGATCTGGCTTCAAACCGATGTGATATAACCCACCTTGAGGATTAACCAATAGCTCTGACTCTTCAAAAACTCTCATGTGCTGCTTGACTTAATCTTAATAAGGTGAAGACCTACCTTAACTAGATCTCCATGTATGAGCTTTCTTCTTTTTCTGCTTTCAACTTCGCCATTGACCTGCACATCACCTTCATCGACCATGATTTTCGCATGGCCCCCAGTGTTACTTAGCCCTGTGGCTTTGAGCAGTCTGATTAGCTCAATGAACTCACCTTTAATAATGAACTCAGACATTAATGGATGGCTGGATAAGTAGATGGATCTGATTCAGACATAATATCATAAGCCGCCTCGAAGATGTCATCAATGCTTGGCTTTGAAAAGTAGTCTCCATCTGAGGAGTATGCTGGCCTGTGAGCTTTAGCAGAAAGCGTGACTGGCGCAGAATCAAGATGGAAATAAATGTCTTGACCAGTCATCAGACGCTCTAAAATAAAGGCTGTTCCTCCACCCGGCACATCTTCATCAACTATCATCAAACGGCCCGTTTTCTCCACGGACTTTACCGTGTCCTTATTTATATCAAAAGGAAGAAGGGTTTGTGCATCAATAAGATCGACCTCAATACCACTCTCAGCCAATCGCTCGGCCGCAACGGTGCAGAGGTTAAACGTAGACCCATAGCTAATAATGGTCAGGTCATCACCTTCTCTAGTTTTTTCCACTTTGCCCAGTGGCTCGCAGAACTCTCCCAGATTTGTTGGCATGAGTTCTTTAGTCCGGTATCCGTTTAATGGCTCTATGACCAAGGCCGGGTCATCAGACTTTAAGAGTGTGTTATAAAAACCAGCTGCCTTTGTCATGTTTCTTGGCACGCAGACATAGATACCTCTTACAGCATTAATAATGGCCCCCATGGGTGAGCCACTGTGCCACACTCCCTCTAGTCGGTGACCTCTTGTACGGACTATCAGTGGTGCCTTTTGCGTGCCCATCGTTCTGTAACGGACAGTGGCTAGGTCATCACTCATTACTTGAAGACAATAGAGCAAGTAGTCCAAATACTGAATCTCTGCAATAGGCCTCATGCCACGAAGGGCAAGCCCTATTCCTTGACCCGCAATGGTGGCCTCGCGGATACCCGCGTCCATTACTCTGTGTGTGCCAAACCACTCTTGCATATTCTCCATGCTCTGGTTGACTCCACCAATCTTACCCGTGTCCTCACCAAAGGTGACTATCAGCGGGTTGTTCTCAAATTGAACTTTAAAGTTATCGCGCAAGACGAGACGTCCATCTACTTCATTCTCTTCATCATATTCTGCAGGCACCTCGTCAATGCGAAGCGCAGAATTGTCAGTCTCTGACCATAGGTGCGAACTATACCGATTCGTATTTAACTCTACCTGATTGGCATACCACGATTGCAGGGCTTGTCTTTCTGGAGAATCATTACCGGCCGTGGTCTGCAACACTCTGCGCACGGCAGAGATAAAGTCTTTACGTATTGGGTCTATAGTTTTAGTCAAGGTCTCAATCGTTGACTCGATGCCCCTATGAGACTGCGACATGGCCGTGATCAGCGCCAATGCCTCTGCCCTCTCATCAGTGAGCACTTGCGAAAACTCTTTCCAAGCTTCTTTTTGCGCTGCTCTTACTTCTTTCTTTGCTTGAGACTGAATCTCATTGAGCTCATCAATAGTGGCAATGCGTGTTCCATAATTATCGTATTCCGAAATCCACGTTTTAAACTGTTGTACACAGTCGTACTCACCTTCCCAGTTCAAGCGCTCTTGAGACTTGTAACGCTCGTGCGAGCCTGAGGTCGAGTGTCCTTGTGGCTGTGTCACCTCTGTGACATGCACCAGCACTGGCACTTGCTCACTTCTACATACATCTATGGCTTTCTGATATGTCCGAATCAGGGCAGGATAATCCCATCCTTTGACTTTAAACATCTCATATCCTGGCTCTTCGTCAGTGCGCTGCAGACCTGCCAATGCTTTGGAGATATCGTCTTTGGCAGTCTGGTCTTTTCTCGACACTGAGATGCCGTAACCGTCATCCCACACGCTCATGGCCATTGGCACTTGCAGCACAGCGGCCGCATTTATAGTTTCCCAAAAAGGCCCTTCACTAGTCGCAGCATCACCGATGGTACCAAAGGCGACCTCATTACCTTCATTAGATAAATGCCTGTACGAATGAAGCTCCTCGTTATGCTTAAAAAGTTTTGAAGCCAAAGCAAGACCAAGTAGTCTCGGCATTTGACCTGCTGTTGGAGAAATATCTGAAGACGAGTTTTTCTGCGCGCACAAGTCTTTCCAACTTCCATCTTCGTTGAGACTGTGAGTGGAGAAGTGACCATTCATCTGGCGTCCAGCGCTAAATGGTTCTTTTTCGATATCAGTGTGCGCATAGAGCCCGGCAAAGTACTGCTTGACCGTCAACTGGCCGATGGCCATCATAAAAGTCTGGTCTCTATAATAACCACTGCGCCAGTCTCCATTTTTGAAGTTCTTGGCCATGGCAATTTGAGCCAATTCCTTTCCGTCACCAAAAATTCCAAATTTGGCTTTTCCAGTAAGCACTTCTTTTCTTCCGAGCAGAGATGCTTCTCTACTCAAACAAACCAGCTTGAAATCTTCTAAAATCTCATCTATGTAGGCCTGTACGTCTTTCGTTGATGTTGTTTCTACTCCGCTCATTCAGGGTATTTTCCTTGCCACGAATATACAGAATAATGCCGAAGATAAAACCTTGCAAATCCTCTATTTACTAGGCTTACAGCTATTGCTTAGTCCTTTGAAGACCACTTTCGGTCATCGTCCAGAAGTTTCCAGCCAACTGACTTCCTGAAAGCCTTTCTTTATTAGATGGCGTCCTCATTATGCGTGGCAAATTCTCACCCAAATAGACCGTTTTACCAACGGGAATTTGAAGCTGCACGAACAATTTCTGACCTCTAAACTTGTCTGAAAGTGGCACAGAATAATAAGGGTCTAGTACTAGTTCATCGTCTGTCAATTCAGAATTGTAGGTGATGTTGATTGCTTTCTCTAGCGCAGAATCGCTTCCTCTTCCGCGTGACTCTTTTTCGAGCCGAAGATCAAAAGTGTTGGTCTGCTTATTAGGCACTAACTCCACGTGTGGGTAACCGAAAACAATACGGTCTCCTTCTAATTTCAGCAACTCCTCTTGGTCGTCACCGTAGGCGTAGCGTTTGTCATCTCCAAAATATTCGTCAGCACGTATACTGACAAATAGTGTGTCAGACTGCACTTGAAGGATCTCCGTGTCATAAGTAGAAGAACTGTTGTTAAACTCTTTGCCTGTTGAGATACTTGACACGAGCAACATGGCTAGGCCGACTATCCAAGTGATGCCGAGAGATACAAAGACAGTTTTGCGATTAAACTTGGTGTTAAACAAGAGGACTAGGCCTAGAAGCAGAATCAGCAATAAAGGTATGAGCACCTGAGTGGCGAGACCAAAGGCAAACATTCCAGCCAAAGCTGAAGAGTCAAAGAGCCCAGCACTGTATTCGTCCAAGCCATACGGAAGTACTTCTGGGCCGATAGCGAGCGGATCAATGAACCCAGTGATGACGGTCACGAGACCCAAAAATCCGAAGAGAATTAGAACAAACCCAACGACTTTACCTATCACTTTAAAGACTGACTGAAGAAAGGAAATCAAGACATCAAAGAAGCTACTGACTCCTTCGCGCGCTCTTTTCAACTGAAAACCCGAATCCAGTTTAGCTCCTCCAGTAACTTCCTCGAAGGTCTCGTCTACTTTTTTTTTTATGCTGTCAACATTGACTGGCTCTCCTCTCATTTCGATTTTTTCAGAGGTAGTGCGTGCCAGCGGAATAACTACCCACAGTATGAGATAGAGTATAATGGCCGTGGCTTGATTGATTAAAAAAGGTGTGACCGCTACGATAAAGAAGAACACTCGCAACCAGACAGGGTTCCATCCGAAGAATGCAGAAATGCCGGATAAAACTCCACCCATTACTTTTTTATCTGGATCTCTAAACAGTTTTTTGCCTGTTCTCTTTTTACGCGAAGACTTTGAGCTGCTCTGCTGCGCCTGGTCTTCATCAAGATAGTCTTCGGGTTGCCCCATAATGGCGATTACTTCATCGACTTGAAGTCCACTCACTACTTGAGTACCATTATTGGTTCGCTCTTGAAGTAGCTCAGCTATTCTTGACTCAATGTCTTCCATTATTTCTTTACCACCGTCTGAGTCGCTGAAATAACCAGAAATCGTTTCCAAGTATTGCCGCAGCCGCAGATACGCCTCTTCGTCTATGTTGAAGATTATACCGCTGATGTTGATTGAAATCGTCTTATTCATTGCTGTAGGTTCTATTATTTTTTGGTGGTTTTGGTTACTGCCGAACTTAGTTCTCGCCAGGTTCCTTCTAGTTCTTTCAGGAATTTATCTCCGATAGTGGTGAGCTTGTAGTATTTTCTTGGCGGTCCAGATTTGGACTCCTCCCAACGATAGGTCAAGACTCCCCCATTTTTTAATCTCGTCAAGAGCGGATAAAGCGTTCCTTCAACTACAATGAGTTTTGAACTCTTCATCTCTTCAATGATCTCTGACGGATATGCCTCTTGCTTACTCAGTATGCTCAGTATGCAGAATTCCAGCACCCCCTTCCTCATCTGCGCCTTGGTATTTTCAACATTCATTTATAAAGTATATAGTAATATCCATTGCAAATATATAGATAATAGATAGTAGTTTGCTATACAAAGTAGCCACAAATTAAAAAAGGCCCGTTTTACGGGCCTTTAGGGTTGTGTTTATTGTTTAGTATTATTCGATTTTAAGGAATCTGGTGCTATTTAGCACTTCTCCTCGCTTATCTTTTACGACCAGTGTATAGCTTCCTAGCTCTAGTTTGCTGATGTTAATCTCTTTGGTATTTAGCCCCTCTTGAGCCACGATGCTTCGCTGCACCACACGCCTTCCGGTCATATCATATATAGACATAGACATCTTCTCTTTATCATACAAGTGAACAAACCTCAAGGTTAAATCGTTTTGAGTCGGAATAGGGTAAACCTCTATATGGTCCACCCCCATCTCTTCTGCCCTGTTTAATAAAATGACATCAGAATACGTGAAGGCACCATCAAAGTCTGTTTGCTTTAATCTGTAGTAACTTGCTCCTGCTGGTGGATCTTTATCCAAGAGCGTGTATGCCAGTTGTGTACTCGAAAAACCTGCGCCCGGCACGTCTTCGACTGAACCAAACACTTGTCCATCTTGACTTCGCTGTATTGTAAAGTACTCGTTGTTCGTCTCTGAAGCGGTAACCCACTCCAAGATATTTCCTTCTTCTGAGACCTCTCCGTCAAACGAAAGCAACTCAATAGGTAGCGGATCTGACGCTTGGGCAGTGGCGAATCTAGAGAATCCGACCAGCCCAGTACGATGCACTTCGTTTGCCGTAGACGGTTCGCAAGAGCCGCTAAGTTCAAATCCAGAACCACTGTCTTTAATCACTGTAAAACCTGCACCTGAGGCATTGGTATGATTATTATTAAATAGCTTAATGTCATATACGGCAGTGGTGCTGTTGCTAGTCGCCACAATATTAAAGACCCCATTGTCAAGTGAAGGCAAATCAAAATTTGTGGCACAATCGGCCTGATTTAACGTCAACGGTGCACCAGTCCAAGAAACGAATGAAGCCGTTAGGCTCGACACCGAATTTGATACAAAGTCAATCTCTGCGCGCTGATATCCTTTGGCTGCATTTCCAATAGGAAACTGATATACACCAGTATTATTTACATGTCTTACTAAATTTCCTTCAACATAACTTTTGGGGTTTCCGATATCGACTGCGCCATCAAAAGGATTCTCAACGATGACTTGATTGAGTCCTCCAGTACGAATTACCCCACGATACAGCTTGAGCCCTCCTTGAGCACCTGTTAAGGTCATATTTGTATATAGTTGAACGAACTGACTGTTATCCTTATTCATCAGTACTTTATTCAGGTGCAACATGGTATTTCCTTGGTGGAAACGCACATTCTTAGACCCTACAAACTCTAGAACACCTGTCGTTCCTGAGCCAATAAATGAGTTGTCACCAGAAGCGTTAGAAAAACTGCCCGCAAGCTTTAATGTATTACCATTCGCATCAAAAACACTGGTCACATTTGTGGTATAGAAATCTCCAGTTAGCTCTAACTCGGTGTTAAGTAAAACCTTGCCTGAAGACTTCGTCACTCTCAAATTTGCCAATGCATTTACCCCTGAGAAGACACCATTAATTTCTTGAATTCCGGTTGGGTTCTCGAAAATCACTGTCGAACTTGGATGAACAATGAGGTCGCCATAATTTTCAAAATCTCCACAGATTCTCAATGTTGATGAAGCGCCTAGAGTCAGCGAAGCTCCGGGCATAATGTATAGGTCATTTACCCGCTGTGAACCCGTGATCACTGGAAAATCAGATGCAGCTGGAGTTATTACGGCATTAATAGTACATGAAGGAGTCACAGAGCAACCTCCCCAATTATTAGAACTGGTCCAGGCCGTGCTTTGAGAACCATCCCAATACACTGTAGTTGGCGAAGTTTGACCCACCATACCAGGGTCAGACATACTCATGTCCATAATATAACCACGGGTACTTGTAGAGAAATTTTGAACGACAATTAGTAGCTCGTCTCCTGCCGTCAGTGTCGGTGCGACCTCAAAAGAGTTGTTGTAGCAGTTATTATATCCAGCAGGTGCATTTCCATCATCTGTAAGTCCGCATACTCCTCTAAAGTCATAGTTACATGCTAATAATCCTTGACCAGGGTCTGCAGTAATACCATCACAATCAGTTGTCGGACCAGAGCCCGATGTTTTCCAGATTAAATAATCATAATCCGTTTCGCCTCCGCACGAGTTCGCATCACCATCGTTAGGAGTCAATATCATTCTGAATCGACCATTGGCACTAATCTTCACCTTGTACCATATAGAGTTCTTTTCTCCGCCAGTACAGTTGTTAGTACCGTCAAAATCGCACTGGGCTCCGATGCCCTGGAGACCTGGATCAGCAGCTCGCGCTGTTTCTCCGCAAAGCTGTATCGCTCCGCTGCAGTCTTGTGAGTTTATCACATTGGCATTTAACCAACTGTTTACCCTAACTCTGAAGGTACCTTGATCACCGTTTTGACCATCTACGCGCAAGAAGTAGGTTTGACCAGGGGTCAATCCGCTTGCTTCAAGCTGAGAAAACATAGGCGAGGGATTTTGACACTCTACCTCTTCGCTTGTTGAGCAGCCAATTAAGTTTAAACCCGAGCAAGAACCACTATATAACGCAACCTGAGTGCTTCCAATAGATTCCGGAAAAATCACTACACGAGTAGAACCTGTAGAAGTGGCTGAAAATTTATACCATACAGAAGAGCTTCCGCCTCCTACCCAACAACCTGGAACCCCAGGTTCAGACATGTTTGTCGCGCAGTTATTGGAACTCTGCATTGTTTCTCCCATTTCTAACTCAACAGCCTGACAAGGCAAGTCGTTTACTAATGGTGCGCTGCAAGGGTCGCTTACACAGAGATTAAATTCTCCAGTACCGTAATTGTTCCATGCAAAAAATCTCATAAAGACTGTCGTGCCGGGAGTCAACCCACTAAGATTGAGCATTGGCATGTAGCCCGGGCCACTGTAGTCATCACATGCTATTTCTGTCAGTCCATTACATGTACCTGAGTACACGGCCATAGAACCATATATTAAAGACAGCTCTTCAGTTTCAATAAGCATTGCTCCTGAGGCAGGCACCTGTGCTTTAAACCATACATCACCACCATTATAGACTCCACACGAAGGATTTCCTATACCGCTATCTGTAGCACCGGCATTATTATACACTTGAAAATCACATGTCGTTGTTACTGTTAGGCCCAATGCATTGCAGGCAGTGTTATTAGGATGAGCCGGTGGCGCTGCCGTCATTCTCCAGCGAATACGCGCACAGCTATTATTGCTCTGACAGTTATCTTGGCTGAGTAGCACATGAACTTCTCCAGTAAAATTAGCCACCCAACTCACTGTGGCACGTCCACCAGCACAGCCGCCAGCTGAGTAAGCCAGTGAAGTAGTATGAGCAGCATTCCACACAGTTAATTGTGAATCAAATCCATTCCCATTACAATTGGACCATTCGTAACTCGCCCCTGCGGTAATGCTGTATCGAGCATATTCACCGCCATACGCGCAGTTTGTAACATTAGTCCAGTTTGTATTATTGGTAGTGTACAGCCCGCCCGGATAATTTGCATCAAAATTAGAGCACTGAGAGTACCCCGCTGTGACAAAAGTCACTAGGAGTATAAGGCACCACACCCTTTTCAATAACCTGTATTTTGCTGTATAACTTATAATATCTTAACTGAATGGTTCAGTTTTTTGCCGAGGCTTAATACAAGGTTATACGTCAAGTAATGGCTCAGGTTTCACTTTAACTTTCGTTTTTTCTAAGGCTAACTGCACTATTTGGCAAAAACTATGTTCAAAGTGATAATTTCACGCCTCGGCTATGATATATCTCCTACTCAGCATTCTTTCATCTACCCTCATTTATTTAGCATTTAAGCTCTTTGATAGATTTGGTGTTCAGACATTTCCAGCTATTGTAGTCAACTACTGGACAGCCGTTTTCATAGGCATATACCTTTTAAAAGGCACCGCTTTACCTCCGCTTTTGACTCTGCCATGGATGCCTCTGGCGGTCATAGAAGGCTTGCTATTCATCGGAATATTTAATGTGATGGCGCTGACTGTGCAGAAGCACAGTATCACTGTCGGTTCAGTGGCGAGCAGAACAGCCATGGTCATTCCGGCATTTGTGCTCATGTTTATTTTACCCAACTCTGTCTTCTCATGGCTCACCGTGGCAGGAGTGATTTTGGCCTGCATTGGCGTGTACTTTGCATCGCAAAAAGGCCAGAGCGTCAAGGTTCAGAAAAAATATCTCTGGCTGCCTATCGCCCTATTTATCGGTTCGGGTATTATTGATTTAATCATTGGCTATGTCAAAGGCATGATGATTGAAAATCCTGTGCAAGAGATGATTTTTATCCCGACCATCTTTTTGATTGCGGCATGTATAGGAACAATTGTCTTGCTCGTTAAAATGTTCTTTCAAGGCTTAAAACCCCGATGGAAAGATGCCTTGGCCGGCTTGACCTTAGGCCTAATTAACTATGCTTCTATTTATTTTATCCTAAAAGCTATGGGCGCTCAACTGGTTGATGACGCAGCTTTTTTTCCGGTAAACAACATGGGTATAGTCGCTGCCGGAACCCTAGTCGGCATGCTCGGATTTAAGGAGAAACTCAGTCCAAAAAATTGGTTTGGATTACTGCTTGGTATACTCTCCATCTTCATCTTGATTTTTGCCTCTCATTGAAGACTGAAGGCACATACCAAACCGTGTCAAAAAAGAGCATCGGACTGTACAAAGAGAAAGGGTCCAAATTTCACGGCTATTGTTTTCCGGTTCAATCTCTTGATGATGTAAATCAATGTCTACTGGAAGTCAAGAAAGAGCACCATTCTGCACGCCACCACTGCTATGCTTACCGACTGGAAGAAGACGGCTCAATGTACAGAGCAAACGATGATGGAGAACCCGCCCACTCAGCAGGCGACCCTATATTGGGTCAGATTGACAGCTCAGAACTGACCTATACTTTAATAATCGTGGTCCGATATTTTGGAGGCATCAAGCTCGGAGTCGGTGGACTGATAACTGCCTACCGCGCTGCTGCGCGAGATGCACTTGATGAAAACCTGGTTGTCACCAAAGTCATCAGATGTCGTTTTCGCATCTCTTTCTCTTATGCGAGGATGAATATCGTGATGAGACTCCTAAAAGTGCATCAAGCAGATATGCTAGAAAACAATTTCGAAATCACTTGCACGCTTACAGCCGAGGTCGACCTTGAAAGAAAAAAAGCCTTTCTAGACTCCTGGACGGACCTGCATGATGTCGAGGTCGAAGAGATCAGTTAATCTCCTTCGCAAGCGCATCACTAAGAGATGACGGACACTTGACGGGACGCCCCGTTTCTTTTGACACAAAGACCAAGGTTGTACTGCCCCTATTAATGATTTCACCTTCTGGGCTTAAGGTCTCGTAGTCAAATTTAAATCGCACATGAGGCAACTCAGTAATGAGCGTGCGAATGGTCAAGAGGTCATCGTAAAAGGCTGGCTTGATATACTTGATGCTATACTCAGACACTGGCAACAAGAGCCCTTGCTCTTCGAGACTCTTGTATGAATGGCCCAAACTGCGCAGGGCCTCTACCCTGCCCACCTCAAAAAACTGGGCATAATTACCATAGTAGCAATACCCCATCTGATCTGTCTCAGCATACCTCACACGAACTTCTGTCTCTGAAATAAACATCTGTCTTTTCTATTGATAACTTTGAGATGTAAAGTTAGAATATCCGCCCGTGACTAGTCCTTATATATGTAGGTATACATTTCCCCTCATGCTCTTACTCACAGCATGTACTCAAGTTGGTGAACTCACCAAAGCTGACGCGCAAGTGATTGCTATTAACGATTCTCAAGGCATTGATTCTGAAATCGAATCGCTGATTACTCTCTATCGAGACTCCCTAGAATTAATAATGGACAAGGAGCTGTGTCAGTCTCTCACTGATTTCCCTAAGGTAAAAGGCCAAACAGAAACACGCTTAGGAAACTTAGTGGCCGACCTCTGTTTAGAAAAAGGACGGCAACTCACAGAGTCAAAGATTGATGCTTGCATGATGAATATTGGCGGGCTGCGCTCATCGTTGCCAACTGGCTCTATCACACTTGGAAACGTATATGAGCTCATGCCTTTTGACAATGAACTGGTGCTCGTCACGCTACCTGCCAATGAAGTAGACTCCATGTTTAAGTACCTCGCCATCAAAGGTGGAGACCCCGTATCTGGAATCACCATGGGCATAAAAGATGCACAAGCCGTGCACCCCATGATTGGGGACCAAGCGGTGGAGACTGGAAAGACCTATACCATTCTCACCTCAGATTACTTGAGCAATGGTGGCGACAACATGACATTTTTCACCGAAGGCCATCGTGTTGAGATTGAGTTCTTGGGGCTGAAAGTCAGAGATGCCATCGCAGCGCACTTTACTGAAAAAGGAAATAAAGGAGAAGCAATCTCTGGCTATCTCGATAACAGAATACATCATGAAGAGTAGAAGACAATTCATACGCTCAAGTGCCTTTGCTGGAGTATCACTGATTGGCCTGCGTGCATTTTCAAAGGAGAGCATGCCTGCTAACAGTGTGAAGAAACTGACTGTGCTGCACACTAATGACACCCATAGTAGGATTGACCCTTTTCCTGACAACCACAGAAAGTATGGCGGTATGGGTGGTGCTGAGCACCGAGCAGTGCTTATCGATTCTATTAGAGCAAATGAAGACAATGTGCTGCTCCTTGATGCGGGAGATGTTTTTCAGGGCACCCCTTATTTCAACATGTTTAACGGCAGTCTAGAAATGAAGCTGATGAGTATGATGAGGTATGACGCATCGACTATTGGCAACCATGAGTTTGACATCGGAATGGATGGATTTATGCGGGCACAGAAAGAGGCCAATTTCCCTTTTATCAACAGCAACTATGATTTCTCAGACACACCAATGCATGATGCGACCATCCCGTATAAGGTGTTTAAGAAGAAAGGAATTAAAGTAGGAGTCTTTGGTCTTGGGGTAGAACTTGAAGGGCTGGTTGACAAGAAACTTTATGGCGACACCTTATATAAGGACCCGATCAGCGAAGGAAAAAAACAAGCGCAAAAATTGAAGCAGGACCTCGACTGTGACTTGATTATCTGTCTTTCTCACTTGGGCTATGAGTATCAGAGCAAGAAGGTGTGTGACAGATACCTGGCCGAGGCTGTGCCTGAGATTGACCTTATAATTGGAGGACACACGCACACCTTTTTAAATGAACCAATAGCATTTCAAGACAAGGTGCATGGACAGACTTTAGTCAATCAAGTGGGATGGGCTGGAATAAATATTGGCCGGGTTGACTTTTTCTTTGGAGAGAAAAATGAATCTCTCGGCATCGAATCTGAAGTACGAAGTATTGTCAAAGGGCGCGTTTGACGGGACAAGCAAGAATCTGTATCTTGTACGTGGAGCTTACAATTCATTTTTTTTAGAAACAATGCCTTCGGGAATTATTTTTTCACTTTATTCGTAACTCCTTTGTCAGCGGTCAAAGTAGAGAGGTGGTTTTTCCATTTCGACCCTGATAATCAAACTATTAGTTAACCAAAAACACTAGCAAGACGATGAGCAAAACCTGTGAAAATGTATGGAACGAATGTCTAAAAGTGATTAAGGACAATGTGACCATGCAAGGTTTCAAAACATGGTTCGAGCCGATCAAACCCGTCAAGCTTGATAAGAATGTATTGACAATCCAAGTACCCTCGCAGTTTTTCTACGAGTGGTTAGAGGAGCATTACATCGATTTGCTGAAAAGCACGATCAAGAATCAATTGGGAAAAAGTGGTCGCTTGGAGTACAGCATTATTATGGAGAACAACTCCGCTAACTCCAAACCGTACACTGTTAAAATCCCTACCACGAACAAGAGAGCAGTCAGAAATCCTGACGTCAATGTGCCATTGGATCAAACGACCAAGGCCATTAAAAACCCTTTCATCGTTCCTGGACTGAAGAAGATCACAGTCGATTCTAATCTAAATGCGAATTACTCATTCGAAAACTTTATCGAAGGAGATTGCAACAGATTAGCGCGCTCTGCAGGATATGCCGTGGCTAATAAGCCAGGCGGAACGTCATTCAACCCGTTGTTGATATACGGAGGTGTAGGTCTTGGTAAGACACACCTTGCTCATGCCATTGGCATCGAGATTAAGAAGAGCTCTCCAGAGAAGACTGTACTCTATGTCTCTTCTGAAAAGTTCACGCATCAGTTTGTTGACTCAATCAGAAATAACAATCAGAATGACTTCATTCACTTCTATCAAATGATGGACGTGTTGATCATTGATGATGTTCAGTTCTTTTCTGGTAAAGAGAAAACACAAGATGCATTCTTCACCATTTTCAATCACCTTCACCAAAGTGGAAAGCAGATTATACTTTCTTCTGACAAGCCACCAGTGGAGATGCAAGGAATGGAGCAGCGACTCTTATCAAGATTTAAGTGGGGGCTTTCGGCCGATCTTCAATCTCCAGGCTTGGAGACAAGAATCGCCATATTGGAAAAGAAAATGTATGCCGATGGTATCGAGCTTCCTAAAGAGGTGGTTGAGTATCTGGCATACTCTATCAGTACAAACATCCGTGAACTAGAAGGAGCACTTATCTCCCTCATAGCTCAAGCATCGCTTAACAAGAAAGAGGTCAACCTTGATCTTGCCAAGCAGATGATTGACAAGTTTGTGAAGAACACTGCACGTGAAGTCTCTATAGATTACATCCAGAAAGTGGTTTGTGATTACTTTGACTTACCTATCGAACTCCTCAAGTCTAAGACTAGGAAAAGAGAAGTGGTGCAAGCAAGACAGATTGCCATGTACTTTGCAAAGAAGATGACCAAGTCAAGCTTGGCCAACATCGGAATGTACTGCGGAGGAAAAGATCACGCTACAGTGCTTCACGCCTGTCGTACGGTCAACAATCTGAACGAAACTGATAAGCAATTCAAGAAGTATCTCGAAGACCTCGAGAAAAAATTGAGCATTCAGTAATTAACCAAAACCTGCAATCAAGTATTGACCGTCTCGTTTTTTAACGAGACGGTTTTTTTATTTTCGACCCATGAGAATATTAATGGTCTGCCTCGGCAACATCTGTAGGTCTCCACTTGCTGAAGGAATACTTCAAAAGAAACTAAAAGAATATGGCCTCGACCAGCAAGTCACCGTAGACTCTTGCGGTACCAATGGCCTGCATGATGGCGAGCATCCTGACCCGCGCACTCTTGAAAACGCTCGTCAGAACAAAGTCTACATAGACAAATTGGTGTCGAGACAGTTTATCCCCATTGACCTTTGGGACTTTGACAGAGTGTACTGCATGGACAGTTCAAATTACGCGAACGTGATGGCCGCAGTCACCAAAGAAGAGCACAAAGAGAAAGTCTCGATGATACTCAACGAAAGCCGTCCCGGCTCAAACATGGATGTGCCCGACCCTTATTACGGTGGTGAAGATGGTTTTCAAACCGTGTTTGATTTACTAGACGAAGCCTGCACCGTCATAGCTGATGGACTGAAGTGATGGACAAAGGAAGACTGCACCTCATACCTAACCTTCTCTCTGATGTAGAGCCAGAGTCAAGTTTTCCTCCGCAGGTAAAAAAACTGGCGCTCGAACTAAAATACTACGTAGTAGAGAATGTCAAATTCTCGCGCAGACTCCTCAAAAAGCTAGACCGATCTGTAGACATAGACTCTATGGACATACAGGAACTACCACATAAAAACGAAGTTGTAGATCTCAGCAACTTGCTCGCCCCTGCCCTAATCGGGCATGACATCGGTCTCATGACCGATGCCGGGTGTCCGGCAGTAGCCGACCCCGGCTCGCAAGTAGTCCGCCTGGCGCATGAAAAAGGAATCAGAGTGATACCGCACACTGGCCCCTCCTCCATCCTGCTCACCGTCATGGCCTCCGGCATGAATGGTCAGGCATTTACCTTCAACGGTTACTTACCCAAGGACCGAAAAGATAGAATGGTAGCGCTGAGAAAATTTGAAGACCTCGCTACTAAAAAAGGCATCACCCAAATTTTCATGGACACACCTTATCGCAACGATAATGTGATTGAAGACATCTTGAATGTATGCCGAGCGGATACGCGACTCTGCATCGCCTCTGACATAACAGGTGACCATGAAGACATCAGAAGTATGAGCATCACCTACTGGAAGAAAAAAAAGAAAAGCTATCAGAAAATACCCGTGATGTTTGCCCTCGGCTCTTGATTAGCCGCCCCAGCACGGAGCTACCATGCCTCGCCTCTTTAACCCCGCACGTGGATTACCGCAATTTCCTTTTCCAAAAATCGGAATCTTCAGATCGAAGTACATGTCCAAGCCGTAAGCTTTGGAAACAAATAGAGGCAGTAAATCATCAGTTCCAAAAATGATGAATTTCCATCGCAGTGCCATTCCTGTTCTCATCCGGTTATACTCGGTGAACGAGAAAGGCAATGAAAACTCAAACTTCTGAGTTTCATATCGCGGTATAATCCCCAAGACATTGGTCCTTCTGAGTGAATGCAGTTTTTTGCTCTGCACGTTTTGCACCAAGACAGCGCCCAAGAAGAAGTTGTCTTTCATGTGCACATCACCGTGAATGGTAAATGCGCGTGGCAGACTCACTGAGTAATCTGATGAATTCTCAAAGACCACTTGGTCATTTTCAAAACGCAAATCGATGATAGAATCTAATCCTTGAATACCGTTTGGCTGCGTATTCTGATAATCTGGCCAGAAGATGGCCGAGTTAGTGATGCGCGTATTCTCCGCTCCTTGACGAAAGTTGATCGCCCCAACATCTAACAGAGAGGCACCAATTTTATACTTGTAGTCGACTTTTATACAGCGACTCTCACTGCTAAAGGGTATGTATGTCTTCTTGCCATTAATGGTTCGCTTAAACTCAACACCAAGATCAGCAGCCCATCCTCCGCCCTTTAGCCCTGGCGCGGCAGTGGCTATATCACCCACCATGTTGTCTATAAAGAGATTGTTTGAAGTAAAAAGATAATCTGCTTCCTCTACATTCATGGCCACATGCCCACGCGGAAAAAGCCGCTTGACAGTAGCCCCAACATTGAGATGATGCTCATTACTGACCTGCAACATGTGTGCGCCACTGAGCCGCAGCTCATTCCAGTGCATGTAGTTAATACTCATGTCTTCAATGCTGAACGTACGGTCATAGTAAGGCGAGTGCCTGAAGTTCCTGTATATGAGCTGGGCCAGCTCATAAGGCATGTCGTCAACATTGGCGTGCAGTCGTTTTGCGGTGCTGATGCCCAGTGCTGAGCGGCCAATGCTCAATACAAACCCCGGCCCGTCAATAGTCAAATCCAGATTTGCCCACCTATATGTAGAGTCAGGAGATTGCTCTGGTATGGGAAGGTTGCCCGTTATAGCATTAATCAGATTACTTCCTTCTGCCGGAAAAAAGACATGATCGTTGGCGGCAAACGCATTAAACCCTGCCAGATTAATGTCCAAATACACCTTGCTGTCAACAATAGAAGCAGGATTAAGCTCCATGGTATTGACCGGAGCATAATTACTCAGGTTGATACCTAGATTCTCCTGACCCTGTATACTTAGACAAAGTAGTAGGGTCAAAGTCAATGATATATGGACTTTCAGTGTACGCAGCAGAATACAAATTTCGGTTAAATAAGCCTAGAATTCAAGCACTTATGATGGCAGAGCCATGGTATCCTCTTTAGCTGTAACGTCAAAGGGGCCTTGAGTGTTTCTCTTGTCAGACACTTTTAGGCGATAATGTAAGGGCGTGTAAGGCGGCACAATATCATTAGGCACCCCGCGGCTACCAAAAGCCAAGTCAAATGGCACAATCAATTCCACTTCTTCATTGATGTTCATAGTGCCTATCATGCGCTCCAGTCCTTGTATTAACTGCCCTTTCATGCCCACTTGATAGGAAATAAAATCATCAGGCATGACGCGCATATCGATCACACGACCATCAAGCATGCGCGACACGAAATAGACATACAACGGCACATCTGCACTCACCGCCACGCTGTCGCCAGGATACAGGCGTGAGACATACATGCCTTTAAATTCTTCAAACTCACTCTCAGAATTAGCTATGTACTCATCAATCTGAACTTGCTGTATCTCTTCATGCATGGCCAGCTCTATGGCCTGGTCACGCTCCCAGTCACTGCGTTTGATTAGGCCGACTATCTTCATCTCGCAGTTATACTGCTCATCAAGCAGCACACCGTTAAAGGAAAACTCCTTTTTCACATGGGCTTGAGACAAGATAAAAGACAGACTATCACCCACATTAAAACGACCAAGGTGGGCCTGCAGGCTTCCTCCTGTTGTATCAAAAGGTAAGATTAAGGTTCGTTCTGGCGAAAACAAGCGAGTGCTGTCTAGGTCCATTTTCATAGTTAGCTTGACCATGTCACCAAGCTCCGGACTGATAGTGTCTTCAGTGAAATAACGGACTTTGAAGTGCACACCTGGCTCCAACTGAGTAAAGCCAGGATACGGATCCGTGCATGATGCAATCAGCCCGCAGAATATGATGATCCAGAATAGCCTGTTCACTTGAGCGCGATCAGTTCAACATCATATACAATAGTTGCTTTAGGTGGTATCTTAATGTTGTCACCCGCCAGACCGTGGGCCAAGTGAGAAGGTATGACAAGGTGCGCCTTATCACCCGGCTTCATATACGTAATGCCCTCATGAAGGCCAGACTCTACATCGGCCTCCCCTATTTTAAATGACCGTGGCTCTTTGTCCTTTGATGTATAACACTCCTTACCGCTGAGTAATGATACCGTGAAGTGAATAAGCGCAAGCTGACCAGTTTGCGCCAAGTCTCCTTCTCCTTGCTCATAGACATGAACACGCAGACCAGTGCCCGTTTCTTTTACCGGCCAACCCTTCTCTTCTAGATAAATGCCGATGGCCTTTTCTTCATCGGCCAGCATTTCTTTATTAATCTCATAGAGCCGATCATCTATCTCTTGCTGAGTCATGTAGTTCACTTTGTTAGGCTCGGTACAGGCCAACAATGAGAACACAAATATGATGCAGAGCAGTCTATCCATGCTTTTCTATAATCTCTTTGAGTATTTCTACGGTAGGTGCATAACCTTTGTCAGAACGCGCTCCAGCAGCATTTTTGTGCCCACCGCCACCAAAATATTCTTTGGCAATCACATTTACATCCTTGTCTCCTTTGGATCGAAACGAAATCTTTACACAACCATCTTTCTCAGAAGCCAGAATCGCCATCTGCACTCCTTCTATTGACAAGCCCCAATTAACCAAACCTTCTGTGTACCCTTTCTTATAGTTAAACCTGGCAAGGTCTTCTGCACTCAGCGCGATGTAAGCCGATTTCTTTTCAGGCACATGAACCATCTTTTCTGACAAGGCAAAACCCAAGAGCTGGAGCCTGTCACCACTATTGACATCAAAAATGAGCCCATGTATCTCTGTGCTATCCACTCCTGCAGCTATTAATTCTGAAGCCACGTGATGAGTCTCACTAGACACCGCGTATTTAAAAGAACCAGTGTCAGTGACAAGTCCTACATACAGACATCGTGCTGCATCGCCAGTGAGTGTGTTGGCGCGATCAGAATGAGTCAGAAAGTTAAATACCATCTCACATGTAGAGCTGGCCGAGGTGTCAGACAGCTGTACTTCAAATACATCATCTGGATTGAGGTGATGATCTATCAGCACTTTAGGCGCCTCACTTTGAGTCAGCATCTGTGCCATGCCGCCTGTTCTGGCCAGCGTGTTAAAGTCTAAGCAGAATATAAGGTCTGCTGATTTGATGACTTCGTTTCCTTCTTTTTCTGCCCCGTCATACAGTCGCAGAATGTCATTACCAGGAATCCACTTTAGGTTTGGCGCAAAATCGTCAGGCATCCAGACATCTACCTGTTTACCCTCTTCTTTTAAGGCATTATAGAGACCGAGACTACTGCCTACGGCATCGCCATCAGGTGAGCGATGAGCCACAATAAGTATGCGCGATGACTGCGCGACTAACTCATTAATACGATTTATTCTTCCTTCTGTGTAGACGTTCTCCATAGCCGACAAAAATAGTTGAAGCCCATTGACAGCATCCATGAAAGAAGGAAAAGATTTACAATTGTCTTTTATATACGAAGCTGTACTTTTGCGCCACAAAAAAAATTAATACAATGGCTGGAAACAGAACTTTTACAATGCTAAAGCCGGATGCGGTCCGTGATGGTAACATCGGTAACATACTCAAGATGATTACTGATGCAGGTTTTAAAATCAAAGCGATGAAGTACACGCGTCTGTCTGAAGAGCGTGCGCAGCAGTTTTATGCGGTGCATAAAGAGCGTCCGTTTTACGGGGAGCTAGTAGAGTACATGAGCTCAGGCCCTATCGTATCTGCTATCTTGGAGAAAGACAATGCTGTAGAGTCATTTAGAACGCTAATTGGAGCGACTAACCCTGAAGAGGCGGCAGAAGGAACTATCCGTAAGCTGTATGCCAAGTCTATTGGTGAGAATGCCGTACACGGGTCAGACTCTGATGAGAACGCGAAGATTGAAGGTGACTTCCACTTTTCAGATTCAGAGATTTTCTAATTGAGAATCCACATGATTTTTAAGCAAACCCCGCTCCTTTGGAGTGGGGTTTGTTTTTGCACCTTACTTTTTCTCATTGTCGCTTTTAACTGTAGAAACCGAATACATGAATAATTGCTGTAGCTTACGCATCAGATGAGAGTTTTTCTACTTGCTGTAATCACCATACTTTCAGGACTCGCTCAAAAGCAGTGCTCCTCTAGTGCAGATAGCCAAGCGGTCTATGATTCTTTTGACTCTATAATTCCATCAGACTATGAACTCTTAGAAGTAGACTCGGCCTATATCAATGAGGACTCCTGCTACGATTACCTTGTTGCACTCAAAAGGAAGAATGAAGAAGAAGAAGATGATGCTCGTCCTTTGCTTTTTGTCTTGAGCAAGAACAAGGGCTGTGACTACACGCTTGCTTTTCGCAATGATAATGCGCTGTACAGCACGCTAGACGGACCTTATGCGGGTTTTGATTGTTTTAGCGGAATTGAACTATCCAGAGACAGTATTCTTATTCATTACTATGGAGGCATGTCTACGCGCTGGGGAGAAACTCATCAGTTTAATTACGATAATACTGAGGGTAAGTTCTTACTCAGTTCCATCGCCTCGTATTCTGACAACATCTATGATGAAGAGGAACCCGATGAACATTTTGAGAACTTCGACATGCGTAAAATCGCTCTAGACAGCATCACAATTTTCCAATATTAGAGGTGGTTTAAATCCATATGTTTCGTGCAGAGATGTAGTTTAGTCTCGCTAAGACGCTCAATACTAAAGCCCACTTTTAACCGCATGAATCTTAACAAAACAATAGCCGTAGTCACCCTTAGACTCCTTCTAGGGCTTATCTTTTTTCTTCAGGGTTACGGCAAAGTTTTCTCTTGGGGAGTAGAAGAAATGTACAAGTCTGACTTCTTCTCTGGCACTTACAGCAAGCTCTTGCCAGACTTTATAGTCCATGCTACTGCGTATTACACCTCCTACATCGAGTTGATTGCTGGCTTCCTTCTTCTATTGGGATTCAAGACTAATTATGCGCTGTATGCACTGGCCTCTGTGTTGGTGATAGTCACCTTCGGGCATGGTATAGTAGAGCCTGTTTGGGATTTGTCTCATGTGATGTATCGTAGCACTTTATTAGTGACTTTGCTGCTTTTGCCAAGAGAATGGGACCGCTTCTCTATAGACAACCTGCTTAGCAAGTCTCGCGCAGACAGTGCTACATAGTGAGTTTACACCCCATTTTCAGCTAAGTTTGAATCCATCTAAACACATATTACCGGTCATCGTCATCGCCCAATTTTGTTGCACATCGCTGTGGTTTGTTGGTAACGGGGTGATGAATGATCTGGCAGCAAATTTTAGTCTTAACGCCAGTGCCCTTGGTCATTTGACATCGTCAGTGCAGTTTGGTTTTATACTTGGCACGCTCTGTTTTGCCATCTTTACTATCGCAGATCGCTACTCCCCGTCACGGGTGTTTTTTGTCAGTGCTGTCTTAGGCGCACTCTTTAACCTTGGTATAACCTGGGAAGGAAACTCATTGACAAGCATCCTGTTCTTTCGTTTTGCAACGGGCTTTTTTCTGGCGGGAATCTACCCGGTGGGCATGAAAATAGCGGCCGACTATTTTGACAAAGGACTCGGGAAATCACTCGGTTATCTAGTAGGTGCCCTTGTGGTCGGCACAGCTTTCCCTCATTTGCTCAAAGACATGACTGGACTTTTTCCTTGGCGATTGGTCATCATGATTGTATCTGGCTTAGCCTTGACAGGAGGACTACTCATGCAGATATTGGTTCCAGACGGTCCATTTAGAAAAACCAGCGCTAGTTTTGATTCATCAGCCTTTATGAATGTATTTCGTGACCGAAAATTTCGCGCTGCTGCCTTCGGTTACTTTGGTCACATGTGGGAGCTTTATGCCTTTTGGACATTCATTCCACTTATGCTTGGCACATATGTAAGTAAACACTCACTTTATGATTTAAATATCTCCCAACTTTCCTTCACAATAATCGCCATCGGAGGCTTCGCATGTGTGCTGGGCGGATACTTCTCACAAGCCATTGGAGTTAAACGCACTGCTACTACAGCGCTTCTATTATCATGTCTTTGTTGCTTGATTTCGCCATTGCTGTTTGCCACAGACTCTCAGTATCTCTTTATTGGCTTCCTACTCTTTTGGGGAATGGTAGTCATTGCAGACTCTCCTCTTTTTTCTACTCTCGTAGCTCAACGCGCACCTGCCGATATAAAAGGTACTGCCCTGACTATCGTTAACAGTATTGGTTTTGCTGTGACCATCATCAGCATCCAGCTCATCAGTATCTTACGTAGTCAGTTTGACTCCAGCTCTATATACATGATTTTGGCTATCGGACCCTTGCTTGGCCTGTGGGCGCTGTCTCGCAGTAGCGATGAGAAATCTGGCACCTAGGTTATCGGCTCACACTTCGTATTTGGTTGACGTTATCAGTCCTTTGTTGCTGCGTCAAGCTTGTCAATCGTGCGGTCCACCTTCTTCCAGTTTTGCTCCATCCAGTACTTGTCTCGCTCCAATTTATCAAGGTTTCTAAATGCTTTAAAATGCGAGGTATAGTCCTGGTATAAGTGGCTTAGTGCTGACCTATACGCCTTTGCCCGCGGCAAAATCATTAAGAGTTTAGTCTTGGCTACAATAAACTCTGCATCTGTGATTTCACCCTCCTCATAACGATCCTCAATGTCTTCTAAGCGTTGGTTCACTTCTTTCTCAAAGTACTTTCTCTTCTTGAACTCTGCGCGCAACGGGTACTCTTTGTCAAACTCTATTTTTGCATTGTTCCTATACTCACTCAGAGGTAATATTTCCACATCAAATTCCTCTTTGCTCATGCCTACCGCACTGCTGTCTAATGGCGCTTGAACCATAGAAAATGAAAGCACCGCTAGCAAGAGCAATCCCCATCGACCGATATGTAGAGAAGCCATCATCCGCCTATTTTCGGAATTTTTCTGACCAGCTCATAGAGAATTTGCCTCACCACACGACCATCGATATTGATATTTCTTGGCTTGACAAATATCCGACTATAGCGACTCCTCACTTTCGTCACCGCGACTTTATACTCTTCGATGTAGGTTTTTATAATCGCTAACTCCGCCTTTCTACGCTGATACTCTTGTTGACTAATTTTCTCATCTTGCTTGAGCAAATTTAAATCGGCAAGCATGGCGGCATACCTCGACTCAAAGTCGTTTTCAATGAGCTTGGCAAACAGCTCTTCTTCAGCTGCCCGCTCCGAATCAACAAATGCGAAGTGCTTTTCCATCTCCATCTCATGGGCAGCCACATCAGCAGTGATGTCTACATTTTCTCTATCTGCGCTGCAGAGCAATACTAATAATGACGCAAGAACTAGTACTCTTTTCATTGGCCAGAATCATAGTCATTTAACATCTGTTCTAACTCCTCTTTGCGCTTCTTGATGTCCTCATAACGGACCTCCGCCTCCTGCTCAAAGTTCTTGATTGACTCCACCTGATCTCTGGCCCGCTGCAGCTCATCTTCCCTCACTTCCATCATCTCCTTCTTCACTTTTAGCGAGTCCTCATACGTCAAAGGGATTTTCTCACCGCCACCACATGAGCTGTTCACGGTTAGAAAGAGTAAGACAACTAACAGTGGTATCAGCACGCTGAAGAGCGCACTCGCGGTTCTTTCCTGCTTTAAATCGCTCGTTGGGTTATGCCCAGATTTACTCATAGATATCGGTTGATAGTCAAACGAATTTAGCGCTTTAGCTTTATTCAGAAAACTCATATCAAGGAGCAGAAAAGAACATTATCTTAACCAACCAAAATTTCTTAAGTAAACACGTGCCAACAATCAGAATACGTGCGCTTGAATAGCAAAATAATGAGCAACAGATTCATACACTTCTTTATTCCCCTGTTCATCGTAGCTTATTTTGCGATTGCTTTTTATCCTATTCTACGGCAACAGCGCTCAGAGACTCTCCCCTTTTTCTCCTTTAAGCTTTACTCCAAAGTGCCTGATGCCTATGTCAACTATGACCTTCTCTACAATCAAGGTGAGGCTGACGAGTCGTTTTTAATAAAAGACAACCACGACTTAAATAAACTGGAGCGTAAAAACTACGGTTACCGACTGCGTATGATTAGTGCCAACATGGAGCAGGCAGACGCATTATCAAGTACCTCTCATGAGGATTTATTAAGTAAAGGACGCTCGGTGCATTTGGTAAAGTTGTCTGGCAATTATCTCGAGACGGTTAGAGACGATGACTATAACCTAGAAGTGATTAAAAAGCTGAAGTGATCAAGACCTTGATTAACACATATTGGCAAAGCGCATTTTCTGATGGCACATCTTTCTTGTCGCATGAGAAAGAAAAAAAGGCAACAAAAGCGGAGTTCATCATTCAATTGT
Source organism: uncultured Flavobacteriales bacterium (assembly GCA_964429805.1). Taxonomy (GTDB): domain Bacteria; phylum Bacteroidota; class Bacteroidia; order Flavobacteriales_D; family JABDKJ01; genus CAYSDH01. Next base: position 33,508 of record CAYSDH010000013.1, read on the forward strand.
TTTACTTCATTACGGTGCTGACTTCCATTCAAACATTCAGTACTTTTTATCAGTTTCCAGAATGGAATGTGCTGATCGACTCGGCCGATTTATTTATTCCTGTCTGGAGTGTGAAGTGGATTTCTTTCGAGCATTGGGAAATCACCGTACGCGCCATTCTAATTGGCTTTTTACTGGTCTCACTCATCGGACTATTCTTTTGGCAACAGTCAAGAGTAGTCAGAGTTGCCGTGTTCGTATCCATGTTTATGTATGTGTCGCTTATTTCTTCTTTTGGAAAAATAGACCACTACATGCACCACATGATGCTCGTCTGTTTTCTGCTCATTTTTATTCCAAACAAATCGGGTAAAGAAGGATATGCAATAAACATATTGAAGGTGACCCTGGGCATACAAACTATGATGCTCCTCACCTACTTCACATCTGGCATATTCAAATTATACGGCATTCTAGATCAAGAAATCAGGGGTGTCACCTCTGCCCTTTCGCCTGACAGTCTCGCTTTAAACCTGAGCAAAACGAGTCTTGCTGCTGACTCCGACTATTTTCTAAGTTCATTCATTTTAAATAATTCCTCTCCTCTCTTTTCAGTAATTCTAATCATGGGTTACTTAATTGAGTTTTGCTCTATCTACATCATCTTTAAGCCTAAGTACCATCGTATTTGGGCGGTGTTCCTCATCGCACTTCACGCAGGAATTTTACTTTCGGTAGGTCCTGACTTTACTCAACAGGTTATTTTGATTGGTTTGTTTTTACTGTTCAGCCCATTTCATGAAGGCGCCTTAAACCTCAGTAACGATGTCAAGAGTGCAATACAATCAGTCAAAAACAGACTAAATGGAAAACAATCGACAAAGCAATCCATCATCTTCTATGATGGAAACTGTCTGATGTGCAATGGTTTTCTCAAGTACATCTCCAAGTATGAGCTGCCGGCTGAGCTCAAAATATCTACTCTTCAAAGCGCGCGATATAAAAGCCTACTCGAAAAGAGACCGGACTTGGCTGAGCTAGACAGTATCGTTATCGCAGAAGTGCGCGACAATGATGAGCTATTTATTAGAACTAAGGCAAAAGGAATTACCTGGATTCTCTCGCGTATCAGCAGGCGATTTACACCATTGAAGTATGCTCATCAACTCGCTCCGTTTATTGGCAACATCATTTACGACCAAGTTTCTGCGCGCAGAACCGTTGTCGAACCAGATAGCTGCCCTATTCCTCCAGAGAACATCAGACGGGTGCTTATAGATTAAAAGATTTGCAACAAACTATGATCTTAGAGGCCATTTGAGAGGACACTTTGCTGCCAATGGCCGTAAAATATGTAACTTCAATTCGCATTACAAACCAATAACGATGAATAACCAGCCAGTAATTCTCATCCTCCTTCTTTGCGTGTCTCACACGTTCTTAGCTGCTCAAGACAAGGAAACTATCAATAGCGATGGTGTGACCAATCAGATTACAAAGACCAAGACAGGAATGTACGGTGGCACCGAGTCAAAGGAGGCTGACAAGCATTTTCAACTTGCTAGTCGGGCTAATCAGCAAAGGGACTATGTGGCCGCAAAGAAGTCATATCTCAAGGCCATAAAAGCCGACCCTAACTTTGTGGAGGCCTATGACAACCTAGGTCGAGTGTATAGAGAACTTGGCGATTATGATAAGGCGATAGAGTATTATAAGAAATCTATAAAGCTCTATCCTGAAGGTGACATGGCTCATCAAAACCTTGCTGTGGTGTACGGTATTCAGAAAAATTATACCGGAGCGATTGAAGAGTATGAGGCGATTATAAAGAACAATCCGGAAAACCCGGAGGGATATTTTGGAGTGGCTAACTCTCAGATGATGCTTTCACAATTTGACGAAGCCCTTGTCAATGCTGAGAAAGCGGTAGACCTTTATAAGAAAACAGCCTCTAGTCACATTGGTGATGGGCATCACTTAGTGGGACTGATTCATTATTACAATGGAGACAAGGAAAAAGCGAAAATGAACTTGCTAAGAGCGAAGAAGAATGGCGCGAAAGTACATCCTCAAATAGACAAGGAGCTTTTTTCTAACTCAGAGGCATCAACTAAAAAACCTGAGAATACAGATTTCAAACTAGAGACACCTGAAGACTATGCCAAGTATGAGGATGATGTCGTTAACAGCTTTAATTATCTGATGACTTCGCCAGTCAACAAGGACGTAGTGATGAGAAGAGATCTAAGTGCCTTCCTATTGAGATGGGTGACTGGAAGTCCGAATGTGAGTATTGAAATTTCTGCAGATGTAGTTACCTACCTAGATTGTGAAGAGTGTCTGCTCATCTTCATGGGTGGCTGGACCAAGTATGCCATTGAGAGTGAGGACTACGGCAACAAATTGATGGGTAATCTGAAAGGCACCGAAAGCGTCATCGAGTTTTATAAGTCAAACAAAAGAACGCTTGGCCACAACAATGAGATTGAGAAGCTTATCAAACTCTCCAACAGTAAGAAACTCAAGGCGTGGATTGAGTCTCGGATATAGTTCTTCTCCCCGTTAACGAGACGCTTGAAGAAGCGTATGTTGTGAATAACTGAGCTTCGAATGAGACAATATGTCTCGTAGAAGAAGAGTTAAGCATACAAACCAAAAATATACGGCCATGCGCATACAATACACACTCTCACTGATTTTCTGTGCCTTACTCACCGTCTTAAATGCTCAAGAAGCCATAGAGATGACAGGACCAATCACGTCCATTGAGTTCATAGAAATGGAGCACGACTTTGGAGACATCCTTCAAGGTTCTGAAAACGTCAAAGTCTTTAAGTTCAAAAACACTGGAACTGAGCCTTTGATTATCTCTCGAGCGAAAGGCAGCTGCGGCTGCACAGTGCCCTACTACCCTCAAGATCCAATTATGCCTGGTCAGACCAGCGAAATCGAGGCTATCTACAAACCAGGAAAGCAGAAAAACCAGCAGACAAAGCGCATCACAATTACTGCCAATACTGAGCCTGAAAACACCATACTAAAAATCACTGCAAACGTTATAGAAGTCAGTGATTTAGAAATGGACCGCTCTATATTTGAAGTGA
>CAYSDH010000013.1:36600-56180 GCA_964429805.1 uncultured Flavobacteriales bacterium
GACTGAAGCCCAGCAGAAAGACCGCGAAGCGATAGAGCAAGTTAGCCCCGGCTGTTTTGCCATATTCCCTAATCCAACGTCAAACGAACTCCGACTAGACCTAAAACAACACATTGGTGGAGCAGCAGATGTCCAGATTTTTAATGAAATGGGGAAAAATATGCTGACTACGCGCATCAATGAAATCAACAGCGAATCCAGCCGATTGGATGTCAGCACCTACCCTTCAGGCATCTATATTATTTCTATTCAAATAGAAGGAAAGAAACCACTGTCACAGTGCTTTGTCATCACAGATTAGACATAGTCAACATGGTCTAGTTGTTTTGGACAAGCCTGATAACAGAAGAAAAAGGGTTACGCTCATTCTGCTGCTTTGTGCTGGAATCTTACTTGTACCGCTTATCGCCATGCAGTTTACCACTGAGGTAGACTGGACACTTCAAGACTTTCTGGTTGCGGCTATTTTGCTATTTGGTGCAGGAATAGGAATTGAATTGACGCTTGGTTTCTTTAAAACAAGAGCGTCAAGAATCATTGTAATGATGTTGATTTTAATAGGAGTCCTTAGCCTCTGGATACAGCTGGCTATAGGATTTTTTTAGTTGGCCTCTTTGGCAAGCACTTACCCTAGTTCGATTGAAGAGTCGTAAATAAACGCAGCCCGATAGAGCAACGGCCTAGTCTTTCTTTTCCTTGGGTATGAAAATCTTATACAGGATCCACTGAATAATACTGAGCAGCGCGGAGAACACAATGGCCCATAACCAACCATTAACCTCAAACCCTGAAATCAACTTACTGCACAGCATCACCATGGCTCCATTGATGACAAGCAGAAATATTCCCAATGTCAAAATGGTAATAGGAATGGTCAAGAAAACTAAGATTGGCCTTAAGATAGTATTGAGCACCCCAAGCACAACAGCAACCATAATAGCCGTGCTCAACTCTTGAGCATGAATTCCAGCCAACAGATAATTTAAGGCCAACACCGCCAAGGTGCTCAAGCCAAGTTTGATGAGTAATTTCATAGTATAAATGTAGGGATTGAAGCGGAAACTAGGCTGTTTTCACTTTTTTCCAATTTTTGAGTTGCCACTCCATGGTTGATGTCGCAATGTGATTTCCGTCTGTATCATGAACCTCCACTTTAAAATGCTTCATGACAGAATCTGATTGTTCTAAAGGAATAAAGACATCGCTCTTTAATTCTTGTTCTTTGATAGCAAACACAGCATTGACGGGCATTTTAGCTTGATAATGATACTCCACATGGATGCTCTTCATGATGATGCGATACTTTGCCGCAGACAAACGAGAGAGTAACAAGATACCCGAACTATATTCCGATGCCGTAGCGATGGCACAGGCATGAATACCCTTTAAGTGATTCAGATTTCGAGTCTTGTAAGGAATGTGCACCACCGATTGATTTTCATCAATATGGGTAATCTTAAAACCATGAGGCTTGTTAAAGGGAATAACCCTCAGAAGAATAAAGTTCAATTTCAAGAGACCAAGTTTTGAACCCTTGGCTCCTTCTAAAAATCCAGATAATCGTCTGATGGCACTCATACGGGCTCCATCTCTAAAATGGCCGCAATGTCTGGCTTAAAGTAATTTGAACTCTTTAGCACTTTGCCGTCCTCTCTGTAAATAGGTTTCCCATTATCATCGAGCTTGCTCATGTTACTGCGCTGTATCTCGACAAAGACCTCTTCTATTTTACTTTGCATACCATGCTTGAGCATCGTACCACAAAGTATATAGAGCATATCACCGAGTGCATCAGCGACTTCTACTAAGTCGCCTTGCTTGGCTGCTTCGAGATACTCTTCATTCTCTTCTTTCATGAGCTCATAACGCAACATGAAGTCTTTTTCCAAAATAGCACCTGTTGGCTTATCCTCATTTCCGATGCCAAAAGAATCGTGAAACACACGTACATGGTCAATCACCTTTTGCAGGCTCAATTGTTCTTTTTCAGTCATAAGGTAAAGAGACACTATCTCAATCAATAGCCAAAAGTCTGCACGCCATTAATATCAACAGTTTCAGCGCTCTTTGTTAACAAATATTAACAGCAAAGCCTGTCAAAAAAAACATCGTTTCTTTCAATTTTGCGTTCAGTTTGAAAGGTCAGCGAAGACAATCTGAAAGACCTACCTTCAACATTCGAAAAATTTAACCTTATGGACCTGGAGTCAACAAATCCTACACCCCCCGTTCAGGGCACAGCAGCAGTGCAGAGCAGCACAAGTGCCTCTGATATAACGGCCCTCAATGAGCTCATACGTCAAGAGTCTGCATTTGTAGAAATGCTACAATTAGAAATGAGTAAAGTCATTATCGGTCAGCAAGACATGGTAAAGAAGCTGCTCTTGGCTCTGCTTAGTAACGGTCACATTCTGCTTGAAGGTGTGCCAGGACTTGCAAAAACCTTGGCCATTACCGCCTTGAGTAAATGTGTCAATGTTGACTTTAGCAGAATACAGTTTACGCCAGACCTACTCCCTGCCGATGTGCTCGGTACGATGATTTACAATCAGAAAAACCAAGAGTTTTCTGTCAAGAAAGGGCCGATATTTTCAAACTTTGTGCTGGCAGATGAGATTAACAGAGCACCGGCCAAAGTGCAATCTGCACTGCTTGAGGCGATGCAAGAAAGACAAGTGACCATTGGCGCTGAGACGTACAAACTGCCTGAACCATTTATGGTATTGGCCACTCAAAACCCTATAGAGCAGGAAGGGACTTACCCGCTGCCCGAGGCACAGGTAGACAGATTTATGCTTAAAGTGGTGATAGACTACCCAGAGAAGTCTGAGGAGAAAATGATTATTCGCAACAACATCTCTGCTGCGGCATATCCAGAGCCTCAAAAAGTAATAGAGCCTGCACAGATACTAGCCGCGAGAAAAACAGTGCGCAAAGTATACATGGACGAAAAGATGGAGCAGTACATCGTAGATATCGTATTTGCCTCAAGAGACCCAGAAAAATATGGCCTCAGCGGACTACAAGACTTAATCAGTTTTGGTGGCTCTCCACGTGCCAGTATTAGCATGGCCCTGGCGGCTAAGGCTTACGCGTTCATTCAGCGCAGAGGTTTTGTTATTCCAGAAGATGTGCGCGCTGTGGCTTATGATGTGCTCAGACACCGTATCGGTCTGACATATGAAGCTGAGGCAGAGAATGTCAGCGTGACAGACATCATTAAGAATATACTAGATCAGGTTCAGGTACCTTGATTAGAGGAAAGTAATGAGCGACCAGCGCACAGCAGAACTCCTTAAAAAAGTCAGGAAGATTGAGTTAAAGACAAAAGGGTTGAGCAATCAGCTCTTTTCTGGAGAATATCACTCGGCTTTCAAAGGGAGAGGCATGGCCTTTAGCGAAGTTAGGGAATACGCCCCTGGTGACGAAATACGCACCATCGATTGGAACGTAACCGCGCGAACTGGTGTACCTCATGTCAAAGTGTTTGAAGAAGAAAGGGAACTAACCGTCATCTTATTAGTAGACATCAGTGGCTCTGACAATTTTGGCACGCAAGTACAAAGCAAAAGAGAGCTCATCACTGAACTATGCGCTGTGCTAGCCTTTAGCGCCACCCAAAACAATGACAAGGTGGGCGTCATCTTTTTCAGCAGCGCGGTTGAGAAGTACATCCCTCCTAAAAAAGGACGTTCTCATATACTTCAGATAATTAGAGAACTACTCAATTTTAAGCCCGCGCACACAGGCACCGATATTGGAGAAGCACTCAGATTCTTTAACAACGTGGTCAAAAAAAGAAGCACCGCCTTCTTAATCTCCGACTTTTTAGATGATGGATTTAAAGATGTCTTAAAGGTAGCCGGTAGAAAGCATGACTTAATCGGTCTGCAGGTTTTAGACAAACGAGAGTTGGACTTGCCACGAATGGGACTCGTGAAGTTTCACGACTTGGAAACGGGCAGAGATCGTTGGGTCAACACATCGAGTAAGAAAGTACGTGCGCACTATGCCCACGTGGCCGAGACTAAACAAGTCGAGCTGAAAGACATTTTTGCCCGCTCAGGAGTAGACTGGACCACCATCATGACTGACCAGTCTTATGTCAAACCACTCATGAAACTCTTTAAAAGGCGATGAAGAACCTATCCCTTTTTCTCTTATTCATGAGCTGCCTGTCAGCGTACGCGCAGACTGCAGTGACGGCTGACTTAGACACCACGTCTATCAGAATTGGTGAGCAGGCCAAAATAGTGCTTGAGGTGAGTTACAGCGGCAAAGCTCCAGAAGTGCTGTGGCCAGAAGTAAAAGACACCCTGCAGAGAAATATAGAAGTAATAGATGCCGGAGTGATTGACACGTTTCATGTCGGAAGCAATAGTCGTCAAGTGAGAGAAATCATCATCACCTCCTGGGATTCTGGCTTTTGGGCTATCCCTCCTTTTTACTTTACTGTCAACGGTGAGAAAATGGAAACAGAAGCATATTTGTTTTCAGTCAACACGGTGGCCGTTGAGTCTGACGAGGCACCCAAAGACATCAAGCCGATAATGGAAGAGCCGTTTTCTTTAAAAGACTGGCTGATATTAAACTGGATTTATATCGCGATTGCACTTGGGGCCATTGCACTCCTCTTCGCACTGATTAAGCTCAAGTCGCGCCCCGCCACAGAAGTAGTGAAGCCTGCTCCGGCTGTGAGGCCTGCTCATGAACTAGCCTTAGAGAGACTCACGAGCATGAAGTCACAAGAGCAATGGAAGGTGGGCACTTCTAAAAAATACTTTGTAGAAGTGACTGATGCGCTGCGCATCTATCTAGAAGGGCGCTACAACATCCCTGCGCTTGAGCAAACTACGGCAGAGATCACAGAGCAACTGAAGTACACCGTCATTGACGACAATTTGAAAAATGCGCTCGCCTCTATTTTGATGCGCGCAGACATGGCAAAATTTGCCAAAGAAGAGTCCAGCGAAGCCACCCGCAAGCAGGCGCTTGAGCAGGCCATAGAACTGGTGCAAAAAACCAAATCAGTGACTCCAGAAAAGACAGATGAACACTAAGTCGCAAAACATATTGCTGCTCTTGCTTGTCCTGTTAAATGGACTCGTGGGCATGGGCTGGTTTTTAATCAAAGACCAGTATGAGTTTGCCGACACGCAGTTTTTCTGGCTCTTGCTGCTCATACCTGCACTCAGTGTTTGGTACTTCTTAAACAATCAGAAGAAACATGCCGATGTCTCTATTTCGAGCCTAAAGAAATTCTCCGGTAGTGGCATGTCTGTGTTTGAGTATCTGCGTCACCTTGCACCGATACTGCGCATGGCTGGACTAGCAATACTTGTCATCGCATTGGCCCGTCCGCAAGACAGTAAGAGCTGGGAAAACAGAAGTACAGAAGGAATTGACATTGTAATTGCCATGGACGTGTCTGCGTCAATGCTGGCCGAAGATTTTAAACCTAATAGATTAGAAGGTTCTAAAAATGTCGCCATGGATTTTATCCGTCAGCGACCAGATGACCGCATTGGACTGGTGATCTATGAAGCAGAGTCATTTACTCAAGTTCCGCTAACCACTGACCATAGAGTACTCGAAGAGATGTTCTCTAAAGTCAACACTGGTAACCTGGAGAGCGGCACAGCCATTGGCATGGGCTTAGCCACTTCTGTGGCGCGACTGAAAGACAGTGACGCAAAAAGCAAAATTGTCATTCTGCTGTCAGATGGAGAGAATAACAAAGGAAGTATCCAACCGCTTGATGCGGCTCAAATTGCACAAACTTTTGGTGTAAGAGTCTACACCATTGGGGTGGGAAAAAAGGGAACAGCAAGAGCCCCAGTAGGGATTAGAAACAATCGCTATGTGTATGACAATGTTGAAGTGCGTATAGATGAAGAGACCTTAAAAGAGATTGCCAGCATGACTGGAGGACAATACTTCAGAGCGACAAACAACAGGAAACTAAAGTCTATCTATGAAGAAATAGATCAACTCGAAAAAACACGAATTAACGTGACTGAGTTCAGTAAAAAGACAGAGAAGTATTATCCCTTCGCGCTCTACGGAGCAGGTCTTATTCTGCTGGGCTTACTGCTGAGCACACTCATATTGCGCACATTGACATGAGTAACCTGCACACATATAACACCAAGAAGACTGGCAGAGCGGTGCTCATTGTCGAAGTCATTTTTTGGGCACTCATGGCACTGATTTATTTTTGGGTGCTTCCCTCCGTGTCTGGATTAAAGTTGCAGCGCGAGCAGCTCTGGTGGGGCCTTGTTATTTGTACGCTCCTCTCCTTCCTTTTTTATGCGGGTATAGTCTTGAGGCGAAAAGCCTTGGAGCGATTTGGAGACTCTAGGTCTGTGAGCCACATGGTACCAGAACTGAGCACCGCCAAGCAAATTTTGAAATTCTTCCTCTGGCGATTTGGATTGGCCTTTATCGTGTTTGGCCTAATCAACCCACGGTATGGAAAAAAACTGGCCGAAGTGAAGTATCAAGGTATCGACTTGATGATCTGTCTTGATGTGTCTAACTCCATGCTAGCTGAAGACCTAAAACCTAACAGACTGAGAAAAGCAAAAAGAGCCATCAGTCAGCTCTTAGGCGATTTGCATGGCGACCGTATAGGTCTAATCGTGTTTGGAGGAGACGCTTACGTGCAGCTTCCCATCACAACTGATTATGCCGCTGCGAACATGTTTCTCTCGTCTGTAGATAATACGATGGTGCCTGTGCAAGGAACCGCAATTGGTGCAGCCATCAATCTGGCCGTTGAGAGTTTTGATGATGAACAAATTGATAAGAAGTCCATCATCATCATTTCTGATGGTGAAAACCATGAAGATGACGCCATCACAGCGGCAGAGCAAGCCATTAAAGAAGGGTGCACAGTGCACACCATTGGTATGGGCTCAGAAGAAGGTGCTCCCCTGCCCATATATGTAAATCGCGTCAAGCAAGGCTTTAAGAAAGACAAAGAAGGTAACACGGTTATCTCTAAGCTCAATGAAGTAATGCTGCGTCAAGTGGCAGAAGCTGGAGATGGTATTTTTGTGCGCGCCACAAATGCAGAGACTGGTCTCAATGTGCTTTTAGATGAAATAGAAGCCATGGGCGACAACGATTATGGTACCGAAGAGTATGCCGATTATGAAGATCGCTTTCAGGTTTTTCTAATCATCGGAATATTATTGCTTGTGGTTGAGTTTTTGATACCAGAGAAGAAAAGCAGGTGGGCAAATAGAATCGATATTTTTGAAGCGACATGAAGTTAAGGTCTAGACATATTCTAAGTATTTGCCTGTCATTCTTATTGGCCAGTCAGTTGGTGGCCCAAGAAGAGCGTAGCTTGCTCAGAAAAGGAAACTCGGCTTTTGAAAAAGGCGAAATCGAGAAAGCCAAAGAACTATATCAAGAGTCACTGAAAGTAGACCCAAGCTTTGGAAAGGCACAGTATAACATGGGTCACACATACTACTCAGCCGGAGATCTTGCCGCAGCTGCTGAGAAATATGAAATAGCCTCGGCCGATGCCATTGACAAAACAGAAAAAGCATGGGCCTATCATAATCAAGGTAATTGTTACTTAAACGCGGGCATTCAGCTCATGAACAATCCTCCTCAACCTGACTCGAGCGGACAAGCGCCACCAGACCCGAGCCAATACATTCAACAGAGCATACGCGCTTATAAAAACGCACTTAGAAACGATCCCACTGATGAAGACACGCGTTACAACCTAGCCTACGCTCAAAAGTTGATAGACCAGGACTCTAATAACGATCAGAGTCAGGATCAAGATCAGGAGCAAAACCAAGATCAGGAAGAACAAGAAAAGAGTGACGAAGGCGACAAGAATGAGGATGAGAACAAAGGTGATGAGCAAGATAAAGGCGATGAGGGTGACAAGGGCGATGAGCAAGACAAAGGCGACCAAGGAGATGAGCAAGACGACAAAGAGGGCGAGCAAGAGCAGACCGGAGAACCTGAGAAAAAAGAAGGCATGAGTAAAAAGGAAGCTGAGCAGATGCTTGATGCTTTAGACAAACAGGAAAAAGACCTTCAGCAAAAGAAAGGCAAGGAACGCATGAACGGCAAAGCCATCAAAATTGATAAAGATTGGTAATGAGAAGTCTTCGTCCATACCTCCTCCTTATTGCGCTGCTTGGCCCGCTGCTGGCCTATGCGCAAGTAACCCTTGAAGCAAGCGTAAACCAAAATCCTGTGCGGATTGGCGAGCGATTTAAGTATACAGTCACTCTAGACGGTGTGAAGGGAAACATCATAGCGCCTGATTTTAAAAATTTCAGAATAGTGGGCGGCCCCCAATCATCATCAAACATGAGTTGGGTAAACGGCACCATGTCGGTGACTAGCGCACAGACTTATTTTCTCACTCCATTAAAAAAAGGTTCGCTGACTATCGCTCCGGCAAAGGCCAATACACGAGATGGGGAACTGAAATCAAACAGTATAGTGCTCGAAGTGGTAGAAGGTGATGCGGGTGCTCAAAACCAGCAGACCAATCAAAACAAAGCCACACAAGAGCAGTCAAGCGCGAGTAAAGAAGAACTATTTATCCGCATATACACGGACAAAAAACAAGTTAGTAAAGGAGAACAGATAGTGGTTAGTTATGTGCTCTTCAATCGCTACCGTGGCTTTGAGATGGAGCATTATGAGATGCCCAAGCTGACAGGTTTTTGGAAAGAAGACGTTAAAATCAATAACGTTACGTGGGAAAAGAAAAACGAAACAATAGGTAACAAGATTTATCAAAAAGCATACTTGGCGCGTCAAGTGCTCTTCCCTCAACGAGACGGAGAGTTAGAAATTGGCCCCTTTAATCTGGATGCACGTGTAGGCCGAAGCTTTTTTAATCAAGGGCAGCAAGTCAAGCTTAGGAGTAATACCGTGAAGATTGATGTAAGCCCACTTCCCTCCTCTCCGTCTGCGTATAATGGAGCTGTAGGAAGTTTTGACATGAAGGTAAACCTGGACAGAACTGAGGTGGCAACCAATGAAGCCATAAACATGACCGTCAAAATTAGCGGGTCTGGAAACTTGAAATTAATCAATGAGCTACCGATAGAGTTTCCAAATGACTTTGAAGTCTATGACCCAAAAATCACCGACCGTATCAGCACAAATGCTGGTGGAGTAAAAGGAAGCAGAACCTTTGAGTACCTGATTATCCCGCGCTACCCGGGCACCTATGACCTTGACCCTATAGAATTCTCGTACTACGACCCGGCTCAAAAAAAGTATCGTTCTCGCAGCAGTAAAGCGCTTAGCATAGAGGTACAGCGCTCTGGCAATGAAGCGGAAGATGGAAGCAGCGCGCCAATGAGAAAGGAAGATGTGGCGGTGCTTGATTCTGATATCAGACACATCGAGACGGGTGCAGGCAGATGGAAAGAGAAGGACTCGCACTTTGCTGGTTCTGTAGGACACATGGCTGGAGTTGGCTTGCCGTTGTTCTTAATCATTGGCTTGTTCTTCTTTAAGCGCAGACAAAGCGAAATGGATGCTGATGTGGTGGGTACTAAAAAGCGTAAGGCTGGAAAAATGGCCAACAAGCATCTCGTGGCGGCCAAGAAACTTATGGATGCTGGAGATAAAGATGCCTTTTACGAAGAACTCTACACGGGCATAAACGGATACTTGGGTGACAAGTTTAACATCCTTTCTTCTGACATGGGCGCAGACTCTATAAAGCGCACAATGACCGAACAGCAGGTCGATGCACAATTAATATCGCGTGTGGAGCAACTGAGAACGAATTGTGAAATGGCCAGGTTTGCACCTAATAGCTCGCTGTCAGATGCACAGTTATATGCCGAAGCAGAGTCACTCATCAACGCATTAGAAGAGAACACATGAAAAGATGGATTAGCATGTTAGTCTTCCTCTCTTCGCTTAACCTTCTCTGGTGTCAAAGCGATGTGGACACGCAGTTTGCCTCGGCCAACGCACTCTACGAGTCAGGCAATCTCGAAGAAGCCATTAAGACCTATGAATCACTAGCAGTGACATACGGCAACAGGCAGTTGGAGTATAATCTGGCAAACAGCTATTACAGGACTGGTCAAATACCCAAAGCCATTCTTCATTATGAGCGTGCGCTCAGATATGCACCAGAAAATGAAGATGTAATCTACAACCTGAATCGCGCTCGGCTGCAGACCGTAGATAAAATGGAGTCTGAAGACAGTAACCGATTCTCGCAGTGGTGGAAATCAAAACTCATGCACGTTGGCGCTGATTCTTGGGCCAACATTTCCATTTTATTGGCAATACTCACCTTGGCCTTGGCTGCCCTTTTTCTATTCGGAAAGTCAGCCATGAGGCGTTTCGGGTTTAGTGCGGGTTTTGCCACTCTTGTACTTTGCTTCATCTGCTTCTGGTTCTCTTTATCAGCAAAATCGGCTCAACTGGCTACTTCTGAAGCCATCATTCTAACAGCCAAAGTAGAAGTCATGAGTGCTCCAAATGACAGCGCTAAGGAGCTCTTCATTCTGCACGAAGGCAGCAAAGTCTCTGTCTTGAGAGAAAGTGATGCGTGGATGGAAATAAAACTGAGCAATGGTGAAGTCGGCTGGTTAAAATCCAGCGACATGGAGATTATCTAATGTGATAAAGACTCGCCAGAACGCAGCGCAGTCTCAGACAAATCAACTTAGGCAGACAGTTCTTTCTTGCCTACTACCTCTTGTATAAAGGAAATACAGTGCTTGTTAAAGGCCTCGGCCTTTTCAATGTTAACCACGTGACCACACTTTGGGAAAATTCTCAACACCGCATTGGCCCTTTCTTTCACGTACTCAGCCGCAGGATTGAGAAACAGATGGTCTTGACTCCCCATCAAGAGCAACCTTGGCACCTCTGAGGCCTCAGAGTAAAGGTCTTTCAAAGTCACGTGCAAGCTTCTGTACATTTCAGTCCACTTTCTAAACTCATCTAGACTGAGCGCTTGTGACTCACGGATAAAGACATCACGTGATGTTTTGTGATTTGCTCTAGGCAACGCTATCCGCGCAGCGAACTTGTAAAACGCGCGATACCCAACCACTTTGGCTAAAAAGAGACTGGCGCTTGCTATTATCCTTAGTTTCCTGTTGAGCTGCACTATCGCTCCAGCCAGCACCACTGACTTCACACGGTCGTTATACAACTGCTCTACTCTGAGTGCTATTATTGCCCCTAGCGACACGCCTAACACATGCACCTTCTCAAGCCCTACATGATCGACTACCGCCCACACTCGATGACTCACTAATGAAAACGTATACTCATCATCTTCACTATCCGTATCAGCAGATTGACCATGACCAGGCAGGTCAACAATGAGCAGATTAAAGTGCTGTCCTAGCTCCTTCACTTGTCGCTTCCAAGTGCGCGTGCTACCACCCGCTCCATGAATCATAAGTAGCCACTCACCCTGTGGATGATACTCATGCTTATCAAAATGTAATAAAGACTCTTTCATATAGAGCTTGCAATGTACAAGATGATTTCATTCAAAATTCATCAGAATGCCGATTTTCAAAATTGTGAAGACTAACTTCGCCAACGATGAAACTCATAGTAAAGACCATGCACGGGCTGGAGCCCATTCTAGCGCGCGAACTTTCTCAACTTGGCGCCAAGAATGTAAAGGAGTTAAAGAGAGCCGTTTCTTGTCAAGGAGACAATGAAGTGCTTTACAAGGCAAATTACCACTGTCGCACAGCCTTGCGCGTCTTGGTGCCCCAAGAAGAATTTACCGCTTGGGATGAGCAAAGCCTCTACAAGTCTATTCAGAAAATGGACTGGTCTAAGTACTTAGATAATGACAAGACATTTGCCATCAATGCCACCGTCAATTCTGACCGCTTCACCCACTCTCACTACGTTGGTCTCAAAATAAAGGATGCCATCGTAGACCAGTTTAGAGAGCGCACAGGCAAGCGACCTGATGTCGATGTAGATGATCCTGACGTGCGCATTCACGCCCACTGCTATGTCGATCGATTTAGCATTAGCCTAGACTCATCTGGAGATGCATTGCATAAGCGCGGGTACAGAATTCAAGGACATGAAGCGCCTATTAATGAAGTGCTGGCCGCTGGTCTAATAGAGTTGAGTGGCTGGGACAAGAAGTCCGACTTTCTTGACCCCATGTGTGGCACAGGCACCATTGCCATAGAAGCCGCCATGATGGCCACCAAGACACCTCCAGGCCTGTTGAGGCGCAAGTATGGCTTTATGAAGTTTAAAGATTTTGATGAGGAGTTGTGGCAAAAAGTAAAGGCCGAAGGCTCTGACGCAATCATGGATTCAGCATGCGAGATTAAGGCCAGTGACATGTCTATTAAGTCTGTAGAAATGACTCGAGAAGCCGCCTCCATTATTGGACTAGAGGGCAGCATTGAGGTCACAGAGCAAAACTTCTTTCACACCAGTGCAGAAGACGCCACCGTGATAATGAACCCGCCTTATGGAGAGCGCATTGGCTCCATGGACATGAATGAGTTTTACAAAAGTCTGGGCGACCACTTTAAGCAAAACTATCAAGGATGTAATGCTTCGCTAATCTCTTCAAACCTGCAAGCGCTAAAGAGATTTGGACTGCGTCCCTCTAAGAAATCTGTGGTGTTTAATGGCTCGCTAGAGTGTCGTTTTCAGACCTTTGAGATGTATAAAGGTTCTAAAAAAGCCAAGTATCAGCAATGAAGACCTTTGCCACGCTCTTTCCATTTTTAAGACCTGAGCACATTGACAAAGATGTTGGCAAAATCCCCTCACTACTTGCTAAGAGAGGCTATGACTCGATGCTTGTCGGCATAGAGCGAGATGGAGTCAGCTACCCAAAAATGACGATGAAGCTCGGTCTTCTCAAACCTGGCGGATTGCGTGGGCACTTGGAGATGAATGTGCTTTCCTTTCTTCAGTCTCAATCAGCCAAAATAGATGTACTTAATCTCTACCACCTGCGCAGAGACACTATCTTTTACGGTCAGTGGTATAAGAAGCACAATCCACAAGGACTGCTCTATCTCAAAATGGACAGTTATAATGAAGAGCTGCAACGCGGTGTACGCTACTCGTCTAACTTCTTCAAAAATCTCTACTTTAAGTTTCACGCCAACAAATTTCTGAAGGCTGCGGACCTTGTTTCTGTCGAGAATAAAGAAGGGCTCTCCCTACTCAAACGGAGCTACCCGAAGCATGCACAGAAGATGATTTATCTACCCAATGGAGTAGAAAAACGGCTCATTCAAAAAGGAAGTAAAAAGCCCGTAATACTTAGTGTAGGTCGCATGGATGACCCTGTAAAAAACTACGATCTCTTGCTTGATGTCATCCCTCAACTTGACAATGATGATTACAGCTTTGTACTGATTGGCCGAGGGCATGAAGAGCGAGCAGAACAGTTCTTTTCAGCGTACCCTGAGATGAGAAATAGGGTCACTTTTATGGGGCCCATTCGCGATAGAAAAAAACTATTTGCGCAGTATGCCAAGGCCAGCATTTATGTGCAACCCTCTCTGCATGAGTCCTTTGGATTGGCCATGGCTGAAGCCCTCTGTCATGGTTGCTACTTGGTAGGCACCACTGGCATGTCCGCTTTTTCTGACCTCAGCAACGATGGCGAATACGGAATATGTATCGACCCGCATGAGCCAGAATCGTTGAAAAAGGCCCTGCAATCGTTAATTACTAAACGCAAGGGAGGGATACCTGACCCTCAGTCAGTGGCTACCTTCGGCAAAGAACAGTTCGTTTGGGAAACCATAGCGGACAAGCTTGCTGAGGAAATTGAACTACGACTCTGACATCGATTTTTCTGTTATCACTGTATGCCGCAATGCCGCGCGTACCATATCGCGCTGCGCCCAGTCCATAGTCGACCAGGAAGGCGTGACCGTGCAGTACATCGTCATTGACGGAGCCTCTACAGATGCTACTCTTGAAACCCTTGTTCCTTATTCTGCTCACATTGACACCCTAATCTCAGAATCTGATGCGGGAATATATGATGCCATGAACAAAGGACTGGCTCAAGCCAAGGGCCGATGGGTAGCCATCATCAATGCAGATGACGCCCTCATGCCCGATGCGCTGAGCAAAGTCAAAGAAGTGTTTGAACGCACAGGGGCAGGCATCGTTCATGGAAATATTGTCAAGGAGAGAACCATCGCTGGAAAAACATATCAGCGAGTACAAAAGCCTGTGTTTAGCGACATGAAAAAGAGCATGGGTGTTAACCATCCAGCCACGTTTGTGTCACGCTCAGTGTATGACAATGTTGGTTTTTTTGACACACGATACGCGCTCAGCGCAGATTACGACTTTATACTAAAAGCTTATGAGGCGGGTGTGAGCTTCTCTTATTTTGACGAAGAGCTGACCCTTTTCTCGCTCAATGGCCAGAGTAACCTGCAATGCAAAAGCTTTTACGAAACCTTTCTTGTACATCAAAGACACAAGACAGGTTTTGCTCTACAACGATTTTTAATGATAATTCAATGCACTACGAAGAAGACACTGAAGTCCTTGATAAGAAGGACAGCTATGATGATGGGGATGAGCACATATCTAAACCAAAGACTCGCAAAGAAATGGAGCAACTAGACCGTACAGGCAAGGTCAAAGGCTTCTTTGAAGAGCCAAAAATTTACTTGACCTACGATTATAATCTCAGGTTGAGAATGGAGACCATCAAGTCGATGATTAGAGGTCGAGAAATTAAGACCGTACTAGACGCACCGTGCGGTACAGGTGATATCTCGGTGCCGCTGCTTGACAAATTTGAAAACCTCACCCTTGTAGATTTTTCTGAAAACATGCTCAAACTGGCTGCTGGAAAAGTCCCGCAGTCTAGAATGGAAGATGTACGTTTTATCAAAGGTGACATCAATGCCTGGAAGGAAAAAGAGACCTACGACCTAGTGATGTGCCTTGGAGCCATGGCACACATGGAAGACCCAGAAAAATTCTTGATTGAAATGTCGCAGCGTGTGTCGCGTGGTGGCTATCTTATTATTCAAAACACGGACAGCCATCACCCCTACTCCTTTTTGATTCGTGCGTATAGATTTTTCCGTGGCTTAGCAGGCAAAAACAAGTACTCGTTTAGGTGGACATCGCAGCGCAGAATTAACTCGCTGATGAAAACCTACGGATTCATGTCACGGAAAAAGTGGCGCTACAATCAGTCGTGGTTAGGGTTCTCACACCTCTTCAGCAACAAGAAAAAATATGCCGCTACCCGAGCCTGGTTCGGTAAACTCAATGCGCCAAAACTTCAGATGCTAGGCAGTGATGTAATAGCCATGTACAAAAGGCTTTAAGCATCATGCGAATACTGTTAATCAGCGAGTTTTATCCTCAATCGGCCAGTGACTGGAAGGGTGTCTTCATCCGAGATTATGTCCACGCACTGCGCAGATTTTCTGAGGTAGAAGTGCTGTGCACACGGCCGCGAGGTGATAAACCAGTACTCAACACGCAAAGAGATCAAGACAGTCAAGTAACATTTCATGTCACGGCTGACCGCAGTAGCTCTGGACTGAGTAAGTGGTTGGTGATTAGAAAGTGGTACAAAGAGGCGCTTCAACAGGCTCGAAATCTGCAACGGCCAGATGCCATCTATGTGCATAACAGTGTTTTTCAAGGTCGCTTAGCCAAACGATTAGCGGCAGAATGGTCCATTCCCTATTACGTAACCGAGCATACCGGACCCTTTTCTTCTATCAGCGACAATGAACTAAAAAGGCGACAAGCCAAGCGTGTGATGGAAGATGCTGAGCGTGTATTTACCGTGTCTGAACGCACAAAAAAAGAAATAGAACAAGCAGGAATACACCCTAATCAGATTAAGGTGACGCATAATCCTGTAGACACCGAAACCTTTAAGCGCGGCCTTGATGGCCCGCATGACGCCCTGCTTTTTGTGAGCAGAATGGATGAATTTAAAGGAGCAATGCGCACACTTAAAGCCTTCGAAATACTCCTGAAAAAACGTCCGACATTGACTCTAAAAATGATTGGTGACGGTGAAGAATATCTTGGAGTGCAACGCTACGTGCGGGAAAACAATCTGGGCGCTTCGGTGAGTATGTATGGAGCCATGTCAAAATCGGAGATTTATGGAGTCATGAAACGATGCGACCTTTTGCTATTCCCCTCCAGACATGAAAGTTTTGGTCTAGTAGCCGCAGAAGCCTGGGCCTCTGGCATTCCTGTAGTGATGGGCACTGATATCGGCTCTTCAGAATTGATGAAGAGTACGAGTACTAATCTCGGTGAGCTAGTTGATGTTGAGCAGCCTGAAGACATTGCCCGTGGCGCTGACAAAATTTTAAGCGCACTGAGTGCGTATAATCGAAATGACATCCGCAAGGTTATAGTAGATTCTTTGAGCATCAATGTCTTTGGAGATGCTATGAAAGCTGAGATTAAACAACTAAGCGCACAGACCTGACATGTGTGGAATAGCTGGCATAGTAGATTTTAAAAAAGGCTTCTCTACAGAAGACCTCAAAAAAATGGGCCAAATACTGGAGCAGCGAGGTCCTGATGACGAAGGTTATATCATATATGAAAAAGGTGAAATCAGTCAGTTCTCTGGACTCGGTTCTGTCGAAGAATATAGAAAGGAGCATGAGTTTCTTCCTTCTAAAATGGTCAAAGGGTTGGGCTTCATGCACCGCAGGCTGTCTATCCAAGACCTTTCTGCGGCAGGCCACCAGCCTATGATTCACGAGCCGAGCGGCACGGTACTCAACTTTAATGGAGAGGTATATAATTTTTTAGAACTCGGAGCCCAACTCGGTAAAGACAATACGATTACCTCAGAGAGTGACACCGAAGTGGTGCTTCGCTCCTACCTTGAACGAGGTGCAGATAATGTCAACCAGTTTAGAGGAATGTGGGCCTATGCCCTGCTCGACTCAACTAAAAATAGACTCATTCTGTCTAGAGATCGTTTTGGAATCAAGCCGCTCTACTATCACTACAGCGGCACGAAACTGATTTTTGCTTCTGAGATAAAAGCCATTTTGGCGGTGGCCGGCATCGAAGCGCAGGCCAAGCGCGAAGATGTGGTTCAGTTTATCAGCTATGGCTGTATGAAAGAACCGCATGACATTCTCTTTCACGGCATCAAAAGTGTGGCGCCCGGTCAGCAACTGATTATCGATCTGAATGAGGATAGTCTACCTGCAAAAAAAGTACAGTACTACACGCCCGAGGCGAAAGAAAACGCCACGCTGGCTGACTATCATGAGACCTTTGCCGAGTCTGTGGATCTGCACATGCGTGCCGATGTTGAAGTGGGCTCTTGCCTGAGTGGTGGCCTTGACTCATCAGCTATAGTGCATGCGGCAAGCAATCTTACCTCAGGCTCATTTCACACCATTACGGCCAGCTATAAAGACCCTGAAATAGATGAGTCGGATTTTGCCCGATTGCTCAGCAATGACTGTGACAACTTAAATCAGCACTTCACTTATCCTTCTGCCGAAGGACTGATGGACGAGTGGGACAAGATGCTTTATCATCAAGATGTGCCGATTGGGTCGAGTAGTATTTACGCGCAGTGGAACGTGATGAAACATGCACATCAACTCAACATGAAAGTGCTCCTTGATGGTCAAGGTTCTGACGAGGTGCTGGGTGGATACTACAATTTTGCAGGACTGCTCGTGCTCGAAAAACTGAGTAAGCTTAGATTCTCTGGTTCGCGTAAAGCCTTCAAAGCACTCAAAGAAAATTTCACGCCAGCCATGTCTGATGCGTTGAAGCGTGCCTCCTACCCGCTTCTGCCAGAAACGGTGCAGCGAGTGGTCAGAAAAAAGAAACGACTAGGACCAAACTTACTGAGCGATGAGATGCTCGGTTATGTAAAGAGCACCAAGGTGCCTCAGCGCAACGGGCGCAATATCACTGAGCATTCTAAAAAGAGTCTCATGTTTGGCATGTATGAGCTACTGCGCTATGAAGACCGCAACAGCATGGCTTTTTCTATCGAGTCGCGGGTACCTTTTCTGGACCATAAGTTGGTAGAAGTTGGGCTCGGACTGAGCAGCGATGACCTCATTAAAGATGGCTGGACAAAGTGGCCGATCAGGCAGATGCTTGATGGCAAACTCGATGACTCATTGGTCTGGCGAAAAGAGAAAAAAGGATTTTTGACACCGCAGCAAAGCTGGAAAGACCAACTACTCCCTTTCATGTTGAGAGAGGTAGACCGCAGCCGACAAGATGTATTTGACAACGGGCTGTTGGAGTCGTGGATCAAGAAAGAGAATCTGACCAACAGTCAACTCAGTGAGCTGTGGCGTGTGTTTTCTATTATCAGATGGATGGACCTGTTTAAAGTAGAACTTATCTAAGATGACAAGATACAGAATCGCCATAGTCTGCGGCCACTTCCTTCCAGAAATGGGATATCTGGAGGTAGACTTGGCGCGTGGCCTGCACCGTGCTGGACATGAGGTACATGTCATCACCAGTGACGTGATACCGCGCTACGTAGATTTTGACGCCAAGAAAAAACAAAAGGCTCATGATACAGATCATGAGGCCTACGAGATACATCGCCTGAAGTCGATTGTGTCGATTGGTCAGATGGTGATTTGTCATGGTTTGAAAAAAGAGCTTGAGCGGCTCTCGCCAGAATTGGTGCTGGTTATTGGTCTAGGCAAGCGCTTTCCAGACCCTGTGTTCTCTATGCAGGGCCCATGGAAATTGGCCAGTTTTATAGGTGACAATTCGAAGTCTTATCAGAGAAAACGAACCTTGATTGACAAGTCATTTAAGGACCCCGTGTATAAGCGCGCGGTTATGAAGAGTGACAAGATTTTCTCTTACACGGCAGAAAGCAAGCAGATTGTCTCGAGCTATTTACATACTGCGGGACGGTCAAGACTCTATGAGAATTGTGAGGAAATCAGACTTGGTGTAGATGAGCACATCTTCTTTTTTGATGAGGCATTGAGACTCAAGAAAAGAAAGGAATGGGGCATTAATCAAAACGAGCGCATCGGAATTACAGCCACGAGATGCAGCCCAGAAAAAAACATCTCTTTGTTGCTAGACAAAGTAAATCAGTCCATTTCAGATGGATTGTTAGACCAGTTTCACTTGGTCGGCCTGAGTGACAATGAGTACTCTAGGCTAATGAGAACCAAGCATGCTGACCTGGCACAGTCTGAGAAAATAGTGCTACACGACATGAAGCCACAGTCAGAAATGAATGCCTTGCTTAACATGGCTGACATTGGAATATCGCTGCGGCCTGCCATAAGCATACAGCAAGCACTCGGAACGGGCTTGCCTTTGATTTTGCCAAAAGAAGATTCTCTCAGTCACCTTTCTGGAAAGTACCACTGTCAGTTTCAAGACTTGACCAATCTAGACTTGAGCATAGACATTAATCAAGATGAGCGTGCTGCTAGTGCTTCTCTTGCCTCAAGTGACTTTGGTTTGCACGCACTCTGTGAGCGTATTATGGCCTCGATGGCGTTGATTGATTGTAAGCTAACCCTAATTAGGCGCGTTTAAAACTAAGTATTTCCACGTTTTGT
>CAYSDH010000014.1:0-282 GCA_964429805.1 uncultured Flavobacteriales bacterium
GAATTTAGGTATTGATCTATATTTATCATGACACCTGTTTTCGGGGTAGCTTACAAAGCAATCGTCCCTGACATTACCGTTAATGCGCCACGGCCAATCGAAGAGGAAATAAGTTCGAACTTATTCTTTTCAATTTTTCCGATAAAAGACTTGTCAGTATAGGATGAGACTAGAGTGTCTACTTGCTTAGTTCTCCTCTTCAATCTTTCCAAAGTTTCCTCCGGGCCGTCTATTAGTTCGTATTCGTACGTGCTTCTCGGAAAAATCTGCATAGTCTTTATT
>CAYSDH010000014.1:292-9929 GCA_964429805.1 uncultured Flavobacteriales bacterium
CCCTATAACACGTTCCTTGGTCTCGGCTATTCTTCAGGCTAGAAATCAAATGCAGATTGCGAAGTAAATGCAGAAAAAAAAGAAAGCGGAGTCGAGCGGTAAAGGATCATTACATCCGAGAAATCGCCATCAGGGTCGTTACGATCTAGAAAAACTGACTGCTGCGCACCCCGAGCTAGGAGACTTTGTGCACTTGAATGAATATGGTAATCACTCCATCGATTTTTTCGACCCAAAGGCCGTGCTCTCTCTCAATAGGGCGCTTCTTTTCCAATACTATGGCATCACGCAGTGGGACATTCCAGCTAATTACCTCTGCCCTTCAATACCCGGTCGAGCAGACTACATACACTACATGGCCGATGTGCTCGCTGATGCGCATGAAAGCAACATCCCAACAGGCACTCATGTTTCTTGCCTAGACATCGGAGTCGGAGCAAGTTGCGTGTATCCGATTATAGGTCGCAGTGAGTACGGATGGTCTTTTATAGGCTCTGATATTGATGAGCGGTCATTAGAATCTGCTCGTCATATTGTTGCATCAAACTCGCTGCTGGGTGAGCATGTTCACATTCGCCAACAGACTAGGGCGGAAGATATATTGCTCGGTGTGCTCAAGAAGAATGAGCTGATTGACCTACTCATTTGCAACCCCCCGTTTCATGCCTCAGCAGAAGAAGCAAGGGCAAGTTCAATGCGAAAACTACGCAACCTCAAAGGAAAAAAAGTGAGCACTCCAGTCTTGAACTTTGGTGGTCAAGCTAATGAGCTCTGGACTGAAGGCGGGGAGAAAAAATTTATCTTGAGGCTGATAAAAGAAAGTGCACAGTATGCAAAGACCTGCTTTTGCTTTTCTACCTTGGTGTCTAAAGCGAGTAATGTAAAACCTTTGTTGAAGGCGATTTCAAAATCTGGTGCCGCGGAGTCAGCAGTAATCACGATGGGTAAAGGAAATAAAGTGAGCCGTATAGTGTGGTGGTCGTTTTTAACTGTCGCAGAGAAAAAGAAGTGGTCATCCGCTCAAAACAAATAATCATCGTATGAAATTAAATTTATTGTCTTGTGATGCATCTAGACCAGATAAAAGAGCAATCGCAAAATGTATCGCTGAGATTTCAACTAATATCAGCGAATCCATATCAAAGGAACTTACTGAGTATCTCTTAGAGGGAGACTCGATTGATATTGAAACGGAAGATAAAAACTCAGCAACTGCCCTAAAGACGCTACGGAAACTAAAGATAGACTACGAAATAGTAGAATGATACTCGTCTACGGCTTTTCCTGATGTCCTTCAGACCAGCCATTTCTTTGTTCTGCCCATCACATAATTCTTCAAAATTGACCTCACAAAAAAACAAAGCCTTTATCTCTGGTAACACCATTGATGCTGAAGAGTCTGCGTATTTATATATCGAGCCATCACAAATTGAAGACGCTGGAAATGGTCTGTATACAGCAATCGATATCTACAAAAATGAAATCATCTCACTGTTTAAAGGAGAGATCATTTCGGATAAGGAAGCGGAGAAAAGAGCGAAGCAAGGTCACGACAGGTACTTTATAATGCGCTTAGATGGTGCAACTATGGACAGCATGCATACAGACTGTTTTGCTAAATATGCGAATGATAGTGAAGGCTTGAGTAAGAGTGCTTTTAAAAACAATGCCAAAATCACATTAGATGATGATGGCAATGTGTGCATACAGGCGACTAAAACTATCAAGTCTGGAGAAGAGATTTTTTGTGGCTACGGAAAACGGTATTGGGCAAAACACAGTTAATCGGTATCAACATGCCACCGACATACACTAAAGAGAAAGCCGCGGCCGAAGGAGCTACTGACGGCTACTTCCTTCACTGGCTTACTAGAGTTGAAACGGACAAATACTATTTCAAAGGAGGAAAGCGAATGGAACTTCAGGATTAACGAAATAAAAACACTCTATAGCGATTAACAGATTTTGACACCCTCAAAGTCATCATTCCCCTCCTACTCATAACTAAGCCTCTCATTGAGCGTCAATACTCAGACGCACATATTCCCTAAGCAGAGCTTTGTCGAATTCCACCCAATCCTAACCCTTTCGGGCTATGAATTTCGATTTTTCAGACGAGCTTGCACACTAGATTCCGATGGAAGGCAAGCCGACCACTTCAACCCAAGAGTAGTTAATTCTCAAAAAAAACTTGATATGAAAAGTGTTTCCTTGTTTCTATTCTCTTTCCTTCTTTGTCTCAACGTGGCGCAAAGCCAAGTGCCAGTAGAAGTCGACCTAGTATCTTTTGCCACAGGCTTGACCCGACCGGTCGACATCACTCATGCAGGAGACGACAGACTGTTCATCGTTGAGAAGAGCGGTACTATTGCCATCGTAAGACCTGACGGGCAAGTCGATGCCAATCACTATTTGGATATCACCTCCAGCGTCACCTCCGGAGGGTTAAACAGTGAGCGAGGATTACTTGGCTTGGCATTTCATCCAGACTATGCCACCAACGAATTCTTCTTTGTGCATTACATCATGGCAGGTGGCGACTCGCGCATCTCCAGATTTTCTGTAACTACTGATCCCGATGTGGCGACCCGACCAGTGAGCAAGTCATCATGACCATCGATCAGCCTTATAACAATCACAACGGGGGCTGCCTCAAGTTTGGTCCTGATGGCTATCTCTACATCGGTATGGGAGACGGAGGCTCGGCAGGTGATCCTCAGGGCTATTCTCAAAACGTGAATTCCCTCTTAGGCAAAATGCTACGTATCGATGTCGACAACGGATTGCCCTATACTGTTCCGTCATCAAATCCATTTATAGGCACCACGACTGAAGACGAGATATGGAGCATCGGATTGCGTAATCCTTGGCGTTTTTCTTTTGACTCGCAGAATGGTGATATGTGGATCGGAGATGTCGGACAGAATACCTGGGAAGAGATTGACTATCAGCCTGCATCAAGCACAGGCGGAGAGAATTACGGATGGAGATGCTACGAAGGACTGGAAGGATATAACACCACAAACTGCGACCCGCAGTCTACCTATGTGGACCCGGTCGCTCAGCTTTCTCATAGTGACGGACACTGTTCTATCTCAGGAGGAATGGTCTATCGCGGTGCCGCCAATGTGGATATGCAAGGAAAGTACTTCTGTGTCGATTATTGCTCGGGCCAATTTTGGTCTATCGAGCTTGATGACACAAACAATTGGGTAGTCGATGAGGCGAGCATCACCTTCGGATTTGGAAGCACAGCCATGGGTGCCGATATCAATGGCGAGATGTATGTGAGCAATCAGGTGAGTGGGACAGTCTCTCGCGTGGTTGATATCGACTGCGTGGGATATTCTGTGTCCCTAGACGCTGTTGATGCTGACCTGACAGCCACCACTGGAGGGGATGTTTATCAATGGTATCTCGATGGTGAAGTCATCATTGGGGCAGACATGGAGACGTTCACTGCCACTGAGTCTGGTCTATACAGTGTCGAGATTCTCAGTGCTGACGGTTGCAAGGCTTGGACTAACGAGGTCGAGGTAGAAGTAGACAATGGCTGTGCCGAAGATCTCAACGGAGATATGGTTGTCGATGTCAATGATTTCATCATGTTCAACTCAGCATTTGGAAGCACCTGTGTCGATTGCCCAGAAGACATTGATGGAGATGGAGTGGTCAACGTCAATGACTTCTTAAGTCTCAACTCTGCCTTTGGAGATATCTGCAATTGATTGAACATGAGGTGAGCTGCGCTGCACTTCAGTTTGAATTATAGTTGAGATTGGTGGAAGAGAGGTTGAACATAATGCTGGAGTAAAACTACCGATAAAAAAAAGTCATAGACTTAAACCATATGCTCCTGCCCCACTCGCTATTTTTTTTATTCTTTACTCATTTTTTCAATCTTCATGCTGATATGAAAAAGCAGTTTGAAATAAACGTACTGCGTCTTCATTGGATTAAAGATGACGATGTTGACGACCCAAAAGACATCTGTGTGCATGGTGAAGTGCTGGTCAGGATTGGTGATGAGATTATTTCTAATCAACAATCTGGATCATGGAGTCTAGCCACAACAGCCTTATTTCTGATGAGAAGCTTATACAATGACTACGAGCCTGGCAAGTTTCAAAATTATCTCCTGCCCTGTTGTGGTCACCTCATTATTCCAGGCGACTCAGCAGACTCACCGGTTAGTGTTGACGGCTGCAATATTGGGATTGATTGGACTATTGAGCATTCAGAAAAAGGAATATACCTCACTAGTGAAAACGGTAAAACGATACGCATATCAAAAGACCAATTTCAATTAGAAATTCATCATTTAATTGAGGCGATTGAGCAGTTCTATTCTCAATCTAAACCCAAGATTTACTTTACTAACTTTGAGAAAGAAGGCTGGACGGCATTTTGGAATGAATGGAAAAAACTGAAAGAGCTGCACGGAATTAAAACAAGCCATTCGCAGGATTAGTAAGTCACATCCATGTAGAAGCGAGAAATACGAAGCATAGAAAAAAGAGCCCAATAAATAAACGATAGTGAATAACCTGACATATACTGTGTGCCTCGCACTTTTAATTTTCAACTCCAGTTGCACTGGACAAACAACCACAACTACCAACATGGAGGTTGAGGACGATAAGTATAAGCCAGGACAAATATGGACCTACGACACTCGTGATGGTGAGGAAGAGTCTCGCGTGATGATTTTAAGAACTGAAAAATGGGGAGAGGAATTAGTAGTCCATTTAACCGTGATGAACGCTCGTATTAAAAACAAAAATAACGCGGCAGGTTATACCAGTGAGATAGGTCATTTACCATTTTCGAAAGAAGCAATGGAGCGCTGTCTAAGCACTCTTGAAAGTTCGGACAACACGCTGCCAGACTACATGGGTGGGTACAACAATTGGAGAGAGGCGTATGAGTCTGAGCAAGGGGGCATTTTCACCATCACTGTCAAGGAAGCCATAGACTATGTCGAGAAGTCTGCAAACTAGTGGTTGTAATTAAAGTTGATTCACAATACTGACACGGCAATCAAGTGAACTTCAAATCGACCATAGCGAACCTTACTGTAATCGGATTATTAATTGGGCAGAGCCTGTTTGCTCAAAACATGATTCTCACTGTTGATGCCACGATTGACAGCCATTTATTCTCTGCATCAGACAGCATAATCAATCCAGATTTTGAAATTTTAGAATTAAGCGGTTATCAAAACATTGACGAACCAAGGTACAAGCTGATAAGCTCAACGTGTCTTGTAAACAATGACCCTCTACGAGTGATTCATTTTGCAACTGGAAAACTAAATGGTGACACATTGATAATAGAACTGTTGGAGACCAACCCCTTGTATCATCACCGCATAACAATTGATGTGCTGAGCGATGAAGTGAACGTTAAGTTTGAGATGAATCAATCTGGCCCAGCACATGAGCGAACATACATCAACGAATCTGCTGAAGTGACACTGTCTTCTAACGCCTTTTTGAAAGGAAAATGGGTTTACGGTAAGTTGCTCTACAAATCAACTATGGTCATTGACGGACACGAGACTCCGCTTATTGTAGACGGATACTTTAAAGCCAATCTGGAGTAGTTACTGTAAGCTCAATCAAAAAAACTTGCCACTAGAATAAAAAAGCTCTTAAGCACACATTTATAATAGGCACTCTTTTGTATCAGACATATTGTGCTCAAGGCCTAGTCATTACTAATCCAACCCAAAAAGCACAACACCACTTCCACTTAGCATTAGTTTGCGCTATCTTAGCTTCATGAGAGTCCTGTTAGTTGTATTCATAATAGCCTTTTGCCATCTGAATGGAATGGCGCAGACTGACGCCTTGTCTACCACTGAACAGGAGATACTCATGAGCGTAGATTCTCCACCAATATATCCCGGTGGTGAGCGTGAGATGATGAAGTTTTTGGCCACCAATATCAAGTACCCTAAGGAAGCGAAGAAGGCCGGCATCACGGGGACAGTGCTCGCACAGTTCATTATCAACAAAGATGGTCGAGTGACTGACATCAACATATTGCGAGGCATCGGAGCCGGATGCGATGTTGAGACGAAGCGCGTGATTAGCGAGATGCCCCTCTGGAACCCAGCCCAGATGAAGGGCAAGCCAGTGAACTTTCAGTTGGTACTTCCTGTTAAATTCTCCTTGTAGACTTTGACTTATATAATCTACTTAACGGCCGCGCTGGGCGTGTTATTTATCCTATCTAAACTCTTTGCCGAGCACTCAAAAAAAAGCAGGAAAAAGAAAGTCGACCTCTCCCGATTTGATGATGTAACAAAACGCCCCAATATTCGTAAGAATGATTGATGGTGATTTTTAAAAAATGTGCTCCCCTGCTTTTGTTTACGTTTTGTCTGTGCGCTACTGCCACTGCTCAAGATGATTTTCAATATGAGCAATCTGAGTTGTCTCAAGAAGCGAGTTTTAAGGAAGGAAAGCCTGCCTTGTACAAATATGTGACGGAGCGAATTCAGGAGACGCTAACGGCCGACTCAAAAGAGGAAATGGGCAACAAGCGCTATTTAATCACTTTTGACATTGAGCGAAATGGACGCATTTCTGACTTACACTGCTACCCCAAAGAGATAGAGCCTATGTTTAAGATTGTGCTTGATGATATGTACAATACATCTCTCTGGAATGCTGGAGCCCTGAACGGTGAAGTGGTCCGATCCACCTACCTTTTTCCAATACAGATAAAGATTAAATAAACTTAGCGGATGACCGTGATACTTCCTGAAAAGCGATGTGTCTCTCCGTTGGTGTCTTGCACCTGAAGCCAATATGGATACTCTCCATTGAGCACGGCAAAACCTTGACTATCAGTAGAATTCCAAGGAGTATTCATCTCGTTTGAAGTGAAAATCTCATTTCCCCATCGGTCGTAGATGTGCCACTCAAATAGTTCTATGCATTCCCCCACTGCACGTATTTGATCATTAAGCCCATCTCCATCAGGCGTGAAGGAAGTAGGCAGGTAGAGCGTAAACGGACATTGCCCCACACTGATGAGCACAGCCGTCTGTGAGGTACAACCAAGAGGCGAAGTAACAGTCATACTCACTTGATAATCTCCCTCTTCAGAAAATGTATGCGTCACCTCATCAAGTGAAGAAAGCTCACCATCGCCAAAGGTCCAATCGACCGTTTGTCCGCCAATCGTTTCATTAATAAACTCTACTGACAATGGTGCTTCGCCACTGAGCGGAAAGGCATCTATTTCTGCTTGAATGCCTTGTTCTTGAACTTCAAAAAAGGCGGTATCTACGCCACAATTAGCCACCGAATAGACAAAGTAATCTCCAGGCGAGTCAAAAATGTTCTCGTCAGCTACTCCTCCATCAGACCAATAAAAAGGTCCATTTCCGTCTACTGAGATAAGGGCAGAGCTACCATTGCAAATGGCATACGCGTTAGACTCCAGTTCAACTAAAGGTAAATCATCCCATACTACCTCTACAGACTCCGAGTCAGTGCCACAATCATTGGTTACTATTAGTGTGTAAAGCCCCGCCTCGCCTGCATCAAATGACGCTGGACTGGATTGACCATTCCATGTGTAAGCCCCATCCCCACTGCCTACCAACTGCACTGATTCTCCTGGACAAATAACTAAATCATCGCTGCTCGTTATTTCGGCTTGAGGCGCTGAACCACCTTGAATCACTTCTACTTGGTCAAAATCTACTCCGCACGAATTGCTCGCAGACACTTCATAAATTCCTGGCTCACTAACCTCAATCACAGCAGTATTCTGACTAGTAAGCCACAAGATATTTCCGACTGCCGCGGCTGTCAATTCTACAGTCGCTCCTTCACACAATTCCACCGGACCGACTGGGTCAATAGTCACCGAAGGAAGCGCTGATATAGTTAGCTGAGCGCTATCCGTGACAACAGCGCAATCATTCTGCACGGTCGCATAATACCAGCCTTCTTCGCTTATCGGAATAGTATTTCCCATGGCTCCAGTAGACCAGGTGATGTCTCCGCCTGTGCCGCTTGCAACTATGTTTATGGTGTCACCATCACAGACCATCTGATTCATGGAACTTACCATTTCTACAGTAGGTAAGTCTTCTACAAAAATCTCAATGTCTTCTGTAACAGTACCGCAGCCATTAGTGAGACTTACCGCATAGGTGCCTGCACTTGCTACGTCAATGCTCTGAGCGACCACGCCTCCATCCCACTGAAAGGTATTTCCGGCACCTTCGGCAGTAAGCGTCACGGTCTGACCATCACATATAGTAGCACCCGGTGAGGCAGAAATGCCAGTCAAATCAGCAGTGAGGTTAAACACGGTTATTTCATCAGTTACTGGTCCTGCGCAGCCATCGGCTGTGAGCTGAATAATGAACTCGTCTGCATCATCAGGATGCGGGAAGTAGGTCGCATTCGGATCAGCGGGATTAGAAAAAGTTCCCAATCCGCCTGACCAATTTAAATTAGAATACACCCCATTCTCGACTATTGCAGCCAATGAAATATCTTCTCCTGGACAAATCACTGCATTCGGACCCGCATCAAAGATGGACTGTGGCACTGGCGCAGTGCAACCAAAATTTGAATATGTAGGCACACCCGCCCACGTGAAGTTCACGGTCGCACCATCTTCAGCCACGTTCATTCCGTTTTGATCTACCAACTCGTCTTTCTGATAGGTGACCTCATCATCGCAACCCGGCCCAAAGTCCACTTCTATAGTTCGCGCGGTGTTACCACCAGTACTGTAATTTGCAAAATGCCCGTAGTAGTTGCCCGGACACTGAAAAATGATGATCAGCGTATCTGAAAGGCCAGCAAAAGAATTAGCAGTCACACAGAAATCAGTACTTGTAATCATCAACACCGAACTTTCTGCTGGAAGCACTCCGCCAACAGGTTCTACCAAGTATCCGCAATTGATTATGCTTGCATTGAGTTCGGCAACATGATCGGCTGTGGTGGCATTTTGACAGACCCCTAAAAACGGATTGGTTCCATTTGGCCAGTCTATGTCCATGTCAGCCGTGTTGAGATCTGCGGGACCAACTTTAAAACCAAACATCTCATTCTTACCCTCACATCCACATGCTGGTGAGGCTGCGCTCCCGCAGTTATTAGATAGCGCACAGGCGTCTACCAGAATAGATTCAATCTCAAAACAGGAAGTAGGCACTTGAGCTGATGTCTGAAGACAACAGAAAAGGACAGCGAATATGGAGATGGCGGTAAGCTGGTTCATACTGCTTTACTGGTGCAAAGGTAGTTATCAGAAGCATGCCATATGTTTTCTAAATGCTAAGAGTAGGATTCCTAATTACGGGAGATATCAACAAGGAATTTGGCTGGGATGGGCTCGCTAATGGCGTTTGTGCCTTGGGGTTTTTTCATCTATTAGATAAAGAGCTTTTGTTTTGACCCGGGATTGACTCCTCCGCTGCGCTGCGGAGTCATCCCTAGAGGGAGGCCGTCAGATGGCCATGAACCCTAGCGCATTCGCGCTTTGGTTTTTTTCATGCCACACTATTGCTCGATCTTTGATTGAAATGCGGGGATCTGCTTAACCCGGGATTGACTCCTCCGCTGCGCTGCGGAGTCATCCCTAGAGGGAGGCCGTC
>CAYSDH010000014.1:10029-40102 GCA_964429805.1 uncultured Flavobacteriales bacterium
CTAGCGCATTCGCGCTTTGGTTTTTTTCATGCCACACTATTGCTCGATCTTTGATCGGCATAGTGTGGCATGAAAAAACCCTGGATCTGTGATCCAGGGTTCATTCCATTCTGCGGTGAGAGGGGGATTCGAACCCCCGGAACCGTTTCCAGTTCACATGTTTAGCAAACATGCGGTTTAAGCCACTCACCCACCTCACCGAGTATTGTGCTTAAATAAGAGCGCAAATATAAAAAGGTCCTAGCCATATCAAAGTAGCAATGCACCTTAAATATTACATTTGCTTCACAAAAAATTATCCTACATGAAAGAAGTATACATCATTTCAGCAGTTAGAACTCCAATGGGCAGTTTTATGGGGGCTCTCGCGTCAGTGCCAGCGCCAAAACTTGGTTCAGTCGCCATCAAAGGAGCACTTGATAAGGCTGGTGTCAAAGCAGATGATGTGCAGGAAGTATTTATGGGCAACGTCATGTCCGCAGGAATGGGACAAGCGCCCGCCCGCCAGGCAGCCATGTTTGCTGATATACCTAATGATGTGCCTTGTACCACTGTCAATAAAGTTTGTGCTTCTGGCATGAAAGCCCTTTCTCTAGCGGCCCAAAGCATCAGATGTGGCGATAATGATGTAGTTGTTGCTGGGGGTATGGAGAACATGTCTTCTGTACCGCACTACATAAGCGGCCGAAAGGGTCAAAAACTCGGTGACATCAAAATGGTTGACGGTATGGTCAAAGACGGACTTACTGATGTCTACAACCAAGTCCATATGGGCGTGTGTGCCGATAAGTGTGCCAGCGAAAACAACATTTCTAGAGAAGACCAAGATGCATTTGCCATTGAGTCTTACAATAGAGCGGCTAAAGCATGGAAGGACGGAAAGTTTGCCGATGAGATAGTTCCAGTAGAAGTTCCTCAGCGAAGAGGTGAGCCAATAGTAGTGTCAGAAGATGAAGAATACAAAGCTGTTAAGATGGAGAAGATACCTGCCTTGCGTGCAGTGTTTACTCCAGAAGGAACTGTGACTGCTGCTAATGCCTCTACCCTCAATGATGGAGCTTCTGCGCTTGTATTAATGAGCAAAGAAAAAGCGGTAGCACTCGGACTAAAGCCTATTGCCAAGATTTTGGGCGCTGGAGATGCCGCACATGAGCCAGAATGGTTTACCACTGCCCCATCTAAGGCTGTGCCTGTGGCCTTGAAAAGAGCAGGGCTTGAGTCTTCTCAAATTGATTTTTGGGAATTAAACGAAGCGTTCTCAGTAGTGGGAATCGTAAACACCCAAAAACTGGGGCTCGATCCAGCCAAGGTCGATGTCAATGGAGGAGCCGTTGCTCTCGGTCACCCGCTCGGAAGCAGTGGATCGCGTATTATAGTTACTCTCATCAATGTACTAAAGCAGAATGGTGGTAAGTATGGTGCAGCTGGAATCTGCAATGGAGGTGGTGGAGCATCTGCAATGGTAATCGAAAACTGCTAGCGCTCATTCTCTCGAGGCTGGTTTCAGTTACTGTTCTATTTGAGGCCCAGTGCTGAGAGTTCTGTTTTCTTATCTTCGGCTTATGTTGTCTTTGAAGTCTTCCGTACTCCTTTCTTTATTCTTGTGCGCGCTAAATGTTTACGGACAAGACACGATGAGGACTTATACTTTCGGGCATAGCCTTATTCACCATGAGTTTCAAATCAACGAGACTCCTAGTCAAGAAACATCTGTACCCCATTGGTTGCATTTCTTGACTCAAGAGGCAGGAAACCAGTATCAAATTGCTGGTCAATATGGATTCTTGCCGCAGCATGCCAACTTACCGCCATTTGCTCAATGGGGATTCGACTTTGTAGCCCCCGCTTGGGATTCTGACTATGAGACTTTTAGCTCTGTAGATTTTGACAACATCTTGATTACGCCAGGTAACTTCATACAATATCAAGGCCCTGAAGTAGCGTACTATGGTGATATCAACTCTCCATTAGATTACACCGCGCAGATTTTCAATTGGGTCTTGATTGAAGAGCCGGGCATTGAGATTTTTATCTATGAAAACTGGCCTGACATGGGTAGCTTTCTAGGCAGTGGTTTCCCTCCAAGCAGCGCAGAATGGTCTGAGTACAACAATTATCTGCAAGGTGACTTTCATACGTGGTTCTTAAACTATCATGACTCATTGCAAACCAGCTTCCCAAACGATTGCATCAATATGATTCCTGTGGGGCCAGTCATTTCTGACTTGTTGGGTCAATCTCCTCTCAACACCATCCCAGTTGACACGCTGTATGAAGATGACGCACCGCATGGTCGTCCGACCATCTATTTCTTGGCGGCTATGGTCACCTACATGGCCATTTATGACCAAGAGCCCCCTCCTACTTATCAAGTTCCTCCTATCATAAGTCAAGTGGTTGCAGACAACTATAGCCTCATTTCGACTTTGATGTGGCAAAGCCTGGAGTCCTACAATAATGAAGACTTACTGTGCAATACGACTTGCTCTGGAGATATCAATGAAGATGGTACTGTAAATGTGGAGGACTTCCTGTTACTCAATTCCGCCTTTGGGTCGAGCTGCATGTCGTGTGACGAAGACATTGATGGCAACGGAGCAGTCAACATTGATGATTTTCTTTTACTCAACTCTTCATTCGGTAGCACCTGCCAGTGAGCTCATTCTACTGAGAGCACTCGAAATTCTGTCCGTCTATTTTGAGCTCGCCCTTCTTCTGTGTCATTTGATGAAATAGGCGCACTACTTCCGTATCCCTTTGCAATGATTCGCTCAGCAGGAACCCCTTTTTCAGTTAGAAACGCAGCAACGGCTTTGGCTCGATTTTGACTCAGCGTCATATTGAGCGCCTCTCCCCCACGGTCGTCCGTGTGCCCGCTTACTTCAATCTTTAACTTGTAGTTGCGCTGAAGGAATGTAAACAGCTCATCAAGCTCTGACTTTGACTCGTCTTTGAGTACATAGCTATCTGTGTCAAAAAACACATTTCTAAGCACCACTGACTCACCCGCTTTGATGGGCGACAACTTTACTTCCATCTCAAAAGGCTCTTTCTCAGTGCCTTCTTTCATGGCAAAATTTTCTGAGTGAAAGAGGTAATTCTTTCGACTCACATTCAGCGCATAGTCTTTGCCTTCGGGCAGAGAAACTAAAAACTTACCATCCACCTGATTAGAATATGACTCGATGACGAGCTCTCCTGTCTCAAGGTCTATTAACTCAAATCGGCTGCCAAGTGGCTTTCCTGTCTCTTTGTCTGTCACGGTGCCTTGCATGTAGTTTACGCGCACCGGTCTAAACTCTGCCGGTAGCTCAAACTGATAGAGGTCAAGCGCTCCGTAACCACCCTCGCGGTCTGAGGCAAACAGCGCCATACGACCATCAGCTGTGACCGTGATACTGTTCTCATCTTTGTGGGTGTTGATGGGGTAACCAAGATTAATCGGTTTGCCCCAATTCCCTTCTTTATCCTTACGACTCAAGAAAATGTCTTCACCGCCCATGCCCGGGTGGCCATCAGAGGTGAAGTAGAGTGACTGACCATCAGGATGTATCAACACCGAAGACTCGTCTTGCGGAGTGTTAATCAGCTCACCCAGTCTCACGGCTTTTGTCCACCCGCCTGACGCATCAATTTGCGACATCCAGATGTCTTGATTTTTGACCTGGTGGCCTTTTTTTAGTCCGCGTATAAAGTAAAGTGTCTTTCCATCACTTGAGAATGAGGGCTGAGTTTCCCAATGAGATGAATTAATAGATGGCCCCATGTTTTTAGCCTTGCCCCAACGATTACCTTCTCGCCAAGCATAAAACAAATCGCAACTTCCTAATCCTCTTTTCCCTTCACCATATGAACCAGTCATGTCTGCGCATGCGGTGTAAATCAAGAGCTGCCCATCAGGCGAGAGCGAGGGTGCTCCTTCATTCATGGCCGGATTATTAATCTCTCTAACGGGTTCGGCCTTTGACCAGTTCTCGTCTTTGTGAGTCACGTAAAAATCTTCTTGTTCTTTGCGCTGGCCTTCAATGGCCATTCTGCGTGTAAACAATAGCGTCTTATCATCAGTAGTGAGTGATGGAAAGTACTCTGGCCAAGCCGAATTCACTTCCGCCCCCATGTTTTGCGGATCAAATGGCACCGGATTTTTTATCGCATCGATGGCAAAATCACAGTTTCTGAGGTCTTGTTCGCAGCGCTCTATAATGTTAGGATTGGTGCGCGAATAGGTCAGAAATTTTTCAAAAGCGACCTTGGCCGTGCTATAGTCTCCTTTTCCCATTTTGAGTTGACCGTAGAAAAAATGAGCATTTGGATAGTAGTCAGGATTAATGGTCAAGGCCTTAATCACTGACTTTTCAGCCAGCTCATAATCTTTCATATTCATGCCCACCTCAAACAGAAGTAAGTGGGCTTCTACAAATTCGTTTTCCTGCTCAAGTGTTCGAAGGAGATCAGTCTTGGCCTGCTCCCAATTTTGAACATCATAAGCTGCTATAGCTGATTCATAATACTTGATGGCCTTCTTGTTTTCTACAGTGTAGTCTGACTGCGCGAATACAGAAGCGCTCAATAAAAAAAGAAATGCGGTAATTAAGTGTCTCATAATGCGTGTTAAGCACCACAAGTCTAAGGAATATTCAAGTACTTATGAGTCTGTATAGAAATCCTCCACTGTGGATTCTCCTTAACGTAATCTACAATGAGCGGAGCCATCTGATTGACTCTACCCCACTCGGGTTGCAGATACAGCTTACAGTCTGGGCCTACTTTTTTTGCATGCTCTTCGGCAAACTGAAAATCACTTTTGTGATAGACGATTACTTTTAACTCATCGGCCTTTTCATGAATATCATCAGTCGTGGGCTTGAATTTCTTAGGAGATAAGCAAATCCAGTGCCAATCTCCTGTAAGTGGATGTACGCCAGACGTTTCGATGTGAGTTCTCAAGCCAGAATTTCTCAAACGTGAGGTGATCTCGCTCAGATTCCACATGGCGGGTTCGCCTCCTGTAATCACTACAATCTCTGAGTTTGACGCCTTTGCTTTAGTAACGAGGTCATCTACCTGTTTAAATTGCTCAGCCTTTAAGCCCCAGCTCTCTTTCACATCACACCAGACACAGCCTACATCGCAGCCTGCCGTGCGAATAAAAAAAGCGCTTGCTCCTTGCCAAAAACCCTCTCCTTGAAGCGTCAAAAATGACTCCATGATGGGTAGCGTCTCCGTTGTTTGAAGACTTGGCTTTATGCTAAGTTCGGCACTGCTTTTCATGCGAGCGCAAAGGTAGGTAATAATGAGGCATCAAAGGGACTCTAGGCAATGTGCTTTGATTAACTTTGTAAGTCAGAACGTGTCGCAATGCTGAAACGACTTCAAGAAAAGTGGGGTGTCACACCCTTACAATTAGTGCTCATCTTGTGCACCTTTGCCATCGGAGGCTCTCTTTCTGGATATGGTCCGCGCACTATTTTGCCGATGCTGAGCATAGAAAAAGGTGTACTCTACTGGATTTTATACTTCATAATAGTAACCTTACTGTGGCCTATTTGTGTGCTCTTGGTAAGCATACCGCTCGGGCAGTTTAAGTTCTTTAAGGGCTACTTGAGGAAGATGGGCAAGCGGTTTGGGATAGTGAAGGGGGATTCTTGATTTACTGCGAGGGCTGATTTACTGTCAGGGCGCTGATTGACAAGATTTCTCCGCTCACTGCGTTCGGTCGAAGGCGCACGAAGAGATCTGGTTGTTATAACCGAAGACACAAAAAATCCTGCACAGCCAAAAGAGTTTGTGCAAACTCAAAAAAATACGAATGAAGCTACCGTGCAAGGTCAGTAATCCGCTGGTATGATTGCTCAAGTCTCCGAAGAGTGCGGCCCGCCTTCCCAAACAACGAGGTGACTCCAATTTGATAACTGTTAGTTTACCAAACCGTAATGTCTGTGCAGGAATATCTTAAGTGAAGAACGTGTCTTGAGTGAATCTACTATTTAATTTGATACGATGCGAATTGCTTAAAATATTTTGACCTAATTCTCACGATTCAGTACCCAACAAAAAGTGACTTACGTTCAAAACTCTGTTGATATTGAAAACACTTTGACAAGTATGTCTTTTGGAGCTAACGTAATTTTGAATCACAAACAAAAAAGGGCACACCTATGTTTTCAGCACTGCTAGGGAAGAAGAGATTGACAGAAGAGAAGCTATGTAATGTCTTAGTGAATCACACGTTTGAGGCATTTGATGCAATTTACCCAGAGGTGAGAGACTACATCTCTGACTGCCCTTACTTTGAGAACGGACCTGATTTTGCAGAGCGTGGTGATGACCACTTTCTTTTAGCAGTCATCACGTGCAATGTGTCTCGTCTCTCTAAAGGTTTTGATGCAGGTCAGGATAAGAGAATCGCTATGAAGATTATCAACTCTTTTGCGATGAGCTTAGACATAGACAGTAATGATTTAGCAAAGGAAATTCAAGCCTGTAAGTCTTTGATGAAGAGACTGAATCTACCTTCCAAAAACATCGTCTACGCGCTACCGAGAGCAATCTTTCATTACTATCATCTCAATGATTTTCAGGAGCCATACTTCAGAGGTATGAAGGTGCCTAACCCATTGTTCTTGAAGGAGATGAACAACATCGTAGAGCCACTAGTATGGGATCTCGATTACTTGAGAGCAGAGTTCAAACTGGTCTCTTAAAACTGAATATTCTACTTAACTATTCTGAAGCATAAACTGCTCTGTAGCCATGTCGGCTATTTGAGCGCCAATGGCCAGACAGGCTGTTGCCGCTGGTGATGGTGCGTTAAGTACATGTATACTGTTTTCAGAATGCTCTATCCTGAAGTCGTCTCTTGTGTCTCCATTTTGACTGAGAAGCATCGCCCTTACTCCTGCCCTACCCGGTTTGATATCATCCATATCAAGTGATGGTATCATTCGCTGAAGAGTCTTCAAAAACAACTTTTTACTAAATGCCCTGCGGTACTCATTGATACCAAATGAGATATTATTTAAGAAGAGACTCCACGTTCCGCCATAGGTCAGTGCATCAACAGTATCAGTCAGGTTAAAGTCAGTCTTGCCATAGCCTTCGCGCTTAAACGTGAACACCGCATTCGGACCACACTCTATTTCGCCATTAGTCATGCGCGTGAAATGCACACCCAAGAATGGAAAGTCTGGATTAGGCACAGGGTAAATGAGATGCTTCACTTTATGATGCCCTTTCTCCGTCAGCTCGTAGTAATCACCTCTAAATCCGACTACTTTTTCTTTGATGGCTACACCATCTTTCTTGGCCAAACGGTCTGCTTGCAATCCACCACAGAATATTAAGTGCTTGGCTTTATACTTGTCCTTAGATGTGACGATTAGCGTTCCGTCTGCCGACCTTTGAAACTCTTTAGCTTCTTCACCAGTGTTGACCCGCGACTGCTCATTGATACCGAGTGCTATCTCGGCCATTTTCTCTGTCATGCCCACATAGTCTACAATACCTGTGCAGGGCACGAGTATTCCGCCTATGGCTTCGACAAATGGCTCGACTTCTTTAATCTGATTTGAGTCTATTTTTTCAATTCCCTCAATCTCATTCTTG
This sequence comes from uncultured Flavobacteriales bacterium, assembly GCA_964429805.1. GTDB lineage: Bacteria > Bacteroidota > Bacteroidia > Flavobacteriales_D > JABDKJ01 > CAYSDH01. Next base: position 17,635 of record CAYSDH010000014.1, read on the forward strand.
AGCCCGGTCTGAAAAATCTTCTCCATGTGCGGCAGCTCCTTCGCGTCTGTCGCTACGACCACTTTACCACACACATCATGCGCGACATTATGCTCCGTACAAAACTTGACTAGTTCTCTTCGGCCATTGACACAATTTACTGCCTTGAGTGAGCCCGGTTTGTAATAGAGCCCTGAGTGAATGACTCCAGAATTATGGCCGGTCTGATGAGCGGCTAAACTATCTTCTTTTTCAAGAAGTAAAATTCGCTTACCTGGATATCGAGATTGTAGTTTGAAAAGGGTCGCTGCCCCTATAATACCGCCACCAATGATGGCCAAATCAAATTCTTGATGCATAGCAGTTTCTTACACGCCAAAGGTAACGATTAGGCCGTGCTTCGCTCCGTTTTTGGAACTGTAAGTAGCACGATTAATCCTATGACAAATGAACAACCGATGACCAATATGGAATTTCTAATGTCGCCAGTGAGAGTAAGTATGTACCCGAAACCAAACGTCCCAAGCACTGTACCTAAGTAGTAACACATGTTGTAAAAGCTGAAGTACGAGGCGTGATCGTCAGTATCAGGCAAGAACTTGGCGTATGTAGATCTAGAGAGCGCCTGCACCCCACCCATGACCATACCCACACCGCAGGCAAGCATATAAAAAGAATGTTCGAACTCGACTTTGTAAGCAAAGGCAACGATTACCACCCAAGCGATAACGGCAATAGTCAAGGCTCTCAAGTTGCCCATCTTCTCACTAAGCTTTGAGAACAAGAACGCTCCGACAATACCAACTAACTGGATAAGTAGAATTGTAATAATCAGATTTTCTGTTTCAAAAGCCGACACGTTGCCAAACTCATCGACTGACTTAATCTCTTTTGCAGCAAAGCTTGCCGCCATGTACATAGTGGTCTGCACTCCAGTGTTATAGATGAAAAAGGCAATCAGGTATCGCTTTAGCCTGACTGTCTTTCGCAGCTCCTGCCAGACCTTGGCAATTTCTTTATATCCATTGCTGAGAATCTGACCGTTTAGTTTGCCTCTGCGGTCACCGTTAGGTAGTCTTCTAAATGTATACTGCGCAAACAACGCCCACCATATACCGACACTTAAAAAAGAAATCTTGGCCGCATCAACTTTATCTATACCATAGAAATCTGGGAACATAATCATAGTCAGATTCCAGACTAGTAAAATCACACTACCTACATAACCAAGCGCGTATCCAGTGGCACTTATTCTATCGTGATCTTCTGGCTCAGCTATTTCTGGCAGGTAGGCATTGTAGAAGATGTTACCTCCACTCCAACCAATACAGGCCAGTGTGATGCCTACCAGTCCAACCCATACATTGGCCGAGTCAAAAAAGTAAAGTGTCGCACAGGCAATGGAACCGAGGTAACAAAAGAACTGCATGAAGCGTTTTTTGGAATCGGAATAATCTGCGATACCAGAGAGCAATGGTGCGATTAAAGCAACGACTAAAAAACCCGCTGCGATGGCATAACTGTATAAAGTCGTATTGACAATACCGTACTTGTCAAGCACGATGTCAGAAATGACTTCTCCAGCATCATTTTTTGTCGAAGTCTGCTGCTCGTAAAAGGCTGGAAAAATGGCGGAAGTAATGGTCAACGAATAGGCACTATTAGCCCAATCATACATGGTCCACGCTCGAATAACCTTCTTATCCCCTTTTTTAATCACGAGGCAAGTTAATTATATAGTCCTGAAGGAAAATTGAAGCGGCAATTAGGTTTTCACAGTTTATCTACCGTCATAGTCTTGATACTCTTTTTCGAGTACCATAAACTCTACCCTTCTGTTCTGTTTTCGCCCTTGTGAGTCTACGTTTGAGGCCACTGGCTTACTACTGCCGTAATACTCTACGCTGAGTCTGCGCTTGTCAATACCGCGCTCGTTTAAGTAACTGATTACCTGCTGCGCTCTTCGTTCAGATAGCTCAACATTATAACCGTCTCTTCCCACTTTGTCTGTGTGTCCCATCACTTCGAGGTACAAAAAGTCATTGTTTCGCATCAAGCCAACCACCTCATTGAGCTGTTCGCGAGCCGTTCCGTCCAGAATGTCTTCATCAAACGCAAAGAGTATGTTATCTATGGTGACCTTCTCACCTCGGGGCACTTTCCACTTTAGGCTATCTTTCATTTCTTCTGCGATGAGCGGAATGGTACAATTACATTCCTCAATCTCTGAAATAGGAAGCACTGAAAGTTGGTCTATGTAGTAATAGCTATAGATCCAAGGCGCCTCGTCCTCATCTCTTTTGACATTTCTCTTTTTAATGGTGTTGTCACGGTCAGACTTGAAGTTGCCGAGAGTGATATACTGCTCCCCACCGTCAGCCTCATATATGTCAGAGAGCAGTATCCAGTCTGACGGGTTGTCTAGCACATTCTTCAGCGGATTAGTCACATGAGTAGCTCTAGGAATATATGTCTGACCAGGATTTTTTATCAAACTCTTGGTAAAGACTGCGCCCATGCCATCAACTATAAACTCGCTTTTGTCAGCCAGTGAGATGTAAAAGGAGACACAGTATTTCTGACCAGCGCCTAACTTCTTGTCTAATTTGGCCTGCATATACTCTCTGTAATTTCGGGTAGAAGGAGCAAAAGCCACTAAGCCCAAGTATCCTTCACCATCCTTTGCTTCTTGCGTGCCAAAAGCATTGTCTGGTATCCCCATCACTTTGCTGCAGACGTTAAAATAATCAGCTGTGCCCTTTGAGGCTTGCTTCCAGTCGGTTACAATCTCTAAGGTGCCTTGATTAAAATTTGACGGGCAGTAACTGTGCTCTTCAAAACTAGGGTTAGGTGCCAAATTTTGGCCCATCACAGGAATAGTAACCGCTATAAAAAGCAGAATTAAAAAAGTCTGCCACTTGAATGTGTATTCAAATGGCAGACTTACTAGTATGTTGTTATGAGGCTGAATTAGTCTAACTCTATCACAAATTGAACTCTTCTGTTCTTGGCCATTGACAGTGGCGTCTTCATGCTTGTCGCTGGTTCAGAATCTTCGTGAGACCTAATAGAAAGGCGTGAGGCATCTACGCCTTTTTCTACCAAGTATTTTTTCACCATCTCAGCCCTCATTTTAGAATAGTCTCTAAACCTGTCGAGCGTTTTGCTCTTTTTAACTTCATTTTCATCCATGTGACCGTGTATAGTCAGAGACAATTTAGTCTTGGTAGTCATCAAGGTTGCTAACTTATCAAGTGTGTTCTTAGTCGCTTGGACTAATGCTTCTTCATTCTCATAGAAGTATACTGTGCTTGAGGCAACGATATCTGCACTTGACGCATTATCAGCAAGTCCTGCCGCACTGCTATAGATAATTTTTGGTCCTTCGTTGGCTGACTCTTCCTTACAAGTACAGTCAGACTCTCTAGACACGGGCACCATTCTGATGTTGTCTATATAATAGTAACCAATGGACATCTGCTCTTGTGTAATGTCTGAGGGCTTTCTCACCTTTTCAGTAACAATGGCACTAGCGCTAGCAAAATTTCCGATGGTGATGAACTTCTCATCTCCTTTACCTGTGTATGTCATACAGAGGTTTTGCCATCCTTCCATTTTTGATTGCGGTCTATTCAGACGCGGGTACACTGCATCTTTAATCAGAACGTCTTTGTCTTCGTATGATTCCTTTTTAGAAAAGTAGAACCCGAGATTGTTAGTGGCGTATTTCGCCACATCAGCCAGACTGATGCTGTATGAGATACAGTACTTCTGGTCTTTCTTCAACGTCTCTTTGAGCTTTGATGTGAGGTACTCTCGTCCGTCTTTAGAGACCACATTATGCACTAAAAAGCCCGCATAGTTGCTCCCCTCTCTCGGATTACACATACCCATTTCATTTTTGGGCACCCCGTTAATTTCCGTTTCGCTGTACGTGGAGAATAAATCTGCCTTTTCTTCATTGGCCGTGGTCCAGCCAACTGCATATGGAAGCTGACCCAGCTTCTTTAACTTACCGGTAGTTTCTTCAAAGCTCCCGTTTTCAATCACGTTTGGATCTTTCTCTTCGTCTTGTGCTACTAATAGCCCTGCCATCAAGACCATCATGCATAAAAGTGTAATTCTAATTTTCATCATTTTTTCAATTACTAAGTGCAATATCGGAGTTTTTCCGCTCCTCACCTCCGAGGAATTACAATTACCATGCCTCGATTAAAAACAAAAGGCCCTTCAGCGATGCTGAAGGGCCTTTTTCAAAAAATCTTTGGATGGCTATTCTTAGAATGCGTATCCAATTGAGAAAGCAGAACGAAGATTAATTCCGTCTCTTGCTGCTCCAAACTCAATAGTGAAGTCATCGTCATCGTTATCATCCTCAGTATCGAAAGAAGCTGACTGGTAACCTACTCCGAGGTTTAAGTCAATAACGAAATTCTCATTTCCTCCTAGAAGCCACTGACGACCAAATAGAATACCAGCACCAATGTTGGTGATATTCGTTGTAGTAGTCACATCATCTCCAGTTCCACCGAAGATATCTCCAAAAGTCAACTCCTGCTTCACGCTGTTGTAGTTAGCATAACCACCTGCGTACCATCCACGCATTGCCTCATCAAAGTACATTCTGTACTCTGGGCTTACGCTGAATCCTGAATACTTGTACTCAGTTCCACCAAGATTCAATGATCTTGAAAGAATACCAACGTTCAACTGAACGGAGCTAGACTCATTAAGAGCGTGCTCAAATCCTATTCCTAAATTTCCAAATAAAGCTCCAAGCGGATTAAGCTTGATAGCGTTAGACTGTGCGTTCATTTGAGTAATACCGAACAAACAAACGGCTGCAATAACTAGTACCTTTTTCATGTGTAATTAGATTAAATTGGTTCTAAACGGGGGCAAATATACTGTCAAATAGGTTTGATAAATGTTAATCACAACAATAATTGTTAATAACCTTCACTTAAAAGTAGCTAAACAACTGCCCTTCAGAATCTTATGCCTGAAGATGATTCAATGCCGAACCGGCCTTAAACCACTCTATTTGCTGTGAATTGTAGGTATGATTCGTCATAATCGTGTCAGAACTACCGTCAGCATGCAATACCTCAAGGGTCAATTGCTTGCCTGGGGCAAAATCTTTAAGGTCTGACAAGTTGAACGTATCGTCCTCCTGTATCAGGTCGTAATCTGACTCATTGGCAAACGTGATACCGAGCATCCCCTGTTTCTTTAGGTTTGTCTCGTGAATACGTGCAAATGACTTCACAAGCACTACGCGCATACCAAGTTGTCTTGGCTGCATGGCCGCATGCTCTCTACTTGACCCTTCGCCATAGTTATGATCTCCCACCACTATCGTTGGCACGCCAGCGGCTTTGTACGCTCGCTGTACAGTAGGTACTTCACCATACTCACCAGACAGCTGGTTTTTCACTTTGTTTGGCTCACCGTTAAATGCGTTAATGGCACCAGTCAGCGTGTTATTCGCAATATTGTCAAGGTGACCTCTAAACCTCAACCATGGTCCTGCCATAGAAATATGGTCTGTAGTACACTTCCCTTGAGCTTTGATAATCAGCTTGATGCCTTCTAGATTTTGACCATCCCATGGCTCGAATGGGGTGAGCAGCTGAATTCTTTCAGAGTCTGGATTCACAACTACCTCAATTCCTGAGCCATCAGCAGCAGGTGCTTTGTAGCCAGCATCTTTAACATCAAATCCGTTTGGCGGCAGCTCCTCTCCTGATGGTTCGTCTAGCATCACTTCCTCACCAGCCTCATTGACTAGCTTGTCTCTTCGTGGATCAAAATCCAAAGTGCCTGCTATGGCGATGGCCGTAACTAGTGCTGGAGAACCTACAAAGGCATGTGTGTTCGGATTACCGTCTGCTCTTTTAGAGAAATTTCTATTGAAGCTGTGTACAATGGTGTTTTTCTCCTTCTGCTCTGCACCTTCACGCGCCCACTGACCAATACATGGTCCACAGGCATTGGCAAATACGCTGGCTCCCATCTCTTCAAATATGTCTAAGTATCCATCTCGCTCTGTGGTGTATCTCACCATTTCAGAACCTGGAGTTACTGTAAACTGAGCCTTTGGCTTCAAATTTTTGGCTTTTACCTGCGCGGCAATAGATGACGCACGTGCAATGTCTTCGTAGCTTGAGTTGGTACATGAACCGATAAGACCGTACTCCACTTTCGTTGGCCAGTCGTTTTCTCTCGCTCTGTCACCTAGCTTGTTAATAGGTGTATATATGTCTGGGCTGAATGGTCCGTTAAGCGAAGGCTCCAGTTCATCCAAGTTTATTTCAATAACCTGATCAAAATACTTCTCTGGATCTGCATATACTTCAGGATCACCAGTCAAGTGCTCTGCAATCGCATCAGCTGCATCAGCAACATCTGCACGGTCTGTGGACCTGAGATATCTTCCCATCGACTCGTCATAACCAAAGGTTGATGTTGTAGCCCCAATCTCTGCCCCCATATTAGATATCGTCCCTTTTCCAGTACAACTCATGGCTGTGGCTCCTGGACCGAAATATTCTACGATGGCACCAGTACCTCCTTTGGCAGTAAGTATTCCGGCTACCTTTAGGATAACGTCTTTACTCGCAGTCCATCCGCTAAGACGACCTGTTAGCTTAACACCAATAAGTTTTGGAAACTTGAGCTCCCATGGCATACCAGCCATTACATCTACAGCATCTGCTCCACCTACACCGATAGCGACCATTCCTAGTCCACCACCGTTCACAGTATGCGAATCAGTACCGATTACCATTCCACCTGGGAAGGCATAATTCTCTAGAAAAACCTGGTGGATAATACCTGCACCTGGCTTCCAAAAGCCTACTCCGTATTTATCAGAAACGGTCTCTAAGAAGTTGTAGACCTCGTTATTTTTATTGAGTGCTTCCTGCATGTCGCTGGTCGCATTAACTCTGGCCTGAATAAGGTGATCAGCGTGAACCGTTGACGGTACCGCAACTTTGTCTTTACCAGCCATCATAAACTGTAATAGCGCCATCTGGGCCGTAGCATCTTGCATACAGACTCTGTCTGGTGCGAACTCGACATACGTCTTGCCCCTTTCATAAGCGGTATCTGCCGCTCCTTGCCAAAGGTGACCATAAAGAATTTTCTCTGAGAGAGTAAGCGGTTTATTTACAACTTTACGTGCTGCTGCGATGCGCTCAGGGAAACGCTGATACACAGCTTTTATCATGTCGATGTCGAATGCCATTCAGGTAGTATTTTTATTGAATTATCTGCGGACAGCGAATATAATTAAAAGGCCTTGAAAGGCCCATTAACAGAACGAAGATTGATTAACATTGGAAAAAAGGAAGCGCGTTAATAGAGAAAACATCAAGATTGCCGCCCGAGCAGTCAAGAGTCAGTTACTCAGAACTGTGCTCACCGTGTTTATCATCGCGCTTGGAATTACAGCGCTGGTGGGCATTCTTACCTCTATTGATGCACTTGAAGCCAAAGTAAAAAGTGACTTCTCAATGATGGGCGTCAACACGTTCTCAATACGGCTGCCATCAAACAGTGGTAAGCGCCAAGGTGGAATTGAAGGCAAAGTGTATAAAAACATCAACTTCAGAGAGGCCCAACTTTTTAAAAAGACCTACGATTATGATGCTACGGTAGCCATTTCTGCGTTTGCCAGCTTTACAGGCACCATTAAGTATAAATCTGAAAAAACGAACCCGAATGTAACGGTAATGGGTGGCGATATGAACTACCTCAAAATTTCAGGTTTAGAGATAGAGTTTGGTCGAAACTTCAGTAAAAACGAAGACCAGAAAGGACTCAACGTTGCGCTTGTTGGGGCCAGCGTCTTAAAAAAGTTGGGAATGGAGAAGAGTACTCTGCTGAACAAAGTGATTTCGGTAGGCGGATCGAAGTACAGAGTAATTGGCTTAATCAAGGAAAAAGGAAAGGCGCTGTTTATGGACCCTGACAATCAGGTCATTGTCCCGGTGATGAATGTCAAGTTGAACTATGCTTCTCAAAATACCAACTACAGGATTAACGTAATCACGAAGACGGCTGAGGAACTTGATGACGCGGCAACGGCTGCCATAGGCAGAATGCGTGTGGTGAGAAAAGATGTACTTGGAGAGGAAGACAGTTTTCAGATAAGGATGAGTGATGGCTTTGCCAATGACTTGTTGGATTTCACCAAATCGGTGCCCGCTATCGCTACGTTCATTGCTATTATAACCTTGCTTGGGGCGGCTATAGGCCTTATGAACATCATGCTCGTCTCGGTGACTGAGCGCACAAAAGAGATTGGAGTCAGAAAATCAATTGGGGCTAGCTCTAGGACTATCAGGTGGCAGTTTCTTATTGAGGCCATACTGATTGGTCAGTTGGGCGGGCTTTTGGGGCTGGTGCTTGGCATTGGCATTGGTAATGCGGTATCCATCTTTGTTGGCGGAACCTTCATCATACCCTGGCTATGGATAGGCATGGCCATACTACTATGTCTTGTGGTAAGTATCGTATCAGGTTATTATCCGGCAAGCAAGGCGGCCAAACTTGACCCTATCGAGTCGTTGAGATATGAGTAAGACTTTCGGTCCCTATTACAAACGGGCATAAAAAAAAGCCCTCTCTTAAAGAAAGGGCTTTATTAGTATTGTACCTTCTGACTTACTCAGCAACAACCTCAAATTCTACCGAGGTCTTCACTTCTCTATGCAACTTGATAGCCGCACTGTAAGTTCCGAGTTCCTTAATCGCATCTTCTTTGATGTTGATTTTCTTACGCTCAATCTCAAATCCTTGAGCAGCTAGTGCCTCAGCAATTTGAACTGTATTGACCGATCCAAAAATCTTCCCAGATGTTCCTGCTTTCGCTCCAATCTTCAGTGTCACGCCTTCCAACTTAGTAGCAAGTGCCTGCGCTTCTTCAAGGACTTTCGCCTCTTTGTGCGCACGCTGCTTCACGTTTTCTGCATGAACCTTCTTGGCACTAGCTGTTGCAAGCACGGCAAGACCTTTAGGAATCAAATAATTTCTGCCGTACCCAGCTTTCACAGTCACTAGTTCGTGAGCAACTCCTAGGTTATCAACTTCTTTTTTAAGTATTACTTCCATTTCTGTTGAGTTTTGGAATTACTTCTTCAAGAGATCCGTAACGTATGGCAATAAAGCCAAGTGACGGGCACGCTTGATTGCTTGTGCTACTTTTCGCTGGTACTTCAGAGAAGTTCCAGTTACTCTTCGAGGAAGGATTTTTCCCTGCTCATTGACCAACATGGTCAAGTAGTCAGAGTCCTTATAATCGATGTACTTAATCCTATTCTTTCTGAAACGACAATACTTAGTCTTGGTCGTTTCAATGTCGATGGGCGTAAGATACCTTACTTCTGATTCTGCCATGACTTACTCTTTTTCAGTTTCGACTTTCTTATTCTTACTTCTATCCCTTCTGCTCTCAGCGAAGGCGATGTGGTGTTTGTCCATTTTGACTGTAAGGAAGCGAATCACTTTCTCGTCTCTTTTGAACTGAGTTTCCATTGTGGCGATGTAATCACCTTCGGTCTCATGTTCGAATAGATAGTAGAATCCAGTCGATTTCTTCTGGATAGGATAAGCCAGCTTTCTAAGGCCCCAATCCTCTTCGTGCACCATTTTTGACTTGGCGTCTTTGAGGAGTTTCTTGTAGCCCTTAACCGTCTCCTTTGCCTGTTGCTCAGACAAAACGGGAGTCAAAATGAAAACGGTTTCATATCTGTTTGCCATAATTATAGTTATTACCCTCTGTTAAAAAGGAGCGCAAAGGTAAGTATTCATTACTAAATTGGAAACTATGTAGAAGATTATTTCTACAGGGCTATTTCATCCTTTCTGCGAGGAAATCAACCATTTTTTTAAAGGCCCGTGCTCGGTGCGACATCTGGTTCTTTTGATGAAGCTCCATTTCTGCAAAAGTGAGTGTCTGCCCCTCTGGTATAAAGATGGGGTCATAACCAAATCCCTCACCCCCTCTCCGTTCTGAGGAGATATGGCCATTCACACGTCCCACAAAGACATGCTCCTCGTCATCAAGTATCAATGATATGGCGGTTTCAAAATAGGCACTGCGGTCTTTGCCACTAATTAAGGCTTGCTCAAGTTTAGCCATGTTATCTTGAGCGCTGCGCTGGGGGCCAGCATAGCGCGCTGAATAGACTCCTGGAGCACCGTCTAAAGCGGGAACGACAAGACCTGTGTCATCAGCAAAGCAATTAATTTGCAGTCTCTTATGAATAAAATTGGCTTTTTGAGATGCATTTCCCGTCAGCGTATCTTAAGTCTCCGGCACTTCTTCTTGCCAACCTATCTCAGCAAGCGACTCCAACTCGATGCCCGCAGGCAAGACCGACTTGAGCTCTTTCACCTTGTTTTCATTATGACTTGCAAATAGCAGCTTCATGGAAATAGACTTAGTCGTTGAGGATGATTACAGGAAAAGTTTCTACTCGAATACCCTGCTCGAGTCGGAAATAATACTGACCAGCCGCCAATTGCGACACATCAACAGTAACCAACTCAATGACATTCTCCCCTATCAGATAGGTTCTCGTGTTGAATTCTCGTCCTGCGACATCCATGATGCTCATGCTGAGCGCGCCATCTTTGGCATTTACAAATCTGAAACTCAACTGATCAGTTGCAGGATTTGGCTCAGGGCTCTCCCAAGTTGATATGTCACTCTCCACTATCTCTTTGCACTGACTATTGTTTGACGGGTTTGACTCAACACGTCCAGGAGCTGGAAGTAGCTCTACGCAGAAAAAAGGAGCCTGCTCACCTTCAATGAACAGCAGCTGCGAGGCTGGAATTATGGTAGTAATCTCTCCGGGCTCGATACTTCCTGTCCAATTTTCGATAATGCTACTACCATCTAGTATCTCCATGGATACCTGCATTTCATCAAGAGTAAAATTTCCAAAATTACTGACCTGTAGAACGGGCTGAATGTAATCGCCTTTTTGTATGCAGCCGATACTCTCCAGACATAAATCTGTCAAGGCTTCGGTCAAAAATATTGGCGCAGTCTGAGTATCTGTGCAGCCTTCCTCATTTGTAACAGTCAGCGAAATGATGACTGTTCCGGTATCTAAAAACGTGTGGGTAGGATCTGACGCAATGGCCCCCTGCCCTATGTCAAAGGTCCATTGATATGATGCTGCATCAATACTCTGGTCTGTAAAGTCTACTTCCAGCGGAGGCAGTCCTATTTGAGGAGAAAAGTCAAAAGCAGCCTCAGGGTAGCTTCCAACATTAATTTCGATTTCTGTCTCATCGACACATCCCGCTGCACTGACCACATTGAGAGAAATATCAAAATCACCTGAACCATCGAAAATGAAGTTGGGGTTTTGAAGACTTGATTGTCCTTGACTATCCAAAATCCACTGCCAATTGGCTATCGTATCGCCAAAGGAAATGATGCTGTTATCTGAAAATGACACAGCCTGCCCTTCGCAAGCAGGGCCAGCAGAGATTTGGGCTATAGGATCTTCATGGACTGACACATCTATAATCGTGTCATGAGAGCATCCCGTCTCTGTGGTGGTTAGCAGAGAGACAGGATTAAATCCTGGGGAGTTGAATTGGTAGCTGGTTTGAGGAAATATGCTTCCCTGATTACCAAAGTCCCAGAGGTAGGCTATCGCCACTCCTGCGCCAGTGGTATCGGGATTTACTTCAAAAAGCATCGGCTCACCAAGGCAGACGGGCTCCCAGAGAAAGTCAGAAACTGGAGACATAAACACTTCGATGGTCAAGCTGGTGGTGTCTCTGCAGTTTTCATTACTAAACGTGACTAGCTCAATGTCATACTGTCCTGTTTCTGTATAGATGTAATCGGTCAGCAATCCTGAGCCAATTATCCCCTCATCAAATGTCCAAATGGATGAAGTTATAATGCCCGAAGAAACTGTACTTGAGTCTGCAAAAACAGTTGGGCTTCCAGTACACCCAAGCCCCACAGAGGCCACGGCTTCTGGTTTGGGATGTACTTGCAGCTCCAAATTTATATTGTCAGAACAGCCTTCGTTTGTTTGAATAATGAGGCTTACCGAGTAGCTTCCCGTATCGGCATAGACATGGGTGGGTTGCGAGAGTGTAGAGCTAATCGAATCGCCAAAGTCCCAGAGGTAGTTGTCAATGGTCGCTCCCGCTGGCGGCACCGACAAGTCCGAAAAACTCACCAAGTCAGACTCACAGGCATTGCTGGAAAAGAAGTCTGCTGTGGGAGCTTGGCCAGCGATGGCAATGTCAACGGTGTCTTGAAGTACGCATCCACTTTGATTTACAGCCGTCACCCAATATGCACCTGCATCACTGACCATAAGAGTAGACTGCATTGAGTTGTCATTCCATGAATAAACCAAAGGCCCATTAACTATATTCTGCACTGAAAGACTGTTGCCGACACACAGCGAGGTATCATTACCGAGTGTTGCTACTTGCGAAAACTCGTCTTGATCAACAAAAACAGTATCACTGGCGAACATGCAACCCACAGTGTCAGTAACATTTACCTGATAAGAACCAGGCACATCTATAAATATGTCAGAGTCACTCGTCATGTCATTCCAGTCAAATGAGAATGCTGACGGGTCTAATGCGACAGACCATACACTGTCTTCTCCAGAACAAAGAGAAAACGACTCAATAAATTCTCCAGGGAACGAGACTAAAAATGAATCAATATAGGTTCTGCCAAACACATCAGTCACCTCCAGTGTGTATGTTCCTGAGCCTAATATTTCAGCCGAACTACTATCACTTCCAGTAGACCAATCGTATGACAGAAAGTGATCTCCCACCTCCAACGAAATCGGACAGAATGATTCAGATTCAATATCGTCTTGGAGAACCAGAGGCGGTGCGTATCTATTCATTAAGTAGTTTTCCACTCCTACGAGGTCCTCGTCACTCAGGGCTTCATTAAACCCAATTATTTCAACAAAGTCTCCATTCCATACTCTCGATGCCACAGTCCTGTCTCTCGTAATGCGCTCGGCCACCACATTACCTGTAGTTACTAGCGAGATGACCGAATACTGAGTGGGCTTGGGCAAATCAAGAGGAGCCATGTCTAGCCCATTAAGACGTCCAACACCGTCTGTGATGTTTGAGCTTGTATTCGCTTGAAAAAGTTTATCAGCAGAATTTGTATTAGACCCTCCAGACGCAAAGTCATTGAGCACACTATGCCCTAAAATTGACGGAAAATCTTGACTCCCAGTAGCATGCTTAACTAGAAAGACAATGGTTCGAAAATCATTGACTTCAGAAAAGGTCAAGAAGTCATTTACTCCATCAAATCTCACTGCTGGAAACCCATCCAATTCCGGCACAATGTCTATAAAGGTTGGCCTTTCTATAAGGTTTGTAATCACTGCATGATTCATGTTTCCAGAAATCTCTTGCCACTCCTCTATTTTACCATCAGTATGAACTACGCCCGTATCTGACTTAAACCACAGATTGAGCGAAGCCAGCTCGGAGGGCAACACCTCATCTTGCGCTGACGCGCAGAGAAAGCCCATCACAAATGGGAGAATCAAATAGATTTTAGAAAACTGCATTTTTTGTGCTATCGGAATTTTAAATTTAGTCAAAAGAGCTTTACGAATTTCGAAATGTAGTTTAAGATTCAAGACGAAATTTCACCAAAAATCAACTCCCGTTTAACTTCAGGTTGCGAGCCGTTTGTACCCTATTGGGAGAGACTAACCAGTTCGACTTTGGAGGTGAAAAACGTGCTCGACATACTATTGAAACACTTTTCGGCACCCCAACTCACACTGGCTAAAGATTGGCAACACGACTCAACAAGATCAGAACAGTTTCTAATCTATACTTTAGCCTCAAAGAATTAATCTTGAAGAAAGACAGACGTATTCCAGATTTTTTTGGCGTTGGAGCTGCAAAATCAGGCACTACTTCAATTTGGAAGTATCTTAATCAGCACCCAGGTGTGTTTATGACCAAGACTGTTGATGTCAAGGAGCTAGGCTTCTATTCTCACGACTATGGCGTAGATGATGAGCAGCTTTACCTTTCTTTTTTTGATGATGCCATAGAAGGCCAACAGGTAGGCGAGATCTGCCATTCTTATCTAACAACTCCAGAAAGCGCGCAAGAAATTAAAAAAGCCAATCCAGATGCACGGATTCTGATCATTCTGCGAAATCCAGTTGACCGAGCATACTCCATGTATCATTGGTCATGTGTGCATGGTTATGAGTCTTCTAGCACTTTCGAAAAAGGGTTGAATCAAGAAAAAAGGCGCTTAACTAATGACAGGTTTAGAAAAAAATGCCCGCAGTATTTTTGGAACTACATGTATAAGAAATCTTCTCATTACGCAGAACAGATAAGGCGTTATGAGACGCTTTTCCCTGAACATGTGCTTGTCATGATTTACGAAGAATTTAGTGCTGACCCTGCATCACATTTGGAAAAAATCCGCCTACATCTTGGCCTCGCTCCTTTTGAGTTTGACCTCAGTAAACGCTTCAACATAGGCAGAAAAACCTATGCACCAGGATTACAGTATGCCCTAAAAAACTATTTGAGACGAAACAGGAACCGTCCAACACGACACATCCGTAAGTATCTAATGAAACTAAACTCATCAGGCACACAAGGCCCAATGGCAGCCAGCACGAGAAAAAAATTACAAGAATATTTCGAGCCTCACATAAAAGAGCTGGAAACACTGTTAGGCAGGTCGTTAGAACACTGGAGGAAGTAAAACAGTGTACATCAGAAAAATTTATTCTCCTCAATCAAAGAATAGTTCATCTTAGATTCTTTATCTTAAATCTCAAATGACCTTAATGCCAAGAATTATATCGCCTCGTGTTTTCGACATTTTATCTTCTTTACATAGGGTGTAACTGATGGCTAAAGTGTTAATCATAGGTGCCAATGGTAGCATTGGCAGAGCTATCGCTCATCGTTTTGTATCTGCTGGACATGAGGTAATCGCAGCAAGTACTTCCTTACATACCGATCAAGCACTCGAAGGACTTAAAGTGGTCAAGCTGGAACAGCGACTCACTAATTTTGACTTGCTCTTGTCAGATGAGCAACCAGATGTATGCATTAATGCCTCTGGTAGCCCAACCGTTGGTTTCTCATTTGACAATAAAGAAACCGATAGATATTTAAACGCGACCATACCCGCGATGCTCGTCACATCCATATTATCGACTTCTCCTAAGACTAAACTGATTAACTTTTCGAGTGCCGCAGTTTATGGAAATCCACAATCACTACCCATCTCTGAATCGTTAAAGCCAGCACCAATATCTCCTTATGGATGGCATAAACTCGAAGCAGAAAACTTATTGATGGAAAGTGCTGCGCAAGGATTAGAATCCGTGAGTTTAAGAGTCTTCTCGGCCTATGGAGCGCAGATGCAAAAGCAGCTTTTTTGGGACAACGCTCAAAAATGCTCAAAGCCAGGGCCGATAGAATTATTTGGAACCGGAAAAGAAAGTCGTGACTTCATTCACATTAATGACATTGCAACTATTTGCCTGCGACTATCTACCGTTAGCGGATTAAATGGAGAGGCCATAAACATCTGTAGCGGAGTTGAAACAACTATCAACGAGGCGGCACGACACATGATAGAGGCCATGGGGCGCGATGCTGCTGACATTCATTTTAACATGTTTCAGCGAAAAGGAGACCCACTTAATTGGCGTGGAGACAATGCTAAATTAAGGCGTGTTTTTAAAGATGAATTCATCGACTTAAAAGCAGGACTTACTGAGTATGCGCAATGGATAAATAAAATTAACGCGCCTACCAATCCAAATCAATAAAATAATTTTAACGAAGACATTTTATCTGAGTGAAGCCCATCCTAGAAATACAAAACGTATCAAAACAATACTCGATCAATAAAGAGGTCGAGTCCTACTTAAGTATTCGAGATTCGTTAACGAATGTCTTCAAGTTCAAGAAAAAGAAAAAGAGTTTTCTGGCTCTAGAGGACATCAGTTTCAAGGTAGAACCAGGAGAGTCAATTGGTGTCATAGGAAAAAATGGAGCCGGTAAATCAACTCTGTTAAAAATCCTCTCTCGGATTACGCCTCCTACCACAGGACAAATAATCACTCGCGGACGAATAGCAAGCCTCCTGGAAGTCGGGACAGGTTTTCACCCTGAATTGACTGGACATGAAAACATATTGCTTAATGGATCCATACTCGGATTAAGTAAAAAGGAAATACTCAGTCAGTATGACGAAATAGTGGATTTCTCTGGAGTAGAGAGCTTTTTGACAACTCCACTTAAGCACTACTCCAGTGGAATGCAACTCAGACTGGCATTTGCCGTGGCTGCACACCTCCAGCCAGAAATATTAATTATTGATGAAGTTCTAGCGGTTGGCGACCATGCGTTTCAGCAGAAATGCATTGGTAAAATGGGCGAGGTAAGCCGAGGTGGAAGGACGATCATATTTGTGTCGCATAACATGGCTGCCATCAGAAAGCTCTGCTCGAGAAGCATCATGCTTGAGAATGGACGACTGACTGCTCAAGGTGACAATGAGACCATCATATCCAAATACCTAGAGGGAGACTCCGGACTTGGAAGTCGACAATCATGGCGACCAAAAGGGCTTGGCAATCAAGAACTACGATTTTTAGAAGCTAGCCTGGAGGACAATGACAGAAATGAACGTGAGTCATTTCTGAGTGGAGAAGAAATCAATATAAAATTGGTCATGACTCTCCAACCCATCAATTTTGAAATGAGAATAAATGTGAGCGTGTTGGACCAAGAAGAGGACGTCCTTTTCTTAACAAGCTCGCAAGGCAGAGGATTTGATTTTAGTGAAGGAAAAGAGCATACGATACGAATACGGATTCCTGGAAAATTCATGAAAGGTGGAGTGTACAGAGTTGCTGTGCAAGGTGGTATGCCTGGTAACAAGGTGCTGGTGCAGCGACAAAGCGTGCTGACATTTGAGATAGTAAGTGAACAAGAATCGACTTTGTACAGCTTTCAGCAGGTCGGGAGAGTTTCTCCTCAAATTAATTGGAGCACAAGCTGATGAGCATCTTTGACGGCATATTCAAAAAAAATCAGGACCAAAGCGGGGTCCTAAATGAGTTTTACTGGGAGAAGATTTCGGACATCAAACCCAAGGACATGTTTATTGCAGGGTATCCAAAATCTGGCAATACATGGCTTCAGTTTCTGATGTGTGGTATTTTATGTCGCATGGACATGTCAGTGACCACACAAAACATGGTAAGAGACATCGTCCCGGACATACAATTTAATGACCGGTATAGAAGGTATTTCAGTGAAATGTGTTTTAAGACACACTCCGCCCCTGCGCCAAACATGAAGAAAGTCATACACGTAGTGCGTGATGGCAGAGATGCGTACTGCTCTTATTATGCGATGCTACAGGCTCAAGGTGAAAACGTGTCGATGGAAGACCTCATACATGCTCGGCTCAATTTTCCTGGTATGGGCTGGTCCTCACACTATGATCAATGGAAGAATAACCCGTTTGACTCAGAAATCCTTCTGGTAAAATATGAAGACTTGTTAGATGACGGTTTAAATCAAATGAAAAGACTGGCGGCATTTGCCGAGGCAGATATTGATGACGAACTGCTCAAGAAAATCTATTTGAACTGTTCGTTCAATGAAATGCAGGAGAAAGAAAAAGACAACTGGTTAAAAAAAGGTGAGTGGAAAGAAGGTTGGAAATTCGTGCGCAAAGGAAAATCAGGCAGTTACAAAACGGAGATGACGGAAGACCAAGTAAAAGAGTTTAATCATATCAATGAGAAGCAGCTCAGGGAGCTTAACTACCATGTCTGAGAGTAAGGAAAGATATATCACCCCTCCAAAAGGTTTTTCTCTTGGTCTGTCTGAAATGTGGGAGTACAAAGAGTTGTTCTACTTCTTTACTTGGA
This sequence comes from uncultured Flavobacteriales bacterium, assembly GCA_964429805.1. Lineage (GTDB taxonomy): Bacteria > Bacteroidota > Bacteroidia > Flavobacteriales_D > JABDKJ01 > CAYSDH01. Next base: position 35,595 of record CAYSDH010000014.1, read on the forward strand.
GAGATGTAAAGGTCAAGTATAAGCAGAGTGTCCTCGGATTTGGATGGGCTGTGCTGCAGCCATTTTTAGTCATGGTCGTCATGAGTTACTTTTTTGGAAAAGGAATGGGCGTGGCTGAAAAAACTGGAGGAATCCCCTACCCTATTTTCATATATTCTGGATTTATGCTGTGGAGCATATTTGCCACTGGTCTGAGTGGCGCGGGAAACTCGATGGTCAAAAACGCCAACATTATTAAGAAAATATACTTTCCTAGGCTCATTATTCCGCTCTCCTCAATACTCGTAGCTGTATTTGATTTTTTGATGGCCCTACTTGTATTCATTGGTATTATTATCTACTACAACCAGACCACAGGACTTGAAGTAAACATTTTGAAAATGACATACATGATTCCCATCTGTGTGCTGCTTGTCATTATCGCTACGCTGGGCATGGGCTCACTTATTGGAGCGCTTAATGTCAAGTACAGAGATTTTCAATATGTCATACCATTTATGGTTCAGCTCCTCCTGTTTCTCACACCAGTTTTATATCCGCTTGACTGGATTCAGAATAAAGTAGTGGCTTTACTCTGTGCGGTCAACCCCATGTATGGCCCCGTGGTGTTAGTCAAAAATGCCATTATGGATACACCCGTAGACATGTCTTTGGTCTGGGTAAGCCTTGTTTCTAATCTGGTCTTTCTTGTAATCGGAATCCTGTACTTCAAGAAAACAGAGGCCTACTTTGCAGATATTGCCTAGCTTGATTAACCATGATAGTCACTGAAATTTATCACAACGACCCACGTCTTATTGGTCAACTAAATTTTGACTATTTTGTATTTACGAACGAAACAGATTCAAAAATTTGAGTAACAAACTCAACTCCCTCAAGCACTTAGGATTTCACCTCCAAACTGATATGAACTGGATGGGTGGCGTGTACTACGTGCTCAATCTAGCTAAAGCCATTTCATTTTTAAATAAAGAAGATAGGCCAAAGCTCTTCCTATTTTATTCTGGAAAGCCCAGCCAAACTGTAAAAACGTTGATGGATGAGATTGACGCGACTCAAGTTAATATGACGGATGTAGGGCTTCTTGAAAAAGTATCAGTGCGAGCTAAAGGTTTGAGTAGTGACTACAACTTGATTCAGCACCAGTGTCAAAAGCATCGCATTGATTTCCTTTACCCGTTGCTGTCTTTTCACCCATCTCACAGCATGACTGACACCAAAGTTGGGCATTGGATTCCAGATTTCCAGCATCTCTTTCTTGGACATCTTTTTGACGATTCAGAAAAAAAGAAACGAAATGACAACTATAGAAATATTGCAGACCAGGCTGAGTTTCTTTTTTTGAGTAGTGAAAATGCGCGCAGTCATTTTCTTCAATTTTACAGCGATAATAACGTCACAACAAAACTATTGAGGTTCAAATCATTGATAGGAAAAGATGATTTGGCCACAGACTCAAAGTTTAGCGAGTTTGAGACTGACGCCTCATATTTCATGGTATGCAATCAGTTTTGGACACATAAAAACCACCTCTTGGTGCTTCAGGCCATCAATGAACTGAAGAAGAATGGGCTCCGCTTTAAGGTGAGATTTACAGGGAAGTTTTATGACCCAAGAGACCCAGATTATTCCACCATGCTTGAAGACTACATCCGCACACATCAGCTAGGTGATTTCTGTGAGTTTTTAGGTTTTATTGACAGAGATGTTCAGCTCCGACTTATGCGTGAGAGCTTGGCAATCATACAGCCCAGCCGTTTTGAAGGCTGGAGCACTGTAATTGAAGATGCGAAGGCGCTTGGCAAGTTTGTGCTCGCTTCTTCGCTTGAAGTAAATAAAGAGCAAATGGGGACGCACGCCTCTTACTTTGATGTTGATGATGAGCAAACTCTGGCTCAGCACATGTCAAGCGTCATAGAGCAGAGACCAAATGAAGGACCAATACAAGGTGATGAAGAACGCATGGACTATGCCCAAGCACTCTTAAACTGCTTCGAGTCATGCATGTAACACCTTTATTAAGCTATGTGGTTGACGATAAGGGTCAGCGAAAATCACAGTCACAAAGCCGCGCAACAGAAATCATACGAAAAGGTCAAGGATGATTGGGAGAATTCTACGTTGGAAAAATAATAAGCGAAAGCAAAAAGATCTTGCACTTCTTCAAAAGAAAGGGCTGTTGAGTTTATCGCACACTGCCTTTGTCAAGGACATGTCGCTTTCGCTAAGGGGTAGCGGTCATTCAACACCAGCTATTGAGATTGGTGAAGGATCAATTATCAATGGACTTCTTGTCTGCGAAAACGGTAACGGTTCTATCCGAATAGGAAAAAACACATTTATAGGTCCAAGCAAGCTGATCAGCATTGCAGGAATAGAAGTTGGAGACAATGTGCTTATCTCTTGGGACTGCAATATTATTGACAATGACGCCCACTCGTTGAATTTTGAGCACCGTAGAAGTGATGTCAAAGACTGGAAAAAGGGACTAGAAGTAGGAGTCATAGGTGCTTATAAAAACTGGGACCATGTAGAATCTTCACCCATAATAATAGGTGATGACGTGTGGATTGGTTTCAACTCTACTATCCTAAAAGGTGTGACAATCGGAGCTCGGTCTATCGTGGCTACTGGATCTACAGTAACCAAAGATGTTCCGCCAGATACTCTGGTTGCAGGGTCACCAGCTAAGGTTATTCGTTCGCTTAACGACAAATCTGACACTAAAAAATGAAATGCCTAATTTAATATGTGGTAGATGAATTGGCATGAAACCATAGAGCATATCCGAACTAGGCCGGAGTACGCTTCACTTGTTGAAGAAGCGTATCTCGGTGATGATGTTGTCGCGAACATCACGCGCTATTCCAAAAGTGAAGAGTTTTCTGAAGTGCTTAAGGCAATTCGCAAGCATAGCCCAAATTGTAAGCGCATTTTAGACATCGGCTCTGGCAACGGTATTTCTGCGCTTTCATTTGCACTATCGGGCTATGAAGTGGTGGCCTTAGAGCCTGACACCTCAGACACGATCGGTGCTGGGGCTATCAGAAAAGCCATTGACTCATTTGGCCTTACAAATGCGAGTGTGGTTGAGGATTTTGCAGAAAACCACACGACCAACTCGCCCTATGACCTCGTTTTTGCGCGACAAGCCCTGCACCATGCCAATGACCTAAAACGCTTTATTTCAAATTGTACTCAGCATTTGCGCACTGGAGGAACCTTTTTTACAATTAGAGACCATGTGATTAGCAAACAAGAGGACCTTCAACAATTTCTTGACGAGCACCCTTTGCATGGATTTTATGGAGGTGAGAATGCATATACTCGCGATCAGTACGAAGGAGGCTTTCGGAGCGCGGGACTGCATATGCTCGAAATTTTAGGCCCTATGTCAAGCGCAATTAACTATGCACCGAGAACGACACAAGAGGTGAACAAAGACATAAAAGAAATCTTGAAGTCTAAAAAAATGGGATGGCTGTCACACTCGTCACTCGCAATTAATTGGCTTAAGAAAAGATTGGATTCTCGAAACGAATACCCAGGAAGATTGTTTAGCTACATAGCAAGAAAACACGCATGATTATCCGCCCTATAATTGAAATAGTATTTGAGACGAGTCTAGATAAAAGTGGGGCAACAACTATGGCTTTCCTAAAACCAAACGACTCATGTGCGGTATAGCGGGAATGGTCAAATTTTCAGAATCAACCATAGATGTCGACTTGTCCAAAGTACTTGACACCATGACGCACAGTGGGCCTGATGATTCGGGGCACGAAACCATAGGGCAGACGACTCTTCTTCACGCTAGGCTGAGTATTATAGACACTTCTGACATGGCCGCACAGCCCATGTATTCTAATTCTAAAAACAGCCTAATCAGCTATAACGGTGAGTGTTATAACTATCAAGAGATTAAAAAGAAGTATGCCCTCAGCACTAATAGTTCTGGTGATACCGAGACACTCATTGAAGCATGGGAGAAAATTGGCCCGTCAGTTTTAAATGAAATCAATGGCATGTTTTCCTTTGCAATTTTTGACAAAAGCAAAGAATCACTCACCATTTGCAGAGACCGCATTGGCATCAAACCTCTCTACTACTTTCATGATGACCAATGTTTTGCATTTGCCTCAGAACTTGATACCATGTATGCCCTTCTAGGCAAACACTTAAAAAAAGAAATAGACGAAGAGGCCGTGTCCTTCTATCTTCATTTAGGTTTTATACCTGAGCCTTTGACCATCTATAAAGGGATAAGAAAGTTTCCCGCAGGCTCTATTGGCACATTAAAGAAGGGCAGCTTTGAAATTAAAAATTACTGGGAGCTGTCAGACCACATATCGGGACAGACCGATAGTGACCCCGCGTCAGTAAAGAAAAAACTAAACACACTGCTTACAGATTCTGTCAGTAAAAGGTTGACCGCAGACAGACCCTTAGGAGCCTTTCTTAGCGGTGGCGTTGACTCTAGTCTAATATCGGCCATCGCCTCAAAGGTG